>JBHHYE010000034.1:0-35265 GCA_046757405.1 Acidobacteriota bacterium | reverse complement strand
ATTGATATGCTTCGGCTTGCGCCGATTCGTGTCAGCGGAAACTGTCAAAGTCGGGGGAGACAGATGCGCGCTTTTCCCCCCAGGGAACCCAGCCGGGACCGGGCCGGGACGCCCGGAAGAGGGGTCAAGCCGGGTTCTGGCAGTGCTGATGGGCGGCGGCCCGGGCGGCCTTCCTGGCAGCCTCCGGATCGCCGAGATAATAGTGCTTCAAGGGGCGGAGTCGGTCGTCCATCTCGTACACCAGGGGGATACCGGTCGGAATATTGAGATGAACGATCTCCTGGTCGGGGACAGAGTCGAGGTGCTTGACCAGGGCGCGCAACGAGTTGCCGTGGGCCGAGATGATGATCCGCTTGCCGGCTTTTATGGCAGGGCCGATATCCTGGTGCCAGGCCGGAAGGACGCGCTCGAGAGTATCCTTGAGCGATTCGGTGCGCGGAAGATCCTCCGGGGCCAGGCCGGCATAGCGGAGGTCATGGCCAGGGAACCGATCATCGGTTTCCTCCAGAGGAGGAGGCGGCTGGTCGTAGCTGCGGCGCCAGATATGCACCTTCTCTTCGCCGTGGAGCCGGGCGGTTTCTGCCTTGTTCAAACCCTGGAGCGCACCGTAGTGTCGCTCGTTCAATCGCCACAACCGGATGACCGGGAGCCAGGTGCGATCCATTGTGTCCAGGACAATCCACAATGTCCGGATGGCGCGCTTGAGAACGGAAGTGTAGGCGCAATCGAAATCGTACCCTTCGGTCTGCAGCAACCGCGCGGCTTCCCGGGCCTCGGAATGACCCTTTTCGGACAGATCAACATCCGTCCAGCCGGTGAACCGGTTCTCCTTGTTCCAGATGCTCTCACCGTGACGTAGCAGGACCACCTTGTGCATCAACCCCCCCTTCCTGCGCCCGGCCCCCTCCGGCTTGAGATTTCCTCGGAGCCGGCGGCACCAAGCATATCCTCATGAAGTCTCACCGAAATCGGCCCCCGGTGCAAGGGTCCGCCCGGAGAGGGCACTGTGAGCCGGCCCGGGAGCTCCCTGTGGGGACGGTGAGCCTGTTGTCAAGAGAGAGGCCTCTCGGTACTATTCATAAAGCTTTCGGAGGCGGGGGGACCACACATGATTTCGGCCGCAGGAGAATGAGCATGGGACAAGCAGCCATCGATCTTCTGGGCCAGGAGGCGCGCGATCTCCTGGAACACACCTGTCGAACCATACCGCGGGACAAGCTGCACCTCCCGGGTCCCGACTTCGTGGACCGGATCATGATGATCACGGATCGCAACAATCGTGTCCTCCAGAGCCTGCAACGCCTCTTTCATCATGGGCGCCTGGGGGGAACGGGATATCTTTCCCTGCTGCCCGTGGACCAGGGCATCGAGCACTCGGCCGGCGCGTCTTTCGCTTCGAACCCGGTCTATTTCGATCCCGGTGAGATCGTCAGGCTCGCCATCGAGGGGGGGTGCAACGGTGTCGCATCCACCCTCGGAGTTCTGGGGGCGGTGTCGCGCCGGTACAGCCACAAGATTCCGTTCATCGTCAAGATCAATCACAATGAGCTTCTGACGTATCCCAATCGCTACGACCAGGTGCTCTTCGCCAGCGTGGAGCAGGCCTATGACCTCGGCGCCGCCGCCGTCGGAGCGACCATTTACTACGGATCGTCTGAATCCAGCCGGCAAATCATGGAGATCTCGGAGGCCTTTGCTCAGGCCCATGAGCTGGGCCTGGCCACTGTCCTGTGGTGCTACCTGCGCAACAATGCCTTCAAGAAGGACGGACACGATTATCATGCGGCTGCCGATCTCACCGGCCAGGCCAATCACCTGGGAGTGACTATCGAAGCCGATATCATCAAGCAGAAGCAGGCCACCGGCAACGGAGGGTTCACGGCCATCGGCTTCGGAAAGAGCGTCCCGGCCATGTATGGAGAACTTACCTCGGACCACCCTATCGATCTGGTCCGCTACCAGGTGGCGAACTGTTACATGGGCCGGGTGGGTTTGATCAATTCTGGTGGCGCTTCCGGAAAGAACGACCTGGCGCAGGCGGTTCGCACGGCGGTGATCAACAAGAGGGCGGGAGGCATGGGTCTCATCTCGGGGAGAAAAGCTTTTCAGCGTTCGATGAAAGAGGGGATCGCGCTCCTGAATGCCATCCAGGATGTTTATCTCGACCGGTCCATCACGATCGCCTGAGGATCCGGGCTTTCCGGCCGGACGGAACACACGCCGGTCGGAACCTTGCGCACCTGTTGACCATGAGGGTACATCATGCCGGTAGATGAAAGACTGCTGCAGATTCTTTGCTGTCCGGTGACCAAGACCCCGGTGAAGATTCTTAAAGGGAACAAACTGAGGCGGCTGAACGAGATCATCGATAAGGGATCGGCGACCTACGTGGATGGAACCCCGGTGGAGACCCCCTTGGAAGAGGGGCTGATCACGGAGGATGAGTCCACGATTTACCGGGTCGATGACGGCATCCCGGTCATGCTCAAGGAAAAGGGTATCCAGACCAGCCAGCTTGACGGGTTCTAGTGGACCGCTAGAGATGCCTCAGGAAGCGCTTTGCTTCTGGAAGTTTTCCACGGTTCTCCGTGGCTGGACCGAGCGCTTCTTCCCCTGGTGGAGCCAGACGATCATCGGCAGCGCCAGCCGGTCCGCCCGCGGCAGGCTCCGGCAGCGTGAGGCCTGTCGCCTGGTCATGGCCGCCAGGGAAGACGAGAACGCCGGCGTGTTGCTCGCCGCGAGGATGGGCGCCCCCGGGAGGTGGGACAGGGCCGTCGCATCTTCGCCAGGCAAGATGCGCTCCACGAAGGTTTCAACATCGCAGCGGTGGGAGCGGTAAGCATGGTTCTTCACGGCGCGGGCGATCCCGCTGTTCACCAGCACCCAGGGACCGTGGCACAGAGCCGCTACGGGCTTGCCGGCGGCAAAGAAGGCGCAGACGAGATTGGCGGCCTTGGGATCGCGGCGCAAGTTGGAAGGGTTCATCACCGCTCCAGGAAGGAACAGGATATCAAAATTCCGGCACCGGGCCTGGCCAAGCGGAACATCCACGTGGAAGACGTCTCCCCAGTCGGTCTGGTCCCAGGCCCGCACGCTTCCCTCTTCGGAGGAGACCAGGTGGCAGGTGAATCCTCCCTGATGGAATGTCTCCATGGCTTGGACCAGCTCGGACTGCTCGAAGCCGTTGGCAAGGAGAATGGCGACCCGTCTGGCTTTTATTTTCTGGCCCATGATGGTGTCCCTCGAATGCTCTTCGGGAGCAGTGCGTGTGGCGGAATTATCCTGGGTGGCCGGCAGCCTGGCCATGACATTTTGGTGATTGGGGCTTGGCCGGCAGCCAGGCTCCCTGTTTTTGGCCGGAATGAGGCCAGCCCGCGCCGGGAAGAGAACACTCAGGTTCTGTAATTACCGAACTGCAGTTCCAGCCCGAACTCTTCCGCCTTCAGGAGGCGGATGACATCCTGGAGACTATCACGGGATGGAGAGGAGATGCGCACCTGTTCGCCCTGGATGGAGGCCTGGACCTTTTTCAGCTTGCGGTCCTTCACGAACCGGATGATCTGTTTCGAGATCTCGGTGGGGATACCTTGCTGGAGATGAAGGCTTTGGCGTACCGAGCCGGCAGCAGCGGCTTCTACCGGTCCCGGTTTGAGATTCTTGACGGGGACTTTTCGGCGGGACAGGCGCCCCTTGAGCACTTCCAGGACGGCCCTCAGTTTGTACTCGTCCGGTGCGGAGAGCACGATCTCGCTCTCCCGGCGCGAGTACTCCACCCCGATGCGCAAACCCCGGAAGTCGAACCTCTGGCCGATCTCCTTGCGTGCCTGATTCACGGCGTTATCCACCTCTTGCGGGTCGCATCCCGAGGTGATGTCGAAGGACTCCATGGACGGCATGGGGACGACTCCGGTGCAGGCGGTGCATGAATTCGCCCGCCATGGAGGCGGTATACTACCAAACCATGAACGGAGACTCCACGCCCCGCCCACCCAGCCGTCTCTTCATCGATGGCTACAATTTCATCTTTCGACTGGCCCGCCACGCTCTTTTCCAGCGCCGAGAAGTGCAAGACCTCAAGAACGAGCTGGAAGAGCTGGTGCGCAGCCTGGGTGAGCGCGAGGGTATCCAGCCCTGGATTGTCTACGACGGCAGGCGCCTCGGCGCCCCCCCTTCAGGCGCCCCGCTCCATCCCCACTTGCGGGCCAGCTACGCCGAGTTCCCGGCTGAGGCGGATGACCTGATTTTTCAGATGTCTTCCCAGGTCGTGGCCGGAGGCGGGACGGCAACCGTCGTCACCTCCGACCAGAAACTGGCCGGCCGGCTGCGCGGGGCGGGTGTGCGCATCGAGACAGTGGAGGCCTTCCGCAGCCGGATGGCCCGGGCCATTCCGTCTGCCTCCTCGGCGGACTTCATCGATATCGAGCGCCACTTCCTGCTTCTCTCTGAAGACGAGGAGCAGGCGCTTTCGCCGGCCACGCACCCTGCCCTTCCCGGAGCTGCCGCGCCCCGGCCGCTGCCGCTCGGCATGACGGAGCGGGAGCGCCGCAGAAAACGGGGAAGGCGAAGGCAGCAGAGACGCCTGGAGGCCATCCGGGAGACGCAAAGGCGCAGGAAGGGGCGCCGCTGAAGGTTGCCGGCGGCGGACCGGGTTGTCTCGCCGCCGGCGAGGGGGATATCATGCTGTTCTTCTCGCGGCGAGGATGATATGGCTTCCAGGCCGAGTTTCTACGCCCAGGTCAACCGGAACTTCGACCGCGCCGCCCGGCTCACTTCCCATGACCCGAGGCTTCTCAAGACCATCAAGGCGTGCAATAGCGTCTACCGGATGAGCTTTCCCTTGAAGCGTGACGACGGCACCATCGAGGTGATCCATGCC
This sequence comes from Acidobacteriota bacterium, assembly GCA_046757405.1. Classification (GTDB taxonomy): domain Bacteria; phylum Acidobacteriota; class Polarisedimenticolia; order SMYD01; family SMYD01; genus JBHHYE01. The sequence continues at coordinate 30,389 of JBHHYE010000034.1, read as the reverse complement.
TGGAGGGCGGAGCACAGCCAGCACAAGCTGCCGACGAAAGGCGGTATCCGGTACAGCCTGATGGTCAATGAGGATGAGGTGAAGGCGCTGGCGGCGCTGATGACCTACAAGTGCGCCATAGTGGATGTTCCGTTCGGAGGAGCGAAGGGAGGCATACGGGTGGCGCGGCATCGCTACTCGAACGCCGAGCTGGAACGGCTCACCCGCCGCTATGTGTTCGAGCTGGTGAAGAAGAACTTTATCGGCCCGGGAGTCGATGTGCCGGCTCCGGATTTCGGCTCAGGCTCGCGGGAGATGGCCTGGATCGCGGATACGTACATGTCATTGACCTCGGGAGAGCTGAACGCCTTGGCCTGCGTGACTGGAAAGCCGGTGGCCCAAGGGGGTCTGCGCGGCCGGGTGGAGGCCACCGGGCGTGGAGTCTTTTTCGGTATCCGCGAAGCCTGCGCCGCACGGAACGACATGGAGGCACTCGGCCTGGCCCCCGGCGTGGAGGGGAAGCGCGTTGCGGTCCAGGGCCTGGGAAATGTGGGGTACCACGTGGCCAAATTTCTGACCGAGGCCGGCGCCGTCCTGGTGGGGTTAGCCGAGTACGAGGGAGCCATCCATGCCTCCGGGGGATTGGATCTCGAGCAGGTCGTGGCCCACCGCCAGGAAACCGGCTCTCTCCTCGACTTTCCAGGCGCGACGAACCTCCCTGCATCCGGCGACATCCTGGAGATGGAGTGCGACATTCTGGTGCCGGCGGCTCTGGAGAACCAGATCACGATGGAGAATGCGCCCCGGCTGCGGACGAAAATCATTGCCGAGGCCGCCAACGGTCCCACCACGCCGGATGCCAACGATTTCCTGAGAGATCGAAATGTTCTCATCGTCCCGGATACCTATCTCAATGCAGGCGGCGTGACCGTTTCGTATTTTGAATGGGTCAAGAACCTGTCCCACCTGCGGTTCGGCCGCATGCAGAAGCGTTTCGAGGAAGGAGCGTACCGGCGCATTCTCGGGGCCGTCGAGGAGATGACCGGCAAGCAGTTCGACCGGCAGAAGATCGCCTCGTTTGCCAGGGGAGCGAGTGAGGAAGACCTGGTACGATCCGGTCTCGAAGGCACCATGATGTCCGCCTACCAGCAGATCCGCGAAATCAAGCAGCGTCACGGAGAACGTGCCGATCTGCGGACCGCCTCCCTGATCAGCGCCATCAACAAGATCGCCGCCAGCTACCAGGATCTGGGGATTTTCCCCTAGGCAGGGGCGGTGTGGCCCGAATGTGCCGTCGCGGCAGTTCCCCCAAGCTTCCGTGATTCCTTGACTTAGGTGGAGTTCACGCCTGGGCCGGCAGCCTCTCGGGAGCCGTCCGCCGTCCGGGAATAATTGTTCGCCGCGCCGGTTGTGATTCCTGGAAGAACGGTTACCTCTACCCCCCGGCGGACGAGGGAACGGCCCCAGCGATGATTTGCATCACGGCCCTCGCCCGCCATTTTCCACTTGTCTGCGTGGCCGCCTGATCCGCCGTCGCGGTCAGGCCTGGCCCGCCTTGCCGGACGGGAGCGCAATTCCCATTTCCTGGAGAGTCTCGGTCATCTGTGCTCCCCAGTCCCGGTTGGCGCGGGGGTTGGCGGGGCTCGGATGCGGCGCCCGGCCGATCCTGAGGCGTTGATCACCGAGAGCCTCGCGGGCGCGGTGCTCTGGGAACCGGCCCAGGCCGATCACACAGTCAGGCCGCAGGACGGCGGCCATCCGCTGCAAGGAGAGATCGCAGGCCGCAAACAGCGCCCTGCGCTCCCGTGCCGGCAGGCGATCCGGGGTCCGGTTGCGGCCGCTCTCCTCGAGAAAGCAGAGCGGGCAGTAGTTGATCACGAAAAAACGGGTGAAGAAATCCCGGGCCGGCCCGAAGCGCTCGCGGGCCCATCCCCAGAGCCGGCGACCGCTGATCTCCCGGCGGTGGGAGGTGAATCCTTTCACAGGCCGGCGAGGGTGTTCCTCGCCGGGCTTCCGGACCGGCGCTTCGATCCCGATCCACTCTCTGACCATGTCCGGGTCGCCGAAAGGCACTCCGGTTTGGACCATGCCCCATGGACCCGGGTTCATCCCCAGGAGCATCACCTCGCGTGGTCCCTTCCCCAGGCGCAGGTAGCGGCGATGCGGGGCCCAGGCATACTCCAGCGGATTTTAAACACAGGTCACGGGAGGCGCGAAGTGCAGCTGTTGGACCGCCTTCCGCAGGTCCCGGGCGATCGATTCCAGCGTCATGGCGGCCATGCACTCCCTGGACCGAATCCGGAAACCGGCCTCGGAGACGGGGCCAGGGCGGAGACGCCTGGTGAAGGCCGTTTCAGCGGCCCGAGACGGGGGGGTGGCTCGAGGGGGTGCCGCCGTGGACCCGCTGGATGCCGGCCGAGCTCCTGGCCGGCCCAGGCGCCGGCTTGTAGATGGTCACCAGACAGCCTCCCAGAGCCGCCAGGCCAATTCCCAGGAGAAAGAGGGGCTTGAGACTCCCCATGCCGCCGGCGGGCGGGTGCCAGGCCAGGGCCACCACCGCGTTGACGATGGGCGCACCGGCGAAGATGATGGACATGACCACCGTGGGCGACCCCCGGGCCCCGAACGCCAGAAGAACACAGAACGCTCCCACGGCTCCGACCCCGCCGGCCAAAAGCGACCAGGCGACCCCGCCTCCGGTCAGTGAAAAGGAAGCGCCGGCCACGAACAGTGCCAGCGCCGGCAGGAGCATCGCAATGAGAAAGTAGGCGATGCCAACGAACAGGAAGGCCTTGTACCGTCCGTTGACCGGATCCGCCATCAGCGTCTGTCCCCGGTGGAGGAAGACACCATAAACGCCCCACGTCGCCACGGTCATCAGGGCGAAGAGGAGCCAGGCGGGATCCTGGGATGCTGACGGGGAAGGTGCCATCTGGATCCATCCTTGCCTGTGTGGAACCGAAGACCGCTGCCACGGAACCGGTGGAGGCGCGTCCGAGCGGCCAGGATAGCAGATTCACCGCGCCCTCCCGGCGACGGCGCCCTGGTACTATTCCCATCGCGGGTCCATCCCGGGGGAGTGCCATGTCTTGATCCCGTATGGACGGCAGGAGGTGACGGAGGCGGATATCCAGGCCGTCACGGACGTCTTGCGCTCGCCCCGTCTGACCCAGGGTCCGGCCGTGGAGCGTTTCGAGAAGGCGGTGGCGGATTACTGCGGCGCGCGCCACGGCATCGCGGTTTCCAGCGCCACGGCAGGGCTTCACCTGGCCTGCCTGGCCCTGCGGCTCGGTCCGGGTGACCGTCTGTGGACCGTGCCAACCACCTACGTGGCCACGGCCAACTGTGCCCTCTACTGTGGCGCGGACATCGACTTCGTCGACATCCATCCGCGGACGCTGAACATGGATCCCGTGGCCCTGGAGCAAAAGCTCGAGCAGGCGGCGGCACGGGGCATGCTACCGCGGATCGTTATCCCGGTGCACCTCTCCGGACATCCATGTGACATGGAGACCATCCGGGGTCTCTCACACCGGTTCGGTTTCCGGGTGATCGAGGATGCCTCCCACGCCATGGGAAGCCGCGGCCAGGCAGGAATCATCGGTGGCTGCCATCACTCGGACATGACGGTCTTCAGTTTTCACCCCGTGAAGGTCGTGACCTCGGGCGAGGGTGGTGTGATCACCACCAACCGGGATGATCTGGCCGAATCGCTGCGACGTCTTCGCAACCAGGGGATCACCCGGGATCCCCGCCACATGAACGGCGCCGGCGAGGGACCTTGGTTCTATCAGCAGATCGGCCTGGGATACAACTATCGATTGTCCGACATTCACGCGGCGCTGGGGGCCAGCCAGATGGCGCGGGTCGAAACGTACGTGAGGCGCCGGAACGAGCTGGCCAGGCGATACGATGCCGATCTGGACGGCCTGCCGGTCATGCCCCAGGCGCGGCCTCCGCTTGGCCGCTCGTCCTTTCACCTGTACGTGATACGGGTGAACCCCCGCGAGAGTCCGCGTTCCCGGGACGATGCCTTCAAGGAGATGCTGGAGTCCGGGATCGGAGTGCAGGTGCATTTCATCCCCGTTCACACCCAGCCCGTCTACAGGCGCCTGGGTTTCAACTGGGGAGATTTTCCCCAGGCAGAGGCCTACTATCGCGAGGCCATGACTCTTCCGCTGTTTCCGGCGATGACGGACGAGGAGCAGCAACATACGGTCCACACCCTCCGGCACTCTCTGGGCTGAGAACGACGCATCTTGCCATGGGGCAGGTGCTGTGTCCTCTAGCGGATCCAGACGCTCTTGGTGTTGACGAATTCCAGAATTCCCTCGTCGCCGAGCTCGCGCCCGAAGCCAGACTCCTTGATGCCACCGAAAGGAAGCCTCGGATCCGACCGGACCAGGCCGTTCACGAAGATCATTCCGGTCTCCAGCTGCGGGACCAATCGCTGGATACGCTCCCGGTCCGACGTCCACAGGCTGGTGCCCAGTCCGTAGCGGGTGTCGTTGGCTTTTTCCACGGCCTCCTCCTCGGTGTCGAAGGCGAACAGCGGCGCCACCGGCCCGAACAACTCTTCATGGGCCGCGGGCGAACCTTCGGGCACATCCACCAGGACGGTGGCCGGATAAAAGAACCCCTTTCCCTCGGGAACCTGGCCGCCGCACAGCGCCTTCGCGCCTGCGGCAAGGCTTGCGCGCACCTGCTGGGCGAGTTTGTCCCTGAGGTCCTGGCGGGCCAGTGGCCCCATGGCCACGCGAGGCTCCTGGGGATCGCCGGTGGGGCGCGCGGACATCTCCCGCACAAAAGCCTCGCTGAAGGCACCGTACAGGGAGCGATGAACCAGGAACCGCTTCGCTGCGATACAGCTCTGCCCGCTGTTCTGGCAGCGCGCCTCCACAGCGGCGCGCACCGTTTTCTCGAGATCGGCATCTTCAAAGATGATGAACGGATCGCTGCCTCCCAGTTCCAGAACGAGCGGCTTCAGATTGCGCCCGGCCACGCGGCCAACCTCCCGGCCGGCGCGCGTGCTTCCGGTCAGAGTCACGCCGCACAGCCGGTCGTCAGCGATCAGGCGCGCCGCCTGGGCATTGTCGAGGAACAGGTTTTGCACGACTCCCTCCGGGAACCCGGATTCGAGAACAAGTTGCTCGATGGCCAGGGCGCATTCGGGGGTGTTGGGCGCGTGTTTGAGCAGGACCGTATTGCCTGCCGCCAGAGCCGGCGCGGCAAAGCGGTAGAACTGCCAGAAGGGGTAATTCCACGGCATGATGGCCAGGATGGGGCCCATCGGGTCGTGGCGAACCAGCGATTCGGTGGCGTCGGTCGCCAGCACCCGGGGCCGGAGCAGGGTCTCGGCGTTCTCGGCAAAGTAGCGGCAGGCCGCGGCGCATTTCTTGACCTCTGCGGTTCCCTGGGCAAGCGGCTTGCCCATCTCCCGGGCGGCCGTCCGCGCCAGATCCGGGGCGCGCTTCTCCAGCGTGTCCGCCATGCGACTCAGGAGATCCGCCCGGCGCGCCGGAGTTTCGGAGCGCCAGGCCGAGAAGGCGCGTCGGGCTCTCTCCAGCGCTTGCTCGGCTTGTGCATCGGTGTGGGTTTCATGGGTGCGGAGTAGCTCCCCAGTGGCGGGATTGACGGTCTGATAAGTCATGGTTCCGTTCTTCATGGATAATCCTGTGGCGGCGTGCCGCGGTTCGGGCGGTTCAAAAACATCAAGAGACTTGTTTCACGGCGGAGGAGAGAATGCGCAGACCTTCATCGAGCTCATGGTCGCGAATGGTCAGGGGCATCAAGGTACAAATGACATGGCCGCTGGCCGGCATGATCAGGAGCCCCTGATCGCGGGCGGTCTCGATGATCCGGGACGTGCGCCGGGCGTCTGGCCGGTCGGTGCCGGGATCGACAATCTCCAGGGCGCACATGGCGCCCAGGCCCCGGGCGTTTCCCACCGTGGGCGCGTGGGTGGCGAGATCGTTGAAGGTGCCCATGACCCGGCGTCCGATATCGCGGGCGCGGGCCGGCAGGTTCTCCGATTCGATGATATCCAGCACCGCGTTGGCCGCGGCGCAAGCGAGGATATTTCCACCGAACGTGCTGCCCAGCCCGCCGGCGGGCACCGTGTCCATCAAGGAGCTTCCCCCGGTCACCGCGCTCAGAGGGAGCCCACCGGCCAGCGACTTGGCCATGATCAGGAGATCCGGCGCCAGCCCCAGCCGCTGGCAGGCAAACAGGGCGCCGCAACGCCCGAACCCTGTCTGGATCTCGTCGGCAACGAGAAGAATGCCGTGCTTCCGACAGGTGTCCTGGAGGATTCTGACGGCCTCCGGGCGGGCCGGGTAGAATCCTCCCTCACCGAGCACCGGTTCCAGGAACACGGCGGCCACGGTTTCGGGCTCCACGCTGTGGGTGAACAGTTCGTCCAGAGCTTGAAGGCAGGCCTGGTCCACCTGGGCGGCCGTTCCGGCCCGGTTGCCGAAGAACGGCTCGAAGGGCAGACGGTAGACTTCCGGAACAAAGGGGCCGAACCCGGAGACGTACGGCCGGGTTTTCCCGGTCAGGGACAGCGCCAGGAGCGTTCGCCCGTGAAAGGCACGCTGGAAGGCGATCAAGGCCGGGCGTTTGGTGACATGGCGGGCGATCTTCGCGGCGTTTTCACAAGCCTCGGCGCCGCTGTTGAAAAACAGCGACTTGTTGGGGCCCGGCAGGGGAACCATCTGGTTGAGACGCTCGGCAAGGCGGAGGTACGGCTCATGCATGACCACATGCCAGGACATGTGGATGGCCTTCCGGAGCTGCTCCTGAACGGCGGCGACCACCCGTGGGTGAGCATGGCCGACATTGGCCACGCCGATCCCTCCGGTGAAGTCGATGTAGCTCCTGCCGTCGATGTCCCACAGGCGGCTTCCCTGGGCGCGATCCATGAAAAGAGGAGTGAGATTGTATGCGGCTCGCGGGACAGCCCTCTCCCGCCGTTGGAGCAGGGAGGGGTCGCGGATGGCCTGACGCTGGACCGGGGGCATGGCGTTGTTCCAGAAGAGGTACCCGGAGAAGATACCACGGACCGCTCCGGAAACCGGGATCAGGGACGCATCCCCGAGGCAGGCAGGCAGTATGATCCCGGGGTCCGGGCCCGAGGGCCGGCAGCCGGCGCGCCAGGGGAGCGTTCATGACCGGGGAAAAAGACCAGCACGAGCAGAGAACGCCTCCGCGGCACGCACGCGCCTGTCTCGATGACATCTTGAGGAGGATGCGGGGCAAGCGCCTCGTGGTCTTCCTGGACTACGACGGCACGTTGACTCCGATCGTGCGGCGACCCGAGCAGGCGACCCTGGCGGACTCCATGCGTGATGTGATCCGGGCCCTGGCGCGGCAGGGCCCTGTTGCCATCATCAGCGGCCGGGATCGGGCCGTGGTGGAGCAGCTGGTCCGCGTGCCCGGTCTGGTTTACGCCGGAAGCCACGGCTTCGATATCTCCGGGCCGGGGGGCATGCGAAAGGAGCACCCGGGCGGCCGGCAGCTGCTGGGCGAGCTGGACGCGGTGGAGGAGGAGCTGGCCCGATCCCTCACGGGGGTTCAGGGCATCCTGGTGGAGCGGAAACGGTTTGCGGTGGCGGTTCACACACGCATGGTTCCCGCCCCTGATGTCGAGCGCGTGGAAAGGATCGTGGCAGCGGTTGGTCTGAGGCATCCCCGCCTGCTGCAGCGGCCCGGCAAGAAGGTCCTGGAACTGAGGCCGAACGTGGAGTGGGACAAGGGACGGGCCGTGCGCTGGATTCTGGAGCATCTCGGGTTGGGAGGGAAAGATGTCCTCCCGCTGTACATCGGTGATGACGACACCGACGAGGATGCTTTCCGTTCGCTGGCCGGCGATGGGATCGGAATCCGGGTGGGCGAGGGAAACCAACCCACACGCGCCACCTACTTTCTGCATGGCCCTCCGGATGTGGAGCTCTTCCTCCTCGGGGTGATGAACGACCGCCGGAAACCCCGAAAGCCGGATGGCTCCCTCCACGTCGACTGCCCGGGTCCATCCGGGGGACGAGAATGAGTCAGCCCACCACCTGGGTGGGTGGGGAGAACGTCGCACTTCTGACGGATCTCTACCAGCTCACCATGGCCGAGGCCTACTGGCGGGAGGGCATGACCGCCAGCGCGACGTTCAGCCTGTTCGTCCGGCGCCTGCCGCCCAGCCGGAATTACATCCTTGCCTGCGGTCTCGAGGACGCTCTCGCCTACCTGGAATCGCTTCGCTTCAGTTCCGGCTGCCTGGGGCACCTGGAACGCCTGAACCGGTTCGCGCCGGACTTTCTTCGCTGCCTGGAATCGTTCCGCTTCCAGGGAGAGGTGGATGCCGTGGCGGAGGGGACGCCCCTGTTCGCCGGGGAGCCGCTTCTGGAAGTGACGGCGTCCCTCCCGCAGGCGCAGCTGGTGGAGAGCGCACTCATCAACCAGGTACATCTGCAGACGGTGATGGCCTCCAAGGCGGCTCGCGTGGTGCAGGCGGCGCGGGGGCGTCCGGTGATCGACTTCGGCCTCCGAAGGATGCATGGAGCCGATGCCGCCCTGAGAGCGGTCCGCGCCTTTGCCATCGCCGGCGTGGATGGAACCAGCCATGTCCTGGCCGGCAGCCTCTACGGCCTCCCGGTGAAGGGCACCATGGCGCACAGCTATGTTCAGGCCCACCGGAGTGAAAAGGAGGCCTTCCGGGCGTTCGCTGCGCACCGGCCCGGGGCCGTCCTCTTGGTGGATACCTACGACCTCGCCCGCGGCGTCCAGCAGGTCGTGGATCTGGCGCGGGACATGAAGTCCGGGTTCAGGATCAGTGCCGTGCGGCTGGACTCCGGGGACCTGGCGGCCGGCGCCCGGGAGGCCCGCCGGATCCTGGATGCGGGCGGGCTGCCGCAGGTGCGCATCGTGGCCAGCGGCGATCTCGATGAATGGGCCATCGCACGCCTGCTGGAGGAGCACGCGCCGGTGGATGCTTTCGGGGTCGGCACGAGGATGGGGGTCTCGGAGGATGCGCCGGCCCTGGAGATGGTTTACAAGATGACCCGTTACGCGGGGCGGGGACGTGTGAAGCTCTCCAGGGGAAAGGCCATTCTTCCGGGCCGCAAACAGGTGTTCCGGCAGGTGCGTGAGGGGCGGGTGGTTCAGGACATCCTGGCCCGGAGAGAGGAGCAGGTGGACGGACAGCCGCTTCTTTTCCCGGTCATGAAAGGCGGGCGGCGATCTCCGTCGCTGCGCGGCGGCCTGGCGGCGGCCCGGGAAAGAGCCCGGAGTTCGATTGCAGCCTTGCCCGGGGCGATCCAGGCCCTCCAGCCAGCCGTTCCTCCCTTCCCTGTCCAGGTTTCCGCCGGGCTGGCCGCCGCTCTCAGCGAGATCAGCCGCTCCCTGGGCCGGGGAAATGGGGATACCGGAACGAAGCTGGCCTGACCTTTCCGTGCCGCCCCCCACCTCCGGATCTCTGTTTTCTCCAGGATCCGGGCTGGCGCGCCAGTTGCTTGGGCGTGGGGCGGGTGGAGAGAAACCTGACCCGGGGGCCGCCGAGAGGAGAATCCATGCGCCTCATCCGGCCAGACGCCGCCACTCGCCGCTTTTTTCACCACCCGGCCCTCGCCATCCTCCTGGTTCTCGCCCTGGCGGCCGCCAGCCACCAGGCGGCCGCGCAGGCGGTTATCCAGGGGTTCGATCCGCAGCGGGATGGCCCGCCCAACCCGTTTGCGACGCTGGGCTTCACCACGAGTCCGTTCTTCTCATCGGTCCGCGAGGCGGTGGACGCCGAATATGGCAGCGCCGTGCGTTTCGGCACCCCTCAGCAGCCGGACGGCGTCCCGGCGGTCACCGTGGAGGTGCTGCGCGGCGTGGCTATCTTCGTGGTCACCGGCATGGGGGTCGCCCTCTCTCCCGAGGAAGCATGCCTGCTGCGGGTCTTTGTCCAGGAGGGCGGAGGGGTCCTGTCGTTCCGGAACGAATGGACCGCGCCGCCTGCCCTCGGCGCCCAGCTGCGGGATTTCGGGGGCACCGGTTTCGGCGGCATTCTTGATCCGGCCGCGGCGATCATCTCCGGCCCCTTCGGAACGGTGGACACGCCGATCCGAATGGGAGCGAACAGCTCGTACCTGGAGAGCGGTCCCGGATGGCCGGTCGTTGCCGACGCGGGACGCACCGTGCTCCTTTCGTTCGGCCAAGAAACAGGCGACCTGGGGCGTGGCGTCGTGGTGGGGGACGAGGAGATCTTCCTGAACGGGCCGACTCCCTTCGGCGGCGACCTCCACGGGACCCGGCCCAACAACCAGCTCCTGTTCAAGAACATCATCGCTTTCCTCCTGGACGCCCCCGGCCTGGATGCCTCCGGGTTCCAGGCCCTGGATGTGTGCCTGGACGCGGATGGGGATGGATTCCATGCCGACGAGGACTGTGATGACACCGCCTGCACCGTGTTTCCCGGCGCGGAAGAGAGGCTGGACGGGCGGGACAATGATTGTGACGGCCAGGTGGACGAGGGTCTGGACCAGGATGGAGACGGGGTCGTGGATATTCTGGATGACTGCCTGGATACCGTACCGGGTGCGGTGACCGATGCGCACGGATGTGCCGCGGCCTGCGATGTCTCCCAGGAAGTGGACGCGGATGGGGACGGCAGTCCGGCGACAGAGGATTGCGATGATGCCGACCCGGCCCGCCATCCTGGCGCGGTCGATCTCCCCGGCAACAGCCTCGACGAAGACTGCGACGGCGCGGCCGCGTGCGACCCGGATTCCGCGTGGCGAAACCACGGGGAGTTCGTGGCCTGCGTCGCGCGGGAGGCGTCGGCGTTGCTGAGCTCCGGCCGGATTGACCGGGAGGCGGCCGGGCGCCTGATCGCCGGCGCCGGCGGGAGCATGGCCGGAAAGAACGCCATCCGGACCGGGCACGGGCGGCGGAGGCCGGGGCGCTGAGGCCGGGTTTCTAGACGGCCGGGGCGCCGCCGGCTTCCACGTCATCTCCCACCCGGAACGGCCGGAAGACCAGGAGCATCACTCCGGCGGCGAAGTTGGCCAGGGTCCCCTGGAGGGCCAGCCCCACGGCGCCAAAGACGGCGATGAGAGAGGCGGTGGGGATGCCGAACAGCCCCAGGACCGCGAGGATCACGAACGCCAAGAGCAGGTCATAGACCAGGCTCGAGAGGAACGGGATGAGGGTGGCGTCCACTGCGGCGCGCCTGGTGTGTGGGACAGCTTGCGCGGCCCGGCTACACGGGACAGCGGGCCCGGCCCGTGGATGCAAAGACAATCGGCCCGCTGTGGGTCGCTGGACCCGGCTGGATGGCGGTCAAGTGCTAGCGCCTGCCCCAGAGGATGCCCACCAGGATCCCGGCGCCGGCTGCGATCAAGACCGACTTCAGCGGCTTGTCGCGCACGTATTTCACCAGCTGGCCCTCGAGATCGGTGGCCTTTTCGACCCCCTCGTCGTAGTAGCCCGATGCCGCCTGGCGAGCTTCCTCGAGCTTCTCCTGGGCGGCATCCTTGGCGAGATGTCCCAGCGTGCGCAGGTCGTCGCCCACGGCTTTCGTGTGGTCACGCAAGCGGCTGGCAGCGGTCCGTGAACCGTCATCGGCCTCCGATGTCGGAGGTTTGGATGTTTTCGTTGGCATGTGCAACCTCCTCGGATCCGTTGACAAGAATCCAAAGTCTCGAAACCCTCCGTTCGGGAACGGAAGAAGTCATTGTTGCACACCTCTCCCGCGGCGGCCACACGGACGGGAAGCCCCCGGAGATCGGAGACGCCGCCCCGCCCCACGGCCCGGATAGACGCGCGTATTGGCCCCCGGGAAGGCATACCCGTTGATGAAGGCGCGCCGGGGGCGTGCCGACTGGTTGGGAAGGCTGGAATGGAGGGTGTACGGGCCAAAAAGGAGCACGCTGCCGGAGGCCAGGGATGGCGCGACCGCCCGGGCGGGGTCCGCCAGCTCGGAGGCGGGCCACTGGTCGGGGAACCGGGGCAGGTGGCCGAGCTTGCAGCTCCCGGGGATCAGGCGCAGCGGCCCGCTGTTCGGCGTCACGTCATCGAGGGCGACGACGGTCTGGACATAGCTGCCGCGCCCGTTGACATCTTTCCAGGGGCCCTGTCCGAAACGGCGATGGCGGCTGTCCTGGTGCCAGCCGAACGCCACGCCGTCCCCGGGCAGCTTGAAATGCGCCTGGTTGATGAGGTGGTCCATCTCCCGGCTGCCCAGAATCTGCGCGGCCATTTCCAGGAGGCGGGGGTCTCTGCCGTAGTGGGAGAGGATCGGCTGGGCCGCCCCGCACCAGACGATGCGGTGAATCCGGAGACCGTCTGTCGGGCCGGGCGCGGCTGCTTGCTCCAGGACGAACCAGGAGCCACGGTAGGCGCGGGTGGTGCTGAGGAGGCGAGCCATCGCCTCCAGGCGGCTGAAGGCGGCCCGCATGGTCTCGACCTCCTGGGCCGAAAAGACTCCCGGCTGCACCAGGAAGCCGCGCTCGAAGAAGGCGCGGACCTGATCCTTGCTAAGCGCCGCCATGATCGGCTCCCGGCCGGATTGGAGGGAGGGGATGCCGGTAAGAGTACGCCGTTCCTCCGCAGGCGCACTGCTTTTCCGGGCCGCAGGCCCGGAAAAGCTGGCGCCGCGAGTTCCGATGCGGTAGAAAAGAAACCGCATGTCAAGGGCGGTTTCGTCGCATCCGGCAAAGCGCAGGGCGTTGCGGCCGTCAGGGAGGCATCGCATGGCCGGATGCCCCGTCTCGAAAGGAAGCACCGTGCCACGTTCATTTCTGCCTGTCTTGCTGAGTTCCGGGTTGCTGCTGGCCCTGGGGTCGTGCGCGCCGCCGGCGGACACCTCTTCGAGCCTGGATTCCGGCGCCTCCTCCCCCCCGGGCACCGAGGCGGAAAAGACCCTCTACTCCCTGGGAATGGCGCTCTCGGGCCGGTTCCAGGCCCTTCAACTGAGCCCGGAGGAAGTGGCCATGATCCAGGAAGGGCTGGGAGATGGTCTCCTGGGGCAGGATCCCCAGGTGCCCCTGGACGAGTACAGAACCAAGATCGACCAGATGCTCAAGAGCCGCCTGGCGGACGCGGCCGTCCGGGAGAAGGAGGCCGGGAAAGCCTTTCTGGCCCAGGAAGGCTCGGCCACCGGTGCCGTGACCACCGAGACCGGTCTGATCTACACGGAGATGGAGCCAGGCGACGGGGAAAACCCCGCGGCCACCGATACCGTCAAGGTCGAATATGTGGGCAGCTTGAGGGACGGGACGCTCTTCGATCGCTCCGATGCGCACGGGGGACCGGTGGCCTTCAACCTGGGGAATGTGGTGCCCTGCTTCCGGCAGGGGATCACCCGCATGAAAGTTGGGGGGCGGAGCAAGCTGGTCTGTCCGCCGGAGCTGGCTTACGGCGACCGCGGTATCCCGCCCAACATTCCTGCCGGCGCCACCCTGGTGTTCCAGGTGGACCTGGTGGAGATCGTCAAGGAAGCGGGTGGGGCTCCTCCCGGGTCATGAGGCCCGCGGCGCTCAGGAGGCTTTGCCGACCTGGATGATCCTCTGGCATCCCTTGCACCGCAAGCGGCTGGCCGCGAAGGCCGGGCTGATCTGGTGTACCCGGCCGCAGACACACCGGAACGATTCCCACGTCGCGCCCTGGCGCCGGTAGTGGAGCGTTGACTGGCGCGAAGCTCCCGGAGTCTCTCCGGCCGGCTCGGCCCGCGGGACCGGCTGCTCTCTCCCGCAGCGCGTGCAGGGGATGGTGTCGTGGGGGAATGCCGCGGGCACCTTGATGCGCACACCGCAGAGGCAGGTGATGAGGAGGAAGTTCGCCATCCGATCGAGGAGATCGGCCACCTCCCGGGCGCGTTGCCTGGCTTGCTGGCGGGGTTGCGACTCCGGGGTGGGCGCCCGGGCCGCCACGCTTTTCTCTGTATCCAGGATGCGCGGTGGCACGCATCCGGAGCCGCCCAGGACCTTGCGGTAAGCCTTCTCGTAGTCAGCCCATCCCGCCTGTCCCGCCATGGCCCGGAGAATACGAATGCGCTGCTCGACAGGCGGATGACTGGAGAAGATTCCGGTGGAGCCACCGGCGGCCTGGAGAGGATTGACGATGTACATGGGCGCCAGGGAGCGCCACTCGGTTCTCCTGGCCTGGCCCAGGTGGGCCGATATCTTCTCCAGGGCGGAGGCCAGGCCCGGCGGATACCGGCTGAAGCGCGCGCCGGAGGCATCCGCCAGGTATTCGCGCCGGCGCGAGCAGGCAAAATAAAGGATGCGCGCGAAAAGGGGTGCGAGAATGGCGGCCGCCAGCGCCAGCACCACGAGGATCACCTGGGACTGGCCTCCCCCCCGGGCGCCCCGGCGGCGCCCGCCGCCGAACCAGAGGAAGCGAAGAAGCATGTCCGAGAGCAGGCCGATGGTGCCGACCATCACCAGGGCAATGGTCATGAAGCGAATGTCGAGATTCTTGACATGGCCCATTTCATGGGCGATGACGCCCTGAAGCTCGTCACGGGTCAGGTGGCGGAGCAGGCCGGAGGTCACGGCGATGCAGGCGGAACCGGGGTGGCGCCCGGTGGCAAAGGCGTTGGGCTGGTCCTCGTCAACGATATAAAGGGCCGGCATCCGCGCCAGCCCTGCGGCGATCGTCATCTCCTCCACCACGTTCCACAGGCGGGGCGCATCCTCCTTGCTGATGCGCCGTGCCTGGGTCGACAGCAGAACCACCCGCTCTCCCTGGAACAGGGCGATGGCCAGGAGGAGGAGCCAGAGGAGCAGCGCCACCAGGGCGCCGGCCCCCGCGGCCCGGGGGCCCCCGACCGCCGCGCCCATGAGCGCGCCGAGGCCGACGAGGCATGCCCCCATCAGGCTCACCAGAAGCCGGGAGCGGCGGCGGTTGGCGTGAATGGCCTCCCACATGGGTCAAGGGTGGGTGAGGAGATTCCTAGAACGCCACCTTGGGAACCTCGCGCGCGCTCTGGTCGTGCAGCTCGAAGAGGGTCTCCTCGGTGAAATGAAAGGTCCCGGCGATGATGTTGGCGGGAAAGCTCTGGATCCGCGTGTTATAGAGCATGACCGAGTCGTTGTAGTGCTGCCGCGCGAAACCGATCTTGTTTTCTGTCGACGTCAGCTCCTCCTGGAGGCCGAGAAAGTTCTGGTTGGCCTTGAGATCCGGGTACTGCTCGACCACCAGCATCAACCGACCCAGGGCACCACTGAGCTCCTGCTCCGCCTGGGCCCGGGCATCCACGCTCCCGGCTTGAACGGCCCGGGAGCGGGCCCGGGTCACGTTCTCCAGCGTGTCCTTTTCATGGGCGGCGTACCCCTTGACCGTTTCCACGAGATTGGGAACCAGGTCATGACGGCGTTTCAGCTGCACGTCGATCTGGGCCCAGGCATTGCGGGCCTGGTTCTTCAGGCGCACCAGGCCGTTGTAAAGTCCGGCGACCCATATCGCGGCGCCGATGATGAGGGCCAGCAGGATGACGAGTCCGGTCATCTTCACTTTCCTCCCTGGGCCGACCCTTGCTCACCCTGGTAAAGGTCGGCGAAAAAACGGGCCACGGTTCCACCCGCATACCAGCGGATGACCTGTTCCATCTCACCTCGATCGAACCAGAGGCCGTGGCCACGGGGACAGCGGTCGAGCACCACCCGGCCCGGGGTTCCGACCTCCAGGGAACGCAGCCGGCGCGGGCAGCGCGGGCAGCGCCGCGTGGTCCGCGGGCCCGCGGGCGTCCGCGCCAGCTCATGGGCGAGCCGGTCGCTGGCGCCGCCGGCGCCGGCGAGCTGGGTGAGCAACTCCAGTTCGCCGGCATCCAGCCAGGTTCCGCCACAGGACAGGCATCGATCGATCTCGACGCCGTTCAGTTCGAAGGCGACCATCGGCTCACGGCATACGGGGCACATGGTGAATCTCCGCCCGGCGGCGGGCTGCCGGGCAGTCTACCGGCGCCGCATCGACTCGTCCAGGCGATCCCTTCAGGCGCCGGCCCTTGCGGTCCTTCAATATCCTGGCTTACACTCTGCGCCGGTTTGGGCGAGACACCTGGTCCGGGATGTGGTTCCTGGCGCATGCATGGCTCCTCGGACGGGTGGACCGGAACTTTCGATTTGATCAGGCAAGGAGAAAAGCATGGATGATCCGACTCTTAGCCAGTGGTTGAACCTCATCTTTCGATGGGCGCATGTCATTGCCGGAGTCGTTTGGATCGGCCACCTTTACTTCTTCAACTTCGTGAACTCACAGGTGGCCAAGACCTTCGACCCGGAGTCCAAGAAAAAGGTTGTTCCCGAGCTGATGCCCCGGGCGCTGTACTGGTTCCGGTGGGGCGCGGCCTACACCTGGGTCACGGGTATCCTGCTCCTGGGCGTCGTTTATTACATGGGAGGGGCGCTCCTGGACGCTGACTCGGACATGGGCGTCGGCCTGGCGACCGGCCTTGGGCTGGGCGTGCTGGTCGTCGGCTTTCTGGTCTATGACATCATCTGGAAGACTCCCCTCAAGGGCTCTCCCTTTGCCGGCACCGTGGTTTCGCTGGTCCTCCTGTCCGCGGTGGCCTGGTGGTTGAGCACTCTCTTCTCGGGGCGGGCGACCTTCATTCACATCGGCGCGCTCCTGGGAACCTCCATGGCGGCCAATGTATGGATGCGGATCTGGCCGGCCCAACGCAAGATCATCGCCGCCATTGCCGCCGGCCAGGCGCCGGATGCGGCGCTGACCTCGCTCGCCGGGATGCGGTCGAAGCACAACACTTACATGTCGGTTCCTCTTCTTCTTCTGATGGTCAGCAATCACTACCCGACCCTTTATGGCCACGGGAAAGCCTGGCTCATGGCCATGGCTTTCATCGTGGCGGGGTTTTTGCTGACGTGGTGGTTCTACCGGAAGGCGGCCTCGGAGGCCCCAGCCAGGTACTAGGCGCCATGCCTCACACCGTGGGACCCGGTGTCAGGCACCGCCGGGAAGGGGATCTTTCTCTCGCGGGCTGTTACTCTCCGGTGGGCCTGAGAGGGGCTATCGGTCTGCCCGGGCTGGGCTCCAGCAAGACCGCGACCCAGCGCAGATCCTCGGTGTTTTCCAGCATGATCTTGACCAGCATGGTCAGGGGCACCGAGAGCAGCATGCCCGCCGGGCCCCAGATCCACCCCCAGAACACCAGGGAGAGGAAGACCACCAGGGCAGAGAGCCCGAGCTGCCGCCCGAGAAGGTACGGCTCCACGAAACTGCCCAGGAGCATGTTGATGGCGAGGAAGACCAGGGCCACGACCAGGGCGGTGCCGAAGCCGTACTGAACCAAGGCGAGCAGGACGGGCGGAACGGCGGCGATCAGGGAGCCCAGCGTGGGGACATAGTTGAGAAGGAAGGCCAGGAGGCCCCAGGTGAGGGGGAAATCCACCCTGAGGATGATCAGGGCCAGGCTGATGCTCACCCCCGTGACCACGCTCACCAGGGTCTTCACACCCAGGTAACGCTGCACCTGGCGGCGGCAGCGGGCGAAGCGCTCCAGGGAGCGGCCTTCGCCGAAGGCCGCCTGCAGCTTGGCCGGGAACCCCGCGGCCTCCATCAAGATGAAGGCGATGGTCAGCAGGACCAGAACCAGGTTGGACAGAACAGCGGCGAGCGCCGTCAGGGAACCGGTGATGAGATCCATGACCCGGCCGGGATTGAAGAGCTCGGTGGAGAGATTCTGCGGTACGTCGATGCCCCGGGCCTGGAGCCGGTTCAGGGCGTTGTTCCAGATCTCCTGCAGGTGGGCCTGGTACTGGGGCGCCTGGTCGGTGAAGGATCGCACCGAGCCGCTGGCCAGGAGGCCCACGATCACCACGGCCGATACGGCGGCGAGAAGGGTGATGAGGACGGCCAGGGCGGCCGGCATCTTCCGGCTCTGCAGCCAGTGGAGGAGGGGAAAGCTGATCATGGCCAGGAAGAGCGCGAACAGGAAAGGGAGGATCAGGCTGGAAGCGGCCCTGAGACCGGCGATGACCACCACCAAGGAGGCGGCCACCAGCAGGAAACGGGCTCCCTTGTCCTGTGAATCCTGGAGTTGGAAGTCACCCATGGCGCGCCCTGCTCACTATAGTCGAATTCCAGCCTCCCGGACCGGCTCCCGGGGGAAACGGCCTGCCGCCGGGGCGGGAGAGGAATCGGCCTGGAACGCTCACACGGCCGGCGGGATCCTCTAGACTGATCTCCGGAAGCGGACAAATCTCCGGGTCGTTCCCGTTCTTTTCACAGAGGGCAAGGTGCCGACCGCCGTTCCCAGTGCCCAGTACGCCATCACCATCCGGCTGGAGTACCCCCACGGGCCCGGTTGGATTGCCCGGGTGGCCGGCGCCATCGGGAAAGCCGGGGGCGTCATACGGGCCATCGACCTGGTGCATATCCGGAAGGGCAGGAGCCTGAGGGACTACACCGTGGAGTGTTCGTCCTCGGAGCACGCCACGTCCATCGCCCAGGCCGTCAGGAGGCTCGGTGGAGTTCACGTTCACTCGGTCTCCGACGAAACCTTCCTCATGCACCTGGGCGGCAAGCTGGAGATCGCCTCCAAGGTGTCGCTCAAGACGCGGGCGGACATGTCCATGGCTTACACGCCGGGGGTGGCCCGGGTTTGCGAGGCGATTCACCGGGATTGGGCGGTGTCCTTCAATCTCACCATCCGGAAGAACTGCGTCGCGGTGGTCTCCGACGGCAGCGCCGTCCTGGGCCTGGGAAACATCGGCGCCGCCGCCGCCCTGCCGGTGATGGAAGGCAAGGCCATCCTCTTCAAGGAGTTCGGCGGGGTGGATGCCTTTCCCTTGTGCATCGAGACCCAGGAGCCGGAAGCGATCATCGCATTCTGCAAGCAGATCGCGCCCAGCTTCGGCGGCATCAACCTGGAGGACATCGCCGCCCCCAAGTGCCTCCGCATCGAGCGGGAGCTGCGCCAGGCCCTGGAGATCCCGGTCTTCCATGATGACCAGCACGGGACGGCGGTGGTGGTCCTGGCGGGCGTGATCAACGCCCTGAAGGTCACCCGGAAGCGGCGTGAGAAGATGAAAGTGGTGGTCTCGGGGGCGGGCGCCGCAGGGTCCGCCTGCACCCGGATCCTGGCGGATTTCGGCATGGCGGAGATCATCGTCTGCGACCGCCAGGGGGCGATCTATGCCGGCCGCCAGGGGACCGGAAATCCGGTCAAGGAGTGGATCGCGGCCCACACTAATCCGGCCCGGGTCCGGGGGAGCCTCAGGGAGGTCCTCGCGGGGGCCGACATGTTTCTCGGTGTCTCCGGACCGAATCTCCTCGGCCGGGCCGATATCGAGACCATGGGCCGCGACCCGATTGTCTTCGCCATGAGCAACCCGGACCCGGAAGTGCCACCGGAGGAGATCGACGATGTCGTGGCGGTGATGGCCACCGGGCGCAGCGACTATCCCAACCAGGTCAACAACGTCCTGGCTTTCCCGGGCATCTTCCGGGGCACCCTGGATGCCCGGGCGGGCGAGATCAACGAGGAGATGAAACAAGCGGCGGCCCATGCCATCGCCGGCATCATCCCTGACGACCATCTGATGGCGGATTACATCATTCCCGGCGTCTTCAATCGCCAGGTGGCCAAGCGGGTCGCCCGGGCGGTGCGGCGCGCCGCGCAGGCCAGCGGCGTGGCGCGGCGCCAGCACAAGAGCGGCGGGCTCGACGACCTGGAAGGGCCCGCCGGCCGGGAGGAGCTCTGATCCGGCTGGCTGGGCCAGCAGTGCACCATGTTATGATGGCTGGCACCGTCTTCTTTGAAATTTCGGAAGGAGTGCTGCCATGACCAGGACGCACCACTTGCCCGGCACATTTTGCTGGTTCGAGTGCGGCACCAGAAACGCCGCCGCGACCACCGATTTTTACAAGAAACTCTTCGGCTGGAACAGCACCGATGTTCCCATGCCGGGAGAGATGGCGGGGAAGTACACTCTTCTCAAGATGGGCGAGGACGATATCGCGGGCCTTTACCAGATGGCGGGGCCCCGGTTCGAAGGGGTTCCATCCCACTGGATGACTTTCGTGACCGTGGAAGATGTGGACGGGAGCGCGGAACGAGCCCGGGCCCTGGGCGGCAAGATTCTCGCCCCGCCCATGGATGTGCCCGGTGTCGGGCGCATGGCGGTCCTCGAGGACTCGACCGGCGCCAAGATCTCCGTCTTCAAGCCGGGAGACCATCCTGGCAGCGCTCCGCTTGTAATGATCTCGGGGACGTTCGGCTGGAGCGAGCTGGCGACCCGCGATACCCGTGCCGCCAAGGCTTTCTATACCGAGCTCTTCGGCTGGCGCGCCAAGACCGACGAGACAGGTGCCATGCCGTACACCGAGTTCATGGCTGGCGGCAAACCGATTGGAGGCATGCTGGAGATGACGGCGCGGCACGGCGACCTCCCGCCCTACTGGTTGCCTTACGTCATGGTCGAGGACACGGACGCCATCGTCAGCAAGGTGGGGCCCCTGGGCGGTCGGGTCACGGTTCCCGCCACCGATATTCCCGGCGTGGGCCGGTTCGCGGTCTTCGCCGAACCGAAGGGCGCGGTGCTGGCCGTCATCAAGCTGGACAGCGGCCACTCTTAGACTTCCGGCCCCAGGGCCGGTCGCGGCGGACCCGTGAATCCTGCAAAGATCCCCGAGGTGGAAACGGAGGCAAGCCCATGCAACTAGGAATGATCGGATTGGGTCGAATGGGATCCAACATGGTGCGGCGTCTCATGCGAGACGGCCACGACTGCATCGTGTACGACATCCACGCGGAAGCCGCCATGCAGCTCGCCCGGGAAGGCGCCACCGGGACAACCTCGCTCGCGGACTGTGTTGCGGCTCTGGCAAAGCCGCGGGCGGTCTGGATGATGGTTCCTGCGGCAGCGGTCGACCGGATCCTCGCCTCACTCGTGCCGCTCTTGGAGAAAGGCGACATCGTCATCGATGGAGGGAATTCTTATTATCATGACGACATCCGGCGCAGCCGTGATCTCGAGCCCAAGGGGATTCATTTCGTCGATGTCGGGACCAGCGGCGGGGTCTCGGGCCTGGAGAGGGGATTCTGCCAGATGATTGGCGGTGAGCCCGAGATCGTTCATCACCTGGATCCGGTGTTCCGGTCTCTGGCGCCGCAAATGGAGACGGCCTCCCGGACGCCGGGGCGGGAGGGGCGGGGCGGCACCGCCGAGCACGGATACCTGCACTGCGGGCCGCACGGGGCGGGCCATTTCGTCAAGATGGTGCACAACGGCATCGAATACGGGATGATGGCGGCCTACGCGGAGGGACTGAATATCCTCAAGCACGCCGGCGTCGGCAAGCGGACGCGCGCCGTCGATGCGGAGACCACACCCCTCCGCCACCCCGAGCATTACCAGTACGACCTGAATTTGCCCGACATTGTCGAGGTCTGGCGCCGGGGCAGCGTCATCACCTCCTGGTTGCTGGATCTCACGGCAGCCGCGATGCTTGGCGACCCGTCACTTTCGAAATTCGCTGGACGGGTTTCCGATTCCGGAGAAGGCCGCTGGACGATCCAGGCCGCCATCGACGAAAGCGTTCCGGCTCCGGTCCTCACCACCGCCCTTTTCGAGCGGTTCGCCTCCAGGGGAGAGGCGGAGTTCGCCGGCAAGGTTCTCTCGGCCATGCGATACGCCTTCGGCGGGCATGTGGAGAAGGAAGCGGAGCGCTGATCCGTTCGTGGCCGGCCCGGGGACATCCGCCCGGGAAGAGGTCGGAGGGGCCAAGTTGAGAGGAAGCGCGCGCCGGCCGGCTAGCGCGGGAAGGCGTCCGGGAGGCCGCCGTCGATGGTCAGGATGTCGCCCGTGGTGTAGCGGAACCGTTCGCTGGCGAGCAGAACCACCAGTTCGGCCACGGCGCGGGCGGGGATGAGAGCCTGGCCCAGAACGTTGCGCCGGCGGTACTCCTCGAGCTGTTCCTCCAGGGACCTGCCCTGGGCCCGGGCCCGGGCCGCGGCAAAGCGCAGGAACAGGGGGGTCTCCACCTGGTCGGCATTGATGGCGTTCACCCGGATGCCCGCCGGCCCCAGTTCCACCGCGGCCACCCGCAGGGCATGCTGGAGGGCCGCCTTGCTGCCGCCGTAGGCGGCGGCCTGGCGTCCCGCCGCCAGGGCAGCCTTGGAGACGGAGCAGACGATGGACCCGCCCCGCCCTTGGCGCTCCATGACCCGGGAGGCCGCGCGAATGGCCAGGAGGGCTCCCATGTAGTGCACTTCGAGCTGCTGGAGAAGGTCCTTGCGCTCGAGATCGCGGATCAGGGCGAAGCGCGGCGCGAGCCCGGGTGTATAAAAGAGGCCATCCAGCCCGCCGAAGGCGCACACCGCATCGCGCATCAGGCGGGCCAGGCTCCCGGCCTCACGGACATCGACTCCGGCGGCCAGCGCCCGGTGCGGAAACCGCTGATGGATCTCTGCCGCCACGCGCTCCGCCCCGCCGGCGTCCAGGTCGCCGACGACCACGTGAGCGCCCTCCTCGGCGCAGCGCAGCGCCGCGGCGCGGCCGATTCCGCTGGCGCCGCCCACGACCACCATGACCTGGCCCGGCAAGAGGCGGGAAAGTGCTGCGGCGCCGAGCGCTTCATCCACCTTGCGGCGCTCCAGAGGCCAGTGCTCGAACTCGAAGACTTCTGCTTCCGGGAGGAAGCAGAACCTGTCCAGGGCCTCGGCGTTCTCGATGGTATCGATGGTGGCGCCGTAGCACGCCGCGGCGACCATGGCGCCTCTCTTGTCCTGGGAGGCGGACACCATCCCGAAGCCGGGAATAAGAACGATCTTGGCCCAGTCCGGAATGAGAGGTTGATCCGTCCCGGCGTGGCGCTTGTGGTACTCCTGGTAGCGGTCCTTGCAGGCTTGCAGCTCGCGGCGGGCCGCATCCTCCAGAGCCTGATCACGAGCCTGGAGATCCAGGGGCAACCAGAGCGGCAGCCGGCCGGCGCGGAGAATATGTTCCGGCGTGGCCATCCCGCGCTGGGAGAGGGACTCGAAACGGGGCCTGGCGAGCGTGTCGAGGATGCGATCGGATGAATCCCAGTGCAAGATCCCCCCGGCCTCCCGGCCGAGAAATCCGCGGAGCACCGGAAGCAGGACCCCGGCCCGCTCCCGGCGGCGGGAGGCAGGCAGGATGTCGGAAGCGGGCGGCCCGAAGACGTGGCGTCCGGCCCTCCGGGAGGCTAGGAAGTCCTCGGCGAGGGCCAAGATCTCGACCAGGCGCTGGTAGCACGGTTCCGGGGCGTCATGCCAGATCACCAGTCCATGGTGGGCCAGGGCCAGACCCCACACCTCTTCGGTCAGGTGCGCCGCCTGTTTCATGACCTGGCGGGCGAGAGGAAATCCGGGGCGCGCGTAGGGCACCGGAAGAATGTGTCCCGAGAAGAGATCCCGGATCAGATGCCTGGTGCGATCGGAGCGGATGTTGGTGAGGCTCATGGTCATCACATCGTGAGTGTGCACGATGACCCGGGCGGGAAGCATCGCATGGAGCGGAGTCTCGACGCTGGGAATGGGATCCCGGTGGGGATGCAGCATGCAGGAGGCCATGAAGTCCATCATGGCGGCATCGGTCATGTCCGCCCGGCGCGCCAGGCCGGCCAGGCGGGCCCGGGAGAGGCGCGTGAAACCGTCGCGGGTGATGGTTCCCAGGTCGGCGCCGCTCCCCTTGACGGCGAGAATGTCCTCCTGGATCGCGGCAGACGCTGCGGACTCCAGCTTGATGGAGCTATTTCCACCCCCTGGCTGCGCCAGGGATTTTTCCACACCGATCAGGTTGCAAAGATAGGCCAGGCGATCCAGATCGTCTAAAGCCTGCTCGGGGCCGCCTCCCCACTCCTGTAGCATGCGATGATTGCTCCCCGGTGTCCGGCGGCAGCCAGCATAGTGGACGCTGCGGACTCCCTCAACCCCGCGACTGGACAGGGAGGGGATACTTGGTAGCATACAATGGCATGTTGTCTGGAGGGGAACCCGCCATGGCGAGAATACGCCCGGTTTTCGAGTCGATTGTGATGCCGGTTCCTGAGATGCAGGACATGGTGGCGCTGCAGATCCGCGGCCGGATCAACTACCAGAATGCCGCGGATCTCCGCAAACGAATCCTCAAGGAGATTGCACACCCCCCGGCCCGGCGCCTGGTGATCGATCTGGAAGGCGTGGTGGAAATGGACACGGCGGGCGCGGCAGTCCTGGTGGAAGCGCTCAAGAAGGCCCGGGATCAGGATCTCAAGATGTTGCTTTGCGCGCCCAGCCAATCGGTGCTCAGCATCTTCCGGCTAGCCGGCCTGAGCGAAGTTCTGGATTGCTGCTGTAGCGGGCCCGAGGATATGCAGCGCAAGCTCGCCAACCCGGTCGCATGATGGTCAGCCAGGCACTGCGTTACTTCGGGAATGCGACACTCTGCACCCTGGCCGACACGGGCGGACTCTGGCGATTGGGCTTGCGATCGGCCGACCGCTTGCTCCTGGGGCCGTTCCGGAGGGAGCCGATCCGCATCCGTCCCGTGGTCCAGCAGATGGTGCGAGCCGGCTATTCATCGCTGCCGTTGGTCGCGCTGGTCTCTGTTCTCATGGGAATGATCATGGCGTTGCAATCCGCCTATCAGCTGCGCAAGCTGGGAGGGCTGTCGCTGCTGGCCGGCCTGGTGTCCGTGGCCATCGTCCGGGAGCTGGCGCCCCTGATGACGGCCATCATCGTGGCAGGGCGGTTCGGATCGTCCATCAGCGCCGAGCTGGGAACCATGAAGGTGTCCCAGGAGATCGACGCATTGATCGTGATGGGAATCGATCCCACGTCCTATCTGGTGGTGCCCCGCCTGGCGGCCCTGATGCTCTCTCTTCCCTGCCTGGTGGTTTTCGGTGACCTGGTGGGAGTGCTCGGGGGCATGGGAGTGAGTGTCCTGGGTCTGGGATTGTCCACCACGGCTTACTTGATGGATAGTCTGGATGCGCTTCAGATCGAGGACATCTCGACCGGTCTGGTGAAGGCGGCGGCTTTCGCCGCGGTGATGGGTCTCATCGGCTGCCACCAGGGTCTGAAGACCCGCGGCGGCGCGGAGGGGGTGGGACGCGCCACCACGGCGTCGGTGGTGCGGTCCCTCGTCCTCATCATCGGGGCGGACCTCTTCGTGACAGCCTACTTCTATGTCCGGAACTGATATGCAGGCCGCCGGTCGGAACGCTGTGGAGATTCGTTCCCTGAAGATTTCCCTGGGGGGACGCCGGGTTCTCGATGGCGTCGACCTGGAGGTTCGCCACGGTGAGACCCTGGTGATCCTGGGAGCCAGCGGCAGCGGCAAGAGCACCTTGCTCCGCTGCCTGGTGGGGCTTGAACGTCCCGACGCCGGAAGCGTGCGGGTGAATGATGTGGACATCTTCGGCACCGACACGGGCACCCTGGCGGCTCTCAGGGAGCGAATGGGAATGGCTTTCCAGGGCGGGGCCCTGTTCGGTTCCATGACCCTGGCGGAGAACATCGAGGTGCCGCTGAAGGAATTCACGGCGCTCCCCCAGTCCACCCGGCGGATCATCGCTCGCATCAAGCTCGGCATGGTCGATCTCGCGGAAGCCATGGACCGCCTGCCCGCCGAGCTCAGCGGTGGAATGCGGAAGAGGGCGGCCCTGGCCCGCGCCATGACCATGGATCCGGAAATTCTTTTCTTCGACGAGCCGTCGGCTGGCCTGGATCCCGTCACCGCGGCGGGGATCGATCGCTTGCTCATGCGGCTCAAGGAGGTGTTCCATGTGACCATGGTGGTGGTGACCCATGAAATGGCCAGCGCATTCGCCATCGCCGACCGGCTCGCACTGATGCACGGAGGCCGGTTTCTGGCGGTCGGGACGCGCTCCGAGGTTCAGGAATGCCAGGATCCCATCGTGAGGCGTTTTCTGGACCGGCAGCCCCCGGAACCGGGGAACGGCTCCGGCTCCCTGAGCGATCTCCTGGAGGAGGAGTGAGACATGCCTGAATCGATGCGAATGGCGGAGGTCAAGGTGGGCGCCTTCGTGGTGGCCGCCCTGATCATCCTCGTGGTGGGGACGCTCTGGGTCGCCGGAACCTACTTCGGGGGCGGGGGGCGGGTGACCTACCGGGTCCTGATGGACAATTCGGGAGGTGTCCAGTCCGGGGATCGGGTGCGCTTTGTCGGTGTGGTGGTCGGACGTGTGGAGTCGCTGACGCTGCGCCAGGATCGGGACTGGCCGGTGCTTTTCGAGATTTCCATCGACCAGAACCTCAGCCTGAAGACCGATTCTTCTGCTAGCATTTCGACCGCGGGAGTTCTCGGCTCCAATTTCCTGCAGCTCACGCCGGGGAGCCCTGATGCGGCGGTCCTGCCGCCGGGCGGGGAGATCCGTGGCCGCTCCGGCCCCGGTCTGGACGAGGCCCTGGCCCGGGTGGATGAGATCACCGAGAAAGTTCTCGGGCTTCTGAATGAAACCGTGGGAATCCTGGAGGGGGTCTCCGACCAGATCCGGCCTATCATGGAACGGGTAGAGCTTTTCCTGTCGGCGGAGAACACCGAAAACCTGAACCGGATCCTGACAACGCTTCGTGACACCGTGGAGGCATCGAGCCCCCAGGTCACGCGGCTCCTGGAGCGCCTCGATGTGGCCTCCGAGCGTCTTGCCGGGGGGCTGGAGGATCTCCCCGAGATGACCGGCCAGATCGAAAGCCTGACGGCGGATCTCAGGGCGGCCATCGGGCCGGATGGCGAGCGTCTGTCCTCGCTTCTCGACGCGGGAGAGAGCACGCTTCGGTCCGCTGACGGGGCCCTTGGCTGGGTCGAGGCCAACCGGCCCCAGCTGGAACGGATCCTGGGGAGTCTGGCGGAAACGGTGGCCAACCTCCAGGCCTTCTCCCAGGAAGTGAAGGAACGGCCGTTCAGCCTGGTCCGCATCCATCCGCGTCCGGAACGTCGGCCGGGCCAGGGAGTGCGGGAGGCGGGCCGGTGAGAGGCGGGTCTCGCAGAGGGGCCGGAGCTGCCCTGGCCCTGGTTCTCCTGGCCGGATGCGGGACGGTCCCGATCACCCGCTATTACGTCCTGGAGCCGTCAGGCACTGCGGCCCCGGGCCCGCTGGAAGGGCCTTCCTTCGACGTCTCCGATTTCCAGGTGGACCCTCCCTACGATCAGGACCGGATCGTCTACCGCGTCGGTGAGGATGCGGTGGAGGTGAGCTTCTACGACTATCATCGCTGGACCATGCCGCTCTCCAGGATGTTGCCGCGGTTCACCGCGGAGTTCCTCGATGAGAGCCGCCCTCCCGCAGCCGGCGCGCGGAGCGAGACGGCCCAGGCCCACCTGGAGGGGCATCTCCGAGCGCTGGAGGAGATCGACACCCGCGAAGGTTCATTCGTCCGCGTCATTCTTTCCCTGACCCTGCGGGGGGATGACGGCACCGTGCTCTGGGCCGACACGTTCTCCCGCCGGCGGGCGGCGGCGGCCCGGGAGGTCAGGGAGATCGTCGCCGCCATGCGCACCTTGCTCGAGGAGACGCTGGCAACGGCCCGGCCTTCCATGGACGAGGCCTGGAGCCGAGTCCGCGCCACCATGGACCTGGGAGATGGGGAGCACGGGCGTCCCTGAATCGCTGCAGGGCGAGCCTGTGAGTGTCCCCGTTCCTTGGCCCATTCATGGCTGACCAGCTTTCCATGGTTCAGCCCACCGCAGGTCGATGGTCGCTGGAAGCGGCCGGAGAGATGCAGCCCTGTCACGCGAGCTCCGCAGGGGGCATTCGTCCGGGTGATAAGGAAGCGGGCCGATCCTCGTTGTCATCCCGGGGCCGGGCAGCGGTCCTTTTCCGGGTTTCTTCGGTGGAGCACGGATTGTCTCGGGGGGGGGGGGGGGTACACTGGCGCCGGCCTCCCTTCGAGAGGAAGTGCCGGGAGAGTGAGGGCTCTGAGGGAGGAAACGTGGGGTGGGCTCAGCGATTCGAGATGTACGGTCGGAAGCCGAACGTTTGCCGTATGCTGGCAAAGTGGTTCACGCTTCTCGGGATGCTGGAGATCGTGGGGGGGCCCGGATGTGTCCGTTATTCTCCCATGCCTCTTCCGGAGCCAAACACGGTGGCGAGGCGCGGTGCGCCGGATCTCGAACGGCTCAAGGTGCGCGCGGCTGAACTGGAACATCCGCTGCTTCGTCCGGTGGAACTGGACCTGGACGACGGGCTGTCACCGGATGAGGCGGCGGTGCTCGCCGTGCTTGCCAATCCCGGACTTCTCGCCGAGCGCGATGCCCACGACCAGGTGTCGGCGCAACTGGTGGCCGCTGGCCTGTTGCCCAATCCAATCTTCTCGGCCGAGGTCGACGATCCACGTGGGAAAAGATCGGAGGGAACGGTTCGGCAGACCGATCTCCGGGCTCAATTGGATCTCGGGTCGTTGATTGGGCGTGCGGTCCGGGTGGCCGGTGCGAAGGCGCGTCTCAAGGCAGTCGACCTTGGGATTGCCTGGGAGGAATGGCAGACCGCCCAGGCAGCACGGCTGACAACGGCGCGCCTGGCGATGTTGAAACGACGGCTCGGGCTGGTGCGGGATGAGCTCTTATTTCAGGAGCGAACGGTTTCACGGCTGGACACGGCCATCCAACGCGGCGATGTAACGGTTCAGGAGGCCGTGATCCATCGCTCCGCGCTGGAACGCCTCCGCGGGGTCGAGGCAGATCTGGAGCAGGCGTCGGCGTCCACCCGGTCGCGTCTGAACTTCCTGCTCGGTCTTCCACCGCGAACGGTGATCCCGGCCACGATCCCCGCCCCGGAGGCAGACACGGTGCCATCCGTGCCTGCCGGTCCGGACCTCGTGGCACGAGCGATGAAATCCCGACTTGACCTGAGGGCACTGGAGCGCGGCTACGAAGCACAGGAGGCCAGCTTGCGCGAGGCGGTGCTGGCACAGTTCCCGTCCGTTTCCATCGGAATCAGCCGCCAGCGCAACGAGACAGCGATCCGCTTCCTCGGCGGGTTCGTCAACCTCGAGCTGCCGATCTTCAACCGCGGCCGGGCTGCTGTTCGCCTGGAAGAGGCCACCCGTGCGCGCCTGCGGCATGAGTACGACTTGCGCATCGCCCAGGTGCGTGCGGACATTGGCAGGCTGGTGGACGAGGACGCGATTCTGGAAGGGTGGATCGCCGAGGCGCGGGACAGTGCCGGCGCCCTGAAGACGCTGGAATCAGCCGTGCGCGCCGCGGTGGCCGGCGGCGACGCGGATCGCCTGGCCTGGCAGGAAATCCGGGCGAGCTTGGTGGACGTGCGGCTCCGCCTGGCCCGCGCCAGCCAGGCTCGGCTGGAAACACGGATAGCGCTCGAGACCGCCGTGGGCGAGCCGGTTGTCCCTGTTCCAGGTGAAGAGGAGAAGAAGAAATGAGGTTGTACTGGGTGTCTCCACTACCGGTGGCCCTGGCACTCACGCTTGGCTGCTCGGGCCCGCCTCCGGAACGCGCGGCGGCATCGTTGGTGAAGACCGCGTGGCCCACGGTGCGCAGGGTGGAGATCACGCTGCCCTTGATCGGGCGCGTGGAGCAGGCGCGTGGCATTCGCATGGTTGCCCTGGTCGAAGGACGGGTGAGCCGCGTGGAGGTTGCCGATGGGGCGGCGGTGAAAGCCGGCGAGGAGATCTTCCGCCTGGACGGGTCCCGCGTGGAAGCGAGGCGCAGGGCGCTCGAGAGCGCAGTTCAGACCGCCGGGGCCGAACGGGCCGCCGCCCGGAACCGGGCGAGGCAGGCAAGCCGGAGGGCGGACGAGCACCTGGCGCGACCGGGCGAGGTGGCGTCGGCCCAAGCTGAAGTGGCGGCGGCCGAGCAAGGCGCCGTGGCCGCTGAGACGGCGCTGGCGCGCTTTGCGTCCGCCTTGAAGATTGCAGCGCCCGTGGCGGGACGTTTCGTGGGCCGCGTGGTGAGCCAGGGGCAGAACGTGCGCCCCGGCGATCTTCTGGGGGAGATCCTTGAGCCCCACTCCACCCGGGTTACGGCCGAGGTCGTGCCGGATACCGGCCGGGTGCCCCGGCCGGGGGAAAGCGCGACAGTGAACGGCGGCGAGGCGGGATCGATCGCCGCCCGGGTGACGGCGATACAGCCGTCGGCGGGTGGGGCGGGCACGGTGCGCCTGTGGCTGGAAGGACGCGATCTTTCCAGCTTGGTCCTGGGCACCGTGGTGCGTGGCCATGTGGTTGTTGGCGTGCACGAGGAGGCAGTGACCGTACCGGAAACGGCCGTAGTACGAGACGACCAGGATCGCCCTTTTCTCTTTGTCGGCCGGACGGAACCGTACGAGAAGCGCCAGGTCGCCACCGGACGATCCGGATCAGGCTGGATCGAGATCATGTCGGGTCTTTGGCCCGGAGAGCCGGTGGTGGTTGAGGGCGCTTACGAGCTGTACTGGTCTGGGTGTGCCGTGAAAGGTTCGTTGTTCCAGCAGGTGGAAGTCCTGCCCCGGTAAAG
>JBHHYE010000033.1:0-36747 GCA_046757405.1 Acidobacteriota bacterium | reverse complement strand
AGCCCGCATCCGCTAAGCCGGGCCGAATCTACCCACACGAATGTCCGATGACCCCTTCTTACTTGCCCTCCCGGCTGGCCGTCATGGCTTCAGGCCTGGAGAACGAATCCTGGGCAATCGGCTGATTGGTGCTGATGGAGGTGGTGGTGGATTCCAGGAACGGTTCGCCGTTGAAGGTGGCCTTGGAATGAAACGCGAAGGAGAGGCCGTCCACCTGCCGGAAGTCCGAGAAGGTCTGGACGATCTCGCCCCGGGCGCCTGAGAAGTTCTGCCCCTGGTAACGCAGGCCCATCAGCTGGCTGGTTTCAGGATCGATGGCCAGGACGGTCACGTCGCCGTTGAACTCCACCTGCAGCAGATCCATCGGCTGCCCGCCGAAATCTTTCTGGCCGAGGGCCGTCGCCACGAACCCGGGATCGTGGCGCGTCTTGAGCAGCGAGAGAGGGTTCCTGTGGATGCTCTTCTCGAGGTTTCCCCGCTGGGAGTCGGGAAGATCGTGGGTGCCCTGCGGACCGGACACAAAGGCATCCTCCGGCGTGAGCACGGTCACGATGGTCCCGAAGGGAAGCACCAGTTCCTGGCGGATCCGATCGGGGAAAACGGTGACGACCGTGATCTTGATCTCCAGCTCCCCTTGCGGTGTCTTGGCCACCGTGGTGCCTTTCACCTGGAGGTTCTCCACGGCATCGACGCGGGTGGCGCCCGCGGTCGCTTCCAGGAGCCGGGTCAGGAGCCGCGCGCCCTCCGCCTTGGTCTGGGCCGTGGCGGCCGTGCGGCCCGCCTCGGGCTCGGGAATGGTGATGTCCACCGCCGTGATGGCGCCGAAATCGGTCAGCGGCTTGTCACGCCCTTTTTCGGGGCCGACCACCAGGATGGCGAACTGGTCAGGATGAACGTACTTGGCCGCCGCCTGGCGGACCTGCTCCACGGTCGTCTTCTCGATGCCGTCCCGGTAGCGAGCCAGCCAGTCCAGGGGATAGCCGAAGTACTCGTAGGTGATCTGCTGGCGGAGGATTTTCCTGGTGGAGTCGGAGTTGAAGATGAAGGAGTTCAGGATCCCGTCCTTGGCCTTCTGCACCTCCTCCTCCGTGGGCGGGACGGCTGTCAAGTTATGGGCTTCTTCCTGGAGGGCCTCGATGCCGGCTCCGGTGGTCTCGGTCTTGGTGGTCATCCACATCTGGAAGAGACCGCGATAATCGTACTCGCTTCCCACGTCTCCCCGGACCGCATAGGCGAGGCCCTTGTGGGAGCGGACGTTGGAGAACAGGCGGGAGGCGAATCCTCCGGACAGGACCTGGTTCAAGACCTCTACCGCGTAGTAATCGGGGTTGTCGCGCTGGATACCCAGGTGTCCCATGATGATGTCGGACTGGGTCATGTCATTCTTCTTGACATAGTAGACGCCGGGCTGCGTGGAGGTCTTGTACGGGGCGTGCGGTGGTTTCACCTGCGGGCCGCGGCTCCAGTCGCCGAACGTCTTCTTCACCAGAGCCAGAGCCTGCTGGGTGTCGAAGTCCCCGGACAGCCCAAGGATCATTCCGTTGGGATGGAAATACGTCCGGTGCCAGGCGACCAGGTCGTCGCGGGTGATGTGGCCGAGGGACGCGTAGGTTGGGGTCCAGGCGTAGGGGGAATCTTCTCCGTAGACGATCTTGCCGAACTCCCGGAACATGATCTGCTGGGGGTTGTCATTTTGCCGGGACACGACCGAGACGGCTTGATTCTTGGCGATCTCCAGCTTGTCCTCGGCGAAGACGGGTTGCCGGAGCACGTCGGCCAGGGTCTTCAGGATCTCCGGAAAATCCTCCTTGAGACAGCTCATGCTGGCGCCACCCCGGTCGGTGCCGATGAAGGTCTCGATGGTGGCGGCCTTTCCCTCCAGGAACTCGTCCAGCTGGTCGCCGGACAGGGTGGTTGTCCCACCGGTCCGCAGGACGGTGCCGGTCAGGTCGGCCAGGCCGACCTTGTCGGCAGGCTCTTCACGCTCGCCGGTGTGGATGCGCACCACTGCATCCACGAGGGGAAGCTCGTGGTCCTCCAGGAGGATTACGACCAGGCCATTGTCCAGTTCCACGCGGGTCGGTTGAGGCACGTCGAACCGCGGCAGCGCAGGGAACTGGAGCTGGTCAACTTTTTTCACCTGGGCGGTGGCGGCTGCCGGCGCCAGGAGGAGGAGTGCCAGAGCGGCGCTCGGTAGATGCAGCTTGCGAGTTCTCGAGATCATCAGCTCTTCCCTCCGGCGGCCGTATCCGCTTCCGCGGACTCGGTCACGATCATGGCGGTGGTGCGGTTGGAGTCGGTGAAGGTCTGCTGGGCCACCCGCTGGATATCTTCCTTGTTGACGGCTTCGATGCGGTCCACATAGCGGAACAGCTCCCGCCAGTCTCCATACAGCGTCTGCCAGCGGACCAGGTTGACAGCCAGGCCCTGGTTGTTCCTGAGGGAGCGGACCAGATCCGCCTTGGCGCGCGTCTTGAAGCGGCTGAGCTCCTCATCGGTGACCGGTTCGGTCTTCAGGCGGTTGATCTCCGTCCGCATGGCGTCGCGGACCTCCTCGTTGGTGTGGCCGCGGGCGGGGATGGCCAGGGCAATCCACAGATTGGGATATTTCTGGCCCGGGAAGGACGAGATGGACTGGGCTCCAATGGCGATCTTCTTGTCGCGGACCAGGGACCGGTACAGCCGCGAGGTCCTGCCCCGGGACAGGATATCGTCAATGGCATCGAACACCGGCTCGTCGGCATCGGTGGTGGCCGGCTTGTGGTACCCCTCTCCGTAGATGGGCTGGGACGGATCCTTCATGATCACGTCCTTCTCGGCGATCTGGGGGGGCTCCACCGTCCTGAGCGGCGGCGGGACCGGGCGGGCCGGGATGCGCCCGAAGTACTTGTCCAGGATCGGGATGACCTTCCGGGGCTCGATGTCCCCGACGATGGCGGTGACGAAATTGCCCGGCACGTAATACGTTCTGAAGAACGTCTCGGCATCGGTCATGGTGAAGGAGTGCAGATCGCTCATGTAGCCCACCACTGGCTGCTTGTACGGATGGGCGATGAAAGCCGTGGCTAGAAACTGCTCGATCAAACGGCCGATAGGCTGGCTCTCGGTGCGAAGACGCCGCTCCTCCTGGACCACGTCGCGCTCCTTGTAGAACTCCCGGAAGACCGGGTGCAGAAAGCGCTCGGACTCCAGGTAGGCCATGAGCTCGAACTTGTTGGCCGGGAGCGAATAGAAGTACCCGGTGACATCCGAGTTGGTGAAAGCGTTGAGACCGGTTCCCCCTTCCCGGTCAATGATATCGCCGAACTCGTTCTTGACCACGTACTGGCCGGCCTTCTCCTGTTTTTTCTTGAAGCGGGCCAGGAGCTGCTGGACCTTCTCCTGATCCGGATGGAGCGCCATGCGGGCCTCCTGGTAGGCCTGGTAAGCGGCTTCCATCTCCTGGAGGGCCCGGCTCTCCGCGTGGTAATCGGTGGTCCCGATGTTGGGCGTTCCCTTGAAGGCCATGTGCTCGAACATGTGGGCCAGACCGGTGATCCCCGGGACCTCCTGCGCTCCTCCCGCGTTGACGAACGTGGTGAAGGAGAAGACGGGAGCGGTGGGGCGCTTGACAAGGATGAACGTCCACCCGTTGTCGAGCGTATGGACGGTGGTTCTCTTCTCGAAAGATGCCAAGTTCTGTGCCGGGGCCAGAGAGGCCGCGCAGATCAGGACAGCCATCGAGGCCAGGGCCGCCCAGCGGCGCCCGGCACGGTGGAACGCGGAATCGAACATCTGAGTCACCTCGGGAGACAAAGGAACAAGAAGGGCGCGCACGCCCCGGCGAACCGAACCTGGGGTTCCTGCCCCGGGCCTGCGAGACCATACGTTTCGGCGGGCACCGGGGTTTCAGAAAAGACCCCGGCCATTATAATCGTTTGCGATGCTGCGGATAGGAATTGATACCGGGGGGACTTTCACCGATTTCGTCTGGGTCGAGGACGGGCGCCGCTCCACCCACAAGGTGCCCTCGACCCCGGACGACCCGTCGCGGGCGGTGTTCACCGGTCTCAGGCATCTTGTCCGCCAGCGGGCGCGCCCCTCCGGACGGCCGGGTGAGGCCGCCGGTGAGGCCAAGGACCTTCACCTGCCGGCCGGCTGTGCCGTGGTGCACGGCTCCACGGTGGCCACCAACGCGCTTCTGGAGGGAAAAGGCGCCCAGGTGGCGTTTCTCACGAATCTGGGCTTCGAGGATCTCCTGGAGCTGGGCCGGCAGGCTCGGCCGTCCCTCTATGATGCCTCGGTCCAGCCACCGCCGCCCCTGGCGGAGCGGCGGTTCTGCTACGGGATTCCCGGGCGTCTGGGTCCCGGCGGCGAGGAGCTCGCGCCCCTGGACCTCGCCGCCGTGAAGGACGCGGTGCGCACCGCTCTCGAGGGCGGAGTCCGCCACTTCGCCATCTGTTTTCTCCATTCGTACGCCTCTGCCGCCCACGAAGAGCGATCCGGAGAGATCGTCCGGGAGGCCGGGGGCGACGCCACCCTCTCGTCGGCGATTCTCCCCGAGTACCGTGAATTCGAGCGCGCCTCCACCACCGTGGTCAACGCCACCCTGGCGCCGGTGATGACCCGTTACCTGGAGCGCCTGGAAGAGTCTCTCGGTGACGCCCGGCTCTCGATCTTCCGTTCCAACGGCGGCATCCTCTCCGCGCGGGCCGCGGGGCGGGAGGCGGCCCAGACGCTCCTCTCCGGCCCGGCGGCCGGGGTCATCGGGGCCTGGCGATGGGCCGCAGGCGTGGGGCTCGGCCGTCTTCTGACCTTCGACATGGGAGGGACGTCCACCGATGTCTGTCTCTGCGCGGGAGGGCCGGTGGTGACCACCGAGGCCGAGGTGGGAGGCTATCCGGTGCGCCTTCCGATGATTGACATCCACACGGTCGGCGCGGGAGGAGGGTCCCTGGCCCGCCGGGATCCGGGGGGGGCCCTGTTGGTGGGTCCCCAGTCGGCGGGCGCCGATTCGGGTCCCGCCTGCTACGGACGGGGAGACCGGCCCACCGTGACGGATGCTCACCTGGTCCTGGGCCGGATCCCCGGGGAGGGGTTTCTGGAGGGGCGGATGCCGCTCTATCGCCGGCGGGCCGACCAGGTGCTGGACCGGCTGGCCGTGGAGCTGGGGATCCCCCGGCTTGCCGCCGCCGAGGGGGTGATCCGGGTCGCCAACGCCGGGATGGAGCGGGCGCTGAGAACGGTCTCCGTGGCCCGCGGCCACGACCCCCGCGACTTCGCCCTCTTTTGCTACGGGGGAGCCGGCGGACTCCACGCGGCGGAGCTGGCTGGCGCCCTGGGGATGCCGGAGGTGATCGTACCGCCCCAGGCCGGCATGTTCTCGGCGTGGGGGATGACGGTGGCCGACGTGGTGCGCGATGCCTCCATCGGGGTCCTGGCGGATCTCTCCAGCGCCGGCCGGCCACGGCGTGACCGGCTGGCCGCTCCTCTGGAGCAACGGCTCTTCCGGGAGATGGAGCAAGAAGGGTTCGCCCCGGCCGACCTGGTGGTCGAGCGCACCCTCGACCTGCGCTACCGGGGCCAGTCGTTCGAGCTGAACGTGCCGGAAGGGGACGACCCCCGGGCGGCGTTTCACCGCCTGCACCGCCAGCGGTACGACCAGGAGCGTCCGGGAGCGGACGTGGAGCTGGTCACCCTCCGGGTGCGCGCCATCGGCCGCGTCCCGCCACCGCCGGTGACGCCGCCCGCCCGGCCCGCGGCGGCTCCACCGGCGGCCGTCCGATCGGGCCGGATCTGGTTCCAGGGGGAGGAATGGCGAACGTCCTTTCACGACCGCCGCAGCCTGGAGCCGGGTGCTTGCCTCGCGGGACCCGCCGTCATCTCCGAGGCCGGCGCCACCACGCTCCTCCCGCCGGGCTGGCAGCTGCAGGTGGATGTCCATGGGAATCTGCGCCTGGCCCAGGAGGGGAGCGTCGCGCCGCCGTTGCCGCAGGGGCACACCCGGTGAGCGGGCCAGAAACCCCCGACCCGGTGGCCCTGGAGGTCTACCGGCACCTCTTCGCGGCCATCGCCGAGGAGATGGGCGCGACCTTGAGGCGTACGGCCGCCTCGGCCAACATCAAGGAGCGGCGGGACTACTCCTGCGCGCTCTTCGATCGCCTGGGGCGGATGGTGGCCCAGGGAGAGAACATTCCGGTCCACCTGGGGTCGATGCCCACCTCCGTGGCGGCGGCCATCCGGGAGGTGCGGCCGGGGCCGGGTGATGTGGTGATCCTGAACGATCCGTTCAGCGGCGGGACGCACCTGCCCGACGTGACCATGGTGGCGCCGCTCCACCTCCAGCAGGCTGACCCCGCCTTTTACGTGGCCAGCCGCGCCCACCATTCCGACATGGGCGGCGCGACCCCCGGATCGATGCCGCTGGCCCGGGAGCTGGTGGCCGAGGGGCTGATCATCCCACCGGTGCTCTGGTCGCGCGCCGGGGAACCCGTGGAACCGATACGCCGCCTGCTGCTGGCCAATGTCCGGGCACCGGAGGAGCGGCACAGCGACCTCCTGGCGCAAGAGGCGTCCATCCGCGTGGGCCTGCGGCGCCTGGGCGAGCTGATCCGGGCGCGTTCCCTCGCGGAGTCGTCGCGCTATGCGGCGCACCTGCTGGAGCGGGCTGCACGCTCCATGCGTGCCCTGTTGGCGGAGATTCCCGATGGGACCTACCGGTTCGAGGATGGTCTCGATGACGATGGATTCGGGCAGGGCCCGCTCCCGATCCGAGTGGCGGTGACGGTGGCGGGCGAGAAGGCCGTTGTGGACTTCTCCGGGACGGCGCCGGCCGCGCCGGGCGGGGTCAACGCCGTGCCGTCCATCGTCCGCTCGGCGGTCTATTACGTCTTTCGCTGTCTCTTGCCGGAAGGCGTCCCGGATAACGCGGGGCTCCACGCGCCTCTGGAGGTGCGGCTTCCCCGCGGCTCTCTTCTGGATCCTCCCCGCGGATCCGCTGTGGCGGGAGGCAATGTGGAGACCAGCCAGCGTATCGTGGATGTCTTGCTCGGGGCGCTGGCCCACGCTCTTCCCCAGCGGATCCCGGCCGCCTCCCAGGGAACCATGAATAACCTGGCGATGGGCGGTGTCGACCCCGGCCGGGGCCGCCGATTCTCGTACTACGAGACCATCGCCGGCGGCCATGGCGGCCGCCCGGATGGTCCGGGGCTCACCGCCCGCCACAGCCACATGACCAATTCTCTCAACACACCGGTGGAGTCCCTGGAGCACGAGCTCCCGATCCGGGTGGAGCGGTACGCCGTCCGCAGGGGCAGCGGAGGGAGCGGACGGCATCCCGGCGGGGACGGAGTGGTCCGGTGTCTCCGGTTTCTCTGCCCGGTCCAGGTGACGATGCTCAGCGAGCGCCGCGCGACGGCCCCCTATGGCCTGGCCGGCGGCGGCGGCGGGGCGCCCGGGAGGAACCAGCTGTGGCCGGCGGGAGAGGGGGGCCGCCTCTCCTTGCCGGGCAAGTTCAGCCGCCTCATGGCGCCGGGAGACCGGCTCGAGGTCGAGACGCCGGGCGGCGGCGGCTGGGGGAAGAAGGGGGAGTGAAACGGGGAGCGTGGCCCGCCGCCCGCGGGGAGCCGGCCGGCCCTCCGGCGGCTTCTCCGGTTGGCAGAAGAGCGGAATTTCAGTATATTTTCTTTCTCACCCGGACAGAACTGCATGTCAGAGAAGGGGTTCCGGACCACCATGCCAGTCAAGAACATCCTCGGGATCTCGGCCTACTATCACGACAGCGCCGCCTGCCTGGTGAGCGATGGACGGATCGTCGCCGCCGCGCAGGAGGAGCGGTTCACCCGCAAGAAGCATGACTGGTCCTTTCCGGCCGCCGCGGCGGCCTATTGCCTCGAGGAAGGCGGGCTGGCCGGGGCCGGCGACCTGGATCTGGTCGTGTTCTACGACAAGCCGCTGGTGAAGTTTGAGCGCCTCCTGGAGACGTACGCCGCGTACGCGCCCCGGGGGATCCGGTCCTTCCTCAAGGCCATGCCTCTATGGCTCAAGCAGAAGCTCTGGACCCGCGAGAACATCGCCTCCGAGC
Organism: Acidobacteriota bacterium; assembly: GCA_046757405.1. Classification (GTDB taxonomy): domain Bacteria; phylum Acidobacteriota; class Polarisedimenticolia; order SMYD01; family SMYD01; genus JBHHYE01. Next base: position 28,685 of record JBHHYE010000033.1, on the reverse strand, counting down.
TGGACTACCAGGGCCCGATCCTGTTCACCGAGCACCACGAATCACACGCGGCCAGCGCCTTCTTCCCCTCGCCGTACGAGCGCGCGGCCATCCTCACCATGGATGGCGTCGGGGAGTGGGCCACGGCCAGCCTGGGAATCGGAGAGGGGAACCGCATCCGGCTGCTCAAGGAGATCCATTTTCCCCACTCCCTGGGGATGCTCTATTCCGCCTTCACCTACTTCACCGGATTCAAGGTCAACAGCGGCGAGTACAAGGTGATGGGCCTGGCTCCGTACGGGGAGCCCCGCTACGTCGACCTCATCCTGGACGAGCTGATCGACCTGAAGGAGGACGGTTCCTTCAAGCTGAACATGCGCTACTTCGATTACTGTGCCGGGCTCAAGATGACCAACCGGCGCTTTGCCCGCCTCTTCGGGGGGCCGCCCCGCCGGAAGGAGACGCGCATCACCCAGAGGGAGATGGACCTGGCAGCCTCCATCCAGGTGGTGACCGAGCAGGCCATGCTGAAGCTGGCCGCGTTCGCCCACCGGGAGACCGGCTGCGACCACCTGGTGCTGGCCGGCGGAGTCGCCCTGAACTGTGTCGGCAACGGCCGCGTCCTCAGGGAGGGCCCGTTCCGGTCCCTCTGGATCCAGCCGGCCGCCGGCGACGCAGGAGGGGCGCTGGGCGCGGCGCTCTTCGCCCATCACCAGCTCCTGGACCATCCGCGGACGGCCGCGGGGGAGGGCGACCTGCAGAGCGCGACGCTCCTGGGGCCGCAGTTCCCCGGTGAGGCGATCACCCGTTTCATCGAGGCCCGTCGCATCAAGGCGCGGTACTTCGAGGAAACCGAGGCCCTGGTCGACCAGGTGGCCGATATCCTGCAGGAGGAGAGCGTGGTGGGCTGGTTCCAGGGGAGAATGGAGTTTGGCCCCCGCGCCCTGGGCTCCCGCTCGATTCTCGGCGATCCCCGCAGCCGGGACATGCAGACCAAGATGAACCTGAAGATCAAGTTCCGGGAATCGTTCCGGCCGTTCGCGCCCTCGGTCATCCAGGAGCAGGCCTCCCGGTACTTTCAGCTGGACACCGAGAGCCCGTACATGCTCCTGGTTGCGGGCGTGCATCCCGACCGGCGCCTTCCGGTGGAAGAGAACGGCCTCAAGGGACTCGACAAGCGCAAGTGCGTTCGCTCCCAGATACCGGCCATCACGCATGTGGACTACTCGGCCCGCGTCCAGACTGTGTCGCGAAAGGACCATCCCCTCTACCACCGGCTCATCGAGAGGTTCTACGAGAAGACCGGTTGCCCGGTCATGGTCAACACCTCCTTCAACGTGCGCGGCGAGCCGATCGTGTGCACTCCCGAGGATGCTTACCGCTGCTTCACGCGGACCCACATGGATTACCTGGTCCTCGGACCGTACCTCATCGATCGGTCGGAACAAGATCTGCCGTCCTCGGATGTTTCCTGGCAGCAGGAATTCGAGCTGGACTGAGGGAGGAGGCGCATGGTGGCCAGGCTCAGAGGCCGTGAAGCGGAACATCGCCAGGCGCGCCAGTTTGCCCTGCTCCTGGCGGGGCTCCTGTGCCTCCTGGCCGCCGGGTCCTACTTCCTGGGCGGGCACGGACGGCGCGCCGCCTTCTTTCTGGGAGGGGCGGGGCTGGTGGGAGGGGGCGCCTGGCTGGTCTTCCCGCTCTGGCTCAGGCTCTTCCGCGTCTGGATGGTGTTCGGCCGGGCCATGGGAATGGTCATGTCGGCCATCATCTTGACCTTGTTTTTCTATCTGCTCTTCTCACCGGTGGCGATCGTGATGCGCTGGCTGGGAACGGAGCCGCTGGATCTGCGCTGGAAGGATGGAAAGTCGAGTTACTGGATTGACAAGGCCCCGGTCGAACAGTCCCTGGACCGTTACCGGAAGCAATTCTGAATCTTCACCCACGGGGAAAAGCATGGCACGCATCTCTATCCTGGCGGAGTTCTGGCAGTTTCTGAGGCAGCGCAAGAAGTACTGGCTCATGCCGATCGTCTTGCTGCTGCTCATGCTGGGTCTCCTCTTGATCCTGACCGCCAACAGCGCCGTGGCGCCGTTCATCTACACGCTGTTCTAGACCGGGACCGGGCGCGCTAGCGAGCGCCTTGCCGAGTAGGGGAGTACGTTACAATCCATCCATGGCTGTCTGCGAGCCGCTGTTCAAGGCGCTGAACGGGTCCGGGGTTCGCTATGTGATCGTCGGAGGCCTCGCCGTCGTCCTGCAAGGCCACCCCAGGCTCACGGTTGATGCGGATCTCGTCGTGGATCTCGGCAACGAGCCGGCCATGCGGGTCGTGGACCTTTTCGTCCAGCATCCCATCCCTTTCGAAGAACTGTGGTCACGGTCGGAAGAGCTGGATCTGCAGACGATCAGGGTGCATGTCGCATCGATTCCTGACCTGATCCACGTCAAATGCCTGGCAGGGCGGCCACAGGATCACGCCGACATCGAGCAGCTCGAGAGAATCCTGCAAGCCAGGCAGGGAGGTCGAAATGAGTGAGGCTCCCGACGCCGTGGGTCGCTGGGATGCCACCTGGGAAGGGACCCGCAGGCAACTCCTGGAATCGACCGCCGCCGCCACGCCGGCACAAAGACTGGCGTGGCTCGAGGAGGCACTGGAGCTGGCCTACCGCTCCGGTGCCCTGGCGAGAAGATCGGCCCATCCGGAGACCTGATACACCAACCTCCCCTTCCGCCCGACATTCCCTGCCGCTCTGCCGCCCTGGACGGCCGCCTGGGCCGGCGCGAGCTGCCGGACCAGGCGCCGAACGAGCCCGCCACAGAGCCAGGGCAAGAGGCGGTCCTGCTCACATCGGCCATCCTCGGATGGCTTCCCAAGCTGCTGTCAGGTCAGCTCCTGCCGGGGACGAAGGGGCGGACGAGGCGCACCGTCAATCGCGCCCCCTCTCGTGCTTCGGTGGCATCATCCTGGGAGTAGAAATCGGATGGTGTCAAATCTTCGGTGCCATAGAACGCCAGTTCGCGGTCGCGCCGAAGCTGCTTGGACACCCGGGCGAGGCGTTCCACATCCGGCTGCAGCTTCTCCGGAAGGCGGCGCCGCTCCTGAAGGAGGATCTCCGACACGTCGTGGATCCGGGATGCCTCGATCCCGCAGGCCCTCAGGAATCCTTTCAGGGCGAGCTCCACGACCTCCTGGGACTCCCGCACCACATCCGCCCAGCTCCTGGCGTCGAACAGAACATCGAGAGCCTTCAGGCGAACCGAGGCGCGATGCACGTAATCCGCCGCGAGATCCCGGTTTCTCATCTATGCCACCTCGCTCCGTACCCAGTAGGGCTGCCCGTGGGAAGATCGCCGGAGGATCCGCCCCGAGAGAATGTCCCGCCGGATCGCGACCAGTCGGGAGGAGATCCGCTGGCCCCGATCGAAGAGCAGGATGCCGTCGATGGCGACCTCCGCCCAGATTCCGGCAACCGTTTCCCCTGGATCCGGCAGATGCGCGAATTGCGGCTCCAGCGGGTGTCCTTCCCAGCGCACCGGCTCCTCGTCCCAGGACCGGTAGAGCCGGGGGCTCAGCCGCACCCGGGGCTCGACCACGACGAGCAGATCCACGTCCGAACCGTCGACCAGCTCGCCCCGGGCCCAGGAACCGAACGCGAGGACGCCGGTCAGATCCTCGGCGAGCAACGCGGCCGCCCGTTCGACCGCACTCCCCAAGCCGCCGCCGATGGGGAAGTTCCCCATCGGGGCCGCCAACTTGCGAGCGCAGTAGTCATTCAGCGACAGCCCCTCCTCGTGCGCGGTCCGCCGCAGCAAGGCGTGCAGGCCCGGATCGATCCGGAGCAGGAATCTTCCCGACGGCGCACGAATGCTGAATTTCTCCGCCATAGTAGTATCATATCAAAGCTTGATTGATACTACGATGCTGTCCTGCGCCTGTCAAGCCCCCGCACCGGGTTGCCCCCACAAGAACCGGATTCGTCCCGATCCCTAGGGCTCTGATGGCGAATCCAGGTGCATGGATGGCGGGATCCGCCGCCGGTCCACGAGCGGCGAGCCTGCCGCGGCCAGCATGATGAGGGCCGGCTCGATCGGCATGCGGTACCGCATGGGGACCGTCTGGTAGAGCAGGTGGATCGCGACGAAGGTGCCGATGAGAAGAAGGAGAGCCGCCAGCGCCGAGGCCCGGAGTCGAGGGCGGAGGCAGGCGAGAGCCGCGAGCAGAAAGATCCCCCCGTTCAGGATCAGGGAATAGGCCTGGAAGATGCGGAGGGCATACGGTCCGCCCTGGGGATAGAGCTTCCAGAAGCCCACGAACCGCGCCCCCAGAAGCCACAAGGCCTCACCCGGGGTGCGGCCGAGCCGGCTTCCCCAGAGGCGCAGGGTGCCGGCGATCATCCCGGGCAGGCCCGATTTCTCGGACGACTCCATGGCCTGGCGGGTCTCCTGGTCCACGCCTGCCGCGGCGCCCTGGCGGTACTGCGGGTCGTGAGCCAGTCTCTTCGCGGAGTAGGGATCGCTGGATTCGGCCAGCATCCGGCCGGCTCGCGGGTGGACCGGCGAGAAGACGCCCGTCAAGGTGTGATTGCGCCAGGACCACGGCAGCAGCACCGCCACGGCGGCGAGCAGGTAGACCGCAAAGGACCAGCGGGCGGCGCGGACACCCCTGAACACGATGATGTAGAGGAAGGTGAGAAGCACCAGGTAAGGCAGGACGACGATGCGGGTCATCGCCGCGGCCCCGGCGGCCAGCCCGGCCGCCGCCAGTGAGGTCCACCCGGGCCGGCGCAAGGAGTGAAGAACCGCGAGGATCAGGAGAATCACCATGAAGACCTTCAATGTCTCGCCCATGAGGAAGGCGGTGTAGAAGATGTGGTTGGGGTGGAGGGCGAGAAGCAGGGCCGCCAGGAGTCCCGGGCGGAGGCCCAGCCATTTCCGGGTGATCCGGTAGAGGAGATAGCAGGACAGGGTTCCCAGGAGCGCCTGGACCAGCAGGACGAGGGCCGGATGATGCCCTCCCACGGCGTAGATCGAGGCCACCAGAAGAGGGTAGGCGGGTTCGGAGAAATACGGGCTTCCGCCGTAGTCCGAGGACCAGAAGCCGTTTCCAGCCACGATGTTCCAGGCCGTGGTGTCATATTCCAGCTGGTCGTCGTAGACGCCGTGAGCATCCATGAGCAGCCGCCCGGCCGGAACGGTTGCCTGGCGGTAGACCACGAACCCCAGCCGCAGAACCAGGCCCAGGGCCAGGATCAGGAGGAGCCGTCTGTGCGGGTGACGTGACACGAAGCTCATGGTGCCATGATGCGAGCTGGCCAGGGCGGAAATATACATGATCGAGCCCGGGCAAACGACAAAGCGCCTTCCAGGCGCCGCCTTGACGCGCCGTGGCCGGTCTTTCGATAATGGGCACCTCCAGGAGGGGCATGGCCGGAATCATCAGGGGGCATCTGGACGACGTCGGGACCTTCGGCAGGCTGGCGTGGGGCACCGCCCGCCAGGCGATCCGGCGTCCCTGGGGCTTCGCGAGCCTCCTCGACCAGCTCTACCACGTCGGCGTCATGTCGGTCAGCATCACCAGCATCGTGGCCCTGTTCACCGGCCTGGTCATCGCCCTGCAGACCTCGTATTCGCTGCGGAACTACGGCGGACAGGTCTTCATGGGCGACCTGATGGCTCTGTCCCTGGTGCGCGAGCTGGGCCCGGTGCTGACGGCGCTGATGATCGCCGGCAGGGTGGGTGCCGGGATCACGGCGGAGATCGGTTCCATGGCCGTGACCGAGCAGGTGGACGCCATCCGGGCGCTGGCGGCGAACCCCATCAAGAAACTGGTGGTGCCGCGCGTGCTGGCCACCACCATCATGTTGCCGCTCCTGGTGATCCTGGCCGATTGCATCGGCATCTTCGGCGGCTTCATCATCGCCGTCCTTGAAATCGGACAAACCCCGGCCTACTACCTGCGGCATGTTATCCGGGCCCTGACCCTGCCGGACATTGCCTCCGGGCTGATCAAGGCCGCTCTCTTCGGCCTGCTCATCTCCCTCATTGCGTGCCACCGGGGGCTGGTGGTGCGCGGCGGCGCCGCCGGCGTCGGGTCCGCCACCACGCGCTCCGTGGTCAGCGCGTCCATCATGGTGCTGGTCTCGGATTTCTTCATCACCAAGTTGCTCTTGCAGGTCCTCGGATGACCGGTGGTCCTTACATCCGATTCCAGGGAATCGAGAAGGCCTTCGGCTCCAAGAAGGTTCTCAAAGGGGTCCACCTGGAGGTGCAGAAAGGTGAAACCGTGGTCGTTCTCGGCGGAAGCGGCTCGGGAAAAAGTGTCCTCATCAAGCACACCATCGGGTTGCTGCGGCCCGATGCCGGCTCTGTCTGGGTGGATGGAGAGGAGGTCTCCCGCCTCGATGAGAAGGACTTCCTGCCGATCCGGCAGAAGGTCGGCATGCTCTTCCAGGCCGGAGCGCTCTTCGATTCCATGAACGTCCTGGAGAACGTGGCCTACGCGCTCAGGGAACACACCGATCTCCAGGAGGCGAAGATCCGCGAGAGAGTCCGGGAGGTGCTCTCCCACGTGGAGCTCGATGATGTGGAGGAGTTGATGCCGGTGGAGCTCTCCGGCGGCATGCGCAAGCGGGTCGCCCTGGCCCGGGCGATCGCCTTGCGTCCTGAGGCTCTCCTCTATGACGAGCCCACCACCGGCCTCGATCCGTTGACCGCCCAGTCGATCAACAGATTGATCCGCCGCTTGCAGCGCACCTTGTCCGTCACCTCGGTGGTGGTGACTCACGATATCCTGTCGGCGGAGCTGGTGGCCGATCGCATCGCCTGGCTCCACCAGGGCAAGATGGATTTCACCGGAACCTTCGAGGCGGCCCACCGGGAAGGACCGGGGGAGCTTCGCAAATTTCTTCAGGCGGGAGGAGGGATGGGTGAAAACGGACGGCTATAAGACCACGGCGGTGGGCCTGGTGATCACCCTGTCGCTCATCCTGGGCGCCATGGCCATTCTGACGGTGGGACGCGAGCAGGGTTTCTTCCGGGACGAGGTGCTCTTCTACACCGATTTTCCCAATGTGGATGGTTTGAGCGTGGGAGCTCCTGTACGGCTCATCGGCGTCCAGGTCGGGGTCGTCAAGCGGATCACCCTGTCCGGCGACGCGGCCAAGCAGGACGTTGAGGTGGTCCTCGCCGTGGATCGCGCCTACCGGGATCGGATCCGGCGAGGTTCCACGGCCAGCCTGAAGAGCCTGACCTATCTCTCCGGCGAGAAGTACGTCCAGCTCACGCCCGGCGATGCCAGCCGGTCGGTTCTCGAGGAAGGGGGATACATCGAGTCTCCGCGCAGCGACGTGGAGCAGTTCATTGCCCAGTCCCAGACCATCGCGGAGAATATCGAGACCATTTCATCTCAGGTGAGCGAGCTGCTGGCCCACGTGAATCGTGGAGAGAGCATCCTGTCCCAGCTCCTCGAGGATCCTAATTTCGGCCGCCAGACCCTGGACGACGCTTCCCAGGCGATCAGCCGCATCAACCATATCGCCGAACGCCTGGAGAACGGCGAGGGGATCGCCGGGCGCCTCCTGGGGGAGGATGCCCGGGCGGAATCGATCTTGACCGATTTTTCTGCCGTACTGACGCGCATCGATCGCCTGACCCGGCGGGTGGAGGAGGGGGAAGGGTTCCTGGGACAGCTCGCCGCGCCGGAGTCGGACCTTCTCAAGGCCCAGGACGAGTTCCGCGACCTGGTGGCAAGCCTCAAGGGGCTGGTGGAGGGCATCAAGGCGGGCCAGGGGCTCGCGGGCCGGGTCCTCACCGACGAGGAATTCGGGCGCCGGGTGACCGGGCGCGTGGAGACCCTGACCGCTGACCTGGGAGAGATCGTGCGAAAGATCGACCAGGGAGAAGGCACCCTCGGCAGGATGATCAACGAGCCCGAGCTCTACGACCAGGCCACCGACGTGATCGGCGGGCTGTCGGATCGTCGGTTCCTGAAGTGGGTGGCCAGGCGCGTGCGCAACAAGGAGGTCAAGGCGCGCATCGAGGAGTACGTTCAGGAGCTGGAAAAGGCGGAAAAGGCCGCGGAGAAGAACGGGCCATAAGCCTCCAGACGGCCGGCCCGCTTGAAGTTGGCCTCAGAAACGGTATAGTCACCGCCGCATCGGGCCCCCTGGGAGCTGCCCGGGGAGAAGGGTGGAAGGTGAGTCTCGGCGACAAGATCAGGAACCGGTCCGCGCGCGTCGGCGTTCTGGGGATGGGGTATGTGGGGCTGCCTCTGTCCCTGGAGTTTGTCGATGCCGGCTTCCAGGTGACCGGCATCGACGTGGACGAAGGCCGTGTCGCCTCCCTGGCCCGCGGCGTCTCGCACGTGGGCGATGTTCCGGACGAACGGCTGGGCGCGGCGATCCGGAGCGGGCGGTTCCATCTCCAGGACGACTACCAGAAGAGTGGAGATCTGGATGTTGTGATCATCTGCGTGCCCACACCTTTGCGCAAGACCCGCGACCCGGATATCTCCTATATCGTGGCTGCCGTGGAGAGCATCTCCGCCGGGCTGCGGGCGGGAATGCTGGTGGTCCTGGAATCCACCACCTACCCCGGCACCACCGAGGAGATCCTCCTGCCCAAGCTCGAAGCGGGCGGGTTGCAAGTGGGGCGCGACTTTTACCTGGCGTTTTCACCCGAGCGCGTGGACCCCGGCAACACGTCTTTCGGCACCCATAACACTCCCAAGGTCGTCGGCGGTGTGACGGCCGCCTGCACGGAGATGGCGGCTGCCCTGTACCGCACGGGCATCGAGACGGTGGTACCGGTCAGTTGCACCCAGAGCGCCGAGATGGTCAAGCTCCTGGAGAACACCTTCCGGGCGGTGAACATCGGCCTGGTGAACGAGGTCACCCTGATGTGCCACCGGCTGGGTATCAACGTCTGGGAGGTCATCGATGCGGCGGCGACCAAGCCGTTCGGATTCATGCCGTTCTATCCCGGCCCTGGGATCGGCGGCCACTGTATTCCGCTGGATCCCCATTACCTGTCCTGGAAGCTGAAGACTCTCAACTACTACGCCAAGTTCATCGAGCTGGCGGCGGAGATCAATGCCAACATGCCGCTCTATGTGGTCAGCAAGGTCACCGATCTCCTCAACGACCGTGAGAAGGCCGTCAGGGGATCCCGCCTGCTGGTGCTGGGAGTGGCATACAAGCGGGATACCGGGGATATTCGCGAGTCCCCGGCCCTGGATCTGATACGGCTTCTAGAGGAGCGGGGAGCCAGCGTCGATTACAGCGATCCCTTTGTTCCGGAGCTGGCCGCGGCCGGAAGCGAGCTGACGTCCGTGCCGCTGACGCCGGAAACGCTGGGCTCTTATGATTGCGTCATCATCGTGACCGACCATTCAGACATCGACTATGCCGCGATCCTGCGCCACGCGCCGGCGGTCTTCGACTCTCGCAACGCCACCCGGGGGATGCCGTCTGAAGGGTGCCTGCTCCGACGTTTGTAGGGGGCCTCATGGAGCGTGTTCTCGTGACCGGCGGGGCGGGATTCATCGGCTCGCATCTGTGCGAGCGGTTGCGGGCGGACGGCGTACGGGTCACGGCGCTGGACAGTTTCGATCCCTTCTACGATCCGGCGGTCAAGCGCCGGAATGTGGCGCGGCTAGAAAAGGACGCGGGATTCACCCTGGTGGAGGGGGACATCCGCGATGAAGACCAGGTGGAGCGGCTGTTCCGCCAGGGGCGGTTCGACGCGGTCTTTCACCTGGCGGCGCGGGCCGGCGTCCGTCCATCGCTGGATCAGGCGCGGCTTTACCACGACGTCAATGTCTGCGGCTCGGTCGTTCTCCTGGAGGCGGCACGCCGCCACCATCTGACGCGCTTTTTCTTCGGGTCGTCCTCGTCGGTGTACGGGAACAATGACAAGGTGCCGTTCTCGGAGGATGATGCGGTGGATCACCCGGTTTCCCCTTATGCAGCCAGCAAGAAGGCCGGCGAAGTTGCAGCCCATGTCTACCATCACCTGTACGGGATGGATGTCATCTGCCTGCGTTTCTTCACGGTCTATGGCCCCAGGCAACGCCCGGAAATGGCCATTCACAAGTTCACGCGGTTGATCGACGGCGGACAGGCGGTCCCCCGGTACGGGTCCGGCGAGACGGTGCGGGACTATACCTTCATCGACGACATCATTGATGGAGTGATGGCGGCCGCCCGCCGCGCCCGGGGATACCGCATCTACAATCTTGGCGAGTCCAGGACCACATCTCTGACGCGCTTGATCGAGCTCATCTCCGCGGCAATGGGCCGCAAGGCGGTCATTGACGAGCAGCCTTCCCAGCCGGGAGATGTCCGGCGCACTTACGCGAACATCTCCCGGGCGCGGGCGGAGATCGGATACTCTCCTTCAACACCCATCGAAGCGGGCATCCGCCGCTTCGTGAAGTGGTACCGCGGCGAGGAGGGGACATGAACATCACGGTGGTCGGAACGGGCTACGTGGGGCTGGTGACCGGGGCTTGTTTCGCGGAGTTCGGCGTCCGGGTCATCTGTGTCGACAAGGAAGAAGAGAAGATCCGCCGGCTCGGCCGGGGGGACATCCCCATCTACGAGCCGCGCCTGGAGGAGATTGTCAAGCGGGCCATGGCCTCCGGGCGGCTGACCTTCACCGTGGACCTGCGCGATGCGGTGGAGAAGGCCTTGGTGATCTTCATCGCCGTGGGAACGCCCATGTCCGAGTCCGGGGAGGCGGACCTCTCCTACGTCAACGAGGTCGCGCGCGGGGTGGGCGCCAGCCTCAACGGCTACAAGGTGATTGTCACCAAGAGCACCGTCCCCATGGGAACCGGCGCCACCATCCGCAAGATCATCGAAGAGATCTCCGGCGGTTCGCAGGGCTTTTCGGTGGCCTCCAACCCGGAGTTCCTGCGCGAGGGCTCCGCGGTCGAGGATTTCATGCGCCCCAACCGAGTCGTCATCGGTGCCGAGGATCCGCAGGCGGTCGCCATTCTCAAGGATCTCTACAGCCCCCTCTATCTCATCGAAACGCCCTTCGTGATCACCGATGTGGTCACGGCGGAGATGATCAAATACGCTTCGAATGCTTTTCTGGCCGTGAAGATCTCCTACATCAACGAAGTGGCCGATCTCTGTGAAGCCGTGGGGGCAAACGTGCATCAGGTGGCGCGCGGCATGGGGCTGGATCGCCGCATCGGGATGAAGTTTCTGCACCCCGGACCAGGGTTCGGCGGGTCGTGTTTTCCCAAGGATACCCGCGCCGCGCTGGCCATGGCCCGCGCGAACCAGACTCGCCTGCGCATCGTGGATGCGGCGGTCGCGGTCAATGACCGCCGTCCGTCCCGGTGCGTGGAACGGATGGAGGCACTGGTGGGCGGCCTGAAAGGCCGCACGGTGGCCGTTCTCGGGCTGACTTTCAAGCCCAATACCGATGACCTGAGAGAGTCCCCCGCCATGCGCGTCATCGAGCTGCTGAAGAAGGCGGGCGCCCGGGTGCGTATCTATGACCCGGTGGCCGTCGAGGCGGCGTCCCGCCGGGATCCGGATCTCCTGGCCTGCCAGGATGAATACGAGGCCGCGACCGGCGCCGACCTCCTGGTCCTGGCCACCGAGTGGAACCAGTTCCGGAACATGGATCTCAGGCGCCTTCAGGAGGTCATGCGGCAGCCCAACGTGGCGGACCTGCGCAATATCTACGATCCCGGCGAGATGAACCGCCTGGGATTCTCCTACATGAGCGTGGGGCGCTGATGGGAGCCTGCGAATTCGCGGTGACCGGCGGCGCCGGGTTCGTCGGCTCCCACCTGGTGCAGTCGCTGCTCGACGAGGGCGCCCGGGTGCGGGTGGTTGATAATTTTCTGACCGGCCGCCGGGAGAATCTCGATGGGGTGACCGGCCACCCGGCCCTTCGGATCACCGAGGGCGACATTCGCGAGCTGTCCACGCTCCGAGAGGTATTCCGGGGAGTGCGCTATGTCCTGCACCAGGCGGCCCTGCCGTCGGTTCCGCGCTCCGTCCAGGATCCGGCCACCACTCTGTCCATCGGAGTGCAGGGAACCCTGAATGTCCTCCTGGCCGCCCGCGAAGCGGGATGCGAGCGTGTGGTCTACGCCTCCTCCTCCTCCGTTTACGGCGACACTCCCACCCTTCCCAAGTCCGAGTCCATGGTCCCCTCCCCGCTGTCGCCATACGCGGTGAGCAAGCTCGCCGGAGAGCATCTGTGCGCCACCTTCACCCACCTTCACCAGTTTCCGACGGTGTCACTCAGGTATTTCAACGTGTTCGGCCCGCGGCAGGATCCCGCCTCGCAGTACTCCGCCGTGGTTCCCTGTTTCGTGACCGCGGCGCTCAAGGGCGAGGCGCCGACCATCTACGGAGACGGCGGACAGTCCCGTGATTTCACCTACGTGGACAACGTGGTCGAGGCCAATCGCCTGGCCTGCCAGGCCGAAAAGCCGGCCTGGGGGCTGGCCGTCAATATCGCCTGTGGGGAACGCATCGATCTCATGGAGCTGATCCGGCTGATCGGCAAGGCCTGCCGCCGGGATGACATCCAGCCGCACCACGAGCCTCCCCGCCCCGGCGACGTCCGGCACTCCCTGGCCGACATCTCGCGCGCCCGGGATCTCATCGGTTTTCAACCCGCCGTGAAGGTGGAGGAAGGGCTGAGACAGACCGTGGCGTGGTACGCACGGTCGTGACACGGCTGGTTCCGTATCTGGATCGCTTCATCGATTTCGTCCTGGTTCTCTTGCTCGTGTTCACCCCCCTGGCGTTCGGCAGTGTGGAGGACTGGGCCCAGGCGGCCGCCCATTTCCTGATCACCCTGGTCCTCGCGGCCTGGGTGCTCAAGGTGGCCTGGGGACCGGCGCCTCTCATCATGAGCCTGGGCTGGCGGGGCGACCCGGAGAAGGCGCGCCTGGGGCGGTCCAGGCGTCCGCCGCGCGCCGGCCTGTTCGGGGGGCGCGTCCTGCTCTCGGGAATCGAGATTCCCGCCCTCCTCTTTGCCCTGGTGGTGGGAGCCCAGACGGTCCCGATCCCACAGCGGTGGCTCGCGGCCATCTCCCCCATGACGATGGACATCGTGAAGAACTCCTTCCCGCAGGAGGAGGGGTCCGGCCCGCTGACCGTTCGCCGTCTGGAGGACTGGCTGCTGCATCGCCCCGCCGCTTCCGCTTCGGCGTCCGGATCCGGGCCCACCCGGGTGTCCGGAAGCGCGGCGTCGCTGCTTCCGGATGCGCCGCTCCTGGGGGGAGCCCGCCCGCGTGCGCGGATCTCCCTTTCCCCGGCGGCCACCCGGCGGCAACTCGGAATCTTCCTGGGTTACCTGGCCGTTTTCCTGGTGGGCATCAACCAGTGGAGGGACCGACGCCATGCCAGCCGCATCATCGTCACCCTGGCGGTCCTCGGCGGTCTGGTCTCCCTTTTCGGGATCCTGCAGAAACTGACCTGGAACGGCAAGATCTACTGGCTCAGGCCGCCCAGCCAGGGGGGGACTCCCTTCGGGCCGTTCGTCAACCAGAATCACTTCGCCGGGTACCTGGAGATGCTTCTTCCGGTGACCGTGGGCCTGATGGCGACCCTGGCCGTCCGGGCGCGACAAGGGGCGGACCCGACCGTCCGGCTCCTGGACCGGGGGGAAACCTTCATTCCCCGGCTCATCCTCCTGGCGGCCGCCGGGCTTTCCGCCGGGCTCGCCATCTTGATCTGCCGGTCGCGGGGCGCCCTGCTGTCCATCCTGCTGGCGGCCGGCCTCTTTCTTCTCATTTCCGGATCCGGGCGCGGGCGATGGAAAACCCTCCTGGGCGGTCTGCTCTGCGCCGGACTGGCGGCCGGATTGATCTGGCGGATCGGGGGAGGGGAGGCCTGGAGTCGGTACGCCTCGCTGGTCGATCCGGCTGCCGAGCCGTCCTTCGCGTTCCGTCTGGACACCGCCCGGCGGACCCTGGCGCTGGCCAGGGACTTTCCCTTCATGGGAGTGGGCCTGGGAGCCTTCCCGGTGATCTATCCACTTTACGCCCCCGGAGGACGGGTGAATCGCACGGGCGCCGCCCACAACGACCTGGCGCAGCTGGCGGCCGAGACCGGGGCCGTGGGGACGGTGCTGGCGCTGGCGGGGCTGGCCCTGTTCCTGAAGCGCTTTCTCCTGCCCGGCCTGCGGCGGGCGGGGTCGGCGCACCGGCACACGATTCACGGGCTCGCGGTTGGCTTTCTCGCCATGCTGATTCACAGTCTCTTCGACTTCAACTTGCAGATTTACTCCAACGGTCTTCTCTTTGTCGTCCTCGGCGCGCTCCTGGCCTCCGACGGCCTTTCGAGGATACCGGCGCCGGCCGGCGAGCCGGCCGGTCCCGTTGCATGAGGTGCGGCTTGACCGTAAGATCGAGGGCTCCATGAGCGAAGGCGCCGCGGCAGCCTGGGAGACAGCGGACTCTTGACGCTTGTGCGCTGGATGGTCACCGTGCTGGTGCTCCTGGGTGTCGGCATGTCAGGAACCCGGTCGACTTTCCGGATCGTGGGAAACATGCTGCGAATCGAAGCCAGCCGCCAGTTCGCCCAGGGGCATCTTGTCCGGTCTCTCGATCTCTATGACCGCGCCTGGCAGTGGGATCCGCTGGCCGCCACGGCGTCCGGCGATGCGGCGGAGACCGTGGCCTATGCCCTGGGCAGCTCCGAGCGCCGGTACCGGGAGTCGCCGGAGAAGACGGTTGCCGTGGCCGGGCGCGGTCTGGATCTCTTCATGCGGTCCATCACCGGAGCGCTTCCCGGGTCCGGAGCCTGGGCCGGTGTGTCCCGGCTCTACGAGGCGCTGCGTGACTACCGGCCGCTGATTCAAGAGATGGATCTCTCCGGCCTGGGGACGGACCCTGCACAGAACCTGATGCCCGAAGATCGCCTCTCGGAAGCGGCGCTGCACCACGCGCTGGAGTACGAGCCGAGAAATTATTTCTACCTGGACAGCCTGGGAGAGCTGGACTGGGAGAGAGGCCTGGAGGAGAAGGCTCTCGACTCCTTCAGGAAAGCCGTGGCGATCTATCCCATCCTGGAGGGCCATTTCTACGTGACGGACCGGGTGCATGAATCGGATGCGGTGGCCGGCGCCATCGAGAAGGGCCTGGAAGACGCCCTGGAGCGCGCGCCGGCCGGGAACCGCTGGGTCATCGCGAGGGAGCTGGGCCATCTGGCGAAGGTGCGGCATCGACCGGCGGAGGCCGCGTCGCACTACCGCGACGCCCTGGCCCAGGCGGCAGGGGCGACCCTGCCGCAGCGGGCGGCCCTCTCCTTTTACCTGGCCTCGATGCAGGAGACGATGGGTGAAGATGAGGCGGCCCTGGCGAATCTCCGCCGGACCGTGGAGCTCCAGCCGCAGCGCGCGCCATACCATGCGGCCCTGGGCGTCCAGCTCGGGCGGATGGACCGGCACCGCGAGGCGCTCCAGGCCCTGGGCGCGGCCCGGTCCCTGGCGCCGGGGGATCCCGGAATCCTGGCCATGATCGCCCGGGAGTCCCGGCGGGCCGGCGATCTGGACGCGGCGGAGAAGGGGTACCGCGATCTGATCCGCCTGCAGCCGGACAAGGTGGAGCCGTATCTCCAGATCATTGATTTGTTCCGCTCCAAGCGAGACTTCGCCCGCGCCATTCCGTTCGCGCGCGACCTGGTCCGGCTGCATCCCGCCGAGGCGATCTACCGCCGTCAACTGGAGCTGCTGTACCAGGACGAGGTGGGCCTGGTGGGAGGGAGATGAGCGGTGCGCGTGGTCCCTTTCATCCTCGCCGGGGGACAGGGCCAGCGGCTCTGGCCGGCCAGCCGCCGGGAGCGCCCCAAGCAGTTCTTGCCCCTGGTCGGCGAGGTGTCGTTGATCCGCGCCACCTACCAGCGCGTCGCACCGCTGGCGCGGGGAGGCCCGATCTATGTCCTGACCGGAGAGGAGACGGCCGGCCTGGTCCGGGAGGCTCTCCCCGATCTCCCCGCGGACCGGATCTGGACGGAGCCTCTGCCGCGAAACACCGGCCCCTCCATCGCCTGGGCGTTGCACGAGGCGATGACGGAGCATGGCCGGGAGGTCGCGGCCTTCTTTCCGGCAGACCACCACTTCGGCGAGGAGCCCGCCCTGAGAGAGGCGGTGGACCGTGCGGCGGAGGCAGCGGCCGCCACCGGCCGGATCGGCCTCCTGGGGGTGAAGCCGGATCGGGTTGAGAGCGGATACGGCCACGTCCAGGTCGGGCCCGGCGCGGACCGGGGCGGCCGGGAGGTGGTGCGCTTTCTCGAGAAGCCCCCGGCCGCCCGGGCCAGGGAGCTGAGCCGGCGGGAGGACGTGTTCTGGAACAGCGGTATCTTCGTCCTGGGGGTCGAGGACGGTCTGCGGATCATCCGGAAGGCCTCGCCCGCGCTGGCACGCTTCCTCCAGCAGGTCCCGCCCGCCGGTCTGTCCCGGCAGCGGGGCGGGGGCGCCCGCCCGCGCCTGGAGGCGGCCTTCAGGGCCGTGAAGGCGGTGCCGTTTGACGTGGCGGTTCTGGAACGCAGCCCACACCGGGTCCTGGTGCCCCTGGAGGCCGGGTGGAGCGACCTGGGAAGCTGGCAGGCGGTCTGGGAGGCGTGCTCCAAGGACGCCGCGGGGAACGTGGTCTCGGGAGCGGCCACGGTGCTTGATTCGGAGGGATGTCTGGTGCGCGGCGGAGGACGGACCGTGGCGGTCCTCGGCGCGAAGGATCTGGTAATCATCTCCTGTGGGGATGCCGTCCTCGTCTGCCCGCGGGAGCGGGCCCAGGAGGTCCGGCGGATCGTGGAGGCCATCATATGAAAGCTCTGATCACGGGTGTCACGGGCCAGGACGGGTCCTATCTGGCGGAGCTGCTCCTGGAGAAGGGGTACCAGGTCTTCGGCATGGTGCGCCGCGCCTCGACCGAGAACTTCGAGCGCATCGAGCACCTGAAGGGGAAAATGCGCCTGGTCCAGGCTGATCTTCTCGATCAGCTGTCCTTGATCCGGGTCCTCCAGGAGGTGCGTCCCCGGGAGGTGTACAACCTGGCGGCCCAGTCGTTCGTCCCCACCTCCTGGCAGCAGCCGATGTTGACCGGAGAGTTCACCGCGCTGGGTGTCACCCGGCTCCTGGAAGCTATCCGCCTGGTGGACCCGGAGATTCGCTTTTATCAGGCGTCTTCATCAGAGATGTTCGGGAAGGTGCGCGAGGTTCCGCAGACGGAATCCACCCCTTTCTACCCGCGCAGCCCGTACGGGGTGGCCAAGGTGTACGGGCACTGGATCACCGTGAACTACCGCGAGTCGTACGGACTCCTTGCCGCTAGCGGGATCCTCTTCAACCATGAATCACCGCGGCGCGGAAGGGAATTCGTCACCCGCAAGGTGACCGACGGCGTGGCCCGGATCAAGCTGGGATTGCGCCAGACACTGCGCATGGGAAACCTGGACGCCCACCGCGACTGGGGGTATGCGCCCGACTACGTGCGGGCCATGTGGCTCATGCTGCAGCAGGACGCGCCCGCCGATTTCGTGGTGGCCACCGGGAAGGCCCACTCGGTGAAGGATCTGCTCGACGTGGCGTTCCGGCAGGCCGGCCTGGCCTGGAAGGATCACGTGGAGGTGGATCAAACCCTCCTGCGCCCGGCCGAGGTGGACCGCCTGGTGGGCGATGCATCCCGGGCGCGCGACCGCCTGGGATGGGAGCCGTCGATCGGCTTCGAGGAGATGATCCAGAAGATGGTGGAGGCGGATCTGCACCGTCTCCGGGCGGAGCGCGCGTGAACTGCCTGGTCACCGGTGGAACCGGGTTCGCCGGCTCCAGCCTGGTGGAGCGGCTCCTCCGGGCAGGGCACCGGGTGTGGGCCGGATCGCGGACCGGCTCCGCCGGGCATCTCGCCGGCGTGGAGGGCGCGGAGGTTCTCGCCTGCGATCTGAGAGACCCGCAGGCGGTGGCCCGCCTGGTGGAGCAAGCCGCTCCCGAGCGGGTCTACCACCTGGGCGCGCACACCTTTGTTCCGGCCGCGTATGCCGACCGGCAGGGTTGCCTGGAGACCAACCTCATGGGGACCGTCCATCTGCTGGCGGCGGTGCGGCGGATCGCCCCCGCCGCGCGGGTGCTGGTGGTGGGCTCCGCCGGCGAGTACGGCGCCTCCGGCCGGCCGGGCACCCGTCTGGCCGAGACGGCGCCTCTTCTCCCGGTGGATCCCTATGGTGCGAGCAAGGCGGCCGCGGAGATGTGGGCTCTTCAGGAGGGAGCGGGAGCCGGCTTCCACGTGGTCTGCGTGCGCTCCTTCGGCCATGTGGGGCCGCGGCAGAGCCCCCGCTTCGTGGTGGCCGATTTTGCCCGGCAGATCGGGAGGGTGGCCTGCGGCGAGCAGGAGCCCCGCCTGGAGGTGGGAAACCTCGAGGCGGTGCGCGAGTTCAACGACGTGGAAGATGTGGCGGCAGGGTACGCGGCGATCCTGGAGCGCGGCAACCGGGGGTCGGTCTACAACGTCTGCTCCGGCCGCGGGCTGGCCATCCGGGAGATGCTGGATCGCCTGGTCCGGCGGAGCGGCGTCGCGGTCGAGGTCGTCGAGAGTGCGGATCGCCGCCGGCCGGCCGATGTGCCTTCCCTGGTGGGCGATCCGGCCCGCACCCGGGAGGAAACCGGCTGGGAGATGGCCGCGCCGGTGGACGGCGCGCTGGACCGGGTGCTGGAGCGCTGGTGCGGCGGCGCCCGGGGCCGCTAGCTCCCGAAGACCCGTCCATGAAGCAGCGGATCCTCTACGTGGAAAGCAGCCGGGGCCAGGTGGGCGGCTCCATGCGGTCTCTCTGGACCCTGGTGCGTCATCTGGACCGCGAGCGGTTCGAGCCGCGGGTTTTGATCTTCTGGGACGATCCGTTCTGGAACCGGTTTCGCGAGGCGGGGATTCCGGTGATTCACTGGCCCGGGGCGCATTCCGGACGCCTTCCCTGGCAGAAGCGCACCGGCGAGCCGGCCGGGACCAGCCAGCCGGCGGCTCCCTCCGATGTCGGCGCCAGGCGCGTCCCTGGCGCGGCGCATGCGACCGATCCCGCCGCGATGCGTTACCTGGAGCAGCCGGTGATCCGACGGGCGGCGTCCAGCCTGCTGCACCTGCTGCTGGGGGACCTCCCCCTGGCGTTCCGCCTGGCGCGCCTGGCGAGACAAGAAGACGTGCATCTGCTCCATGCCAATGACCGGACCGGGTCGAACCGCTTCGTCATCCTCGCCGGCCTCCTGAGCGGCCGGCCCGTGGTCCAGCACGAGCGCCTGGTCGCTCCCTACCGCTGGACGGACGCCTGGCTGTCCCGGCGGGTTGGGGCCACGCTGTGCGTGTCCGCTCGGGTGGCGCGCCAGGTGCGCGAGAACGGGAATCGCTGCACCCGGCTCGAGGTCATTCCCGACGCCACCGAGCCGGTGGTGGCGCCTGCCGCCGCCCGGAACGGACACCGCAAGGTGGGGATCGTCGGGCGGCTGGTGGCCTGGAAGGGGCAAGATCTTTTTCTCCAGGCCATGCAAGGGGTGGCCGGACGGTGGGCTGACGTGGAGTTCCTGGTGATCGGCTCGGCCCCGCCCGATGCGGCACCATACGAGCGCCGGCTGCGTGAGCTGGCCGGGAGTCCGGCCCTGGCCGGCCGGGTGCGCTTCACCGGGTTCGTCGCCGACCCGCTGGCCGTCATCCGGGGGCTCGATCTCCTGGTGGTCGCCTCCAAGACCCCGGAGCCGTTCGGGCTCACGGTCATCGAAGCGATGTCGGCGGGAGTGCCGGTGGTGGCGCCTGCCGCGGGAGGCCCGGCCGAGACGGTGGAGGACCAGGTCACCGGCCTCCTGGTGCCTCCCGGGGACGCGGGCGCCCTCCAGGAGGCCGTGGAGGAGCTCCTGGCCGATCCGGCCCGCCGGCGGCGCATGGGAGCGGCGGGGCGGGAGATTCATGGCCGGCGGTATCATCCGGCGGTCCTGGCCCGCTGTGTGGCGGCGGTCTACGCCGATCTCGCCCGTCCAGCCGCCAGGCAGGGTGCATCGTGAGCCTGCCGGCCGGCTGGAAGTCGCACCTGGACGAGCTGGCGGATTGCCAGCCATGGCCGCGCTACTATCATTTCCGGGCCGCGGAGATGGATCTGGTCCAGGCCCTCTGCCCCCTTCCACGGGGTGGAACCATGCTGGAGCTGGGATGCGGCAACGCCTTCCATTCTTACCTGCTGTCGGCGCGTTTCGACCTAGTCATCGCCACGGATCTGGACCGTCCTGATCCCGCCACCCACACCATCGGTCTGGATCGGGCCCGGGCCCTGGGACGGATTCTCTCTTTCCGGAGCCTGCGTCTGGCGGCGGCCTCGGCCGAGGCTCTCCCCCTGGCCGACGGCAGTATCGATTTTGTCTTCTCGTCCAATGTCCTGGAGCATGTGCCGCGCCAGTGCCGGGCGGTGCGGGAGATCCACCGGGTCCTGAAGCCGGGCGGCCAGTGTCTCACCGTCGTCCCGGCGGCCATGGAGCGGGTCTACAACTTTCCCATCTCCTATGTCCAGGTGGCGGCCTCCATGCTGCGCGGCGTGCGCAAGCACCGCAGGGAGCGGGGCATTCCATCCGCCAGGCAGTCGCCCGAAGCGGCAAGCGGCACGGGCGCGGCTGCTCCGGGGAACGGATTCCTGGGCAAGGCCCGCCGCTTCTTCCGGGTCCATTATCCCGGTTTCCCGTTTCCCAAGCCGCATGGAGAATACCGGTCCTCCACCGAGGAGCTCCTGGCCCACCGCCCGGCCCGCTGGGTATCCCTCTTCTCCGGCGCCGGTTTCCGGATCCAGCAGACCTTCACCACCATCCTCGCGCCCAATACCCTGGGGATGGCCGTCTCGCCGGCCCTGGCCTACTGGATCGCCCGCGCCGGCTGGCCCCTGACCCGGCGCCTGGGCGGGATGCCGTTCTTCCGCTCCGTGGGGACGAGCTTCGCCATCCTGGCTGTTCGCGATTCCGAGGAGCGAAAATGACCCCCCGCCTGCAAAGGTTGCTGGCCTCACCCGCCGGAAGCATGATGGTCGCGCTCCTGGCGTTCCTCGCCGTGTTCCAGCTCTTCCACCACGTGGTCACCCCCACCTTCGTCTTCTTCATCGCCGGCCTCCTGGTGCTGGGCATCATGGCGCGGCCGGAGTACGGGCTGCACCTCCTGGTGTTCGTCTCGGTCGTTTCCCTGGCCCAGTATTTCCAGTTGCCGACCCTGGGCCCTGTCTCTCTTCCGTTCGCCATGGTGGGGGCTCTCCTCCTGGCCTTTCTGATTCATCTGAGCCTGCTGCGCAAGAAGCTGTACCTGAACATCGCCGAGAACTGGCTGATCTGCGCCTTCTCTCTCCTGGTGGTCTTCTCGATGCTCATGGCCCGTCACCTGGGACCGGAGAACCTGAGCAGCTTCCGGCGGCATTACCTCCTGGTGATCGTGGTCTACTTCTTCATCATCCAGTTCATCGAGAGGCGGGCCGCCTTCCTGCGGCTCATCGGCACCCTGGTGGCCGCGGATCTCGCCCTGGTGCTCTCGGGTATTCTCGATTACG
The DNA here is from genome assembly GCA_046757405.1 of Acidobacteriota bacterium. Classification (GTDB taxonomy): domain Bacteria; phylum Acidobacteriota; class Polarisedimenticolia; order SMYD01; family SMYD01; genus JBHHYE01. The sequence continues at coordinate 7,176 of JBHHYE010000033.1, read as the reverse complement.
TGGGACTCCTGGAGTCCACCAAGAGTTCTGCGCTGTTAGAAGGCCGGACGGTGGGGTTCATCGGCGACCCCAACGAGCTGGCCTTCACCCTTATCGGCCTGTCTTCCCTGGTGGTGGCGCTGGTCCTGCATGTGCGCGGCCGGTGGGCCCGGATGGCCCTCCTGGTCCTGGCGGGAGCGAACCTGTTCATCATTTTGAACACTCTCTCCCGGGGAGGGTTCGTCTCCCTGGTGGCGGTGGCCGTCACCATGGCGTTCCGCGTCAGCCATGACCGGCGCATCATCGCCCTCCTCCTGGTGCTGGCCCTGGTGGCTTACCTGCTGCTCCCGGCGCAGCTCTTCGAGCGGTTCGACAAGATCCAGTCGCTCAGGGGAACCAGCCGCTGGGTGCTGGCCGTCACCGGAGCCCGGATGGCCCTGGCCCATCCGCTCCTGGGCGTGGGGTACGGCAATTTCGGCCGGGAGTCGCCCCGCTACGATCCGTACTACCACAGGGGAGGGACATCGGCGCACAACCTCTACGTCTCCATCGCCTCCCAGATCGGCCTTCCGGCTCTTTTGCTCTGGCTGGTTCTGGTCTGGGTGGCGTGGTGGCGGGTATCGGCTCTCTTCCATGCTTTCTCCCGGGAGGGGGAGCGGTTTCTCATGCTGCTGGCGGTGGCCCTGCAGGCCAATCTGGTCAATCTCCTGGTCTTCGGCCTGTCCATCCACGTGGAGTACACCTACATGACCTTCATCACCCTGGCGCTGATCATCCTGGCGGACCGGCTCTATCGGAGCCGCACCGTGCCGGCGGCCCGGACGGCGCCGGCGCCCGGCCCGGCCGCCGGGCTGGCCGGCGGGGGCCTGTCATCGTGAACGGATGGCGGCCGGCGGTGCGGGTGGGACTGGTCATCGGCCAGCTCACCCACGGCGGGGCGGAGCGGCAATGTTACGAGCTGGCGGTGCGACTCGGGGCGCGCGGCTACCGGCCCGTCGTGTTCTGCCTCTCGGAGGCGGAGGAGCCGTACGGTCCGCTCCTGCGCCGGGCCGGGGTGAGGGTCTGCTGCCTGCCGCGGCGGCGGCGCTTCGAGTGGCGCCGGGTCGGCCGGCTGGCGCAGGAGCTGGCCCGGGCCCGGGTCGACCTGGTGCATGCCTTTCTCTTCGTCGCCAACGCCTACGGCTACTTCGCGGCGCGCCGGGCCGGTCTCCCTGCCTTCCTGCCTTCCATCAGGAACATGGAGTCCCGGCGCCCGCGGCTCTTCCAGGCCGTGGACCGCAGGGTCCTTGCCAGGAGCCCGGTGATCCTGGTCAACTCTCCCGATCTCGCCGGATGGGTGGCCAGGCGGTACGGTGTGGAGCGGTCCTCCCTGAGGGTGGTCCCCAACGGCCTGGATCTCTCCCGGTTCGCCGGGATCGCGCCGCCTCCGGTGTCCGGCCGCCAGGGGACGGTGGTGGGAAGTCTTTCTCTCTTCAAGGAACAAAAAAGAATCCCGTTCATCCTCGAGATGGCCCGGCGCCTGCTGAGGACCCATCCGGACGCCCGCTTCCGGCTGGTGGGCGGCGGCCCCCTCCGGGAGAGGATGCTCGGGCTCCGCGACCGGATGGGGCTGGCAGGCCAGGTGGAGATGCCGGGCGCCACCGAGGATGTTCCCGGCGAGCTGGCGGGGTTCGATCTCTTTCTCCTGGCCTCGGACCGGGAAGGGATGCCCAACGCCGTCCTGGAAGCGATGGCGGCGGCCCGGCCGGTGGTGGCCAGCGACGTGGCGGGAACGTCGAGCGTGGTGTGCCACCAGAAGACCGGCTTGCTCTTTCCCGCCGCCGACTGCGCCGCCGGTGTGGAGCAGCTGGCCCGGTTGATCGATGATCCGGCGGCGGCGGCGCGGCTGGGGCAGCGGGCGCGTGACGAGGTGAGGGAGCATTACTCGGTGGAGCGGATGGTGGAGCGCACGGTGGCTGTCTACGAGGAGGTCCTGGCGCTGCGGCCGGCGGCGGAGGCGGGCGCGTGACGGCGCCGGGTCCGGTCCTGGTGACCGGCGGGCTCGGCCTGGTGGGCCGGGCCCTGGTCAGGCGGCTGGTGGAAGAGGGCCGGGAGGTCACGGTGATCGATCATCCGTCCACCGGCCGGCCCGGGGTGCTGGACGGCCTGCCCGGGGTGACGCTGGTCGAAGGCGACATCAGGCGGGCCGGGACCTTCCGGCGCCTGGGGCGCCGGCACTGGGCGGGCGCCTATCACCTGGCTGCCCAGGCTAACGTGGCGGAGTCGGTGAAGGATCCCGTGAACGATTTCGAGATCAACGCGGTGGGGACGCTGAACGTCCTGGAGTGGGCGCGGCGGCATCTGCGCGGCCCGCTGGTCTATCCCTCCACCGTGGCCGTGTACGCGCCCGGCGCCTCCCTGCCACTGCGGGAGGATGCCCTCCTCGGCCCGTCCTCTCCGTACGGGGCGTCCAAGCTGGCCGGCGAGGCGCTGGTGCGGGCGTACGGCCGCGCGTACGGCCTGTCGAGCGTGGTGGTGCGCCTCTTCAACGTCTACGGCGAGGGGATGAACAAGTACGTGATTCATGATCTCATCCGCAAGCTCATGCGGGATCCCGGCCGGCTGGAGATCCTCGGCGACGGGGAGCAGGTCCGCGATTACCTCCACGCGGAAGATGCCGCTCGCGCCTTGACCCTGGTGGCCGCCAAGGCGCCCCCGGGCTGCGTGCTCAACCTGGGGAGCGGGGTCCCGGTCCGCATCAAGGACCTGGCGGACCGGATCATCGCGGCCATGGGGCTGAGCGCCGTGCGGAAGGTCTACACCGGCCGCTCCTGGGCCGGCGACATCCAGGCGTGGTACGCCGACACCTCGGCCCTGGAGGCGCTGGGCTTCCACCCGCGGATCTCCCTGGAGGCCGGCCTGGCCCGCGTGGTGGCCGATCTGGGTGCTGCCCCACACCCGGAGACGGAGTGACCCGGCCCAGGGTGCTGGTGGTGGGCCCCGTGCCGCCTCCCTTCGGGGGGATGCCCCGCTACGTCCAGGACCTCCTGGAAGGCGACCTCCGGGAGCGGGTGGATCTCCACCACTTCAACACGGCCTTCTCCCCCAGGTGGCGCCCCCAGGGCTTCAACCCGGGGCATGGTCGCTGGCAGCCCGGCCGCGAGACCGGGTGGAGCAAGTACGCCTACCTCTTCGCCTCGGGCTGGCGGGGCGGTCTCGGGCTCCTGGCCGGGGCCGCCGTCTCGTTTCTTCGCTTCGCTTTCCGTCTCTCCACCTGCCAGCCGGACGTGGTGCACGTGGTCTCCAACATGCACTGGGGGTACTGGCGGAACGGCATCTACGTGCTCCTGGCGCGGGTGGGCGGCGCCAAGGTGATCTTCCATCCGCTGGGAGCCATCGATCAGTTTCACGACAACTCCGGCCGCGCGGGCCGATGGGCCATCTCAGCCTTTCTGAACCTGGCGGACCTGGTCCTGGTGCAGTCGACCGGCGTGGCGCACCAGGTCTCCGCCATGACCACCGCCCCGGTGCGCGCCCTCTTCAACGGCATCCACCTGGAGCCGCTGGCGGGAGCCGCCGCCGGCCGGGTCTTTCGCCCGTCGCAGGTGACTTTTCTGGCGGTCGGCGACCTGGGCCACAACAAGGGGACCTTCGACATTCTCCAGGCGGCGGGGGCGGTGGCCCGCGAGGTTCCGGACGCCCGGTGGCGCTTCATCGGGCGGGGCGACCTGGGCGACCTGAGGCGGAGGGCCGGGGAGGCCGGTCTCGGCGGCCGGGTCTTGTTTCACGGCCCGGTGGGGGAGGACGAGAAACTGGAGGCCTACGCGGGGTCGGATGTTTTTCTTTTGCCCTCCTACGCCGAGGGGCAGCCGCTCTCGATCCTGGAGGCGATGGCGGCCGGGCTCCCGGTGATCTCCACCACCGTGGGCTCCATCCCCGAGATTGTCGGCCGGCGGAACGGCCTCCTGATCGAGCCGGGAGATCTCCCCGCCCTCGAGGCGAGCATGAGAAAGCTGGCCGGAGAGCCCGGCCTGCGGGCCAGCATGAGCGCGGCCAACCTGCAGGCGGCCCGGGCGCGGTTCGACGTGCACCGCCTGCATCGCGAGCTCCTGGACACCTACCGGGATCTGGCGCCGGACCGCGGGCCCGCGGAGGGAGACGGATGACCGAGGTGAGCTTCTGCGCGGTCTTCGCGCTCCTGGTCTACCTGCATGGGGGATACGCCCTGATCCTTCGGGTGTGGAACGCTCTCATAAGTGAGACAGCCCTTGTGCTGGGCCGGCTCTCGGGAACCTGGGAGCGGGTGAGGTGCTCTCGGCCGCGGGGCGGGCTCTTTCTTGACGATTTTAAGATGATATATGTTATTCAATAGTTATACATTTATCATTTTTTTTGCCGCGGTCCTGGCCCTGTCGCGTGTCATCGCCCCATGGAGAGCGAGAAAGGCGCTCCTCCTGGGCATGAGCTATGTTTTCTATGCCGCGTGGAACCCGCCCTTTGTCCTGCTCTTGTGGTTTTCAACGGTGGTGGACTGGCACGCCGGGAAGCGGCTCCATGCCAGCCGGAGCGTGTCCCGGCGGCGCTTCTACCTCTCCGTCAGTCTCCTGGCCAACCTGGGGTTGCTGTCGTATTTCAAGTATGGCGGCTTCCTGGTGGACAATCTGAATGCCCTGCTCTCGGCCCTGAACATCGATCATACCTTCGGCCAGCCGAGCATCATCTTGCCGGTGGGCATTTCCTTTTACACGTTCCAGACCCTTTCCTATACCATCGATATCTTCAGGAGGAAATTCCGGCCCTGGCATTCTTTTCTGGATTACGCTCTCTATGTCACATTTTTTCCCCAGCTGGTGGCGGGCCCCATCGTGCGCGCCGCGGATTTCCTTCCCCAGTGCAACGCGCCGCGCCAGGGGAGCCGGGACCAGATCGGGTGGGGGCTCAGCCTGCTGGTGGTCGGTCTGTTCAGCAAGGTCGTGATCGCCGATGCGCTCATGGCCCAGTTCGTCGAAGCGGTGTACGATTCCAGCCTGCACGCCGGGTTCCTCCTGGCCTGGGCCGGCACGGTGGCCTTCGCCGTGCAGATCTTCTGCGATTTTGCCGGGTACTCCGCCTGCGCCATCGGCGTGGCGCTGTGCCTGGGGTTCAGGCTTCCGGACAATTTCAGGCAACCGTATGCGGCCGTCGGATTTTCTGATTTCTGGAAGAGATGGCATATCAGCCTCTCGTCCTGGCTGCGCGATTATCTCTACATCCCCCTGGGAGGAAATCGCAAGGGGGTGCCCAGGACCTACCTGAACCTGGCCCTGACCATGCTCCTCGGCGGGCTGTGGCATGGGGCCTCCTGGATGTTCGTGATCTGGGGCGGCCTGCACGGCTGCTACCTGATGGCGGAACGGCTCCTGGTCCGTTCGAAGCAGGCCTCGGCCGCCTTCTGGAGGACGGCAACCGGCCAGCTCATGCTCTCGCTGGCGACCTTCGCCCTGGTCTGTTTCACCTGGGTGTTCTTCAGAGCCCATACTCTCGGCCGCGCGCTCTCCATCGCCGGCGACATGCTGGCCGTGCCTTGGGCTGGGGCGAGCTTGCCCCCGGTGGTGAATGCCGCATCCGCCGCTCCCGGAGAAGGAGCGATCCGCTTCGCCAGCTCGTCTTACCTGCTGATCCTGGTTTGTGCCGGCGGCCTGATCGGGTTCCATCACCTGCTCAAGAAATCCAGTCTGGAGCAATTATTCGCCAGGCTGCCCTGGTACGTGCACAGCCTGCTCCTGGCGGGAATGATCTACCTGATAGCGATTTCGATGACCGGAGAAGATCGTGCCTTCATCTACTTCCAGTTCTGACGGCCGCCTGGTTCCGGCGTCGTATCTGCGTATCTGGACGCTCGGTGCCTGTCTCCTGCTGGTGATGCTGGGCTCGAGCGAGGCGTTGTGGCGCCGGATGGGGTACTGGCCCAATGTGGTGGACACGAAGATGTTCTGGTGTTTGAACCGCCGGCGCGCGGACTCCGCAGGCGGGAAAAGAGTGCTGGTGATCGCGGGGGCTTCCCGCGCGCAGGTGGGGATCGACCCGGCCGTCCTGCAGAGAGTGTTTCCGGAGTTTCAGGTGGTGCACCTGGCGATCGAAGGAACATCGCCGCTGGCGGTCATCAGGGACCTGGCCATGGACGAGAAGTTCGATGGGGTTATCCTGGCCAGTGCAACGGTGGGAACGCTTTTCCCGTTTCGGCAGGGCGTTCCGCGCCGGGACAAGGAGTACGTGGAGTTCTTCCGGAACGGGTTCAGGTCGGGCGCCGCCCTGGAGAAGCGGGCCAATACCCGGCTGGCGGTCTTCCTGCAGTCCAGGTGGGTCATTTTTTCCCCTGTGCTGACCTTCCGGTCGCTGCTGGCCCACCGGCTGAGGCCGAAAAAGCTCTACCAGCACATGGATGCCAATCGTTTCCGGCCGGCCTTTTACCGCGAACGGATGACGGCCCAGGAGCTCGGGGAACATCGACAGCGCCGCATCGATCGGGTTGCCGTGACCGAGAAAGATCTTGTATCGGCCGCGGAGTTCGAACGTTTTGCCCGGGGCGATCTGAAGCAGCTTTACGGGATGCTAAGAGCCAGGGGGGGAGACATGGTGCTGGTGAGGATGCCCACCACGGATGAGCACTGGGAGCTGGACGAGAAGATGGCGCCCAAGGCGCGATTCTGGGACAGGATCCAGGAATGGACCGGGATCGCCACCATCCATTTTCTGGACCACCCGGAGCTGTCCCGGTTCGCCTGCCCCGACACATCCCACCTGGATGCCACCGATGCCGGGGAGTTCACTCTCAGGCTGGGACGGCTCGTGCACGCCCTCCTGGCAGACTTGGGTCACCGTCCTTCCTCCTTCAAGAGCCGTCATTTATCTATCCTCCCCGCCCTCTACAATAAACCCCCAGGAGTAGTGGCTCATACAGGTGGCCGGATTGGCCACCTCGATGGTTCGAACGCTCTCGATCTCCTCGAGGGCCTGAGACAGGAGCTTCTACAACCGATGTCATAGCGTCCCGTCCGACCACTCGGCCCGATCACGCCCAAGGTGTAGCTCGTCCCGTCCGATGCCTCTTTCTGCCGCCTTCCTCATCCACCTAGAGTCCTGGGGGGGGACGTTCGGTCGAACGATCGCTGAAAAGCCAGAAGGGGTCGTTCCGGGATGGGCCTGGGCTCAAGGTGTTGCTTGTCAGCGCCACCCTAC
>JBHHYE010000032.1:0-38838 GCA_046757405.1 Acidobacteriota bacterium | reverse complement strand
CTGTAGCCTTGTCGGAATTCCCGCGATAATGCGCCTGAGAAGTGCGGAATGTACGCCTGGAGAGGCGGACGGCGCTTTTCAGGTGGCGCCGGCGGGCGATCTCGAGAAGGATGAGCCGCTGCCGGAGTGGGTGCAGGATCTCGCCGCCCGGCTGGAGGCGGAGACGGTCCCGGCGCCGGACAGGCCCGGCGGCATGGCTTCCTGGCCGGTGGCCGGCCAGGCCGTCGCCGTGCGCGTTCCCGTGCGGCGGGCGGAATCCCTGGGCGAGACCGTTTCACCGGGCGCCCTGGAGGCCCTCACCGGCCTTTTCCTGTCGCTGGCTTCCGGCGGGCACCAGGCTTCTCCGGGGACGTTGCCGGCTCTCCGCGGACGCCGAGACTCCCCGGCGCCCTCCCCCTGGCAGCCGCCGGTGCGGATCTTCCCGGTCGATCCCGCGCGACCGTTCTCCCACATGCCCGCCCTGATCAAGGCCCAGGGGGTCTCGGGACACGAGGAAGAGGTGCGTGAGACCATCCGGCGGCTCCTGCCCCGCCGCTTCGACCATCACCTCTCGGAGGATCCCTCGGGGAACCTGATCCTGGATTTCGGTGCGGGGACGCCCCACCGGCTTTTCGTCGCGCACATGGATGAGACGGGGTACGAGGTGGAGCGGATCGGGCCGGACGGGCGGCTGGGAGTGCGGAAGCGGGGGGGGTTCTATGACAGTGCCGTGGTCGATCGCCCGGTCTGGATTCACGTGGCCGGCGGTCCCCCTGTGACCGGCGTGATGGTGCGGCGTTCCGCCGGGAATCGGGAAGCTCCCTTCCAGGAGCCGGTCTTGGTGAGCGCCCTGCCTGCGGACCAGCTGGCCGTGGAGGTGGGGGTGCGGTCCGCCGGCGGGGCCGCCGCCCTGGGAATCGGAGTCGGCGATCCGATCACGGTCCGGAAACGGTTTCAACTGCTCGGCGCCCACCGGGGGATGGGGCGCGCCGTTGATGATCGAGCCGGCTGCGCGGCTCTGGTGTCGGCACTCCATGTCCTGGCCGGGGAGGGGAAGGCGGCAGACCTGGACACTCTCTCCCGTGCCCGGATCACCTTCGCCTGGGTGACCCGGGAGGAGATCGGCCTGGAAGGGGCCCGGGAGCTCTCCCAGCGGATGCGGCCGGATGTGGTCTTCGCAATCGACACATTCGTCTCCTCGGACTCGCCTCTGGAACGACCGTGGTTTGCCCTCGCCCCGCTGGGGCGGGGTGCTGTTCTCCGGGCCGTGGACTCCTCGAACCTCAGTCCGCTCTCCCTGGTACGGACCACCCTGAATGGCGCGCGGGCGGCCGGCATCCCCGTGCAGGTCGGGGTCGGGCGGCGCGGCAATGATGGCTCGGTCTTCGCACGGTACGGGACACCCGACCTGCCCCTCTCCTGGCCGGGCCGTTTCTCCCACTCCGCAGTCGAGGTGATCGATGCCCGGGACCATCAGGCGCTGGTGGATCTCATCGTCTGGCTGGTCCGGCAGGACGCGGGCGAACCGGAGGCGGCTGCCGGGTCCGGAGCGGAGAGCGGCCCTCGCTGAGCCGCCTCGCATCTCCGGATCACCCGGTCCAGCAGGGGGTTGCGAAAAGGGAACCCATGCGATACTATTTGATAGTCGTATATAGGACTGATTTTATCCTGTTTTAATTTCAAGGAGCTCCCTCCGGATGATCCGTCTGACCCGCCTGGCCGATTACGGCATCGTGGTCATGACCCACTTCGCCAGGAGCCCCTCGCTCCTCCCTCGCAGTGCCCGGGAAGTGGCTGCCGAGACGCAGTTGTCCCTTCCCATGGCCAGCAAGATTTTGAAGTCGCTGGCCCGCGGCGGACTGCTGGAATCCCACCGGGGGGTGCATGGCGGCTACGCCCTGGCGCTTCCGCCCGAGGAGATCTCCGTGGCCGACGTGATCACCGCCCTGGAGGGACCCATCGGCATGACGGAATGCACCGACGATGAGGCTGAAGAATGCACCATCGAACCGGTCTGTCCGGTCCGCGGAAACTGGCAGCTGGTCAACCAGGTGGTGCGCCAGGCACTGGAAAACATCAATCTTGCCCGGATGGCCGGGCCGTTCCCCTGTGGAGAGTCCCTGCGCCGGCCGGGGCTCCGCGGACAGCCCCTTCCCGGCGTGGATGCCCTGTCCTCGGACTGACCCGAGATAGCCATGCGCAGTCCAGCCGCGAGGAATCGGAGAGACCCGGTGAAACAGACAAGAAAAAAGAAGAAGGCGGTGGGTCTCGAGCCGCCCTCCCGCGAGACCGGGAGCGCCGGGACCGGCACCGACAACGAGGAGATCCGGAAGCTCACCCAGAGCGAGTATCGATACGGTTTTGTGACCGACATCGAAGCCGATGCAGCTCCGGCCGGTCTCGATGAAGGGATCATCCGCTTCATCTCCAGCAAGAAGAAAGAGCCCCGGTTCATGCTGGAATGGCGGTTGAAGGCTTACCGGCACTGGCTCACCATGAAGGAGCCGACCTGGTCTTCGGTGCGGTATCCGCCCATCGACTACCAGAGCATCATTTACCACTCGGCCCCCAAGGCGAAAAAAGACGCCCCCGGAAGCCTCGAGGAGATTGACCCGGAGTTGCTCCGGACCTACGAAAAGCTGGGGATTCCCCTGCAGGAGCAGGAACGTCTGGCGGGCGTCGCCGTGGACGCGGTTTTTGACAGTGTCTCCGTGGCAACGACCTTCAGGGAGAAGCTGGCCGGGATGGGAATCATTTTCTGCTCCTTTTCGGAGGCGGTGCGCGAGTACCCCGGGCTGGTCCAGACCTACCTGGGCTCGGTGGTGCCGTTCACCGACAACTTTTTTGCCTGTCTGAACTCCGCGGTGTTCAGCGATGGTTCGTTTTGCTATATCCCCCGGGGCGTCCGCTGTCCCATGGAGCTGTCGACCTACTTCCGCATCAACACCGCCAACACGGGCCAGTTCGAGCGGACCCTGATCATCGCGGACGAGAGAAGTTCCGTCAGCTACCTGGAGGGGTGCACGGCTCCCATGCGCGACGAGAATCAGTTGCATGCGGCCGTGGTCGAGCTGGTCGCGCTGGACGACGCGCGCATCAAGTACTCCACGGTGCAGAACTGGTACCCCGGAGACGCGGAGGGGAAGGGCGGCATCTACAACTTCGTCACCAAGCGGGGCCTGTGCCGGGGAAGGAGCTCCCGCATTTCGTGGACGCAGGTGGAAACGGGCTCGGCCATCACCTGGAAATATCCCGGATGCATCCTGAAGGGGGATGACTCCATCGGAGAGTTCTACTCGGTGGCCCTCACCAACAACCGGCAGCAGGCGGACACCGGCACCAAGATGATCCACATCGGCAGGAACACCCGGAGCACGATTGTGTCCAAGGGGATTTCTGCCGGACACGGCCAGAACGCCTACCGGGGACTGGTCAAAATTCTCAAGAGCGCCGCGGGAGCCCGCAACTACTCCCAGTGCGACTCTCTCCTCCTGGGCGACCAGTGCGGAGCGCATACCTATCCCTACATCGAGGTCGGCAACTCGTCGGCGAGAATGGAGCACGAGGCCTCCACCTCGAAGATCAGCGAGGAGCAGCTCTTTTACTGCCGCCAGCGCGGCATCGCGCCGGAAGATGCTGTCTCCATGATTGTCAACGGCTTCTGCAAGCAGGTGTTCCGGGAGCTCCCCATGGAGTTTGCCGTGGAAGCCCAGAAGCTGCTCGAGGTGAGCCTCGAGGGTGCCGTCGGCTGATAGAGCGGTGATCGTGGAGGACCCAGCCACATGCTGAGCATCAAGGGGCTCGAGGCATCTGCCTCGGGGAAGGCGATCTTGCGGGGCATCGACCTGGAGGTGGGCGATGGCGAGGTGCATGCCATCATGGGGCCCAACGGTTCAGGAAAGAGCACCCTGGCGCAGGTTCTGGCCGGACGGGAGACCTACCAGGTCACGAGCGGCGCGGTCACCTACAACGGGCAAGACCTGTTCGCCCTCTCGCCGGAGGAACGGGCCTGCGCCGGCATCTTCCTGGCCTTCCAGTATCCCGTGGAGATCCCCGGCGTCAGCAACATGTACTTCCTCAAGACCGCCATCAACGCCAGGCGGAAGTCCAGGGGAGAGGGAAAGCTGGACGCCATGGATTTTCTGGCGCTCCTCGATGAAAAGATGAAACTGGTCCAGATGGATCGCGATCTCATCAACCGTCCGGTCAACGAGGGGTTCTCCGGCGGGGAGAAGAAGCGCAACGAGATTCTCCAGATGGCGGTGCTCGATCCCAGGCTCGCCATTCTTGACGAGACCGACTCGGGACTGGATATCGACGCTTTGCAGGTGGTGGCCCGGGGCGTCAATGCCATGCGGGGCCCGGACCGGTCCATCATCCTGGTCACCCACTACCAGCGGCTCCTGGATTACATCGTGCCGGACCGGGTCCACGTGCTGGCGCACGGACGGATCGTGCGCTCGGGTGGCAAGGAGCTGGCCCTGGAGCTGGAAGAGAAGGGGTACTCCTGGCTGGAGGACGCCGGCGGCTCCGCTTCCGCGGTGGGCGCATGACCCTTTCCGGAACCGTGTCTGCGCCGGTGGACAGATACCTGGCTCGCTTCACCGACCTGCGGAAGAGTGGGGCTGCCCATGAGCCCGGGTGGCTGCGCCGGCTTCGAGAGGGGGGAATTTCCCGGGTCGCCGCCGTCGGCTTTCCCACGGGCCGGGATGAGGAATGGAAGGGAACGCCCGTGGCCCCGATCACGCGGACGTCCTGGGCTCCCATGGCGGCAGCGTCCTCCCGGAAGGTCGCCGCCGAAGTCCGGCGCCGGGCCCTGGACCTGGAGGGCGGGATCCGGGTGGTCTTTCTGAACGGACGGTTCTGCCCGGAGCTGTCCCATCTCTCCGCTCTCCCTCCAGGCATGGTCGCTTCCGGCCTCGCGGACCATCTGGAGCGCCGGCCCGGCGAGATGGAGCCGTATCTGAGCCCGGCGTCGTTTCCCGACGGGCATGTCTTCGGCGCCTTGAACGATGCCTTCTTCACCGACGGGGCGGTTCTGATCCTGCCCTCCGGCCGGGTGGTGGACGCCCCGGTTCACCTGCTGTTTCTGACCCAGGCCGGGCCGGAGCCGGCCGTGGCCCATCCCCGTCTCCTGGTGGTGGCGCAGCCGGGCAGCCAGGTCTCCCTGGTGGAAACTCATGCCGGCGGAGGACCCGGGGCGTCCTTCCAGAACCTGGTCAGGGATCTGGTCCTGGAGGAGGGCGCCGTGGTGCGCCATGTGGTGGTGCAGGAGGAAGACGTCCGGGCCATCCATGTCAGTCTCACGCGGGTCCGGCAGGGGAAAGACAGCCACCTTTCCGCCGTCACGGTCACCAGGGGAGGAGGGCTGGTTCGCAACGACTGCCACGTGACCCTGGCGGCCGAAGGGGCCGAGTGCCATCTGGACGGCCTCTACATGGTGGACGGCACTCGCCATGCCGACACGCACACGTGGATCGACCATGCGCACCCCAGGACCGTGAGCCAGCAGCTCTACAAGGGAATCCTGGATGGAACGAGCCGCGGAGTTTTCTTCGGCCGGGTCCTGGTGCGGCCGGAAGCGCAGAAGGTCAACGCCCGGCAGACCAACAAGAACCTCCTGATTTCCGAGGGGGCTCTGGCCCGGAGCACGCCGCAGCTCGAGATTCACGCCGACGAGGTCCAGTGCCGCCATGGCTCCGCCATCGGCCAGCTCGACCAGGAGATGATGTTCTACCTGCAGTCCCGGGGGATTGGGCGCGATGCGGCGCGCCGGCTCCTGGTGCTGGCCTTTGCCCGGGAGATCCTGCAGAAGGTGAGCCTCCCGGTCCTCCGGGAACGACTGGAGTCGGAACTCGTCGGGGGAGGCAGCTGGTGAGCCGTCTGGGGCAGGTGGCCGGTCCGTCCGAGGTGGCCTTGCCGCTGGATGTCGCCGCCATCCGGAAGGACTTCCCGATCCTGGCGAGGCAGGTTCACGGCAAGCCGCTCATCTACCTGGACAACGCAGCCACCACCCAGAAGCCCCGTCCGGTCCTGGAGGCGGTGGAGAGCTTCTATGAGGAGATCTGTTCCAACGTCCATCGCGGGGTTCATGATCTGAGCGGCCGCGCCACCCTGGCCTTCGAGGCGGCCCGCGGCAAGGTGCAACGGTTTCTCGGAGCGCGTGAAGAGAAGGGGATTATCTTCGTGCGCGGAGCCACCGAGGGGATCAACCTGGTGGCCCACAGCTTTGGCCGCTCCCGCCTGCAAAGGGGAGATGAGATCATCATTTCCACCATGGAGCACCATTCCAACATCGTCCCCTGGCAGATCCTCTGCCAGGAAAAAGGGACCGTTCTGAAGGTGGCGCCGATCACGGATTCCGGCGAGCTGCGGATGGAAGCGTTCGAGAAGCTTCTGGGGCCGCGGACCAGGATGGTGGCGGTGGTGCACCAGTCCAACTCCCTGGGCACCATCAACCCGGTGAAGCGGATTGTCGAGCTGGCGCACGCGGCGGGCGCGCGCGTCCTGGTGGACGGGGCCCAGGCCATGGCCCACCAGCCGGTGGACGTCACGGATCTGGACGCTGATTTCTACGTGCTGTCGGGACACAAGATGCTGGCACCCATGGGGATCGGGGTTCTCTACGGGAAGACGGATCTTCTGGAGGAGATGCCCCCTTACCAGGGGGGTGGTGACATGATCCGGTCCGTGACGTTTTCCCGGACCACCTACAACGATCTCCCCCACCGGTTCGAAGCGGGGACTCCCAATGTGGCGGGGGCCGTGGGTCTGGGGGCCGCCGTGGACTACCTGACAGCTGTGGGCCTGGAGCGGATCGCGCGCCATGAAACGGTTCTGATGGACGATGCCAGCCTGGCCCTGTCGGACATCTCCCGCTTGCACCTGGTGGGGACCGCCGCGAGAAAAGGCAGTGTCGTCTCCTTCGTGGTCGACGGGATCCATCCCCACGACATCGGGACCATTCTGGATGGACAAGGGATCGCCGTGCGTACGGGGCATCATTGCACCCAGCCGCTCATGGAGCGCCTGGGGCTGGTGGCGACGGTACGCGCCTCCCTCGCCCTGTACAATACACGCCAGGAAGTCGACGCTTTGGTGGAAGGAGTGAAGAAAGTCATCGAGGTGCTGGGTTGATCCCCGAGCTGCGTGATCTCTACCAGGACGTGATCCTCGATCATGGGCGGCGGCCGCGAAACTTTCGCCTCCCGGAGCGGCCCAGCCACCAGGCCGAGGGATTCAATCCTCTTTGCGGCGATCGGATACAGCTTTCCCTCGAGGTGGAGGACGGCCGCATCCGGGAGGCGGGCTTCCAGGGATCGGGGTGCGCCATCTCCACCGCGTCCGCGTCCATGATGACCGAGGCCGTGAAGGGCCGTTCGCTGGAAGATGTGGAGGCATTGTTCCGGCGGTTCCATGCCCTGGTGGCCGGGCCGGAGGAGGACCACCCGCAGGACCGCGGCGCCTTGGGCAAGCTGGCCGTCTTTTCCGGGGTGCGCGAGTATCCCACGCGCGTCAAGTGCGCGGTGCTGCCCTGGCACACTCTGAGGTCGGCCCTGGCGGGAGCCCGCGAACCGGTGACCACCGAATGACGCATTAAGGCAGTCACCCGGGAGAAGCATAGTGGACCAACATCAGAATCCGCAGGTGGCGCCGGGAGGGCCGCCGGAGGAGCCGGGACTCAAGGAGAAGATCGTGGAGGTGTTGAAGTCCTGCTACGATCCGGAGATCCCCGTGGATATCTACGAGCTGGGCCTGATCTACGCCTTGAGGGTGGATCCCTCCGGCAACGTGGCGGTGAAAATGACTCTCACTTCGCCCATGTGTCCGGTGGCCGGTTCGCTTCCGCCGGAGGTGGAGCGCAAGATTGCCCAGGTGAATGGGGTGCGCGATGTCCGAGTTGACCTGGTCTGGGAGCCTCCCTGGGACAAGGACATGATGAGCGAGGCCGCCAGGGTGCGGCTCAATCTGATCTAGAAGCACCGGCGGCCGGAGGGGCCGGGGTGAGCCCCATCGCGTGGGAAACGCGGCGTCCTTGAGCCAGGATCTCCTTCACAGCGGCCTCCACGTGGGCGCGGGTCGTGCGGAAGTTGACGATGCAGGCCCGCAGGGCGAACCGGCCCTGGAGCCGGGCATTGGACAGATAGACCTTGCCCGCCTTCTGGATCTCGATCAGAAGGTGGTGATTCAACTGCTCGAGCACCGCCTCCGGCATTGCGGCGCGGAGGCGCATGGCGGGTGGAACGTAGCGAAAGCAGACGATGCTGGTCTCCACCGGCGCCATGAGCTCGGTCTCGTCCTGCTTTTCGAGCCGATTCGCCAGGTGGCGGGCCAGCTCCATCTCCTCGTCGATGCGGCGGCCGATCCGCTCCGCGCCGTGGTACTTGAGGATCAGCCAGACTTTCAGGGCCCGGAACCGCCGTGAGAGCTCCGGACCATGATCGAAGAAGGCAAACGACTCGCGCTCGCCGGTCTCGAAGACCTGGGCGTAATCCCCCTGGGTGGAGAAGGCGGCCCGCGGCGCGGAGCCGTCCCGGAAGAGGACGCAGCCGGCGTCCAGAGGAGCATAAAGCCACTTGTGAGGATCCAGGCTCACCGAGTGGGCCTCGGACAGCCCGCCCACCAGGGAGTGATGCGCCGGCGACAATCCCAGGGGCCCCCCGTAGGCCGCATCCACGTGCAGCCACAGACCTCTCTTGCGGGCGATGCGTGCGATCCGCGCCAGGGGATCGATGGCTCCGGTGGCGGCGGTGCCGGCGGATGCCACCACGCAGAAAGGCAGGTGTCCTGCCCTGCGGTCGGCGTCCACGGCCCGTTCCAGGGCCGTGGGGTCCATCCGGAAGCGCCCGTCGGTGGGGAGAATGCGGACAGCGGCGGTTCCCAGGCCGAGGAGCTCGGCCGCGCGGGGAACCGACATGTGGCCCTGGTCCGAGACGTACAGGGTCATGAGCCGTTCCCCCAGCCGTCCCAGCCCCCCCCGGGCCGTCCCGCGGGGCGCCTTGGCCGTCCGGGCGACGGCCAGGGCGGTAAAGGTGGCCAGCGAGCCTCCCGACGTCAGCAGGCCGGTGGCCCCCCGGGGAAGGCCCGCGATCTGGCGCAACCAGTCCACCACGACCCGCTCGACCTCGGTGGCGCCGGGAGCGGAGCGCCAGGACGTGAGATTCTGGTCCAGCGCCGAGGCGATCAGGTCGCCGGCGATGCCGACTGCTGAGGGCGGCGACATGACATAGCCGAAGAACCTGGGGTGGCCGTTGTCCCTGAGGGACGGGAGCAGCGTCTGTTGCATCTCGGCAAGCAGGCGGCGGGCGGATCGGCCGCGTGCGGGAAGCGGCTGATCCAGAGCGCGATGGAGGTCCGCGGCCGGCGGATCGGGGAAGATGGGGTGGCGGGCACCGGCGGAGTCGGCCGTCCATTGCCGGACCAGATTCACGGCGCCGTCCAGCAGGGAGCCCAGTGCCTCGAAATCACGGCGCGCGAAGCGGGAGGCCCGGCGGCGCTCCCTGGTGTGCGTCCGGCGCGTCGTGTGTGAGCGAGCCACCGCGACATCCTAGGAAGGTCCACCTGGTGAATCAAGGGGAGGCGGGCTAAGATGCCGCTACTTGGACACAGGTCCATCCGGCGGTCCGCCCATGCCACCACGCCTCTTCATGAAGCAGCTCTTGTCCGGGGTTGACTTTGCCGCGCACGATCCCTTCGCCGGGCAGATGGTGAATTTCGTCACCCTGGTGGGCGATCGGGTGCGCGGCGAATGCCTGGTGGTGGACCCGGCCTGGGATGTGCGCGGCATCCTCGCGGCGGTGCAGAAGGAGGGGATGACCCTGGTGGGTGTGCTGGCCACCCATTACCACCCCGATCATATCGGCGGGGATCTATTCGGACATCCGGTGGAAGGACTGGCGGCTCTCAAGGAGTGCGTGGATGTGCCCGTGCATGTGCATCGCCGGGAGGCCGCAGGCGTCCGCAAGATGACCGGTCTTTCGGCCGGCGATCTGATCCTGCATGACGGCGGCGAGGTAGTGCGCGTGGGCGAGATTTCCATCCGGTTGATGCACACGCCCGGGCATACTCCCGGAAGCCAGTGCTTCTTGGTGGAGGACCGGGCGCTGGTCTCCGGTGATACCCTGTTCATCCAGGGGTGCGGGCGGGTGGACCTGCCGGGAGGCGACCCGGACGAAATGTACCGGACTCTCACCCAGCGCCTGGCCGGGCTCCCGGACCAGGTGATCCTCTATCCCGGCCATCACTACGGGAGCCAGCCGACCTCGACGCTGGCCGTGGAGCGCCGCACCAACCCCTTTCTGAGGGCCAAGAATCCCGCCGATTGGCGCCGGCTCATGAGTCCGCCATGAGCATCTCATCGGACCTTCTCCGGGATCTCCTGCAGCGGCGGTGGATGCAGGCCCTCCTGGTGGTGGCCGGCTCGTTCCTCCTGGCGCGGCTGGCCAATCTCCTCCTGGCGCGTGGCGTGGCCCGCCTGGTCCGGCGCACGGCCACGACCCTGGACGACCGCATCGTTGCCCTCCTCCGCCGGCCGGTCTCCACCACGGTGGTCCTGGTCGGGCTGCGTCTGGCGGCCCGCATCCTGGCGCCGCCGGCGGGCGTGGAGGGATGGCTCGTCGCGGTTCTCATGACCGGAGTCGTCTTGACCTGGATCCGGGCCTTGCTCCGCATCTTCAGCCTGGTTCTGCAAGCCCTCTCTCGTGCCCGGGTCGCCTGGTGCGAGCCGCGCACCCTGCCGCTCCTCGACAATATGGCCAAGATCGTCATCTTCGGCGGGGGAGTCTACGCCTTGCTTGTCACCTGGGACCTGGACGTGCGGCCCTGGCTGGCCTCGGCCGGCGTGCTCGGCATCGCTTTCGGTTTTGCCGCGAAGGACACGCTGGCCAATCTGTTCGGCGGGCTGTTCGTCATCGCCGACGCGCCTTACAAGATTGGCGATTTCATTGTTCTGGACACGGGTGAGCGGGGCCAGGTGACGCGCATCGGCCTGCGCAGCACCCGGATCCTGACCCGGGAAGATATCGAGATCACGGTGCCCAATGCCCAGATCGCCAGCGCCAAGATCAAGAACGAATCGGGTGGGCCATGGGAGAAACACCGCGTGACCGTGAATGTCGGGGTTGCCTATGGCTCGGACGTGGACCAGGTGCGGCAGGTTCTCCTGGAGGCAGCGCGCTCGGTGGACCAGGTGGCCCGCGAGCCGGAGCCCCGGGTCCGCTTCACCGAATTCGGCGACTCGGCGCTGATCTTCCGCCTCCTCTGCTGGGTGGAGCGTCCCGCCAGCCGGGGCCTGGCGCTGGATGCCCTGAACACCGCGGTCTACAAAAAATTCGCCCAGCACGGCATTCAAATCCCCTTTCCACAGAGAGACTTGCACCTCCTGGACCATTCCTCCGCGACGCGCGACGATTTTTCTTGACATCGCTTCCGGTCCCTGGTATGGGTGAAGTTATCAAGCTGGGTTATAAGGAAACTTGGGGGCAGGGATTGGGGCTGGTGCTGGACGATCGGCTCAAGCGAGTCGGGCGATTTATTGTTCGCTCCGACAGCGTCCCGCTGATCCGCCACGTGGCGATCTGCGCGGCGGCACTGACGGCCTATTTCATGCAGCAGCGCCTCCGGGTAGGGCAGGGGCTGCTCTGGATTGTCGGCGCAGCCGCGCTCCTCAACCTGGCCACCACGGTCCTGGGAGACCGGCCCCGGCTCGGGCGGGTGGCGCGCATCCTGTCGTCCGTCTTTGGCCTGGCGGGTTGGGCGGGCATCGCCTCCCTCACCGGGGGGGTCGCCTCGCCACTGGTGGCGGGTCTGGCTCTGGAGATCTTTCTCTCGGCCGTGGCCTACCGTCCCCGGGGAACCCTCCTGGTCACCGCCGGCGCCGTCCTGGGGCTGTGGGGGCAGCAAGCCTTGGTGGACCTTTCGGGAGCGACTCTTCGCCTTCTCCTGTTGCAGAGCGGCCTTCTCTCCGGGATGGGGGCGGTGTCGCTTTATCTGAGCCGTAGCTGGGCCCTCACCCTGTCCCGGAGCACCTCCGAGTTTCGACGGCGCCTCCAGGCCTTGCAGAATGAGCTGGACGGGATGCGGACCCTGGGAAAGATGGGGGAGGGCACCGCCCGGCTGGCGCACCAGCTGGCGAACACGGTGCACAGCCTGCGGGGCTTCACCTCTCTCCTCGCCAGCCGGCTGGCCCCCGGCGGGCGGGATCAGCCGGTTCTCGAGGGGCTGAGAGAATCGATCGACCAGCTGGAGACCCTGGCCCGCGCGACCCTGGGGAACGGCGGCGCCGCGCGGGGCCTGCCCACCCGGGCGACCGGCGAGCAGGTTCGCGAGGTTCTGGAGTCGGTGGTCCGGGAGATCGGGCGAAGGCATCCCGGCGTCCGCTGGGTGCTGCCGGAGCAGGAAGAGTTTCCCGCCGTCTCCATGCCTCCCTGGGAAGTCCAGGAGGTTCTGCAGGTCGTCATCCAGAATGCGGCCGAGTCCTCCGGCGGCCGGGGGATCGTGCAGCTCAGCTTCGGTGCGCAGAATGAACAGGTCCGGTTTCACGTCCAGGACAACGGACGGGGCGTGGAGCCCGGCGCGCAACAGAATCTCTACCGGCCGGGGTTCAGCACCAAGTCCGGCGGCAATGGCTTTGGCCTCTTCCTGACCCGGCGTCTGCTCCGCTCGCGCGGCGGCGACCTGAGCCTGGTCCCGGCGCGGCGGCGGGGCACGGTCTGCACGGTCAGCCTGCCGCTCATGGGAAACCGATGAAGGACGCACCGGAGACCGGCCAGCGCCGGATCTTGATTGTCGATGACGACGCCGCCTCGGCGAAGTACATGGCCCTGGCGCTGAGCGGGGCCTTTCCCCTGGTGAAGACATGCCAGAGCGCCTCCGAGGCGCTGCAGGCCCTGGAGAGAATGGTTCCCGACCTGGTCATCTCGGATCTCAGGATGCCGGGAATGGACGGTCTGGAGCTCCTGATTCATATCAAGGACCGCTGGCCTGCGCTGCCGGTCATTCTGGTGACGGTGCAGCAGGATGTGGCCAGCATTGTCGAAGCCGTTCGCAGCGGGGCCGTCAATTATCTGATCAAGCCAATCCCGCCCAACCTGCTGCAGAGCTCCGCAGCACGGGCCCTGGCGGCGTTCTCCGCGGACCACGCTCCGGCAAACGGACGGCTGCCGGAGATCGTCGGAGCCAGCCGGAGCATGGTGCAGGTACGGTCCCAGGTGGCGCTGGCGGCACGCAGCGAGGTCAACGTGCTCTTGGTGGGGGAGACGGGGACAGGCAAGGAGCTGGTGGCGCGCTCCATTCACCGCCTTTCCAGTGCCTCGGATCGCCCGTTCATCGCTCACAACTGCGCACTCACTCCGCCGGAGCTGTTCGAGAGCCAGTTTTTCGGCCACCGCCGCGGGTCCTTCACGGGAGCCTTCAGCGATCAGCTGGGACTCCTGGAGGAAGCTGACGGGAGTCTACTCTTTCTCGACGAGCTGGAGTGTCTGAGCCTGCCGCACCAGGCGAAGCTCCTGCGGGTGATGGATGATGGCGAGGTGCGGCCGGTGGGGGCCCGGGGAACTCGGTCCGTCTCGGTCCGTTATCTGGGCGCGACCAACCGGGCGCCTCGATTGCTTCTGGACAGCGGCCTCCTGCGTGATGATCTGTACTACCGGCTGCGGGGCTTCGAGATCCACCTGCCGCCGCTGAGGGAGCGGCGAGAGGATATCCCGCTTCTCGTCCAGCACTTTCTCAGGAAGCAGGGAGATGCGGCCTCCGTGACGGCGCGGGCCCTCGAGGCCCTCACCGAGGCCCAGTGGCCCGGCAATGTCCGGCAGCTTCAGAACGAGCTGGCCCGGGCCGGGGCCGTCGCCGGGAAAGGCCCGATCCGTCTGAAACATCTTGCTCTCCATGCCGGCTCCGCCGCCGGGCACGGGCTGCCGGAGAAGGGAGAGAGGGCGACCCTGGAAAAACTGGAGAGTGAGGCCATCTTCCAGGTCCTGCGGCAGTTTGACGGCAACCGGACCCGGGCCGCCCGCGCCCTCGGCATCGACCGTTCCACCCTGCGTCGCAAGATGCGGAAGGCCGGGATCGCCTATCCTGCCATCATGTCTTGAAGACGACGGGGGCGCAGGGTTCCCGGAGAACCGTTCCGGGAGACGGTCCCGTGGTTGCCGGACGAAGAGTCGGCCTTCGGCTGGCTTTGATTTTGGGGTCGGGGTGGTGGGCCACGGCGGTGCTTCTCGCGCGCTCCCTGGAGACCGTGATGGCGCGGCGGAAGGGGACGGCCCGGCCATTTTTTCTGCTTCTGGCCTCCACCATGGCAAGCTGGTTCATTTATGTCCCGCTCCACGAGTTGCTGCATGCCTTCGGATGCTGGGTGACCGGCGGCACGGTCCAGGAGCTTCAGATCATGCCTCTCTATGGAGGGGGCTTCCTGGAGAAGGTGTTCCCCTTTGTCCGGGCCGGCGGGGATTACGCGGGCCGCCTCACCGGCTTCGACACGGGAGGCTCGGACCTGGTTTACCTGGCCACCGATTTTGCGCCTTATCTTTTGACGGTGGCCGGAGCTTGTCTTCTCCTGGAGGCGGCCTCCCGGACGGGCAGCTTCCTATTCCTGGGGACAGGAGTGGTGCTCGTCACGGCGCCGGCTATCAGTCTCCTGGGGGATTACTACGAGATGGGCTCGATTCTGGTGAGTTCGGCGGCCGGCACGCTCACCGGCGCCCTCTCCGCCGAGCGGCTCCAGGACATGCGGCACGACGACCTGCTGGCCCTGCTGGGAGAATTCTCCCAGCGTTTCCCCCAGGACCGCCTCTTCTGGGCCGGTGCCGTGGCCAGTGCCGCCCTCCTCGGGCTCTTGCTGGCCGGGTGGACCCTCGAGACCAGCCGTAGGGTGTCGGATATCTTCTGGGCGTCCCGGGCGCCGGGGAAGCCGTGAGCGTCGCCTCGTCCTCGACCGTCCGTCCCGCTCCACCCGTCCGGTCGGTGATGATTCTCGTTGTCGTGTGCTTCCTGCTGGGTGGCCTGGTCCAGCTGGTCTGGCCGCCGGTGGCCGCGGTGTACACACGGATCGTGGCCACTGTCAGCACCCGGGTGGTGTGGTGGCTGGAGCCGGTTCCTGTCCTGGATCATCTCATCACCCGGGGCACCCAGGTACGGCCGCAGAGCGTTCTCTTGCCCACGCAGCGGTTCAAGCCGCTGGAGACCAGCTCCTTCTGGTTCTACCTGCCGTTCGTCCTCTTGTTGCTGGTGACAGCCGGCGCGCTTTACCGTCTCGCCTCCGTGACGGAGATCCTGTCGCTGGTTCTCTTCCTGTTCGCGGTGCACGTCACCTGCCTGAGCCTGGGTGTTCTCTGGAGTGAAAGCCAGGCGCTTTCGCAGGAGGGAGCGCGGTTTATTTCGCGCCGCGAATTCGCGGTCCTGCAAGCGCTGGCCCGCCTGTATTTCGTGTACGGCATTCAGCTCTGGAGCGGGCTCATGGTCGCTTTCGTCCTGCTTCGCAGCGCCGCCGGCACACGGGTCCTGGCGCATGGCTTCCTGCGTGCCCTGTCATCGCCTGGCGGGTTGGCCGCCTGCTGCGTGGCGTTCTTGCTCCCCTCGCTCGCCTTCATGATCGGTGCGCCGGCCATCCGGCACCTGAGCGGCGCCGCCAACGACGCGCGCCTGGCGGTGGCCCTCCGCGAGGCGGCCCGCGGCGCTTTGCGGGAGGCGGAAGAGCTGGCAGGTGCGGTCCTGGCCGAGGATGCGACCGACGTTCGCGCCCTGGAGTTGATGGCCCGCCTGGCGGACCGCCCCGAGGAGGCGGAGAGCTGGTACCGGCGATTGCTGGCGGTCCAGCCGGACCGGGTGGGGGCGCACTACGACCTGGGCGGGCTGCTGGCCCGGCGCGGCGCGT
This sequence comes from Acidobacteriota bacterium, assembly GCA_046757405.1. Lineage (GTDB taxonomy): Bacteria > Acidobacteriota > Polarisedimenticolia > SMYD01 > SMYD01 > JBHHYE01. The sequence continues at coordinate 22,988 of JBHHYE010000032.1, read as the reverse complement.
GGCAAGCCGCGGCGGGCGAGTACCGGTCTGTCCTGGAATTCTCTCCCGGCCATGTGGATGCCCGCTATCAGCTGGGGAACTGCTACCTGCGCCAGGGAGAGATCGATGCGGCCCGCCGGGAGTACGACCGGGTCCTGGAGCTCGACGCCGCCCGTCCTGATGCGCTGGGGAAGCGGGCGTACATCAACCACCTCCAGGGAGATGACTGCGCGGCCCGGAACCTCTATGCTCGAGCCCTGAGCCTGGAACCGGTTCCCGAGGATGCGTCCCTTCTGCGCCGCCAGCTCCAAGAGGCCGAGGCCGGGTGCCGGCAAAGAGGAAAGGACGGAACATGACGGCGGGCGGTTTTTATTCTCGCCAGAATCTGATCCTGATCGGACGCTTGATGCTCTTCCTGGGCACCATCGGCGTCCTCCTCTGGCTCACCAACACCGCCGGAGTGCGCCGGGTGGTGGTGGAGCCCATCACCCGGGTCTCCGTGATGGCATCCCACCTTCTCATCAGCTTGGTTGACGGGGGCTGCCAGAGGCAGGGGACGCTCCTCTTGGGCCCCAGGATGACACTGGATGTGGAGGATGGCTGTAACGGCGTCGTGGCCATCATCCTCTTCACGGCGGCGGTGGTGGCCCACGAGGCAGGGCTGGGCGCCAAGGCCGTGGGGCTGGGGCTGGGGATGCCCGCCATCTGGCTCTTCAACCTGGTGCGGATCATCAGTCTCTACGCGGTGTCGGTGCTGGCGCCGGCGCGGGTGGAGTTCTTCCACATCTACTTCTGGCAGACCCTCATCATCATTTTCGTGGTGATCGCCTGGTACCGGTGGGCGATATGGGCGCCGCCGCCGCCGGCCGCGCGTCCGGAATCGCCGCCGGATCCAGTCTCACCGCGCAGAACTTGAACTCGGGAATCTTGCCGTCCGGGTCCAGCTCGTCGATGGTCAGAACATTGGCGGCCGCTTCGCGGAAGTGAAAGGGAATGAAGACGCTGCCCAGCTCCATCCGATCCGAGATGCGGATCGGCAAGATAATGGAGCCCCGGCGGGACGAGACGCGCACCCGTTCTCCCTTGGCGACGCCCGCCGAGCGCGCGTCATCGGCATGGACCTCCACGAAGGGATCCGGCGCGATGGCATCGAGGGCGGTGCTGCGCCGGGTCATGGACCCGGTGTGCCAGTGTTCCAGGAGCCGCCCTGTGGTCAGCACCAGCGGGTAGTCGTCATCGGGCAGCTCCCTGGCCGGGGCAAAGGTCGCCGGCACGAACCGGCCACGTCCCGAGGGGAACGTGTCGCCGAACAGCACCTGGATTCCGTCCGTTCCTTCTGGATCGGGAAAGGGCCAGAGCTTGCCGGTGGGCAGAAGATGGTTGTAGTCCAGGCCCCGGTACGATCTGGTCAGGGAGGCGAATTCGGCGAAGATCGCCTCAGGATTGTCATAGCTCATCGGGTATCCCATGCGTGTGGACAATTCGCAAAGGATACGCCAGTCGAGACGCGCCTGGCCGGGCGGGTCCAGAGCCTGGCGGCCCACCTGCACCCGGCGGTCGGTGTTGGTGAACGTGCCGGTCTTCTCCAGCGCCGAGGTCGCCGGCAGGATAACGTCGGCGAATTCCGCCGTCTCGGTGGGGAAGATGTCCTGTACCGCCAGGAAATCGAGAGCCGACAGCGCGCGCCGCACCTTGTTGATGTTGGGGTCTGACAGGAACGGATTTTCTCCCGTCATCATCATGCCGCGAATCCGTCCGTCCAGGGCCGCGTGCAGGATCTCCACCACCGTGAGGCCCGGTTCCGGATTGAGACTCACGCCCCACGCCTGCTCGAACTTCCGGCGCACCGACGGGTCGCCGACCGGTTGATAGTCGGGATAAACCATGGGAATCAGCCCGGCGTCAGAGGCTCCCTGGACGTTGTTCTGGCCGCGCAGCGGGTGCAATCCGGTTCCGGGGCGGCCCACCTGGCCCGTGAGGAGCATCAGGGAGATGAGACAGCGGGCATTGTCCGTGCCATGGGTGTGCTGGGAGATTCCCATTCCCCAGAAGACCATGGCGGTCCGCGCCCGGCCCAGAAGCCGGGCCACCCGGGTGATCTCCTCCGCCGGCACGCCCACCAGGGGAGCCACCCGTCCCGGCGAGTAGTCGGCGACGGTGCGGGCCAGGGCATCGAAGTTCTCCGTCCGCCGGCGAATGAACTCCTTGTCGGGAAGATCTTCGGCGATGATGACGTGCATCACGGCGTTGTAGAACGCCACATCGCTGCCGGGGCGGATGCGGCAGAAGTGGGTGGCAAACGGGTACAGGTCGGAGCGCCGAGGATCCACCAGGATGAGACGGGTGCCCTTCTTTACCGCCTGCTTGATGAAGGTGGCGGCCACCGGGTGGTTGGCGGGCGTGTTGCTTCCGGTGATGAGAACCACCTCGGCCTTCTCCACATCTCCGAAGGTGTTGGTGACCGCGCCCGAGCCGATGGTCTCCAGGAGCGCCGCCACGGAGGACGCATGGCACAGGCGGGTGCAATGGTCGACGTTGTTGGTCCCGAAGACCGCCCGGACCAGCTTCTGGAACAGGTAGGCTTCCTCGTTGGAGCACTTGGCCGACCCGAACCCGGCCAGAGCGCCGGAGCCGTGCAGGTTCTTGATCTCCATGAGCCGGGAGGCCGTCAGGTCGAGTGCTTCATCCCAGCTGGCCTCCCGGAAGGCGGGAAGGAACTCGGCGTCATCCACCAGAATGCCCGGCCGGCGCGTTCCGCCGCTCTCGCCGCGCACGTCGGCCGAGAGCGGCCCCTTGGGATAGAACTCCGGTCTCCGTATCAGGGGAGTGGCCAACCGCTGCGGGTGATGGGTGTAGTCGAACCCGTAGCGCCCCTTGACGCAGAGGCGGCGCTGGTTCCCGGGTGAGTCCCGGCCGGCGACCGAGAGGATCCGGTTCCCGGCGACATGATAGGTGAGGGCGCATCCCACTCCGCAGTACGGACAGACCGAATCGACCGCCCGGGTCTCGCCTGCGGCCCGCGTGGACGGGCCCAACAGCTTGTCAGTCAGGGCTCCGGTGGGACAGACGGCGGCGCACTCGCCGCAGGAGACACACGACGAGCGGCCCATGGGGTCGTCCAGATCGAAGCTGATCCGGGTCGTGTATCCCTTGCCGCTGCGTCCGAGAACCTCGTTCACCTGGAGATCGTCGCAGGCGCGGATGCAGCGGTCACACAAGATACAGGCCTGGTGGTCCACCGCGATCACCGGTGAGGAGAGATCCGTGGGACGGGTGTTTCCCGCGGGAAGGGGACCCGGAGGGGCCGGGGCGCCTGGCCGGGAGGGCGGGGGCATCAACCGGTCCGCCAGGGCCTCCAGCTGGCAATCGCCGGTTGTTCGCTGGCGTGTGCAGGGGACGGGATGATCGGACATCAAGAGCCGAGTGAGCATGGCGCGCTGCCGGAGGACCTTCTCCGAGCCGGTTTCCACCTGCATTCCAGACTCGACCGCCCGGACGCAGGACGCGGCCAGGACCCTGTCCCCCACGTCCACCACGCAGATGCGGCAGACACCCACCGGTGCCAAGCGCGGCTCATGACAGAGGACAGGAATCTCCACCCCGGCCTCCCGGGCCGCGTCCCAGATGGTGGTTCCCCGGGGGACCACCATCTTCTTCCCATCGATGCTGAGCTGGATCCGGCCTGGCGCTGCGGTCATGGGGCGGCTCCCACGAGGTGGCCCGGGGCGCCGCGGAGCTTCCGGCGCGCCTCCCATTATATCGCGGGCAATCGCCGCGTTCCTTCTCCCGGTTTCTTCCGGGAAAGGGGAGCCGGGAGGCTCAGTCGCCGAGGCCCAGCCGCCGGCGGAGCGCCTGCGGGACGTGTCCTGCCGGCGTCCACCCCCGGGCGCGGTTGTACGCCTCGATCATTGCTTGCAGACGGGCCCGGGGAAGGGACGCGCCCGCGGTGGCGCCGCCGGGAAGGGGCTCCCGGTGGAACCGTTCCGGGAGGATATCTTCGGCCGGCGTCCACCCTTCCCGCTGGTTGAACACCTTGCGGGCCGTGATCAACCGGCGGGCGGTTCGTCGCAGCTCATCTGCGGTCACGGGCCAGCCGGTGACGGCCGCCAGCAAGGGGGCGGTTTCGGCGTACAGATCCTCGAACACGCCGCGCAGGAACTTGCACAGGATCAGGGAGTCCAGGAGGACGGCCCGGTCCTCGCTCTCGATCACCTGCCGGGCCGTCTGGGCGTCCCCCGCCAGCCGGTTGGCCCGAGGGGAGAAATCCACCTCGTACGCACTGGAGCGATTGTGGTCGGCGCCGCGTGTGCACACGGCCAAGCCCAGCGCCATGGCCTGCAGGGCCCGGGGCTCGTAACCGGGAATCTCGAGCCCCTTCACGTGGGGCGCGACGGCCGGCGCGTCGCCGCCGATGGCCGCGGCGGCCCGCCGGCTGCCCTCGGCCAGCAGATGGCCCACGCCGTCCCGGCGGGCAATGCGGCGGATGAGATCCAGGAGAGCCTCGGCGTTGCCGAAGCGGAGCTCTGCCCGGCCCCACTCCGTGGATGGGGGCGCACCTGCACCGGGCGTGACGCCGCGAGGCGCGTCCAGAGGCGCAGGGGGCCGCCTGGGATCCAGCCAGCCGCGCTCCGCGCACTCCATGGCGAAGGCGATGGTGCCGCCAGTGGAGATGGTGTCGAGCCCCAGGTCGTCGCAGAGCGCGGTTGCTTCAAGGACAGCAGCCGGATCATCGATGCCGCAGAGCGAGCCCAGGGCGAAGAGCGATTCGTATTCCATGCGTACGCCGGTTGAGGCGGTGTCACCCCGGGGTCCGCCCACGCCGTAGATATGTTCGCAACCGATGGTGCAGGCCGCACACGAGGAACGGGTCTTGCCCCGCACTTCCGCCAGGCGCTCGCCGGAGATAGCCGGGGCGCCCTCGAAGGTGCCGGCCTGGAAGTTCCGCGTCGGGAGTACCGCCAGCCGGTTGAAAGTCAGCAGGTTGGCGACCGTTCCGAGCTCCCGGTACTTGGCAGTCGCCGGCCCGAACGAGCGGGCGGAGAGAGCTTTCGCCGCCGCAACCAGCCCGGCCGGGTCGGCCACTCTGACCCTCCGGTGGCCGCGCACCGCCAGCGCCTTGAGACGCTTGGCGCCGAGGACGGCCCCGAGCCCGCCGCGGCCGGCGTGGCGCCCCTCGTTGGAGAGCGTGGAGAAACGCACGAGAGATTCTCCCGCCGGCCCGATGGCCGCGGTGTGGAACGGCGATCCTTCCGGCGCGGCTGAATGGAGACGCTCCCGCAGCCTGCTCTCCGCCACGGAGGTCGGCTGCCCCCAGAGATCGCCCGCTGACTCGATCCGCACTTCCGGGAGAATGGAGTCCCGGGCAGTCCCGCCCGCCCTGCGGGGCGCGCAGCCATCGATGATGAGGATCGAGGGCTTTTCGCAGCGGCCCACGATCACCAGAGCGTCGAACCCGGCCTGCTTGGCGGCCAGGGCAAAATGAGACGAGGAGAGCGCATCGTTGATCCGGCCGGTGAGCGGTGACTTGGCCACCACCGCGAACTTGGCCGAGGTGGTCAGCGGCGTGCCCACCAGCGGGCTCAGGGCGACGATCAGGGGGGCGGCGGGGGAGAGCGGGTCGACACCGGCCGGCGCCTCCTTCAAGAGGAGATACGTTCCCAGGCCCACCCCCCCGATGAAGCGGCGGAGCAGATCGCCCGGGAGTGGAAAGGCGCACGCCTCTCCCGTGGTCAGATCCACCCGCAGGCCGCGACCGTGATAGCCGCCGGGCACCATGCTCATCCGCCGCTGGCGGCCGAGATCAAGACCAGCACGTCGTTGTCGGCCAGCCGTTGATCCGGATCGTTGATGAATTGCCGGCCGTTGAGGGAGAGGCGGAAGTGGCGGGTGAGCTGGCCGCCGACCAGGACGGTTCCGGACAGCGCCGGGAGGCGGGTCTCCAGGGCCGCCAGGGCTTCTCCCAGGGTCCTGCCCTCGACGCGGAGGCGGTCGGTTCCCGCCCGCCGGCGCGCCACGCCGTAGAACTCGCAGGTGACGGTCATCCGGGCCGCCGGCCGCCGGGCGCCTGGGGGGTGCTGGAGGCGATCTCATGGTACTCGGCCGGCGTGTTGAGGTTTCTCAGGGAATCCAGTCCTGGGTCGACCTCCCGGAGGGTCTCCTCCTCCACACGGCGTGTCCGGACGATCTCGAAGAGACGCCGCGGCCGCCGCTCGCCGGCGGCCAGGAGGGAGCGAACACGGGGCGACAGAGACGGCCGGTAAACCGCCGCAAGAGGATGCTGCCGTCCCCCGGCCAGGGGGACGGCGACCTCGGCGTCTCCCAGCAGCGCGAACAGGAGGCGGACGAATGCCGGCTTCAGGAGCGGCACATCGCACGACGAGACGTAGACCGCGTCGGCCGTTTTCTCCAGCGCGGCCAGGCCGGCGGCGATCCCCTGGAGCGGTCCCCGCCCTTCCACGGCGTCGTCGACCCGGCGCACAGCAGGGGGGAGCGCAGGGAGCGCCTGGCCCGGGGCGCCCACCACCAGCAGGGGGGGGAGGCCGCCGCCGGGAGACGGCCCGACCATGGCCAGTCCGCGCCCCAGAGAGTCCACCACGGTTTCCAGGAGGGTCCGGCCGTCGATCTTCAGCCAGGCCTTGGGCCGGCCCATGCGCAGGCTGCGGCCGCCGGCCAGGATCATCCCTCCGGGGCGGAGGACCGGGGAGGGCTGCGGCAGGGAGCGGTTCATCAGGCTGCTCAGCTTCCGTTCATCGGTTCCCGCCAGCATGAAAGATCCGTGATTCCGGGTGGAATCTCATCCATCCGAACCGGTACGCCAGCACGCCCGGCAGGAGGTGGCCCTGCGGGTCCTCGGCCCAGGCCGTGAGCGCTTCCCTGCGGTAGCGGATGACCAGATCCTGGCCGCCCAGGCGGATGGAGACGGGATCTGCGGCCCTCTGGAGTTCGGCGAAGGGAAAATACATGGACTCGTCTCCGATCACCAGGCCGAGGCCGAGCCTCCGGGTGTCGTGCGCGGTCGGCCGGCTCCCCGGTCGTGGCGATCCTGGTTGCCAGGTGCGGTAGAAATAGGGATGTCCCTCCTCCCCCTGGACAACCATCACGCGCGTGTCCGGGTGCAGCTCTTTCCAGTGGGCCCAGGTGGTCTGGAGGGCGGGAATCACGCTCAGCGGAGTGTCGGCCAGCGGACCGTCAATGGCCCGGCCGTCCAGTTGCGACCAGAGACTGCCAGTCTCCCGGTCGGCGATGAGGAGGTTATCGTTGAGCAGACCCGAGGCGAAATCGAACGTCAATTCCCTGTCCCCCACGCGGCGGGCGTACACGACGCCCGATCCGGTGATGGGTCACCAGGAGGGCGCCACCGGGACCCCACCCACCCGATGATCGACGACCTCGAACATCGACAGGAAGCGAATGGGGAACGCCATGGACGCGCCGCCACGGGTGACCCCCAGGACCAGATCCTGATCCTCCAGCGGCGCCCGGGACGCCGGAACGGTGGGCAGATCGGTGGGCACAGGATGGATCGCCACCTCGGCCTCCTGAAGCGGGCCGCCGGGGCGGGTCTGCACCGTGCCCCGCACCGTGTGGGCTCGTGGACGGGTCTGGGGCCCGTCCGGAGCCGCCGCGGCGGCCGGCGCTGGAGAGGCGGCGACCGGGAGCGCAGCCAGGCTGCCCGTGAGCACCCATGAAGAGATCAAAAACGGTCCCAGCTGCATGCGTCCTCCTTTGCCGGTCGGTTGCCTGCATGCCGTCAGTCCGGCTCCCGGGAGTAAGAGGGGGCTCGGTCGGTGTCCCGGGCAGCGCCGGCGGCCAGAAGATTGTACAACCAAGCGAAGAGGGCGCCTCCCACCAGGCCATCGGGGAGGGCCCACGCCAGCCCGATGAGACTTCCCGAGGGGCTCACCCGGTACCCATCATCCACCAGGTGATGAAGAAGAGGCCCAGACCCCAGGTGAGGCCGCAGGCCAGCGAGAAGGCCCTGACATTGAGCTTCGTGTTCAGCTCCTTGGAAGACGGGATCCCCTGCCTGAGCTCAGCGATGCCCCGAGGCCATGCGCCGGGCCTCGGGCAGGCGGCGCAGCCTCCACATGCCCCACAGGCCGAAGGCCGGGCCCAGGGCGAGAACGGTGAAGACGCGCGTCCAGCCCAGGGAATCGACCAGGGGAGGGATGATCCGGATGGTGAACAGGGTCAATAGAAAACCGAGACTGGTCTGCATGGTCAGAGCCGTGCCCACGTACCGCGGGTCGGTGAGCTCGCTCACGGCGGCGCTGAACTGCGCGCTGTCGGCGACCACGGCGAAGCCCCAGACGAGGCAGAGAGCGGTCAGCCACCCGGGGCTGGCGAAGACCGAGCCGGCGAGGAGAGCGCAGCTCCCCGAGATGAGAAGGCTGCAGCTGGCCACGCAGGTGCGCCCGAAACGATCGGCCAGCCCCCCGGCCAGCACCGCCCCGGCGGCTCCCACGGCGATCGTCGCGAATCCTGCCAGCCGGGCCGCCTGCAGGCTCCATCCCGCCGCGCTGTAGCTGGCCAGAAGCAGGAGAGGCGACCAGGCCCACATGGCATACAGCTCCCACATGTGGCCCAGATAACCGAAGTTCGCCAGGCGAGTCGGCCGATCGAGCCAGGCCCGGCCGGCGCAGCGCCAGTCGAAGGGGGCGGTCTCCGGGAAGAACGGTCCGGGCCTCACCACCAGGGCCATGAGCACGGCGGCCGCAAGCGCCATCAACGAGGTGGCGCCCAGGACGCCCCGCCAGGCGGGCATCCCGTCCGGAGAGGCGTTCAGAAGGTGCGGGAGGGCGGATCCGAGGGTGAGGGCGCCGACCAGAATCCCGATTCCCAGTCCCCTGTCCCGGCGGCACCAGGTGGCCACCAGTTTCATGCCGGGAGGGTAGACCCCGGCGAGGGCCACCCCGGTTGCGGCCCGCAGCAGGAGAGCGGCGCCCAGGTTCCTTCCCACCAGGATGATGGCGGCGTTGGCCAGCGCGGCGGCCAGAGCACTGCCGGCCACCAGTTGTGGCGCCGGCAGGCGGTCGGCCAGGTTGAGAACCGCGCTGGCCAGCGCCCCGGCGACAAATCCCACCTGCACGCTCATGGTGAGCCAGGAGGTCTCCCCCCCATCCAGGCGCCACTCGGCGGTGAGCTGGGGAACCACCGCGGAGGCGGAGAACCAGAGGCTCATGCACAGGAGCATCGCGCCGGACAGCATGGCCAGGTGAAACCACTTGGAGCCTGCCGTCCCGGCATCGCCCCCGGCCGCCGGCCTCAACGAAATCCCGCCTGCTGGAGGCGGCACCGCATGGCGGGATCGGCCAGCAGCCTGGCGAACGCTTGCACGGGCGGCCGTTGATTCCGGTGCGGCGCCACGGCGAAGTCGAACCGCTCCTCTCTGAGTGAGAGGAAACCGAGATCGTTCAGGCGGGCGACGTTCTCGATGGCCACGCCCCAGTCGGCCCGTCCCTGGGCCACGGCTGCGGCCACCGCATGGTGCGAGCGCGCCTCGATGGAGAATCCCGGTGGCTGGCGATTCCCCAGGAGCTCCTCGATGAGCACCCGTGTTCCAGACCCGCGGTTCCGGTTGATGAAGACGCAGCCGGCTCCCGCGGCCAGCGCCTCCTCCATGGCCTGGCGCGCCTCCTGGGCCCGGAAGCGCGGGTCGTCCCGGCGAAAGACGATCCCCTGCATGCGGCCGTACCCTTCCAGAAGAGTGACGCCCCGGGGTAGGAACGGACGGTTGTAGGCTCCGGTCCCGGGGTCCAGGAGATGGATACCGGCCAGGTCGGCGTGGCCCGCGGCGGCGGCCCGCAGTCCGGCGGCGCTGCCCACGGCCAGGAACCGCGCGGTGAACCCCTCCCGGCGGAACCCGTCCAGGAGTAGGTCGAGACCCAGGCAGTGGCTGCCCTGGATCAGAAGATCCACCGGTTCCAGCGCTCTGGACAGCAGAGTCACCTCCACCACCTCGCCGGAGTCCAGGTATTCCGTCTGCCGTGGGATGGTCACGAAGCCGTCGGCAGCCCCGAAGGCCGTGACCGAGCCTGACCCGCGGCCCAGCGGCACGGCCATGGGGAGCGCCCCCCGGCTCCCGGGCGGCTGGCGGTCACCCGGGTCAGCCTCCACCAGCGCCACCAGCGTGTACTCCGTCCGCCCGCTCTCCGAGTTGAGGCGGACAGGAAGGGTGGCCGGCCGCCGGCCCGGGCGCGAGGGTGGCCGCCCCGCCAGGGCGCGGAGCACGGGGGCGACGAATTCGTGAAACGTGAAGATCGCGGAGGTGGGGAACCCCGGCAAGATGACCACAGGCCGGGTGCCATGGGCGGCGAGGCAGACCGGCTTGCCCGGCTTCAGCGCCACACCATGGGCAAGAATACCGGGATCGGTCAGGCGGCCGACCACCCGGGCATTGATATCCCCGGCTCCCTTGGACGTGCCGCCGGAGAGAAGCACCATGTCTGCGGTCCGGAGGCTCTCTCGAAGCGCTGCCTCGACCTTGGCCTCGTCGTCGGGAAGGATGCCCAGCGGGAGCGGCTCACCGCCCGCTTCCCGGATGGCGTCGGCGAGCAAGGTGGCGTTCGCGTCGAAGAGAGACCCCACCTGCGTCACTCCCCCCGGGGCGACCAGCTCGTTTCCGGTGGAAAAGAGGCTCACCCGGGGGCGGCGGACCACGTCCAGCGTGGCCCGTCCCAGAGCGGCGAGGACACCCGTCTCCCGCGAGGTCAGGAGAGCACCGCGCCGGAGCACGGTCTCCCCGCGGGCGATGTCCGAGCCGGCCTGGGAGAGGTGGGACCCCGGCGGCACCGGCCGGTACACCAGAATCTCCCGGCGGCTGGGACCGGCCTGCGTGTCCTCCACCCGGATGACCGCGTCGGCGCCCCGGGGCAGCACGCCTCCGGTGGCGATGGCTGTGGCCGTGCCCGGCCGGACCGTGGTGCCGGGTCGGACGCCGGGGGCCAGGACCTCCGCATTGAGGCTCAGGGTGCCGGGCGCTTCTTCCCGGCACCCGAATGAATCGGCGGCGATGATGGCGAAGCCATCCATGTTGGAGCGGGTGAAGCCGGGCACATCCCGATCGGCCCGGATATCGCCGGCCAGAACGCGTCCCAGGGCCGCGCCCAGGGGGATCGTCTCGCTTTCCAGGGGAGAGAGGTCCAGCGCCTGGTGGAAGCGGCGGGTCGCCTCGTCACGATCCAGAACATGGAGAAACTGTGACTGCTGCATGGCTTGATTATAGGGCGGCGTGGCGGGGAGCCGCGCGCTGGCCGGGTCAGGCAGGGTGGCTGTCGTAGAGGAACACCGTGACCGGCGCGCCGGCCGGCCGGCCTTCTTCATCCCGGCCGATGATCGCGAAGCCGTCGGCGCGCACGGTCGAAGACAGGAGACTGGCCCCTCCCACCGCCAGTGGCTCCACCCCCGCCTCTGTCAGCCGCACCCGCAGGTAATCGACGCGCCCCACCATAGAAATGACCTTCCGTGCCAGGGTGGCCGTGACGCGTCCATGCGGCCAGCCCGTCTTCCGGCCACCGAGACTCCGGATGGCCGGTCCGGCGAAGAAATCATAAGCGCACAAGGAAGACACCGGATTGCCGGGGAGCAGGAAGACCAGCCGCTCGCATCCCCCCTCCGCCGTGGGCGGCAGAAAACCGATACCGGTGGGGCTCGAGGGGCGCATGGCGATGCCATGGACAGCCAGCCGGCCCACCCTGGCCAGCACGTGCGGAGCGTGATCCTCCACGCCGACCGAACTTCCCCCGGAGATCAGGACCACGTCTCCCGCGGCTTCCTGCAAGGCGTGCTCCAGACGATCCGGCTGGTCCGGAATCTGCAGGGGCGGTTCCGGCTGGCCGCCATCGCGGCACACCAGGGCTGCCAGCACAACGGAGTTGGAATCGATCACGGCTCCGTCCACCGGCCGGGAGCCTGGCGGCAGGATCTCGTCCCCGGTGATCAGGAGATTCACCCGGGGGCGGCGCAGGACCGCCACCGGCGACAGGCCCAGGGAGGAGAGCAGGCCGGCGTCCTGCGGCCGCAGCTGGCGGCCGGTGCGGAGCACCGTGGTCCCGGCCCGCACATCCTCGCCCCGTGCCCCGATGTTCTTTCCCGGCGTGACCGGACCGAGCGCCAGGACAGCGGGCCCCTCTTCCCGGGCCGATTCGGCCGGCAGGACCGCACTCGCGCCCGCCGGCACCGCCGCCCCGGTCATGATCCGGATGGCCTCCCCGGGGCCCAGGGTGCCCGCGAAGGCGCTCCCCGGCAGCGCCTGGCCCACCAGGCGGAACGACAGCGGATTGTCCGGCGAGGCGCCGAACGTCTCGGGCCCCGCCAGGGCGTAGCCGTCCATGGCCGAACGGCGGAAGCTGGGCACATCCACGGGGGCCACCACATCCTCCGCCAGGACCCGGCCGCTGCAGCGAGTCACCGGGACCTTCTCGGCCGGCAGAGGGTCCGCGGCCGCGAGCACCATCCGCAGCACCTCGTCCACCTCGGCCCGCTGGCGGAACCCCTTCATCCGGACGTCAGGGTCGGGCCTCCGGGCGCCGGGGGTCTTCAAGAATCGTTTCCCTGGTCCCCGCGGGGAAGGCGCGAGGCAATCGCTTCGGGGAAGTGCTGCAGCAGGGAGAGCACCGGGTTCAGCGCCACCTGTCCCAGACCGCAGATGGACGTCAAGAGAAGTGTTTCACCCAGCTGGGGCAGGAGATCCACGGCGGCGCGGCTGCCGCGGCCGGCGGCCAGATCGGAAAGAATGCGGACGGCCTTCTCGGTGCCGGTGCGGCACGGAACACACTTCCCGCACGATTCACTGCGAAAGAAAGTCACCACGTTGAGGGCCAGATCGAGCAGGTCGGTGCCGGCGGCTGCCACCACCACGGCGCCGGACCCGAGCATGGATCCGGCGTCCTGGAGGGCCTTGAAATCGAGAGGGAGGGAGACGGCCTCGGGCGGGAGGAAGGGGGAGGAGGCGCCGCCGGGAGCCAGGGCGGCCAGATCGCGCCGGCCGGACACGCCTCCCCCTCTCCGGATGAGCTCGGCGATGGGAGTGCCCACCGAGACCTCGTGGACTCCGGGGTGCTCCACGTGACCCGACAGCGCGATGAACTTGAGCCCGGAGAAGCCGTCTCGCCCCTGGGCCTTCCACCAGTCGGCTCCGTGAGTCAGGATGGCGGGGACCATGGCCAGCGTCTCCACGTTGTTGATCAGGGTCGGCCGGCCCCACAGGCCCTGGCTGACCGGGTAGGGAGGTTTGTTGCGCGGCTCCCCGCGCCGGTCCTCCAGGGCTTCGAGGAGAGCGGTTTCCTCGCCAAGGATATATCCCCCGGGTGAGACGAACAGGTCCAGGGGGGCGGCCAGGAGGGCGCGGCTCCGGACCTGTTCGATCTCCGCCTCCAGTACCCGGCGCTCCCCGCCGTATTCATGGCGGATATAGATGATGCCGCGCTCGGCCCCCACCACCAGGCACGCCAGAAGAGCGCCCTCCACCACCAGATGCGGGAGGTCCTGGAGGATCACCCGGTCCTTGAAGGTTCCGGGTTCGCTCTCATCCGCATTGACGATCACGAAACGGGGGCTTGCCTGCTGCTGCCGGACCAGGTCCCACTTCGTCGCAGTCGGGAAGGCCGCCCCGCCCATCCCCCGCAGATCGGCGGCCTTCAGGGTGGAGAGGATGCGCTGGGCGGTCCGGAGGTCGAGCCGTCCGCCGGCCGGGACGCCACCCTCCAGCAGGGAACGGAGGACCCCGTAGCGGGAGGCCGGGTCGGGATAAGGATCGCAGCGAAAGGTGCGGGCGGAAGGGGCCGGCCGGGTGGGCGGGGGCGCCTCGGGATGGCGCGCCCATCCGGTGATCCGCCGGGCCCGGTCCCGGACCCCCCGGTCGCCGCCGGAGGGGAGGGGAATTCCGTTGACACAGCAGGCGGGCGCTGCATCACACTGTCCCAGGCAGGAGGTCTTGCACACCTCGACGCGCCCGGCGGCCACGTCGTTTTCCATCTCTTTCTCCACGGCGCGGGCCAGGTCCGGCGCTCCTGCCAGATGACAGGACATATCGCGGCACAGGGAAATCCGCGCCGCGGGGAGCGGACGGGTGCGAAAATGAGGATAGAACGAGGCCAGCCCCTGCAGGCGATACAGGGGAACCCGCCGTGTCTGCGCCAGCTGGCGCAGGTGCTCCGGACGGAGGTGCCCGTGCTCCTCCTGGAGGCGGTTCATGTCGGCAATGAGCGACAATTCTTCCCTCGGGGCGGCTGCCATTCTAACATCTTGATCTGGCGCTCCGGGCGTGCCAAACTGCGCTCCAGCATCGGCTCGTTGAGGAGCGGGAGGCGCAGGACATGATGAATCGAATTTCCCAGGCGGGCGGGTGGATTCTCGGTGAGACCTCCTTGAAGGCAGCCATCGGCCTGGTCGGCCTGGCGGCACTGGCCCGGATGCTCCCTCACCCATGGAACGTGACCCCGGTTGCCGCCATGGCGCTGTTCGGGGGCGTCGTTCTCGGGCGCCCTCTCTTTGCGATCGGAGTTCCTCTGGCGGCGCTGGCCCTGTCGGATCTCGCCGTCAACAGCTGGATGCAGGGAAACCCCCTCGCTCCGCCGGATCCATGGGTCTACGGTTCTTTCCTGCTCATCGGGATCATCGGCTGCCTGCTCCGCTCGCGGCGCAACGTGGGAGTGCTGGCGGCCGCGAGCCTGGCCGGGTCGGGGCTCTTCTTTTTACTCACCAATTTCGGCGTCTGGGCCGGCGGCCTTCTCTATCCGCGCACCCTCCAGGGGCTGGTCGCCTGTTATGCCGCCGCCGTCCCCTTCCTGGCCCGGACCCTCCTGGGAGATCTGTTCTGGAACGCCGTTCTCTTCGGGTCCTACCTGGCCGCCGTCCGCTGGAGCGCGTCCCGCAGGGAGGTTCTTCGCGCCTGAACGGTATCCGGTCGTGGGGAATCGGCCGGTTTACTTCCTGAACAGGGCGTCGAAAGCGTCGCGCGGCTGGCTGGGAGCCTGCGCCCGTTTTCCGGTGGCATCGAGGACGGCCCGCCCCTCGAAAAATTCGCACTGGTTTGCGGCCATCTTGGAGGACATGCGCTTGGGGATCGGCTGCTGACACTCGAGGCGGGCACTGGTATCGAAAAAGCGGCAGTTGCGGCAGCTGTGCAGGGAAGCACCGCACTTGGAGCAGGCGGTGTCCGTGTCGATGGTGATCTGGCCTGCCGTCTGATGGCCGCAATCGGCGCACCGCATCACCGCCCGTACCGTTCGCTGCATGGCGTGGCGCACCTGGCGTTCGGCTGATCGGCTCTCGCGCTCTTCCCGGGTGGCGCGATCCTTCCTCTCTTTGCGCTCGCCATCGCGGTAACCCGGCTGTTTGTACTTCACCTTGCTCCTCCCCGCCAGCGGCCTGATGGCGTCCCGCCTGCTTTCAAGAATACCCTGGGTCTTGGAATGTGTCCACGGCGGCGGCCCAGGCGCGCGATGCCACACCTCGACAGGGACGGGAGCATGTATTTTCATCGCCGCCCTGGGGCGGGAGGCAGCCTTCCCCTGGAGTCCTGATCATGCTCAAGGTGATTCATGTGATCGACGCCATGGTTCCGGGTGGGGCGGAGAAGCTCGTGGCCGACCTGGTCGTGCGCCTGCGTGGGGCCGGTGTGCAGGTGGGACTGGTCAGCGTGAAGGATGAGCTGGCTCTGGCGGGCGGGCTCCGCGAGCAGGGCATCTCCGTGTGGAGCATGGGGTATTCCGGCTCCTCCTGCCGGCTCAGGCTCCACCGCCAGCGCCTGTGGAGGGCCATCCGCCGCCTGGACCGGTTGCTCCTGGACGAGAAGCCGGACATCGTCCACGGCCATTGCTACTACCCGGATCCGGTGGTCTTTCTCCCGCATGCCCGGTGGCAGGTCCTGATGACCCTGCACGGGGAGGCTTCCTGGTGGGGGCGCCTGTGGCGTCCCCTCATGATCCCGAGAACCGTTGCCAGCCGGTATCTCACCTGGAAACGCCGGGTGCACTATGCGGCCGTCTCCGCAAGTGTGGGCCGGCGGGCGCGCCGGTGCTTCGCCATTCCCCCGGAGAGGATCCGCACCATCCGCAACGGCATCGACCCGGACGCCTACCCCATGGTGCCGCGCCCCGGGCGTGCCGCGTTCCCGACCTTGATCCAGGTGGGGAACTTTTATCCTCACAAGGGACACCTGGTTGCCCTCGGCGCTTTCCGGCGGGTCAGGGAGCGGCACCCGGATGCCCGGCTGGTTTTCCTGGGGAGCGGGCCGCGCCGCGCCCTGCTCGAGGTGGAAACCCGCCGTCTGGGAATCGATGGCGCGGTGGAGTTCATGGGCTGGAGGGAGGACGTGGCGCAGCAGCTCCAGGCAGCCACGGTCTTCTGGATGCCCAGCCAGCGGGAGGGGCTCGGCCTGGCCTGCCTGGAAGCCATGGCCTGCGGCCTGCCGGTGGTGGTTTCGAATGCCGGCGGATTGCCGGAGGTCGTGGAAGAGGGACAGACGGGACACGTGGTGCCGCGTGGCTCGGCGGAGCAGCTCGCCGCCCGGACCCTGGAGATTCTCGCTGATCCGGAGCGGGCGGAACAGCTGGGGCGGGCCGCGCGGGCCCGGGTTCAGCGGCATTTTCACGTCTCGGGCATGGTCGAGGCGTACCGGACGGCCTACGAGGACATCCGCGGCGGGAGGTGGTAGAGTGGTTCCCCCGGATGGAGACCACCCAACCTAACAGCAGAACCGCGATTCCGACCCGGCTCTCCGCACCCAAGATCAGCGTCGTCATCCCGACCTACAACCGCGCCCGCTTTCTGAAAGAGGCGCTGGAAAGCGTCTTCTCCCAGACCGTCGCCGATCGCGAGATCATCGTGGTCGACGATGGCTCCTCCGATGAGACCCGCGCGGTTCTCGAGCCGTTCCGGGACCGGATCCGCTACCTTTACCAGGAGAATGCCGGCGGTGCCGCGGCGCGCAACCGGGGCATCGCCGCCGCCCGCGGCGAGTGGGTGGCTTTTCTCGACTCCGATGACCGGTGGGAGCCGCATGCCCTCCAGGCGCTGCTGGAGGCGGCCAGCCGGCATCCCGAGGCCGGCTTCATCATCATGCGGGCCTGTGAAATCGATGCCGCGGGCCAGCGGACAGGCCGCCGCCTGGGGAAGCGGAGTCCGGGCCCCTTCTTCACGACGCCGGATCTCCTCTGGGGAGACAGCGGCAGCATCCACATGCCCATGATCCGGAGGAGCCTGCTGGAGACGGTGGGTGGGTTCGACGAATCGCTGGCCGCGGCCCAGGACTGTGAGCTGGCGATTCGCTTCTCCTTCCATACCCGGCTGGTGAGTGTTCCCGAGCCCCTGCTCCTGCGGCGGGTCCACAGCGGGAACCTGAGCAGCGACATGCTGCTGAATTCCATCATGTGGCTCCGGGTGCTGGAGAAGCTCAAGCGGGAGCAGTCCGGATGGGTGCGCCGGCATGCCTGGGTGTACCGCCGTGCCGTCGGGAAGGAGCACCTCAGGGCAGGGCGGGAGCTTCTGGTGCGGAGTGAGCACGATGCCCGGGCCGTGAAGCAGGCCACCGACCATCTGCGCCGCAGCCTGGCGAGCTATCCCCTGTTCATCCGGGCGTGGATTTATCTGGCCTGGAGCGCTCTCGCACCGTCTTCGTACCCGATGTGGCGGCGCATGGAGCGGCGCGGCCTGCGCCTCCGCAGAAAAGACCGCTCCAGTCCCACCCGGTAGGGGGGCCCGGCTCCGCCGGCGGAGACCGGGGAAGAACCGGAGGCTTTTCAGGTTCCCGGACCGCCCTGTTGCGCTATCATGCGGGCCCATGGCGGATCACGCTCAAGCGGGTGGGCCGGCATGAGGTGTCCCGGGCCGCGCTGCTTCCCCCTCCTGGTGCTGTTCACGGGCCTCCTGATGGCGGCCTGCGCCGGCGGGGCGCGCCGCGGACTCCCTTCCGGCGCTCGAGATGCGGGGGCCCATCCACCCCCGGAGGGATCGGCCGCGGGAGAGGGTCCGTTCCCCTCGACCTATCGTCCGCTCCCCTCGGCGCCACTGCTGATTCATGATGCCACGATTCTCACGGGAACCGGCGAGCGCATCGACCATGGGGATCTGGTCCTGCGGGATGGCCGGGTGGCTGCGGTGGGGAAGAACCTGGCCCGGCCGGAGGGCGGAACGATGGTGGATGCGGGCGGGCGGTGGGTCACGCCGGGGATCATCGATGTCCATTCCCACCTGGGAGTCTACCCGTCGCCCCGGAGCCAGGCGGTGAGCGACGGCAACGAGGCCACCGCACCGGTGACCGCCCAGGTCTGGGCGGAGCACTCCATCTGGCCCCAGGATCCCCAGTTCACCCGGGCGCTGGCCGGGGGAGTGACGTCCATGATGATCCTCCCGGGGTCCGCCAATCTCATCGGGGGACGGGGAGTCACGGTGAAAAACGTCCGGGCGCGCACCATGCAGGCGATGAAGTTCCCCGGCGCGCCATACGGCCTCAAGATGGCGTGCGGAGAGAATCCCAAACGGGTCTATGGCGGGAAGGGGCAGGCGCCTTCCACGCGCATGGGGAATGTGGCGGGAGACCGGGCCGCATGGATCCAGGCCGAAGAGTACCGCAGGAAATGGCGGCAGTACCGCAAGAAGGAGGCCGCCGGGGAGGAGGTCGACCCGCCCCAGCGCGATCTGAATCTGGACACCCTGGCGGGCGTCCTGGATGGCGCCATCCGGGTCCAGAACCATTGCTACCGTGCCGATGAAATGGCGGTGATGATCGATCTCGCCAGGGAATTCGGCTACTCGATCGCCGCCTTCCATCATGCGGTGGAAGCTTACAAGATCGCTGATCTGCTGGCCGAGAACGGCATCTGTGCCGCCATGTGGGCCGACTGGTGGGGCTTCAAGCTGGAGGCGGAAGATGGGATTCCCGAGAATGTGGCCCTGGTGGATGCCGCCGGGGCCTGCGCGGTGGTTCACTCCGATTCGGCCGAGGGGATCCAGAGACTCAACCAGGAGGCGGCCAAGGCCATGGCGGCGGGAAACCATGGCGGGATCCCGGTGAGCCGGGAGCGCGCCATCGCCTGGATCACCCTCAATGCCGCGCGTGTCCTGGGAATCGATCGGTGGACCGGATCACTCGAGCCCGGCAAGATGGGCGACGTGGTCCTCTGGAGCGGGGATCCGTTCAGTGTGTACAGCCGCACCGACCAGGTTTTCATCGACGGGGCGCTGGTCTACGATCGAGAGGATCCAAGATTTCAGCCGCGCACCGACTTCGAAATCGATTCTCCTCGACCGGCTCCTCCCACGCCATGATGCGCTTTTCTTCTTGGGGGCGGCATGCGCCCGACCTCTCCAGGCCCCGGCCGCCATCCGGCCGCATGGGCGGGGTCGCGCCGGCTGTGGTGCTGCTGGCCGCGGTCTGGGTGTCGTTCCATCCGTGCAGCGGAGCGGACACCCTGGTGGCCCTCACCGGTGCGACCGTGCACACCCTGGGGCCCGCCGGGAGCCTGGACCATGCAACGGTTCTCTTGCGTGGCCGGCGGATCGAGGCGGTAGGCCGTGAAGTGGCGATCCCGGACGGCGCGCGCCGGATCGATGCCACCGGCAAGGTGATCACGCCGGGCCTGTTCGATTCCCTCACCCAGCTGGGAGTGGTGGAGATCGGCTTGATCCCGTCGACGCGGGATGATCGAGCCCGGGAAGGCCGGATCACCGCGGCCTTCCAGGTGGCCGATGCCATCAATCCTCGTTCGATGCTGATTCCAGTCAGCCGCATGGGCGGGCTCACCCATGCCATGGTGGCGCCGGCGCCGGGGCTGGACCTCATCGGGGGCCAGGGCGCCGTCATTCATCTGGGCATGGGAGACAACCTCCTGGTCAAGAGTCCGGCGGCCATGTTCGGCGTTCTCGGCGAGGCGGGGGCGGCGCGGATCGGGGGAGCCCGCGGCGCGGCCTTTCTACGCCTGCGGGAAATCTTGCAGGATACCCGTGATCTCGCGGACCACCGGACGGCCTTCCTGAACCGCCGCCGGCGGGAGTACGCCCTGAGCCGGATGGACCTCGAGGCCATGGGCCGCGTGACGGAAGACGGTCTGCCCCTGGTGCTGACGGTGAACCGCGCCAGCGATATCCAGGCGACCCTGCGGCTGGCCCGCCGCGAGAGGCTGCACCTCATCCTGGCCGGAGCGGCGGAAGGGTGGATGGTCGCCGCGGAGATTGCCGCATCCGGCGTGCCGGTGCTGATCGACCCGCTGGACAACCTCCCGGTTCGTTTCGAGAGCCTGGGAGCCACCCTGGAAAACGCCGCTCGCCTGCACGCCGCGGGGGTGACGCTGGCCTTCATGAGCGGAGAGGCGCACAACGCCCGCAACCTCCGGCAGGCGGCGGGAAACGCGGTAGCCCATGGTCTGCCGTGGGAGGAGGCCCTGAGGGCGATGACTCTGACACCGGCCCGCATCTGGGGTCTCGGGGATCGACTGGGAAGTCTCGAAAAGGGGAAGGAAGCCGACCTGGTGGTCTGGGACGGCGACCCGCTGGAGGTGATCACCACGGCCGAGCAGGTCTTCATCCAGGGGGTGGAGATTCCCATGCGGAGCCGCCAGACGCGGCTCCGGGAGCGCTACCGCCGCCTGGACCGTCCCTTGCCGCCGGCCTATACCAACCCATGAGGAACTTCCGGAAGGTCTGTTCCGGCCCCTCCGGCCGGCCGCTGGCACCAGGGACGGGCCAGCCTTCTTCCAGCCGGCGGGCAGGGCCGGAAAGGTGACCGCCGCCGGCTCGGCTCAAGCGGCCGCGAGGCGTCTTCATCGTCTCCTCGCCGACGACTGGGCGTTTACCATGCGCGAGTTTCCGGAACTGGCCACGGCCGTGGGTGAACCGGGGCAGGATGATCGGTGGACTGATTGGTCCCGGGAGGCGATCACCCGCCGCCGGGATCGCACCCGCCGATCCCTGGCCGCGCTGGAATCGATCGACCGTACCCGCCTGTCTCCGGCGGACCGGCTCAATGAGAAGTTGTATGAACAACAGCTCCGGCTCGAGATGGAAGGGCAGCGGTTCCCCGACGAATGGCTGCCCGTCAATCAAATGTCCGGGATCCAGCACGACCTGGCGGAAACCGTTGCCCTGATGCCCTCCCGGACCACCGCCGATCACGAGCAGATCCTGGCGCGGCTACGCGCGGTTCCCACCCTGGTCAGCCAGGTCGTGACCCTGATGGAGGCGGGGGCCAAGCGGCGCATCACTCCGCCTCGTGTCACGCTTCTCGATGTGCCGGCCCAGATCGAACAGCTCATGGCCGCGAACAGCCCTCTCCTGCGTCCGTTCTGGGCTTCCCCCGGCCCGGCGTCCCCGCAACAGACGGACCGGGTCCGCCGGGAGGCCGAGTCCGTCTTCCGGGAGCGGGTCCGTCCGGCGCTGGCGCGGCTGCGCGATTTTCTGCTGCGGGAGTACATTCCCGCGGCCCGGGGCAGCATCGCTCTCGAGGATTTGCCGGATGGGGAAGCCTGGTACCGGCACCAGGTGCGGCTGCATACGACCACCGACCTGACGCCGTGTCAGATTCACGACATCGGCCTGAGCGAGGTCCGGCGGATCCGCGGGGAGATGGAGAGCACCCTCGCCGGGGTGGATTTCCAGGGCTCCCTGGCCGAGTTCTTCGAGTTCCTGCGCACCGATCCGCGCTTCTTCTTCAAAACGCCTTCCGGCCTTCTCATGGCGTATCGCGACATCGCCAAGCGCGCCGACGAGAAGCTGGTCTCGTTCTTCGGCCGCCTGCCGCGATTGCCCTACGGCGTCCGAGCGGTTCCCGCGTATGCGGAGAAATCGCAGACCACGGCCTACTATCAGCCTGGCTCTCCCGAGGCGGCGCGTCCCGGAATCTTTTATGCCAACACCTATGATCTGAAGTCCCGTCCCCGATGGGAAATGGAGGCTCTCACGCTCCACGAGGCGGTGCCGGGGCACCACCTCCAGATCGCCCTTGCCCAGGAAAAAGCGGAGCTGCCCGATTTTCGCCGCCACGCCTCGATCACGGCGTTCGTGGAAGGATGGGGGCTGTACGCCGAGAGCCTGGGGCGCGAGATGGGATTTTACGCCGATTCTTATTCACGCTTCGGCCAGTTGATCTACGAGATGTGGCGGGCCATCCGCCTGGTGGTCGACACGGGAATGCACGCTCTGGGGTGGACGCGGCAGAAAGCCATCGATTATTTCGAGGAGAACACCGGCAAGGCCGGACACGACATCGTGGTCGAGGTGGATCGTTACCTGGCCTGGCCGGGGCAGGCCTTGGCCTACACCATCGGTGAACTGCGGATCAAGGATCTCCGGGCGCGCGCCGAAGAGGCGCTGGGAGAACGGTTCGATCTCCGGGCCTTCCACGACGAGATCCTGGGTGAAGGCCCTCTTCCCCTGGATATCCTGGAAGAGCAGATGGACCGATGGATGAAGACGGCATCATCCACACGGGCCGGCACCGCCGGCAGCCCGGGCTCCTGAACCGGATCCCTTTCGTTTCTTTGCCTGGTTGGCCGCTGCGGCGGGACTTGAATCCGATCAAGGGCAAGAAGCTCACCTGTGGATGGCGCACGGTTTTCGTCGCGATCGTCTGGCCGCCCGCCGCTTTTCGCCCTCCTGCCCCGGCCCGCACCTCTGTTAAACTGGCGCTTCGATGCCCCTCGCACCCGGTTGCCGCCTCGGACCATACGAGATCATGGGCCCCCTCGGCTCGGGGGGGTGGGCGAGGTTTATCGCGCGAAGGACGCCCGGCTTGGCCGCACGGTCGCGGTCAAGGTCCTCGCCGAGGCCATCTCCCGGGACCCGGACGCCCGGGCGCGCTTCGAGCGCGAGGTGCGGGCGGTCGCCGCGATCTCCCATCCGAACATCCTGGCCATCCACGACCTCGGCCGCGAAGGGGAGATGGACTATGCCGTCATGGAGTTGCTGGACGGGGAGACGCTGCGCCAGCGGCTGGAGCACGGCCACATCCGGCTGAACGGGATGCGTCCCGGATCGTGTGGAAAATGGCTGGCGTAGCATTCCGGGTTGCGAGT
>JBHHYE010000031.1:0-39487 GCA_046757405.1 Acidobacteriota bacterium | reverse complement strand
ACAGACCTCGGCCTCGTACTCTTCACCGGGTCTGCTTCACGGCGCACCATGGGCCTATCCTATCAGAACCCCCTGGACCTTACCTCGGTTCCATGCGGCAAGGGAGTGGCGAGGGGCTATCAGGATAAGGATGCCATGGCAGGAGGAGAGGGGGGCTTTTTTCGGGCAGCGCGCTTTTGCAGAAGCATCTCGCGAACACCATTCTTGAGCAGGATGGTCTGTGCGATCTCGAAATCAGAGAAGAGCTGCAGAATGTGCCGGTTGGTCACGTGATGCGGCCGGAGGCTCGAGCCCGGGATGCTCTCGGCCTGGACATGTCCTTCCGCCTGGATCCGGAAGCGGAGCGGCAACCGAACCTCCAGGCCGCGGGCCGGGCCGAAAAGCGCCAGGACATACCCTCGGTCGGCCGTGATCCGTCCAATTTCATGGGCGACGCCCAGGGCCTCGTCCTCCGGCAAGTAGTCGAACAGATCCCAGCAGAGAACCGCCTGGAACTTCCCGCTTCCATGCTCCACGGGAGGGGCGCCGGCGCGCGGTCGCCGCGAGCCAGCCGGGGCCGCCCGTCCAGCCGCCGCTCTCTGCGGACCGGTCTTCGGTTTGGGACGACCACTGGAAGACGACAGCAGGGCCGTCACGTAATCATCGGCGTGGACCTTGCACCCAAGCCGGATAAAATAGGAGATATTGCTGCCGCACGTCGGCCCGAGATCCAGGAGACTGGGGTGATTCAGTTGCTTCAGATGCTGCACCAGAGAGCTCAGAACACGCCCAAACCTGAACTCCACTCCAGGAAGGCCGGTCTTCGCTCGGGAAGACCGCAGACTCTCCCACCACGACATCAGCCGCTCCTGCGGAAACGGGATGCAGTCAGGATCGAGCCACGGGCCGGGACGTTCCGACAACCGGCGCATCGGTGATCAGGGGAGCCGACTTGGCGACAGTCACCTTCGTCTTCTCCCTCACCGCGCCCTTGGCGCTATCGGCTTGCGTTCCCGTCATATCCACCGAGCCTTTGAAGCGTGCCCCATCAGCAATCGCGATACGTGGAGCGACGATATCTCCGCGCACCCGGCCGGTCTCCGCCAGCTCGACCTTGTCCGTCGCATGGATATTCCCGTTGACTTCCCCCTTCACCAGGACGGTCTTCGCCCCGATTTCCGCCTGGATCCTCCCCTTGGGGCCGATGGTCAGATGGTGATCCTCGAGATCGATCTTCCCCTCAATCTTCCCCTCGATGGTCAGATCCTCGTTTCCGGTCAACTCGCCGCGAATGCAAATACTTTGGCCAATATTCACGATTTCCTCGTTCCTTGTGGTTGCCGTTCGCGGGGACGCCACCGTGAATTCACGCGTTGGCGCCACGCTCACGTCGCGCCTCCCTTTTCCTCTCTCAGCACTCGGGACTTCGTTTTCCTTGCGGTTCCACATGCTGCAGCTCTCCTTAGCAAGCGGTTTAGTCTACCACAAGTATAATCCTGTAGAGCCTAATGGCCAGCTTCGCAGGCGATGGCCCGACCTGGCACGCCGCCCTATATTCTCCCCGTGGACACGACCACCCTCATTTTGCTGGGATCCAGCTTGATCGCCGCCGGTCTCGTCCTCGGACGCCTCCTCCCATCCAAGACGACCGCGGCCGAGAAGAGGCACCGTGTTCAGTGCGATGACCGGCTGGAGCTGCGCCGCTCCCTGCGCCGGACCGAGCAAGAGCTCAACGAGCTCACTCTCTTTTTCGTCACTCTTCCGGACTTGATCCGTCAGCTCAATGCCACTCGCGACAAGCGCCATATTGCTCCGCTCCTGGTCAAATTGCTCGACCTCATCTTCGAACCCGGCGAGATCTGCATCTTCTACCGATCGACCCGCCACGAACGGCTCGCGCTGGCGGCCAGCCAGGGCCTTCCGCGTACCCTGGATGACGGCGCCCTCAAGGTGAGCCTGACCGAGGGGCGCATCGGCTGGGTCGCGGAGCACCAGGTCGTGATGGATTCCCGGGACTTCGTCAACACCACGAGCTTCCGGGGCGAACCCCCGGGAGTCTGCAGCCGGCTGCACATCGATCTCTGCGCTCCCATGGTCGATCTGGATAGCGACCAGACGGTCGGCGTCATCACGGTGGGCCACCTGACCCGCTGTCCCCGGAACGAGAAGAAGATGATCAAGATGGCCGCCGACCTGGGATCCATGGGGATCAAGAACGCCGAGTATCACCAGCGCATCCAGACGCTTGCCAATGAGGACGGCTTGACCCATCTCTACAACAAACGATTCGGCCGTGACCAGCTTTCTCTGAGCATCAACCAGGCCGAGAGAAACCAACAGGTGCTTTCGGTGTTCTTGTTCGATATTGATCATTTCAAGAATTACAATGATACTTGCGGCCATCTGGCCGGCGACGAGATCCTTCGCCACATGGGAAAACTGACCCGCAGTTGCATCCGCGCCGATGACTTCGCGTGCCGCTTCGGGGGGGAGGAGTTTCTGGTCGTTTTTCTGGACACCGACAAGGAAGGCGGCATGATTGCCGCCGAGAAGCTGAGACGCCACATCGAGGGGTATCCCTTCCCATTACAGGAGCGCCAGCCTGGAAGGAACTTGACCATCAGCGGCGGCGTGGCCGCCTTCCCCCGCGATTCCCACAGCTCCACGGAACTCATCCGTCTAGCCGATGGAGCGCTTTACGAGGCCAAGAAAAACGGAAGGAATCGAGTCATGGCCAGCCGCCAGCCCTTCCTCTCGGGCGAGGAGAGCCCGAATCACGCCAAAATGTCCGATTCACCTGCCCGCTGACCCCCGTGGCATGCTAGGATTTTCCCTCGGAGAATTACAGGTGGGCGCCGCCGCCAGAACACAGCATCTCGCCGATCCTGTCTACGTGACCAGCGTCCTGGGAAACGGCAGTATCTGCCCCATCAGTGAGATCATCGGCCGGCGGCGCATGCGTCTTATCCCGCCCGACTCCCCCGAAGGCAAGCGACTGCTCCGCTCGGGAAGAGTGACCATCGTTGTCAGAGACGGGCGCCGCTTCTCGGGAGTCGCCATCGTCGAGGTCTTCGATCGCCTGGCTGGAGAAATCGAACAGAAAGCACGCGATCCACGCACCGATCACCGCGCCGTCGAATCGCTGACCCGCCTCCACGACGTTCTCCTCCGTCAGCGGCGCGATTTTTCCTGAAGGTCGAAACGCAAGCGGGCCGTCGTCGTGTTCCCGGTCCCGTCAGTGGCCCGGATGACCGCTCGATGCGGTCCGGCATCCGGCAATTCCCGGCGGACCCGGTAAGTTTCTTCCAGTCCATCTGCGATGCCGTCCCCGGGAAAGACGCCCTCGAAAGGTCCACCGTCGATGGAAACCTGCGCTCCACTGGGCGGGGTGACGGCGTCGGCAACAGAGAACTCCAGCACGACGCCCCCCTTTTCTCGGCGCCAGCGCAGATCCAGGATTCTGGGCGGCGTCCGGTCGACGATGAACCGCGGCGTCTCGGCAACCGCTTTCGCGGCGCGCTCTGGCGTGTTGCCGGGCGCATCGCTGACCTCCACCCGGATGACAAAACCGCCGTCGGGGAGCTCGTTCTCGCCAAGGACATAGAAGGAATCCAACACATGCGTCGCCACGGGCAAGAACTCGGCTTCGCCATCCGCGCGTATCCATAGCCTTGCCACCAGGTCATCGCCATCCTCATCGCTGGCCTCCCAGCTCACCGTCCGCCGACCAGGCCTCCACGCCCGCCGCACTCGCCGGGAAGGCGCCGACACGTTTGCCGTGCCTCCAGACGACTGAGCTTGACTTCCGGACGCGGGCCCGGCCGCGGATCCGGCGGGGGAAGGCAAGGTTTCAAGGGCCACTCCCGGCGCCAGGACCTGTACCTTGTCCAGGCGGGGTGGCTGGTTCGGTGGAAGGTACGCCACCTGGACCCGAGCCAGCTCGGGCCGTCCATGGGAGGATGCTCCCGTCCGGAGGCGTACCCGCCACTGGACGAACCGTCCAGGAGGGGCGGCGGGCGCCGCGGCCCTGTCCCCAAGGTGCCACCTTGACCAGTCGCTCCAGGTCGAATCCGGTCTCGACGTGTTGCCGCTGCGCAGAGAAAACGCGAGTCCATCCTGGTTCCCTGTCCGACTCCATATCCGAGCGCGGCCGAACCGGGCGCCCTGGCCGGCATCATGAACCGGCGAGGTCACCATTCCCTCAGCGCCTCGATCAGGGCTCAGGAGAGCCACGCTTCCCAACCCGCCGGTTGTCGCCAGAACCGTTCCTCCAGGCAAGAGATGCAAGGCGGTCACGGAGCGGGCCGGGAGGCGGGCGAGACGCATGGGCGGATTGGCTGAATCCACCAGGTCAATGCCACCCTCCGGAGAGGTACCGATCCAGATTCTGTTGCCGGGCCGCGCCAGGAGAGACAGGGCAATCTCCTTCTCCGATTCCCAGATGGTCGCGACCGTTTCGTCGCGCTCAATTCGAATCACCGAGGAACGGATCGAGCGCTGGGTAGCGCCAAGAACCGATGTGGCGCCTGCCCCTGCGGAACGCGCCCTGGAACCGGCGGCACCGGTCTTGCCCGGCGGGCGGGGATCCACCGGCTGCGACAGACGCACTTTCTCTGCAGAGATCTCCGCAGGGGAGGCCTGGACCAAGCCCGCGTAACGCACTCCATCCGCGGAGACCGCGAGCGAGGACACTTCACTGAAATCTGAATCCAGAAGCACCGCGACCGGCCCCGATGGGGGAATGCGGCGGATGATTCCCCGGCCCGCCGAGCCCACCAGCAGACTTCCATCGCTATCCAGGGCCAGGCAGCGGGCTTGCTCCTCGCCGAGATCCAGGACACGTTGATCGCTTCCGGTCCGCAGGTTCACTCGAAAAAGCGCGCCCGGATCACCCGCCGCCACCCAGAGCACGCCGCTGTCCTGCACCAGCAGGTCCCATACGTAGCGCGACCCGGTCTGAAGAATCTCCCGCTGCCGGCCGTCAGGCGTCACCTGGACTACTCTTCCACCCGGCGAGAGCCCGACCACCACCTGCCCGTCATCCAGGGCCGCGATGGCGGTCATCTCGGCTTCACCCGCCTCGAGTACGGTTCGACCCTCTCCCTCCTCTGGAAATTCCAACATCACCCCGGGTGGTCCACCGACGGCATAAACGCTCCCATCAGGCCCAGGAGCCGCGTCCCAGAGGACCGCCACCGAAGGCCCCAGGAGCGCCCGGCTGGCCGGCGCCAGGACCACGCCCCCGTTTCTGGACACGGTCGTTCCATCCAGCACCAGGTTCTCCACGCCGTGGAAATCACTCATGTCGAAGAATCGTGTTCCCCCGGCCTGGGCCGCCGGGAAGATGCACCCGAGACCGACCACCACGGCCAGCACACGCCTCCTGGCTCTCACGAAAAGCTCCTCCATGAACTTCTCTACTTCAAGGTCACCAAGAAGCGCCGCGAGCCCACCACCACGCCATCTTCCGTTTTTGCCGCGGCGGCAATCACGGATCGCGACAATTCCTTTCGGCTACTGCTGGAGGAGTCAGCCGCCAGGACCGCGGCCACCGAGGGGGGAAGCGCCGGCATGGGCTCTGTTCCGATCATCACTCCCGGCGCCGCGCGCAGAAGACGGGCATAGAGCGCCGAGGATGGCAGGATACGGGAGAGAGATTCCACCACATGGTCCAGGCCCCGGGCGGTGCCCAAGGCTCCGACAGCTTGAACCGTCCCATCCGCCGCCATGGCCGATGGCGCATCACCCACCAGAAGCTGGAGCTGGCTGCCCGGAGCCAGGTCCGGCAAGGGGATCGAAAGGACCGCATGACGAAGTTTTCCCGAGGCATGATCACGCAGGCTCGTCGAGACCGTGATCACCTCTCCCGGCCTTCCGGAGGCCCGATCCAGCCGAACCTCGGCCACTTGTAGGATGTTGATCTCTTCCTGGAAAGAACAGGTGAGGTCCAGGGCCAGGTCTCGGTCCCCCGACAGGGGTGAGCGGTAGAGGGCAGCGAGCAGGGCAGCTCCGAAACGGGCGGCCTGCAGGGCGGGAGGTGCGGAGCGCTCACCGCCGGAAAAAAGAGTCTCCACCGGGATGCTGCGGTTCTCATCCACCCGGATCTTCCCCGTCATCCGGATGGTTCCTCTCTGTCCACCAGGATCGGCGGACAGAAGTGTATTGGCGAGAACCACCTCGACCAGGTTAGGTGTCAAGCCGGGCGCCCTGACCAACTCGAACTGGTAGCTGGAGCTCTTCGCGCCGCCGCCCGGCCGCACCTCCACCGAAACGGGCAGGAGGCGGGAAACGGCCTCCAGCCGTCCCGCCACGCCTGCAGAACGGTCCTGGCGAAAGGCGCCGATGGTGCTGCCGATGCGCACCACCTTGAAGGATCCCGCCAAGGAAGGAACGGTGGCCAGGACACTGGCGCGGGCCATGGGAAAGTCAATGCGGCCGGCCCGGGACAATGGATGGCCAAAGGCCAGCACCTGGCGCCCGCTCACCAGGGTCACCGTGCCGGTCGCAGCCATGGTCAGGTCTCCACGCACCAGGACGGCGGCGATGGCGTCCCCGCCATGCAAGGGCTCCTCTGCCCGGCTTTCGGTCCTTTCCGCTGCCGTGAAGAAGGGTCCCAGGCGGCTTCCCTGGAAGATCTCGGCGAAGTGCTCCCTGACTCCCGGCAGCAATCCGGAAACCGCGACCGGTGTCGAGATGGAACCCGGATCGGTGTGGACCGCAGCGGATGCCGGCCAGGGAGCCGACCCCACCAGCGATTCCACCGGGTATCGCTCACCTCGCGCCTGCCACATCGGGTCGCCGTCCTCTGTACCCGACGGAATCGCCAGCATCTGTTGAATCGGAGTGATGGCCGCAATGGCCTCCTGGGTGAAGGTGCCGATCCGGTAGGCCAGTGCGCCGGCCAGCCGGCCGTCCAGGATCACAGGACTGCCGCTCATCCCCGAAACCACCCCGGTGAGACGGGTCCTGTCGCCCAGGAGACGGGCCAGGATGACATCGCGGCCTGGTCCGGCGAAATCCGGGGAAACACCGATCACCTCGAGAGGCACGGTCTCCACCCTGTGACCCAGGAGCACGGTCCGTGCTTCTCCGCGCAACCCGGGAACCACCTCGGCCAGCGGAAAGAACCGGGGATCCGTCGCGGCAACTGCCGGCCACGAGGCAAGGAAGGCGGCCCCCAGCAGCGCGGCAGACCTTCCCGATGCGATCAATTCTCCCGGTCCCTTTTCAGGACTCTCTTGATGGCCTCGACGATAAAGTTCTGCATGGAGGGCTTCTGGTTCTTGACCGCTTCGTAGACCAGGCAAGGCAGCTTCAAACTGATCTGAACGCCGCCTTCCTCGAGGGTCTCGAGCCAGCGCTTGAATTCATTCCAGTTGCGAAAAACCTTGCGTTCGATGGCTCCCTTCCGGTAGAGCTCGATGCGGTTGATGTCATCTTTGAGAGCAAACAGGACGGAGCCTTCGTCATAGTCCACAAAATCGGAATAGGCAAAGAATTTCACTTCGCCGGCCGTCTGATTCTTTCCCTTGATGGAAATCTCGGGTTGCTTGTTGCACCGCATGATGATGTGGTCCTGTTTCCCCTTGAACTGGAACGACAGGATCGGGTCAGTCCTCCGATTGTTATCCGAGGGCGTCTTCAAGGCGCGATACACCCGGCGTGCAATCTCCTCATTGGTCCTATACGTGGACCCTCTGCCGTGTACCCGTGAAGAGCTCTTTTGCATAGTCGGGAGTATTATCATGCCTACATGATCCACGCAAGGACGATCCCGGCGGCGGACCGGGTTTGCCCCCGGCCCCGCACATCTTTATAATTGGTAAATGAGCACTCCAGCATCTGGCCTTCCCGGCCGCGTCCCCGGAGACAGCCCGGTTTTCGCCGGCCGACTTCTTTCTCACCTCTACGAAGTGGGCCGGCTCTTGCGAACCATGGACCGGCCCGACGACCTGGTGGCGCGGATCCTGGACCTGGCACTGCAGATCCTGGGCGCCCAGCGGGGCATGGTTCTCCTGAGGGGAGACGATGGCGAGCTCTCTCCAGTTGCCGTCCGGGATATCCAGGAACAGGAGATCGATGCCCTGCGTCAATACTCCCACACCGCCGTCGAGGAAGCGTTGTCAGGTCAACCGGTCGTGGCGCTCAACGTATCGTCTGATCCGCGGTACTCGCGACTGGCCTCCGTCAACCATTACGACATCCGGTCCCTTATCTGCGTTCCCCTGAGGATTTCCGATCGCATCCTGGGGGTTCTCTACATTGACAGCACCAAGCGAAGCGCCCCGTTCGAGGGCGAGGACCTCCGCTTTCTTGACACCTTCGCATCCCAGGCGGCATTGGCCCTGGACTCGGCCCGACTTTACCGCCGGCTGCGCCGTGAAAATCACCGTCTGGTGGGCCAGGCCCGGGTGCGCGCCCATTATGAGGGCCTGCATGGTCGCTCCCATGCCATGCAGCTGGTCTACGACCTCCTCGATCGAGCCGCAGAGAGCCCCTTCCCCACCCTCCTACTGGGAGAAACCGGAACAGGAAAAGATGTGGCGGCCCGCGCCCTCCACCAGCGGAGCCCGCGCCGGGCCGGGCCCTTTCTCGCCCTGAACTGCGCCGCCTTCCGCGAAGAACTCCTGGAAAGCGAGCTGTTCGGTCATGTGCGCGGCGCCTTCACAGGGGCGGATAGCGAACGCAGAGGCGTCTTCGATCTGGCTCACGGCGGAGTGCTTTTTCTCGACGAGATCGGCCATATGAGTGAGCGGATGCAGGCGAAGCTCTTGCGCGTCCTGCAGGATGGGACGTTTCGCCCTCTAGGAAGCGGAACAACCCGCGCCGCCGATGTCCGTATTCTTGCTGCAACGAACCGAGATCTGGATGCACTGGTACGGGCACGGGAATTTCGCGAGGACCTGTTCTATCGGCTCAACGTCATCCGGATCGTGCTCCCTCCGCTGAGGCAGCGGCGCGAGGACATTCCGCAACTCATCGAGCATTTCATCAAACGGGCGCTCGGCAGCGGTGATCTCCCCGCTCCCTCATTCTCCCCCAGCGCCTTGCGCGAGCTCAGGATCCATTCCTGGCCGGGGAATGTTCGCGAACTGGAACACACCGTGCAACGGATCATCCTGCACGCCAAGGATGGAGCCGTGAGCCGCAAACTGGTCCGCCAGCTTCTCTCCCACCAGGTTTCTCCCACAGCTCCAGACGCCACCGGGTTCCCCAGCCTCCGGGAGTTGGAATCCCGACATATCCGCCAGGCCTTGACGGTCTGCCAATGGAATCGCGAAGAGGCGGCCCGGCGCCTGGGCATCGGCCGCGCCACCATCTACCGCAAGATGAAGGACTACCGGATCATCCCGCCTCCCCATGGCAAGGCGGGCCCGCAACGACCTCCGGGCCCGCGCCACAAGCAACCATAGACAACACCTGGCGCAGCGGATGTCCCGTATCGCGACATCCAGCCAGGCGGCAGAGGCCGGATCCACCGCCGGCCGTCCGGCACCGGCCTTGCAAACCCCTCTCCTGCTGCGCCGGGCAGGATTGGAGGCCGGCCTTTCCGGCTGCTTCCGCCCCTGCTTCCTGAGCTGTTCCATTCCCTCACCGGCTGGCCGGACCGGTCCCCTCTCCGGGCCGCAATGGCCTCCTGTCTCCGGTCTTGCCCGGCGCCGGCGCCTCCTCGGGCCGTCCGGCCATGGACGCGTCCGGACGCCGGCTCGCTCAAACGGGCGCTCCTCCATGGCGGTGTTTTCCCGCCTCGGAGGCGCTGGAATCCATTTCTGCAGGAGAAACCTGCCCTCCGCCCCGGTCTCCCTCCGTCCCGGGGACCATGGCATCCCCTTTGCGTTCTGTGGCTCCCGGAAGCGGGGGATCCCATGGTTCTTCGCCGCACTGGGGGAGGGCAGAACCCGGAGATGGTCAGAGACGAGAGAAAAATGACGGAGCTTCTGGGAGAGCTCGAACGTTTGGTGGCGAGACTCTGCTGTCTGAAAGAGGCCGCAGGTATGGATTCCTCGCCCGCCGCCAGGCGCATCCGCCGCCTGGGGGACCGCTTGCTCGATCTCCTGGGAGAGTCTCATGACACGGCGGAGAACCCATCCGCCTTCCCCGCGGCGGAGCACACCCTCACCCAGATGATCGGCGAGAGCCAAGCGATGCACACCGTGCAGCAACTGATCGCGCGCATCGCGCCCCGGTCATCAAATGTCCTGATCCAGGGAGAGAGCGGCACCGGAAAGGAACTGGTTGCCCGAGCCATCCACCGGATGCGAGGAACCACAGACCATCCCTTCATCCCTGTCGATTGCGGAGCGTTGTCGGACACACTCCTGGAAAGCGAGCTGTTCGGTCATCGCAAAGGATCCTTCACCGGAGCCACTGTGGACCGGGTCGGCCTCTTCGAAGAGGCCGACGGGGGCACCTTGTTCCTCGATGAGATAGCCAACGCTTCGGCTCGATTCCAGACCCGATTGCTGCGGGTTCTCCAGGAGAGGCAAGTTCGCCGGGTGGGGGAGAATCATCTCCGTCCGCTCCGCCTTCGGGTGATTTCTGCAACAAGCGGAGACTTGCGCCGGCTGGTGTTCCAGGGCCGGTTCCGGGAGGACCTTTACTATCGGCTGAATGTCCTCTCCCTCGACCTACCGCCCCTTCGGGAACGCAAGGAGGACATCCCGGCGCTGGTCGAGCATTTCGTGCATCAATGCTGCCTCCGGCACGGTCTACCCCTGAAGCGGTTCAACCGAGCCGCCATGGAGATCCTGGTCCGTTCCCCTTGGCCCGGCAATGTCCGGGAGCTCGAGAACGTGGTCGAGCGCTCCGTGCTCCTGGTTCCCGGCGCCCTGATCTCTCCAGGCTCACTCCCTTCTTCCCTTGTGGATGCATTGCTCCAGTTCCCCGAGGAAAACGGGGGCCAGGTCCGTAATAAGACCGGCGAGCAGCAAATGATCGAGCGCGCCCTGCTGACCGCCAGCGGCGACCGGAGCCGCGCTGCGCGTCTCATCGGCTGGCACCGCACCAAGCTCTACCGGCGCCTCCATCAGTACAGGATTCCCGGAGACTTCGGTCGAGACCGTCCGCGCCGGTCTCTGGGACGCCGCACCTAGCCCCCGCCCAGCGGTCTGAGCTGCTCGGTCCAGTCCAGGTAGGTCGACAGGGCGCTGGAGGGCTCTCCCCACTTTTGGCGGTAGAGGGCGGTGATCTGGGCCTGGGGCACCAGGCCCTTCTGAAAGCCGTCATAAATCTGCTGGCCCAAGAAATACCCCAGCTCGTGAGTCAATATGCTGAAGAGGGCTCCCGTGGCACGGATACCCTCCAGAAGAGCAGCGGGAACCTCACTCCGTTCCTGGTAATCTTTCTCAAACTTCTTGTGCAGCAGAATGAAGTCGATGATGGTCCGGAACTCCGAGAAAGAGTAACCCGTGCACTTCTCCACGGTCTCGGGATCTTTTCCATAGTACTGATAAAAGTCGGTTTCGAAGAAATGATTGCGCGCCGGATCAATCAGCTTTGAGCCGAAATAACCGATGGCTTCCTCCATCACCGCCGAGTAGAAACAATCATGCCCGGCCATCGGCTTCCCGGTCCAGTTTTCATACAATTCCCCCTTGAGCGCTGCATTGACAAAATGCGAGGCTTCTTCGCCAGAATGGGTGAGGTCGAGGGTCCCGAGAAAGATGACATTGACCCGGGGAACATAGCAAGAGCCCGAACGCGCCAGGTGGGCCAGAACTCGATCGATCTGCCCGCGATCCAGTCCGTGCCGCTGGAGCATCTGCGCAATGAAGTCCGGGTCTTCGTGAGTGTAAACCTCGGGGAAGACATTGACGAGCCGGATCGGCACGCCTTCGCGGCGGCCGGCGGAGAACCGGAAACGGTTGATGTGGAGAAACTCGAGGATACTCTCGATCATGTTATGGACCGTCGGCGTCAGATCCACTTCGTCTCCGGCGTCGGACGGTTGCCGGTTCCAGCGCTCAATGACTTGGCGGTAGGCTTCATACTTGGCCATGGGCGAGGCACTGAACACGCAGTAACGGTCTCCCTCCACCCGCACCACATCAACATCCTCCATCCCCGTTTCCATTCTTTGCCAGTAGAGCGCATCGATGTTCTGAACAATGGTCAGCGAGCGTTTCTCCAGCTGACAGCGGGAAACGGCGCGATAGACTCTTTGGGGCAGGTGGTTCCGGGCCAGGTGTGATTCACCGACGAACGCCACCACCTTCGCCTGCGGTTCCCGCAAGAAAATCTCGCAGATGCGCTCCGCCGCGTGCGCGTCGCGGCGCCGGATCACGCGAAACCCCGACCGGGGGCCGCAATCCAGGCCGACGACCCGCACACCCTCCCGGCGCGCCACGTCCAGAATGGCCCGATAGCCTGCCCACTCATATCCCCACTCCTCCTCGTAACGAATCCGGAGAAGAAAGTCCTCATCATCCAGACGACGAGCCATCCAGTCGTCGAGAATCCGCTGGTGGCGAGCGAAGATCATCTCCATGGCCACCACCACGTGCGCCGAGCGCTGGATCAGGTCCAGGAGGTACCGGGAGAAGAAGGCCTGGCACGACGGAAGGGCGTGGTAATCACCCACGTACACGATGTCCGAGCGAAAGCCTTTGATCACCAGATCATCGTAGGAAGCAGGCTCCGCATAAGAGGCATAGTCTCGCATGAAGTCACGTATGTACTTGCGCCCGGAGTTCTGGTCCACTCCGCTGATGATCCGCTTGAGCGAGCGAACCGCCGCTTTTCGAACGCGGATCTCTTCCCGCCGAACAGGACGTGTCTTCAACCCCGGCGCTCCGGCGGTTCCTGAATATAACGCCGGTCGCCCCGGCGGGTGGTGATTTTCACCGCATCCAGGTACTCGAGCAGGGGGATGGCCAAACGTCGGCTCGTGCCGGTCAAGGTCTTGAAGGCGGCCACGTCGATCAACGGGCTGGTGTTCCGGTACTCCCAGAGTTTTTCTTTCAAAGACTGGAGGACCTCGGTGTGGAGAAAGTAGCCTTCGGCGATGCGCACCAGGGTTCCCCGGTCGCGCAGGAGCTGTAGCAGAGATCGCTCGCGTGGCCCCGGCGGCGTCCCCTCGACCAGGAGCCGGACGGGATCGCCCGGGTCGAGACCACCGGCCCGCACGGACTCCGCTACCCGCTCGAGAAGCGCTTCCTCACCGTGATCCAGGGAAACCCTGTGGCTGACGGCCGCTGCGGTCTCCCCCTGGACTCGCAGGCGTCCCGCCACCGAAAGGCGGCCCAGGAGGGCATCCACCAGGGAAGCCGGCGTGCGGGGCGCCCCCCGGCGACGCAGCTCCTGAAGAGAGATCCCCAGCGCCAGCGGACGCCGCGTATGAAACTCCGCCAGAACCGCCTCGAATCTCTTCTCGATCCGGGTGGCCGCCTGGATCGACATCACCCAGTCCGCCTGCGGGCCATCCTGCACGATGCGTCCGGCACGCGCCAGGCTCTGCACCCTTTCTCTCACCGTGGCACGGCTGAGACCGGTCCGGATGACCAGATCATCCGCGCCCATTCCCCGTGTACCCGCAGTGGCTACAAACTCCAGGATCCGTAGGACGGGATCCGGCGAGGCCAGGCGTTTCAGGTGGGAAGGAACGGACCGGTCGCCGGGCCGGTGCTTCCCGGGCGCGGCATCAATGACGCAACCGCCGCCCAGTGTGAGCGCCGGCGTCGGCCGGCGGATGATGAATCGATCGCCCGGTGTGGCTGCCAGCGGTTCCGCGAGCCGGATCTGCACGGGCCCGGTCTCTCCAGGCTCGATCGCGGCCCGGGCTCCCAGCACGCGGATCCGGGCCTGGACCTCCGCTGTCCCCAGGTGGAAACTCACGCGAAGTTGATCGCGGATACCCCCCTTGAGAGAGGCGAGAGCCTCGAGTCGGGCATCCAGGAGGAAAGAGGTGGCCATGCGGTGCGGCGCGGCGAGAAGATCGCCCCGCCGCGGCACCCTCTTTCCCAGTCTTCCGAGATTGGCGGCGGTGCGCTGTCCTGCCACAGCCCGCTCCACCGCTTCCCCATGGACCTCCAGGCGCCGGATCTTGACAGCCTCTTCCCACGGCCACAAGGTGAGCCAATCCCCCAGCCGGATCGTCCCGGACCACAACGTCCCGGTCACCACGGTTCCAAAGCCGCGCACGGAAAAAGACCGGTCCACCGGCAGCCGGGCAAAATCGGGACGGGGCAGCGGTGTGATCTGCTGGACCAGGCGCAGCAGCGCCGCGCGCAGCTCCCCCACACCTTCCCCGGTGATGGCCGAAACGGGAACCATCTCCGCGCCTTCCAGAAACGATCCGGCCACCATCTCCTCGACCTCCTGGCGAACCAGGGTCACGAGCTCCGGATCGGCCAGATCGATCTTGGTCAGCGCCACGACGCCCGCGGTCACTCCCAGCAGCCGGCAGATCTCGAAGTGCTCCCGCGTCTGCGGTTTGACGGACTCGTCGGCCGCGACCACCAGAAGCATGATGTCGATCCCGCCGGCTCCGGCGAGCATGTTGCGAATGAAGCGTTCGTGGCCCGGCACATCAACCACGCCGAGAGTGGCTCCACCGCCGAGATCCAGCGGGGCGAAGCCCAGATCGATGGTGATCCCACGTTCCCGCTCTTCCTTCAGGCGGTCGGTCTCGACGCCCGTCAGGGCATGAACCAGAGCCGTCTTGCCATGATCGATGTGTCCGGCTGTCCCCAGGATATGGTAGCTCATGGCCCGAAATTCCTGAACGGGCGGCGGCGGCTCAGTTTCCACCGAGGCTGGAGATCTCCTCCTCATAGTACTTCCGGTAGAGAATCTCCCATTCCGGGCTTCCCTCCGGGATCCTGCGCTTCTGGGACGTGATCTTGCGCCTGACCCGTACCTCGACCGCCTCATCGCGCCGGAGTTCGTCGCGGAACACTCTCAGAATGCAGTTCCTGACCTCGTTGGGCGGCTGGTTGAAGATGATGCCATCGGCGGTCTCCAGGGCCCGCACCACCACGTGCGAAAGGTGAACCATCTTTTCATGGGAAAGCCTCACAGGATCAGCTTTCGCTCCCGGACGATCTTGGCCTTGAGCTTCTTGAACATCTCATGGTACTCCACGTTATGCCGTTCGATCTCGCTGGCGTGCTGGCGGAGCAAATCACGCACCTCGTCATTCAGCTGATCCTCCACCCTCAGATCATCGGTGATGGCCCTCGAGGCCAGCGAAGCCAGCGTGGTCCTCTCCACACCGGCCACCAGGTCCTGGGTACTCAGAACAGCGGCTATCCGGCCGGCGATCCGTTCAATGAATTCTCTGCGAAGCCGCATTTCAGTCACCCGGCATCGAGTCTAACATAGTCCCCGAGAGTCCCCCCGTGGGACTCTCCCTTTTTCGCCAAGCGCCTTCCGCAGCTCGTCCAGGCCGATCGGTTTGGTCAGGAAAGGAGCACCTGTATCTTTCAGAAACCGCCGTGTGGCATCGTCCGGAAGATCGCCGCTGACGAAGATGAAACGTCCCTTGATTTCCGGATGCTGCTCCTGCGCCTTGCGGTAGAGAGATTTCCCATCGATGCCCGGCATCCCGAGATCCGAGATGACCAGGTCAAAACCGTCTGCGCCCAGCCGGGACAACGCCTCCTCTCCGCTGGCCGCACCGCTCACTTGAAACCCATCCTCAGTCAAGCTCTCCTGGAGAAGCAAGCGGAACGACTCCTCATCATCAACCACCAGAATCCGGCCGTCCCCGGCGCCCAGAGAAGCCACGGAGGCCGCTCTCTCGGGCCTCTCCCGAACGGCCGATGCGGCAGGCAAATCGATGGTGAAGACGGCCCCGCGGCCGGGCCGGGAGCGCGCGGTGATCGATCCCCCATGCTCCTTGACGGTCTTGGCCGCCAGAGACAGGCCGAGGCCGGTGCCGATTCCCGGTTCCTTGGTGGTGAAAAAAGAATCGAAGATGCGCTCCAGGTAGGCCGGCGGAATTCCACATCCGGTATCCGCCATCTGAATGCGCACTCGTCCTCCGGCGCCGTCGGTCGCGATTCTCAGGGAGCGCGCGCCGGAAGCCCTGCGGAGGGCGTGCTGCGCGTTGGTCAGGAGGTTCACAAGCACCTGCTGCAGGCCATGCCGGTCGCCCCGGACAGGGGCCAGCCGGGGCTCGGGACAGAAATCGACCTCCACGGCATCCAGTCGCAACTGATAGGAGAAGAGGTCCAGGATGCTGGAGATCAGCTGGTTCACATCCACCAGTCTCTGCTCGGCCGGCTGAACACGGACCACCTCGAGCAGGTTTTGAACAATACGCCGGGCCCGTTGCGATTCACCGACGAGAATTTCCAGCCGGCGTCGAGTCCCGGCATCCGAAGCATTCCTCAGGAGGAGCTGAGAGAAACCCACAACCGATGCCAGAGGATTATTCAGCTCGTGGGCGATCCCGGCGAGCATCTCGCCCAGGACAAACATCTTTTCTGCCTGCAGCGCCTGTCTCTCGCGCGCCTCATCCGCAGTCACGTCGGCAAGGACCATGGCGCTCGCGCAGTCCCCGTCCGAGCCGGCCAGCGAGACCCACTGTGCCTGGTAGATCCGCTGGTCCACCCAGCCGCAAAACTCCCGCGGCCTCGCGCAGCCGGCATCCCTCTCCGGCAAACCGAGAGCCGCGGTCGAAGCGCCCGCGGCCGGCTCCGATCCACTCAAAGAGGTGAGCATCTTCCGTGCCTCCGGGTTAACGCGCCCCAGATTCCCATCCGCCGTGCAAAGAATCACACCGCAGGGCAAGGCATCCATGAGGGTGCTCAGGCGGGCCCGCTCCCGCTTCTTTCCCCTCTCCAGCCGACCCAGGAAAGGCCCGAGCTGCTGGGCGAGCCCCGCCAGGAGACGCCGGCGCGGTTCGTCCATTCCGGCTCCCTCTGCCGGCCACACCACGAGCAGTCCGCTCCCCCTCGGAGGCCAGGCAAGCGAATAGATGAGAAGTTCTTCCAGAGCCGCACGTTCTTCCGGAAGCCCCACCTTCTCAGGCTTTTCCAGGTCGGCCTGCGGGATCCTGTTCTCCCTCGCCGCGGTCCGCACGCGCTGTTCGAACCACAGGCGCCGATCAGGCCCCAGGGATCGACGACTCCGGACCGTGTCCCAGCCGGTGCTCTTGGAGCCCGGAAGGAGCGCAAAAGCCCCCCAGTCCACCACTTTTCCCAGGATCGCCTCGAGCACCTGGACCAGCTCCGGCAGGTCGCCTGCCTGGCAGAGACGATGGCTGGACTCCAGCAAGAAGGCCGCCTCGGAGTGGGTGGCCGGCAGCTCGGTCCTCCCACCTCCCCGGGCCACCACCTGCAGCGCTGCGGCGAGCCGTCCCGCCATCCGCCGCGCGCGCAAGGGGAAAGGGCGCGCCGAGGTCCTGGCCGCGACCAGGACCGGAAACGCTCCGTCGCCGGCCAGGGACGCCACCAGAATCCGGCGGTATCCTCCCTGCTGCAGGGTCTCGGCCCAGGCTCCTCCGCCGGGACCCGGATCATGGAGATGGCCGGGTGAGGACCTGCCCGGGAGCCCCTGGCCCGGCGCCAGCGGGAGCTGCGCCCCGGATTCCCAGCCCCTGCCGTCCACACACCGGACCCCCCGGAACCGGAGTCCTCCCCCGGCTTCGGCCACGACCGCCATGGCCGCGATGCACGAGGAGCGGAGCACGGCACCCATGGGAACCGGAAGGTCTCCCGCGTCTGCGGAGCAACGGCCCAGCTTCACCAGGAACGCCGAGAGGGGATCGTCGTTCGTTCTCTTGTCTCGCCAGGGGGAATGCCGTGGCAAGGAACCGACCTTCGTGCCGGACATGGGGTGTCCAGTCTAGGCACCCGGTTGTGCGGACGTCAAGAAGGGGTTCCGGCCGGAGATCAGTTCTCGAGAAGACTGAGACGGGTGCCCACCCGCGCCTCGGGGACCATGCCCTCCCGCCGCGGGGCCATCACCACCGCGCGGCGCCGGCCCAGATAACGGCGCAGCCGGTCCTTGGCCTGGCATTCGATCTGGCGCACCCGCTCCCGGGAAATGCCCATCTCGGTCCCGATTTCCTTCAAGGTCCGGGTCGTGCCGGTCCCGAACCCGTATCGTTGCGCGATCACCTTCTGCTCTTGCCGGTTCAAGACCCCGAGAGCGTACCGAATCAGACTCTTGTTCTCCTTCCGGATCAGGGATTCTTCCGGGCTGTGGATCGATTCATCCACGAGATAATCGGAAATGGGCGTGTCCTTCTCCCTGCCGATACGCGCATCCAGGGAAATCTCTTTGAGGTTGAACTGTAGAATGCGATCCACCTTGGCCACCGAGCTATCCATCTCGCGCGAGATTTCTTCCTTGCCAGGAGCCCGGCCGAAAGTGCTCCGCAGGGTGCGCTCGGTGTTGCGCACCGCCTTTACTTTTTTCATCTGGTAGTTGGGCACACGGACAAGATTGGACTGCTCGGCCAGGGCCTTGAGAATGGACTTGCGAATCCACCAGATGGCGTAGGTGATGAACTTGGTGCCCCGGTTCGGATCGTAGCGGTGGGCGGCTTCGATCAGGCCGATATTTCCTTCATTGAGCAGATCCTCGAAAGGAATGCCCAGGTTGCGGTACTCGCTGGCGACCTTCACGACGAAGCTCAGATTGGATTCAACGAGCTCGTTCCGCGGACGAGAATGGCCCTTCTTGATCCGCTTGCCCAATCCCATTTCCTCCTCCTTGGTGAGGATGGGATAGTTCCGGATCTCAGCGAAGTACCGAGACAGCGAAGGGTTCCGGTTTCCGGAACCAGCTATGCGAGCCATGGTGTTCTCCCGGAGAAATTCGGCGGGGTTCTTGGTCCCGGCGGACCATGTTCATTGGAAGAACGGCGGCTTTATTTTCTTGACATTCAGCGGTAGCAGGGGTAAATTGGCATGTGTCAAATGTGGAGTTTACTTGGCACGTTTTCCAAAATCGCACCATTTAGAAGGCCCCTGGGAGTTTTCTTGCTTCGATCTGATTTCCGGGAGGGCTGGATCTCATTGAAAATATCTCGCCTTGAGTCGCTCGCATCCTGGAATCACCTTCATTTCTTCCCTCCTAAGCATATTATGTCTGCGTAGCAAACATGTCAAGCTCACATTGGTATATCAGCATGGGACATTCACTCCGCGCCCTCCCTCACCGTGGAATGTCCCACGTAATCAACAACTTGGGGCGCTGTTAACAATCTGAACGCCTCTTCTCACGGGAGGGCCGCGATGAGGGGGTTTTCGAGCCCGCGTTCGAGGCAGCCGATGCGTCATGTAGGGCGCAAGTTGCGGGATCTTCGCAAGGCTCGCCATATCACGCAAAGCGGCCTTGCCTCGCGCATCGGCATCCAGCAGTCTGACCTGTGCCGGATGGAGAACGGCCAGTACCGGGTGAGCCTCGAAACCCTGATGAAGCTCCTCTCCGAGCTGGAAGTTTCCTTCGGGGAGTTCTTCCAGGAAGGAATCGCCAAGGATCTCAGCCTCTCGGAGGAGTTCTTGATCCGCGCCTACCGCAGGATGAGTCCGCAGGAGCAGACGGAACTCAAGCGTTTTCTACGTTTTCTCGACCATGACCGGGAAGAATCCACCGAGTGACATGAGGCCACCCTGCCGATCCGGCTCCAGACCCCGCGTGGGAGATCGTCGCGCGTGACGGACTCCTGTCTCCCCTCTCGAGCATTGCCGGCGCTGAAGCAGCGTTACTTCGTCCTCCAGTCCTCCTGCCGGCGCGCGGTTCACAAGGGGAACATTGCCCGCGCCCATGATCTGGCGCGCCGCGCGCTCGCCGTCGCCAAGTCTTCAGGGGCGGCCGATCTCATCCACCGCGCCTGCACGACCCGCAGCATGGTCTATCTGGAGATGGACGACGTGCAGGCCGCTTGCCAGGGCTTACGAGAGGTTGTCCTGGAAAGCGCCGACACCGAGGTCATCTGCCGTGCCGCGTTCTATCTAGCCTCCGCCCTGCGCCGCCAGAAGAAAATCAGCCGCGCCCTCTTCTTCGCGCGCAAGGCCGCCGACAAGGCCCATGAGCTTGGCGATCCGGTGTGGGAAGCACGGTGTGACAACCTTCTCGGCAACATTTACCTGAACCAGTGCTATCTGGACCGAGCTCTCACCAGCTACCAGCGGGCCCTGGCCACCTATCGCGGGCTGGAGGGTGACCACCGCTTCCCCCTGGCGATTGTGCTCGATAATCTGGGGTACTGCCTCATCCTGAAGGATGAGGTGCACCGCGGGCTGGAACATCTCCAGGAGGGCCTTCATCTGGCATTGGCCACCCGTGACCGGCGCACGGAAGCGGAACTCCGCCAGGATCTCGCCCATGCCTTTCTCACCCTGCGAAAGCTGCCGGAAGCCCAGTCCTCGGCTCTGGCCGCTTTGAAGACAGCCGAGGAAAACGGCTACCGGGACATCATCCGGAACTGTTACTACCTTTTAGGCGAACTCGCGATGCTCGGGGGAAATCTGGAAGAAGGGGATGCGTACTTCGCCTGCCTGCAGCGCTTCTTCCCCGACGTCCCTCACTTGCAACGCTTTCTGAGGATGTTCGATATCAGCAGTCTCCTGACCCTCCACTGAGGGGTTGGAGGGTTCTCCATGGGGCCGAAAATGAGAACAATGTCCAGCCGGCTTTTCCTCACTTCCCTCTTCGTTCTTCTGGTGAGCCTGCTCCCCTTGCCAGCGCGTCCAGGCGGCCGTGATGTTCCGGATCCGTCGTCCCATTCCTCTTCTCCCGCCGCGCCAGTGGATGTGACCCCGCCTCCATGCCCGCCATCGCAGGTCACCCTGTCCGTGACGATGAGTGG
This sequence comes from Acidobacteriota bacterium, assembly GCA_046757405.1. Classification (GTDB taxonomy): domain Bacteria; phylum Acidobacteriota; class Polarisedimenticolia; order SMYD01; family SMYD01; genus JBHHYE01. The sequence goes on along the minus strand of JBHHYE010000031.1, from coordinate 18,744 downwards.
CATTCGCCTCGAATCCGGAGTGGATGCTCGGGGACGCTGGTTCGTGCGGCCGGCGCTGCTGGGACAGCTCGAGAGAGCACTCTGGAGCCTGGTCGCGCGACGCGCCCCGGACAACTCCTGTCTTTCCGACTGACCCCGGTCGTGGCGATGCAGGGCGGAGAACTAGTGATAGCGGGTGTGGTCATCATCATGGATATCCGGGAGGATCCGGTACTTGCGGCGGTGCATTCTCCATCTCCAGTCCGCCCAGGTACGGCGTAGATTCCAGGCGCGGTGAAGGTAAATCCAGGCGAACGCCATCCCGCCCAGGTGAGCCACATGGTTGATCCCGGAGCCGGGCGCATTCCAGGCCGCGAAGAATGTCAGGGCCGTCATGATCAGCACCGCCGGCCGCATGCGCATGGGGAAGACCAGAAACAGGAGAAGCATCCGATCGGGAAACAAGATGGCATGGGCGGCCAGCAAGCCGTAAATGGCCCCTGAGGCCCCGATGGTCGGCACCAGGGAGAGGCCGCCGGTGAGAGGATCCGGCCAGGCCAGGCTTCGCAAAATATCCATGGCCACGCTGAGCAGTCCGGCCCCGATGCCGCAAACCATGTAGAACTGAATGAACGGCTGGGTTCCCCAGCGGCGCTCCAGATCCGCACCGAACATCCACAGCATCAGCATATTGAAGACCAGGTGGAAAATGTTGCCGGGGTCGTGAAGGAAAAGGTAGGTGACCGGCTGCCACAGCCACCAACGGTGAATGAAGCTATACGGGGACAGACCAAAGAGGAGTTCGAGGGTTCCCCGCGGCGCCAGGCTCTGTATGAAGAAGACGGCCACACAGCCGATGATCAAGGCCTTAATGCCGGGAGGGAGTGAGCCGCCGCCAAAGACGATGCGCGGGCGCGCACCATACGGAGAATAGGGCCGGAAAGGACGGTTCACCAAGAGCCGACCATAGCACGGCCCACGAGAGACTGGCAACGAATCGCGCTGCGTCTTGAGACTCACTCCGGCGGATGTTAGGATGGGCCGGAAGAGGATCCGGCACCTGTCTCGTACCCGGAAAACCCTGCTCGGCTGTCTGGCGGTGCTGGGAATCGTGCTCCTGGCCGCGTTCGTCTTCATGGTCCTCTTCATCTCCTGGCTCAGAACTCCTGGTTTGCCCCTCGAAAGGCCCCTCCTGCTGGACGGCGAGACCGGCTTCTATGCCGATCTGGCGCTGAGCCGGGATGACCCCGCGGCCAGGGACCTGGTCGGGCGATTCCTCCAGATCCAGAACCAGTTCCAGGGTGACATCGATGCGAGCGAGATTCCTGACGGCCTCAGGTGGCTCCTGCCTCGGATGGATCCTGCGAGCCGGCGCGAAATCCGGGAGAATGACATCGACAAGTTTCTTCCGCTGGTCCTGGTCATTACCGGACAGGCCACGGGTGATCCCGAGGTGGACTCGCCCCTCTTGATCCTGGATCTCCCATCCCTGGGAAACGCACCGCGGCTGGCGGAACGCCTGCTCCACTTCCTCGCGCCGACGAACGACGCGTTCGATCGTGTCCTGTATGGCGAACAGGAGTATTTTCGCTTCAAAGCCCCCCGCCGGGTCTGCCTCGGGATGCATGGCAATGCTCTTCTGCTGAGCACCGAGGAAGCGAGTCTCCGCGCGGCCCTGGACCGGCTGGCACAGGTTCCGGAAGAGAGCTCAGCCTCTCCCCTCGGGCTTCTCCTGGCGTCCCAGCCTGCCGACGCCACCCTGCATCTCGCTGCCCAACCCGGTCGTCTGACCCTTCTGGCGGACCTCCTGCCGGCCGGCGACCAGGCAGCGGCGGAGGCGCTGCGCCTGGCCCTGGGGCAAGGCGGATCCGCCGCCGGGTGGGCTTACCTGGAAACCGCCGATGTTCTCTCCGGAGAGGTCCAGGTGGAACAGACCTCCCGGCGGCCATCCGGTTCCGCGCCGCCCTCCCCGGACCGCCGCCTGCGCCTCACCCTGGCTGGCGGCCGCCTCCGCCTCTCCCTGGCGCCTTCTTCCCCGGAAGCGGCCGGCCGGACCGGATGGTCTTTCCGGCTCGAAGGTCTCGAAGAGCTTCTGCGCTGGGCGACGACCCAGCTTCAAACCGATGGCAGGGGCCGCCTGCCGCTCTTCAGCCCCTCTCCGGATCCGCCTGCTGGAGCTCCACGTTCCAGTAGGCCGCATCCAGAAAGTTGCGCCAGATGTCGTAGCGGCGGCTGGAGAGGCGAATCCGGGCCAGAGGATGCCAGTGGGGCCGCCGCGGCAGGCGGACCAGATGCATGCCCGTTTCCCCGGGCAATCGGTTCCCCTTGGTCATGTTGCAGCGGAGACAGCAACACACGACGTTTGCCCAGGTCGACCGTCCTCCTCGTGAGAGGGGCACCACGTGATCCAGGTTCAGGTCGCGTGTCTTGAACCGGAGGCCGCAGTACTGGCAACGATTGCGGTCACGGTAGAAGATGTTCTTGCGTGTGAAGCGCACCTCGTATCTCGGCAGGCGATCGTAGTGCAGCAGAAGAACCACCCTTGGCACCCGGATGCGCAGGGACGGGCTGGAGAGAGACTCATCCCCGATTCCCACCGGAAGATCGGACCAGTTCTCGAAATCGTAGGTGGCAAAATCCGTATCCACCGCCTTGACCTGGCCCTTGTAGAGCAGGCACAGAGCGCGGCGCACAGATGTGATCTGGAGAGCCTGGTAGAGGTTATTCAGAACCAGAACGTTGGTGTTGAGCATGGCGCCCCAGTCACCGCGGCATCGCGTCACACGCGGAGGCCCGCAACCGTGCCATTATAACATCGAGCGCCTGAGCTTCTGGCGCGCCTCATGACGTTCCAGACCCAGACGCACAATCTCATCCAGGAGATCCCCAAGACTCATGCCGGATGCCTCCCAGAGCCGCGGATACATGCTGATGTCCGTGAAACCGGGGATCGTGTTCACCTCTGAAATGTACGCTCTCCCCGTTTCTTTCTCCAGAAGAAAGTCCACGCGGCCGAAGCCGCTGCCATCCAGGGCCTGGAAAGCATCTCCGGCGAGGCGCCGTATCTCCTCCGCCTGTGCCCTTGCCAGGGGAGCCGGCACCAGAAGGCGTGTTTGCCCGTCGACATACTTGGCCGTGTAATCGTAGAAATCCCGTGAAGGCACGATTTCACCCGGCATCGACGTCCGTGGTTCCTCGTTTCCCAAGACGCTCACCTCGATCTCCCGGGCCGCCAGCGCGGGCTCCACCAGGATCCTCACGTCGTAGCAGAGAGCGTTCTCGATGGCTGCCCGGCGGGCTTCCTTCCCCGCCGCCCGCGCCACGCCGACACTAGATCCTCCGTTGCAGGGCTTGACGAAGACAGGTGCTCCGGACCACCGATCCAGGCCGTCCAGGACCGCCTCCGGATTCCGCGCCCACGCGGCCGCCGTGACGGTGCGCCCCTCCAGGACGGGCAGGCCCGCCTGCTTCAAGATGCCTTTCGCCATCGCCTTGTCCATGGCCAACGCCGAGGCCAGGACGCCCGAGCCCGCATAGGCCGCCTGGGCCGCCTCGAGAACGCCTTGCAGTGAGCCGTCCTCCCCCCCCGTGCCATGGACCAGGGGCAGGTAGATCTCCGGCTCCGCGGTCCAGGCAGCGCTGCCTTCCCCTATCCTGAGCGCGCCACCGGCGCCAGGATGGAGACGCGCGGGGAAGCGGGCCCCTTCCGCGCCCTCCTCCCGGTAGACATGCAACGGATTGTCAGCGGTGAACCAGACTCCGTCACGGTCGATGGCCACCGGAAGAACCTTTTCATCTCGTTCCCTCAGGGCCAGGAGGACCGTCCGAGCGGATCGAATCGACACCTCATGCTCCACGGAGCAGCCGCCGAACAGCAGAACAATCCGGGAACTCTCAGGCATGAGCCGGTGTCGGGATCTGCCCCATCTGGTTGCGAATCCGCCCGGCCCCGACTCGATCCGTCCGGTACCTGACCTTCAATCGCCGGCCGTCTTCCCTTTGCACCCGCAGGATCCGGCCATTGCGGCTCAAGGTGGCCAGGGCCGCGCCATCGCCAGCTTCGATCTCGATGTCCCAGGTGGTCTCATCGCGCCGGAGCACGGCCGCCATCCGGGTGCGAAGATCCTTCACTCCCACTGCCGTCCGCGCGGAGATGAAGATGGCTTCCGGGTAGCGGCGGAGCACGCGGCGACGCAAGGAGGAATCGCGGAGCCGGTCAAGCTTGTTGAAGACCAGAAGACATGGCTTCTTCTCCAGCCCCAGCTCGTGGAGCACCTTTCTGGCGGTGCGCATTTTCTCCTCCCAGCCCGGATCCACCAGATCCACCACCTGCACCAGGAGCTTGGCGTCCGCGGCTTCCTCCAGCGTGCTGCGAAAGGCAGCCACAAGATGATGAGGCAGCTTCCGGATGAAGCCCACGGTATCGGTGACGACGATGGATGATCCGTCATGGCAGGCAAGGCGCCGTCTCCTGGCATCGAGGGTGGAAAACAGCCGGTCCTCCACGCGCGCATCGGCCCGGGTCAGCCGGTTGAACAGGGTCGTCTTCCCAGAATTCGTGTATCCGACCAGGGCCACCGAGAACACCCCCTGGCGGCCTTTGCGGCGTGTCCGGCGCTGGCGGCGAATCTGGACCAGGTCCCGCTCCAGCCGCGCAATGCGCCGTCTGATGATACGGCGGTCCAGCTCGATCTGGGTTTCTCCGACTCCGCCCCGCACTCCGATGCCACCCACCTGGCGCGACAGGTGGGTCCAACGCCGCGCCAGGCGCGGCAGCAGGTAGCGGAGGGAGGCGAGCTCGACCTGGGTCCGGGCCTCCCGCGTCCGGGCCCGGAGAGCGAAAATATCCAGAATCAGCCCCGCCCGGTCGCCCACAGGAACCTTCAGGACCGCCTCCAGGTTGCCCACCTGCTGTGGACTCAGATCGTCGTCCAGGATGACCTGCCGCACGTCGCGTTCCCGAACCATTCGGGCCGCATCCCGGACCTTTCCCTTGCCCAGGAGGGTGGCGGCCGCGGGCCTCCCGCGCTCCTGGATCAGCCGCCCCTGGACGACATACCCCGCGGTCTCGGCCAGCAAGGCGAGCTCATCCAGGTGCTCCTCGCAAGCGGCGCGGCTGCCGCCGTCGAGAACGACCGCGGCTAGGAGGACTGGCTGTGGTTTCGCGCTCGTATGGCCCCCCTCTTCAAGATAGGGCTAACTCAGCAGCCGATCCAGGTGCTGCCGCACGGTCTCCTTGGGGACGAACCCGGTCAGCTGGTCGCGGGCCTCGCCACCCTTGAAGAAGAGAAGGGTTGGAACCGACATGACACCATAGCGCGCGGCCGTCTCCTGGGCCTGGTCCACGTCAATGTGGACCATGTCCACTCTCCCCGCGTACTCTCCCGCCAGGTCCTCCACGATGGGCTGCAGCTTCTTGCACGGCCCGCACCAGGTGGCGGAAAAATCGGCCAGGACCGGCCGGCCGGCATCTAGCACCTTGGCCTGGAAGGTGGCATCGGTTGCTTCCACCAGATCGCTCACGTGACTCCCCTTCCGGAACGGCGCAATGACCATTCCCGCATGAGTTGACAGGATATAACAAACAGGACTCGAGGCGGCGTATGCAGGACTAGAGGCGGTGTATGGCGGCCACCTGCAGGTAGCCTATCTCGTCGAAAGGCCGTGCCTCGAGCTCGACAGTGCGGCCGCGGAGATTCTTGTCTTCCATGAGGGAATCGCCGGTCGCATCCTCCACGAACCGCCAAAGGTGGCCGTCACTGGTCTGCAAGCCGGTGATGTGGCCCCGTCCTGCTGTCCCCAGGCAGAAGCGATGGTAGGCCTGGTCCAGGTGATCGCGGGCACATCCTAGACAGACCAGGTGACCACGGACGATACGCGACGCCGGTAGGACGGCTCCTGCGGCCACCAGCCCCTCCGAAAGATGCCCCCGCCCGGCGGCGGGCTGCAGGAACAGGGCCAGGATGAGACTCGCGGCCAGCGCCGAGGCGGCCAGGGAAAACCACGTGTTCCGGATCGGCTGCAGGGCTTCTTCTTCCTGGACCAGGGCCTCGAGGCCGGTGTGGATCCGGGTGAGGAGCGCCGCGGGAGCCGGCTGGTACCCCACTCCCGTGCGGAGCATCTCGTCGAAACCTTTCTCGGCTTCTACCTGCCGCTGGCAGTCCCGGCACACGTCCAGGTGGCGCTCGATCTGCTGCTTCTCCGCCTCCGAGAGCTGTTTTCCCAAGTATGCCAGAAGGCGTTCCGGTCCAAGATGAAGACTCACGTTGTTCCTCCCTAGCCGGGCAGTTTCAGCTTCATTGCTTCAAACCAGAGAGAAGCCCCCATTATTTCGATTATTTTCTCCTTCATCCAGATCGTCCGGAAGCTCGACCTCCACCTCTCCGACCACGATCTGGCGATGGTTCTTCACGGAGGGCGGAAAACGGTCCTGGAGCAAGGACAGCTCTGCCCGGTCCAGGAGCGCCAGGCGGCCCAGGATTGCCGGGACCAGGGCCCTGAGAGCCCGTCCACCATTCCCGTCGGCGACCTTCACCGCGACCCCCAGGGGCTCCCGCGGCCCGCTGGTGGCCACGGCGAAAACCCCCTCGGCGCCGATCTTGGCGATCATCGTGCCTGGATGCACCTGCATCAGGGCGGTGCCCAGGCGGCCGCTCCCCGCGACCATTGCGGGGTATTTCGCCATCGCCCGGGCCACCCGGCTCAGGGACCGCTCCGTGCCGGCTCCTGCCAGCGCCTGGCCCAGGGCGGCATACGCCCGGGCCAGCGATTCCAGCGGCAGGGCGAAGGTCGGGGCCGAACAACCATCCACGGCGGTCGCCAGGGGCGCGTCCGCCGGGAGCCCCGCGTGCCGGGCGATGGCGCTCCGGATGGCGGACTGGACCGGCCCGGCCGGTTCCAGGTAATCCTCCGGAACGACTCCGAGATGGCGGGAAAGAGCCAGCATCCCGGCATGCTTGCCCGAACAATTGTTGTGCAGGACCGTCGGCGGCCGGCCTTCCCGAATCAACCGTTCCGCTTGGGGAGCATGCATCGGCGGGTGCGCGCCGCATTTCAGATCTCTCTCGCCGCAGCCGATCTTCGCCAGGATCGACCGCACGGCCTCCAGGTGGAACGGCTCTCCGCCGTGGGAGGCGGAAATCACCGCCAGCTCCCGGTCGCTCACACCGAAGCGCTCCGCCGCGCCGCACTCGACCAGCGGCCAGGCCTGGAACGGTTTGGCCGCCGAGCGCCAGTACACCTGGCGCCGGCCGTCGCCGGCGCGGAGCAGGACGTTTCCCCGGGTGTCGCAGACCGACAGCGCCGCCCAGTGAATCGACTCGACCGTGCCGCCCCTCTTGACCCGCACCAGGGGCTCGAAGGCGTTCTCCCTCATGGCGGCCTGATCTCCCTCGCGCACGCTTGACACCCATGGAAAACCGTCCCTATCGTGGGCGGGCCATGCCTCTCCCAGCTTATCCCTTCCTGTATGTGGATGCTTCGGGCGGTGCCAGCGGCGACATGTTCCTGGCGGCCCTGGTGGACCTGGGCTACCCGTTCCGGCGGCTGCAGGACGACCTGTCTTCCCTGGGCGTGGAAGGAATCCGCCTGCGGCGGCGGCGTGTCAGCCGCGGCGGGCTCGGGGCGTTGCGTGTCCAGGTGGCCACGGCAGACCGGCAGCCCCACCGCGGCCGGCGCGCCATCCGCCGCCTGCTGCGGGAAGCCGGCCTGGCGCCGGAGATCCGCCGCAAATCAGAAGAGGTCTTCGAGGCGTTGATCACGGTGGAGGCGCGGCTCCACCGGCTGCCTGCCGAGCGCGTCCATCTGCACGAAGTCGGCGCCCTGGATGCCCTTGCGGACGTGGTGGGAACCGTCTCCGCCATTCATCACCTGGGCGTGCGCGAGATCCACGCCTCTCCCGTCAATGTGGGCCATGGCACCGTGTCGTGTGCCCATGGCATCTTGCCGGTGCCCGCGCCGGCCACCGCGGCTCTCCTTCAGGGAGTCCCTGTCTACGGAGCCGGCCCGGGAGAACGAACGACTCCCACCGGCGCCGCGCTCATCAAGGTCCTGGCCACCCATTTCGGGGCCCTGCCACTGGCCCGCATCGACCGCATCGGGCATGGGGCCGGCGCCCGGGATGACGGCGGCCGCGCGAACCTCCTCCGGCTGCTGGCAGGCCGCCGCCTGGATGGCCCGCCGACGCCGGCCTCCGCCGCCTCCGGGACTCTCATGGAGCTGCGCTGCCACATCGACGACATGGACCCGCGATTCTACGGGCACCTGACCGAGCTCCTCCTGGAGGAGGGCGCGCGCGACGTTTATCTTTCCCCCATCCAGATGAAGAAAGGCCGTCCGGGGACTCTTCTGGTGGTCCTTGCCGATCCTCCCCGGGTCGAGCACCTGGGCCGTCTCCTTCTGCGAGAGACCCCGAGCCTCGGTTACCGGATGCACCCGGTCTCCCGCGTGGAGCGGCAGCGCCGCCTGGTGAGCGTGCACACGGCCTACGGGGTGATCCGGGTCAAGGTCAGTGACGACAATGCCGGGGAGCCGGTCGCCACGCCCGAGTACGAGGACTGCCGGCGGCTGGCCCGCTCCCGGAACCTCCCCTTGCGCCGGGTTGTGGAGGCGGCCCGGGCCGCCTGGCGGGAGCACGCCATCGCCCGGCCCAGGCGAAAGAAATGATCTGCGACTCCCACGCCCACCTGAACCACGGCACCGCATTCGACGCCGACCGGGCGGCGGTCCTGGCCCGGGCGCGGGCGGCGGGAGTCGAGAAGATCTTGAACCTGGCCACCGGCCCCCACGATGCGCCGGGCGTGATGGCCTCCGCCCGCGACCACGAGGGGGTCTTTGCCGCCATCGGCATCCATCCACACGAGGCCGGCGCGGCCCGTGACGCCGCACTGGCCTCCCTGGAAACCCTCGCCGACGATCCCTGTGTCATCGCCTGGGGCGAGATCGGCCTCGATTATCACTATCTCAACGCGCCGGCCGATCGACAGCGGGAGGCCTTTGCCAGGCAACTGGAGAGCGCAGCCCGCCTGGGCCTGCCGGTGTCGGTCCATACCCGGAAGGCGGGAGCCGACACGGTGGAGCTCATCCGCAAACACGCCGGTGAACCCGGCGGCGTGATCCATTGTTTCACCGGCGATTGGGACCTGGCCTCGGCATTCCTCGACCTGGGCTTCGACCTCTCCTTCTCGGGAATCATCACCTTTGCCAGCGCGCATCCCCTGAGAGAGGTCGCCCGCCGGGTGCCCCTGGACCGCATCCTCGTGGAGACCGACAGTCCTTTCTTGGCTCCGGCGCCAGGACGCGGAGGGCGCAATGAACCGGCGCGGGTGGTGGAAGTGGTCCATGCCCTGGCGCGCCTCCACGATCTTTCACCCGAACAACTGGCCCGGCACACCACCGAGAACTTCAAACGCAGGTTCCCGCGGATGAACCGCAGGCGGCGCGGGGGGAGGGGGGGGGTGCTCTCTCACGATGAAGGCGTGTCCCGGCGGGGCGCCTTCTCGTTTTTCTCGAGCAGCTCCCGGGCCGGCTCGAAAGCCATCAGGCTCTCGAAATCCTGGTCCTGGCGCAGGCGGTCAAAATCGCGGAAGCCCAGTCCGATCACCTGCCGGAGCCCGTTGTAGGCGCGATCGATCTGCCCTCTGAGAGAATAGATCCGGACCAGCTCCAGGAAGGCCCGCTGGTGCCCGGGATCGCTCCGCGCCACGAACTCGAACTGCTTTTCCGCCCGGTCGACGAAACCACGCTGCAGGAGAGCCTTCCCCAGGTAAAAATGGGTCTCGAGGTTCTGCGGGTCCGTCTGGACCGCTGCCTCGAAGGCGGCCACCGCTTCGTCATACAGGCCCTGCAACATGAGTGCATTGCCCAGGGATCGGCGGGCAACGAAAAGATGGGGCGCCGCCTGGACAGCCTTCTCGAACAGAGCGCTCGCTTCCTCGTAGCGCTGGCCGTCCATGGCCAGCCCCCCGAGCCCCAGGAGCGCGCCGGGGTGGTCGCCCTGCACCTCCAGTACCTGGCGCCAGCGCCGGGCAGCCTCTGGCAGATCGTGGTGGCGGCGGGCCAGCATGCCCAGCCCGTAAAGAGCTTCCACCTGGTCGGCCTGCAGCTCCAGGGCCTGGCGGAAATGCCCGGCGGCCTCCTCGTCCTTGCCCTCCTTGGCGGCCACGTCCCCCAGCGCCGTGAGCAAGGCCGCGTCCTCCGGATGAGTGTCCAGGACAGGCTCCAGGAGATCGCGGGCCTTCCCCGCCTGGTTCGAACCAAGATACAGGCGGACAAGCCGGACCGCCGCGCTGACATCGTCCGGGTCCAGATCCACCGCACGCTGGAGAGCCTCGACCTGGTCCTGGGAACGGCCGGACATGGCATAAGCCACGGCCAGCGCCTTGTGGATCACCGCTTCGTCCGGCGCCCGCTCCCGCGCCGACTCCAGCTTCTCGATCGCTGCGGCATCTTCCTTCATCTGCAGCAGCGCCATGCCTGCCCTGAACAGCTCCAGAGCATCCTCGCTCTCCACCTGCTTCAAGCGCTGGATCTCCCGCCGTCCAGCGGCCTCGCCGGCCGGGGCCGCCGCAGGCTGCGGCGCTTCCCCGCCCGAACGGCATCCCGCCAGGCCGCCGCAGAGGCCCACACCCATCACGAAGAGAATGACTCGGCCTCTTCCTGTTCTCGGGCTCACCCGGTGTTCTCCTTTATCGGCTGACCTGCCTGTACCGCGGTCACCGCGGCCACCGCGTAAATATCCTGGGCGGAACACCCCCGGGACAGGTCATTGATAGGGCATCGCAGTCCCTGCACCAGGGGGCCCAGCGCGCGCGCGCCGCCCAGGCGCTGCACCAGTTTATAAGCAATGTTGCCCGCGTTCAGGTCGGGAAAGATCAAGACATTGGCCCGTCCGGCAACGGGGCTGCCCGGCGCCTTGGCCAGGGCGATCGCCGGGACGATGGCCGCATCGAGCTGCAACTCGCCGTCGGCGCAGAGATCGGGAGCGCGGCTCCGGAGCATCCGGGTGGCCTCCCGGACCTTGAAAACCGCCGGGTGCTCCGCGCTCCCACGGGTGGAAAAACTGAGCAGGGCGACCCGGGGCTCGCACCCCAGGAGCAGGCGGGCGGAGCGTGCCGCCAGCAGGGCGATCTCGGCCAGCTGTTCGGCGTCGGGCTCCTGGACCAGCCCGCAATCGGCAAAAATGAAGCCCCCATGGTACCCCTGCCGGGAATCCGGATGCACCATCAGGAAGAAGCTGGAGACGGTTCGCACTCCCTTCTCCGGCCCGATGACCCTGAGGGCGACTCTCAAGGTTTCACGGGTGGTATGGCACGCGCCGGCGACCGAGCCGTCCGCCTCGCCGCTCCTCACCATCAGGGCCGCGTGAATGAGCGGATCGGCGGCTTTCAGGCGCGCCTCCTCGAGCCGCGTGCCGCGGGCTGCCGTGAGCTCCCGGTAAAGAGCTGCGAACCGCGACCATCGAGCCGGAGAAGCCGGATCGAGCCGTTCCACCCCGTGCGGAAGCCGCACAGGCTCCGGTCCAACCAGCACCGGTTTCACGACGCCCTCGGCGGCCAGGCGCTCCACGGCCTCCAGAACGCGAGGATCGCCGGACTCGGGAAAGACAATCCGGCGGATGTGACGGCGTGCTCGCTCCACGATCGCTGCGATCAGATCCACGACGGAGACTCCCATCCAGCAGATAACCCCGGTTTCATATCATGCAGCACCACGAGGATTCAACGCAGCGGTCCCGGAAGGACTCCTCCTCCCTTCCGGAAGGCCAGGACGATCCCCAGCAGGATCGCAGGCGCGAATTCGATCCAGGCCGCGACACTCGGTCCGGCTGACACTCCGCCCGCCGGGGGAAAGTACAGGTAGGATGCCACCAGGCTCCCGCTCAGCAGGATCCAGGGCGGCGAAGGCACAAAGCAAAGCACCGGGAGCAGCCATAACAGGTACCAGGGGTGAAAGGTCGGGCTGAGCAGCAGGCACACCGCCAGGATGAGCCCGGCATCCTGCATGAAGCCGGCGCTCCCCCGGGCGGCGGGCTGCGGCCGGAACGCGACCCAGAGCACCGCCAGTCCCGCCAGGCCCGCGGCCACCAGTCGGGCTGCCCCGCCTGGCGAGGCGAATTTCAGGAAGAACGCTCCCGCCGCCGGGCCGAGACGGTCTCGCATCTGCTCCAGGAGTCCCGAAGGGTCCAGTCGCTGAAAGAGAGCGACCAGCCACGCGAAGAGAAAATCATTGTACCGCCAGCGCGTCGCATACTCTCCCAGGCCGGTCAGGAGGCGGGGGCCCGCGGCAAGAAACGGCCCCACGAGAACGCCCGCGGCCAGCAACGCCCCGACACCGGCCCGCCGGCCGCCGCGGCGCAGCACCAAGGGCGCCAGGGCCAGGGGAAGAACCTTGGCAAGGACCGCTCCGCTCAACGCCGCTCCGGCGGCGCCGCGCCGGTCGGCCGCCAGGGCCAGCGGAATCGCGATCAGGCAAAGGGTGCCCAGCGGCTCCAGGTGTCCGGAGGAGGCGATTTCAACCACCGGCAGCGGGCACCATGCATAGACCAGCAAGCGGCCTTCGGGGAGACCCGCACGCTGGAGCAACCTCAAGATTCCGAGCATCACACCCAGGTCGCAGGCGACCAGAAGCATCCGGACGGCAAAGGTTCCCGGATGAAGCAGGGCTGCCAGGAGAAACAGGAGCTGGGCCGTGGGCGGATAGATGGTCGGAATGTTCTTGTAGGAGATGTCACCGAAGAAATCGGTCCGGTACGGGATGAGAGCCGGATCCGCGGGAGGGTGCGCATACGGGTTGATATGCTGCGTTGCCAGGTATCCGTCCCAGGCATAGCGGGCCACATCCTGGGAGAGATCCGGCGGGTGGAGCAGGAGCACCAGGACCCGGAACACGGCCCCGGATATGAAGATGATCCGCGCCGCCCGGGCCCCCCTGATGCCGAGCCACCTGAACAGAACAGCCGAGTAACCGGCGAACAGCAAGAGGTAGGCGGCGACAAAAGGAAGAGGCTCCGCACGCCAGGCCGGCAGCCCGGCCAGCAGCAAGAACCCCGCGCCCATGGCGAGCGCCGCCCAGCGCAGTCTTCTCCGGGAGCCCCCGCCGTCTGCTAGGATTTTCTCCGGGGGCAGAAGCCGGGAATGCTGAGGACAGGAATGGTCATCCTCGATACAACGGTCCTGCTGCTGTATGCCGCCGTGCTGTTCACGCTGTCGATCTATGGCCTTCACCGCTGGCATCTTCTCTGGCTGGCACGCCGGCACGCCCACGCGGACACCAGGCACCTCCCGCTCCAGGACCCCCTTCCGAGGGTGACCGTTCAACTTCCCGTCTACAACGAGCGGTTCGTGATCCGCCGCCTCCTGCGCGCGGTGTGCCAGCTGGATTATCCGAAGGATCGCCTGGAGATCCAGATCCTGGACGACAGCACCGATTCCACCACCCGCCTCATCGCTCGCATGGTAGCGCGTGCGCGCCGCCGAGGGTTCGATATGCGGCACCTCCATCGCCGGCAGCGCGTCGGTTTCAAGGCCGGCGCCCTGGCGGCCGGGCATGCCGTGGCCCGCGGCGAGTTCCTGGCTATCTTCGATTCCGACTTCGTTCCGCCGCCCCATTTCCTCAAGCGGGCCCTCCCGCCGTTCGCGGACCCGCGGGTGGGGATGGTGCAAGCGCGCTGGAGCCACATCAACCGCGGCCGGTCTCTCCTGACCCGTCTGCAGGCCATCTTCCTTGACGGGCACTTCCTGGTGGAGCACCTGGCGAGGAACCGGTCAGGACGGTACTTCAACTTCAACGGCACCGCCGGTGTCTGGCGGCGTGCCTGTATCGATGAAGCCGGCGGCTGGCAACACCAGACGCTCACCGAGGATCTCGATCTGTCCTACCGCGCCCAGCTCCGCGGCTGGCGCTTCGTCTTCTTGCCCGACCTCCTGGCCCCAGCGGAGCTGCCTGGCCGCATGACCTCGTTCAAGTCGCAGCAACACCGCTGGTCCAAGGGATCCGTCCAGACGGCCCGCAAACTCCTGTGGACGATCCTCACGAGCCCGGTTCCCATTCGGGTGCGCCTGGAGGCCGGTTTTCATCTCACGGAGAATCTGGCCTATCCGCTGATGGCCTGCCTCGCACTCCTTCTCTGGCCCTCCATCGTCATCCGCCAGCGGCTGCCCCACCACCTCTTCTTCTCTCTGGATCTTCTGGTGTTCCTGGCGGCCTGGCTCTCGGTGGCGGCCTTTTATCTCTACAGCCAGCGGGAAGCCGGGCGCCGGCCCCTGGAGAGCCTCCTCGCCATTCCGGCCCTCATGGGTCTCGGGATCGGCCTGGCGCTGAACAATTCCAGGGCGGTGATCGAGGCGCTGGCGGGACATTCCAGCCCCTTCGTCCGCACCCCGAAGGACGGCCGCGTGGGCAACCGCCTCCCGTCGCCCACGTCCGCGGCTCACCCCAGAAGAATCGGCTACCGCTCGGTGTCAGGGGTCATGCCGTTCCTGGAATGCCTCTTCGCTCTCTACTTTGCAATCGCCCTGGTGGATGTCACCCGCCGCGGGCTGTGGGCCTGGCTGCCATTCCTGGTGCTCTTCTTCTGGGGATTCGCCTTCACGGCAGCCACCAGTCTTGCCGAGGCCTGGAGGGGCGAAGCGCGCCAGTCGTAGAGGTCCCGGCCGCCCTCTCGGCCCGGCTCAACGGCCGCCCCGGCTTCCCTGTCCGTAGCGCTCTTCCATTTCTCGACGGATCGCCTCGGCCTGGTCCTCGGCTCCTTCCCGGAACCAGCGATGCTCGGGACGGGCCAGGATGTCCTCGATGACGCCATGGACGGCGCGCGCCGCCTTCTTCCGGCCTTCCCGCGCCGCCGACGCGGTCATCTCCAGCGCCTCCGGAATGAGCTCCATGTAGAAACGCTCCGCCACTTCGTACATACCATGCCAGTGGGTGTAGTCCGGCGCCATCATGGACGCGCCATGGCGCGCGCGGCGCCCTTCGTGGTGCCAGAGATAGAACCAGGTCCACTCGATTTTTTCATCGAAGGGCGTCTTCGTCCGCAACCCTTCCCGGACCAGCGAGTCCATGATCTGCTGGCCCGGCCGGGCGAACTTCTCGTTGTAGAGGATCACCAGATCGTCGTACTGGTGATAGAAAGCATCGATATAGTCCGGTGTGTGGCAGTGGGAGCAGACTTCCTTCATCCGCTTCCGCTTCTCCTGTGCCGAGTCGACGATGAGGGCCCGGCGCCTGGCCGGGTCGGTCTCCTTGACGATCTGATGCCCGGCGTCTGTATCCATGACCATGCTGATGGGCGGCCGGTTCGTCCAGGAAATACGCTCCCCTGGATCGTGCGTCACGCGCCCGCCATTGCGCAAGTTGCCCGCCATGTGGCAGGTGGCGCAGGTGGGCGCCGCCGAATAATCCTTCCCCAGGATCCAGGTGGGAGAATCAAGGTTCATGTCGTCCCTGAGATCGCGGTAGGCCACGCCATGCTTGGACTCTTCATAGATCTCCTTCTGCGGATGATCGGGGCCCAGGTGGCACTTGCCGCAGTTCTCCGGCTGGCGGGCGCGGCGCGGCGAGAAATCGTGCCGGCTGTGGCAGGCAGAGCACGACCCCCTCGATCCGTCGAGATTGAGGCGTCCGATGCCCGTGTTGGGCCAGGTGTCTGGATGAAAGAGGGGCCGCCCGGTCGCGTCGCGCATGATCCTGGCCACGGCGGCCAGGTTGGTGGGCTTGCCGTTCACGTCCGGAATGAGTTCCTCGACCGAGATCTTTCCGCCGTCGATGGAGCGCAAGGCCACCCGCGAGCCGTGGCACTGCAGGCATCCGGAGGAAGCACTGGCCAGACCGTTGACGGAGGTCACCACCCGGCCGGGAGTCGGTGCGTGCGGGTTGAATGGAGTCCGCGCCCCTTCCACCGTTTCCGCCAGGAAGTTGTCGAGGGAGGCCAGGATATCCCCGGCCGCGGCGTGGTGGCTGGTCCGGAACTGTTCCTCCTCATCGGCATGGCACACGGCGCAATCCCGCGGCGTGACCACCGTGGCGATCTCGACTCCGTAATGCCTGAAACCATCGGCATCGCCCACCTCGGCCGCGTGGCAATCCACGCAGCCGACCTCGGTCGCAGCATGGCTGCTGCCCTCCCAGTGCGACACGATCCCCGGGTTCTCCTTCCGGTGGCAATCGACACAAGCCCTGGAATCCTCAGGAAACGTGATGGCGGCCGGTCCGGCGGGCTCCGTCTGCTGGGGAAGAACCGCGGTTCCCTGGGCCAGGAGCCAGCCCGGCAGAGCGAGCAGGCCCAGTCCGGCCGCCCCGCCCCAGTTCATCTCGATCTTCATGGTGCCTCCCTTGCGCCTCAGCGCGCCATTCCGGGATGGCAGGCCTGCCCCCGTCTTCCCCCGGCGCGATCCTCGGGGCATCCTGTCACCTGGCGCAGAGGAGATCAATCCATCCCGGGATCCCGCCGGCGCCCGGCATGCCAGGCGCCGGTTCATGGGCTAAGATGCCCCGCTTGGTGGGGAATCGCCTCGAGCGCGGGGTATCGTGCCGCCTGTTCTGCAACCCCTCGGAGGAAAGGAAGATGACCTGGCAACGCTCGCGGCCGCACCGGCTCCGTATCCTGGTGCTGGTGGCCGGAGCCTCCCTGGCTGGATCACCGGCCCCCGCCGCAGCGGACGCGACCCTGGCGGATGCCCTGAAGATGGGGACGCCCAGCCTGGATCTCAGGTACCGCTTCGAGGGGGTCAACCAGGATGGTCTGCCCGAAAATGCCCGGGCCTCCACGGCGCGGCTCCGGCTCGGATACCGGACCGGCGATTTTCACGGTTTCTTCGCCGCATCGGACCTGGAGCATATCCGGGTCATCGGTGCGGAACGGTACAACAGCACCGCCAACGGCCTGGCGGAATTTCCCGTGGTGGCTGATCCGGAGGGTACGGAGGTCAACCAGGCCTACCTGGGGTACTCGGGACTCACGAAGACCACCTTCCGCCTGGGACGCCAGCGGATCAAGCTGGACAATCTCCGCTTCGTGGGCAATGTCGGCTGGCGGCAGAACGAACAGACCTACGACGCCTTCTCGGTGCGGAGCCAGGTGACCCGGAATCTCTCTGTCTTTTACGCCCGCGTCGAAAACATCAATCGGGTTTTCGGAGAAGACAATCCGAATCCCCTTCTGGCCGACCTCCAGGTCTCCATCGACCTGGGCGAGGTGAGCTACGCATTCCCGGCCGGCACCCTGTCCGCCTACGCCCATCAGATGGAGTTCGAGGACCTTCCGCAGACCTCCCACCGCAACCTGGGACTGCGCTTCAAGGGAGACACCGCGGCGGGAGAGCAGATACGGATCCTGTACACGGCGGAGTTCACCGACCAGAGCAACTTCCGGGATGCCCCCTCCACGGTGGATGCCAATTACCTCTTCGCGGAGCTGGGTCTCGGCTTCGCGCACAGCACGTTCAAGCTCGGTTACGAGGTGCTCGGCGGCAACGGCGCATACGGCTTCTCCACGCCGCTGGCCACGCTGCACGCGTTCAACGGCTGGGCCGATCAATTCCTCCGGACACCGCTCGACGGCCTGCGGGATTTCATGGCCACCGCCAGCGGGCGGCTCGCAGGGTTTTCCCTCACCGGCGTCTATCATCGCTTCAACGCCGACAGGGGAAATGCCGACTACGGCCAGGAAGTCGACCTCCAGATCGTGCGCACCTTCAAGGACATCTACACGGCGGGCCTGAAATACGCTCATTACGATGCCGATGCCTTCGCCACCGACACCGACAAGTTCTGGGTCACCCTGCAGGTCAAGTTCTGACGCCTTCCCGCATCCCGCGGCCGTCCGCTCGCGCCGCGCCCAGGGCGTCATGAAAAAAGGATGGGGACCATCTGGTGAGCCGCCAAGGAATCGAACCTTGAACCTACAGATTAAGAGTCTGTTGCTCTGCCAGTTGAGCTAGCGGCCCCGAAGAAGGACGCATCTTAGCCAAGGCCCGCGGAAACTGTCAAGAAAGCAAGGAACTGGGGTCCCGTGTCAGACCCTGCCTCCAACAACAAGCGGCCGCTCCGCCTTCGCCGGACAGGTCGCCTGGGACCCGGAGATGGACGAGGTGCCGGACCGGCCACCGTTCATGTTGATGATAGACAGCTACTTCACGGTCTACCAGGGCCGCCGCCGCGCCATCGTCACCGGCGAGGCCCCGACCGGGCCTGCCCGCCGGCCGGCCGCCCCAGGAACGCACCTGGCGGGCCTGCCGGAACCGGATGAGCGAGGAACCCGCCTGGGAGCGGGCCGAACGCTACCGCCGGCTCATGGAGGAGAAGGGACACCGGAGCATCCGAGCCCTCCCCCGCGCCACCGGGAAGACCATTCTCGGCTCGCCCGCGTCCTCAAGGTCCTCGACCTGCCCGAGGCGGTCCTGGCCGCCCTCCGGGAACACGCGGGCGACGTGCGCGTCCGGGCCCACTTCACCGAGAAGCGCCTCCGGCAGTTCGTGGCGAAGAAACGGACCGCGAAAGCCATTCTCGGGGAGGTCCAGGAAGTTCTCCAGAGCCACCGCTGACGGCCTCCCGCCCGCTGCCACGGGTAAGGTGGTATTGGGCAGAAGAGGCAACCGAGCGTTGCCTCTTTTCTGCCTCATTCGTTGCCTCTTTTCTCGACAGGCGTCACCAGAGACCAACGGGCACCACGGCCATGGCCATCAAGGCGCGCAAGGCCCAGCCGGCTAAGGTGCATCCATAGCTTGGTACTTAAGATTTGACACCGACGTATTCCAGTCCGAATCTCATTCT
>JBHHYE010000030.1:0-40653 GCA_046757405.1 Acidobacteriota bacterium | reverse complement strand
CAAGGTAGTGCTCTCCCCCTGAGCTACGCGCCTCCGAGGGCGGACCATAATGCCTCGCCCTGGCTGATGTCAACGTGGGCGGCCCATCCTCCGGTTTGGCCGCAGCGTGGCCCTGTGCTATAAAACGGCGGCAGGAAGCTGTTCGGGAGGCATGGACTCTGAAGTCGTTATTTCCATAGTCGGAGGAACACGCATGACGCGAACGCAGTTCATTGAGGCCCTGGCCAACGAAACAGGGGTCGAGAAGAAGCAGGCCAAGGAATTCCTGGAGGCGTTCACCGCCGTCGTGGAGCGAAACATGAAGAATCACGAGGATGTTCCGCTCTCTGGTCTCGGCAAGTTCAAGGTGAGCCAGCGGCAGGCCCGCACGGGCAGAAACCCTCTGACGGGCGAGCCGATTCAAATTCCGGCCAAGACGGTGGTCAAGTTCACCATCGCCAGGGCCCTCAAGGAGTCGGTGCTCGGCAGCTAGTCCTCTCGGTCGCTTTCAGGGGGAACCGGGTGGGCCGGCCACCACCCCCGCCCGGATCGGGTCGGGCTTCAGCGCCGGCGTCGCGGCATCTTCGCAGCGGGCGCGCGCTCAGGTGGGCCCGGGGCAGGGGAAGATCCAGAGCGGTGTGCAGGCCGTGAGCCGCCTCTCGCGCCGTGAAGGCTGCATTCAGGAGGGCGGCCACGGTCGCCTGGTCGCCGGGGACTCCTCCGCGGATGGTCACGTCCAAAGGCGGCGCTCCGTGCACCTGGATGCGGTCATGGGGCTCCGCGGCGCCGATGGCCATGATGAGGTCGAGGCGGATCACCTCCCGGGCCCGGCATTTGCCGATGACCACCTGGTGGAGGCCGGCGGCGGCGCCGGCTTTCACAGGGACCGGGCCTGGATGCCGGCCCGTGCTGAGGACGGGCCGGACCCTGGTGGTGACCTGGTCCAGCTTCCAGCCGACAGCGCGGGCGATCAGGCGGGCCGAATTCACCAGCCCCACATGTCCCAGCCGCCCCTGGCGCACCAGGGACCGGAACTGTGGTGGAGGCAGGCCGGCTCCCACCTTGCGCTGCAGCGGGATGCGCCGAGTGGCCGCGTCGACCACCCGCGTCGCCCGGATGGCCGTGATCCGGCGGGTGACTCCGGTGAGCACGACGGGGAGCAGGTCCATGACAAAGCCCGGGTTGACGCCGGTGGCGAAGATGGGGCTCCGCGCCGCCCGTGCCATACGATCCAGGCGTCGCGCCAGGACCGGATGGTCGTCCCAGGGCCAGGCCAGCTCCTCGCAGGATGAGACGACCGCGTAGCCCGCCTCCAGGATGGCCTCGAGCTGGGGGAACACTGTGGTCAGGCGGGAGCCCGCGGTATGCACCAGGACGCGGCCCTTGCCGCGGCCCGGAACCTGGTGGAGTTCCCTCCTGACCTTGAGCGAGGAGAGGGTTGGCGCGCGGGTCAGGGCCGCCAGGGACCGGCCCACCAGGGCAGGCTCCCGATCCACGGCCCCAACGACTCTGAAGCCAGGGTCCACGAGGGCCGCCCGGGCCACGGCCCGGCCGATGGCGCCCAGGCCGAAGAGGACAATGGGGACAGGACGGTGGGACACGGAAGAACCGGAAGGCATCGACGGCGACACATGGCCAATCTATCATAGTGGGGCCGGCTGGCTCTGTGGCCGGAGCGCTTTCTAGACGAGCGATGAACCCGGGGCGCGTATGCTCATTGTCATGGACCAGAAGTCGACCCGCAGCGAGGTTGACGGAGTCGTGCGGCGGATCGAGGCCATGGGGTTTCACGCCAACCTGATCCCGGGAACGCATCGTCTCGCCATCGGCATCACCGGAAACCCGCATTCGCTGGCCGCCAGTGCTTTCGAGATGCTGCCCGGGGTCCTCGAGGCCATTCCGGTCACCCGGCCGTACAAGCTGGTCAGCCGGGAGATGAAGGCCGAGGACACTACGGTGGAGGTGGCGGGGCACTGCATCGGGGGAACCCGGTTCACGGTGATTGCCGGCCCTTGCGCCGTGGAAAGCGAGGAGCAGTGTCTGCGAATTGCCCGGGCTGTTCGGGAGGCCGGTGCCCATCTTCTGCGGGGCGGAGCCTTCAAGCCTCGCACGTCGCCCTATACCTTCCAGGGGCTGGGCGAGGACGGATTGCGGATTCTTGACCTGGCCCGCCGGGAGACAGGGTTGCCGGTCATCACCGAGGCTCTGGATGAGTCCTCCCTGGAACTGGTCGAGCGATACGCGGATGTGATTCAAATCGGGGCCCGGAATATGCAGAACTTCTCCCTGTTGAAGAAGGCCGGTCGCTGCGGGAAACCGATTTTCCTGAAGCGGGGGATGTCGGCAACCCTGGATGAGCTTCTCATGGCGGCGGAGTACCTGGCGGCCGAGGGGAATTACCAGATCATCCTGTGTGAGCGGGGAGTCCGAACTTTCGGCAGCCACTCCCGCAATACCTTGGACCTGACGGTGGTTCCCGCCATACGCGAGCAATCCCATCTACCCATCTTCGTCGATCCGAGCCATGGCACGGGCCGCCGGAACAAGGTCGCCCCGCTGGCCAGGGCCGGCCTGGCGGTGGGAGCTGACGGGATCATGGTGGAGGTCCACGATCGCCCCGAGGAGGCGCTCTCCGATGGGCCGCAGGCTCTGTTGCCGGATCAGTTCAGGAGCCTCATGGACTCCTTGCGGGCCATGGCCTCCCTCGTCGGCCGGACACTGGAACCCTCTCCTGGCGCGGACGAGAAAAGCGAGTGAGTGGCCTGACCTTTGATCTGGGAAGCACGCGAGTGACCCTGGTCTCGGATGGAACCTTTGCCCTGGATGGTGGAGCCATGTTTGGCATTGTTCCGCGAGCCCTGTGGAGCAAGGTCATCACCGCGGATGGAGAAAACCGGGTTCGTCTGGGGTTGAACTGCCTCCTGGTACGCTGTGCCGGCCATGTGATGGTCGTCGACACAGGCATCGGCGAAAAAACCGACGCGCGTTTCAATGCCCGGCACGCAGTGCGGCGCGGCTCCGGGTTGCTGGGGGCTCTCGAGGAAGAAGGAGTGTCGGCGGCCGAGGTGACGGACGTCATCAACTCCCATCTTCACTGGGACCACGCCGGGGGCAACACGCGGCGGGGGGAAGGGGAGAAGGCGGTGGCGACGTTTCCCCGTGCCACCTACCACTGCCAGCGCGGAGAATTCAGCTTCGCACGCGCCCCCACCCCGCGAACCCGGGGCTCTTACCACGCTGAAGATTATGAGCCGCTGGCCGCCGCGGAGTGTCTCCACCTTCTGGACGGAGAGACGGAGATTGCCCCGGGAGTGACCGTCCACCCCATGCCGGGCCACTTGCCGCATATGCAGGCCGTGAGCATCTCCGGCCGGGAAGGGACCCTGTTCTATCCCGCCGATCTGATTCCCACCGCGCACCACCTGTCTCCAGCCTGGATCATGGCCTACGATCTCGAGCCACTCACCACGCAGGTGATGAAGCAGCAGTGGCTGGAGCGCGCCGCTCGAGAAAAGTGGACGGTGGTCTTTTGCCACGATGCCTGCAGGCCGGCGGGAAAGATCCGGGAACAGGATGGCCGGTGGGTCTTGCGGGCGGAAGGAGACGACTGAAGATGGATGCCACCCTTGCCCTGGAGGACGGACGCACCTTCAAGGGCCGTTCTTTCGGAGCACCGGGCAAGCGGACAGGGGAGGTCGTCTTCAACACTTCCATGACCGGCTACCAGGAAGTGCTGACCGATCCATCCTACCGCGGGCAGATTGTGGTGATGACGTCACCGCTTGTTGGCAACTGCGGAGTCAACGATGAGGATGGGGAATCCAGAGGCCCCCAGGTCCGGGGATTCTGCGTCCGCGAATTCTCGCAGATACATTCGAACTGGCGTTCCCGCAAGGACTTGCCCCAGTACTTGCGGGAGAACCAGATCCCGGGCATCTCGGAAATCGACACGCGGGCGCTGACACGCCATATCCGGGAGAAGGGATCCCTGAGGGGGGCGCTGGTGATTGGCCCGTTCCCGGCCGAGGAGGCGCTGCGTCTGGCGCGCGAGGCGCCCTCTCTCGGAGAGCAGGACCTGGTGGCCCGGGTCACCTGTGCGGCGCCGTACCTCTGGGAGGATGCCGGGGACCCGTCCTGGCTGGCGGCCCCGGGCCGCCGGATCCCCCGGGGAATGCCATGCCGGGTGGTGGCTTACGATTTCGGTGTGAAATGGAGCATCCTGCGCCGCCTGGTCCAGTGCCAGTGCGCGGTGACCGTCGTCCCGGCGACCTTCCCACCCGAAAAGGTGCTGGCCATGGAACCTGACGGAGTGTTTCTCTCCAACGGCCCCGGCGATCCGCAATCGGCGGGAGATGCGATCCGGAACGCGCGGGCCTTGGTGGGGCGCATCCCCATGTTCGGGATCTGTCTCGGCCAGCAGATTTTGGCCCTGGCCCTGGGCGGCGCGACCTACAAATTGAAGTTCGGTCATCGGGGTGGCAACCACCCGGTGAAGGATCTCGTGACGGGGCGGATCGCCATCACCACCCAGAACCATGGCTTCGCCGTGGACCCGCGCAGTCTCCCCGACGACGTGAAGCCCACCCACGTCAACCTGAACGACGGGACCTGTGAAGGTTTTCGCCACCGGTCTCTTCCAATCTTCGCGGTGCAATATCATCCGGAATCTTCCCCGGGGCCTCATGACGCAAGTTACCTTTTCGAAAGTTTTCTCGATCTGATGCTGGGAAACCGCTCCCCTTCCCGGGAACAAGACCGGCCCGAAGACCGCCTGGGAGGACAGATTTCCGATTCCAAGGGACGCCGCGGGCCGGTGAGAGAGAGTTGATTTCGGTTCGGCGGCGAGCCGAAGGCGCATGGGGAGCACTGCTTCTGGCCGTGGCCGGGTGGGCTCTGGCCTGCAGTCATCCGGTTCCCGTGGAGAAAGTCAAGGCCTCCGTGACCTTGGGAGAGCCCGATCGGTTCTACGAATCCGGAGCGCCGATCCCGCTGAGTGCTTCGGTCTACAACCCGACTCCAGTGGGGATAGACCTGGGAACAACGCTGCTAGACGGGACGGCTCTGGAGATCGTGGATAGCCATGGTGAGCCTCTCCGGAACTCACGGGCGGTTCCGCCTCCCCCTGCACCGCCAACCTTGCCTCCCGGACACCGTGTGAAGCTCCCCATCGATCCTGCCAGCCAGTTCCCGGGCCTGGCGAGACCCGGAAAATATCGGTTGACCGCGGTCTATCCGCTCTTCCGTTCCAACGTGATCGAGCTGCGGATCTTGCCGGCCTTTTCGCGCGAGATTGAGTATCGCGCCCGGGTAGTGACGAGTGTGGGCCAGTTCGTCCTGGGTTTCTTTCCTGATGTGGCGCCGCAGCATGTGCGCAATTTCATCAATCTCGCACGGTCGGGCTTTTACGACCGGAACCTGATTTACCGGGTGGTTCCCGGCCAGTTGATCCAGACGGGAGACCCCACGGGGACCGGCCAGGGCGGGCCCGGGTATACCATCAAGGCGGAGTTCAATCATCGCCCGCATGTTCGCGGAACCCTGTCCATGGCGCGCCAACGCTGGGAGCCGGACTCGGCGGGGAGCCAATGGTTCATCTGTCTCGACCGGGTGCCGGAGTGGGATGGCCAGTACACGGTTTTTGGCCAGGTCCTGGAAGGAATGGAGGTCGTCGAGCGGATCGGGAACGCCGAAGTGCGGAAGGAGAGCGAAGTGCCGGTGCATCCTGTCCTCATCCGGCATGTGACCATCCTTGAAACCGACCGATCCCGGGGGGCGGGACAGGCGGAGTAGCCGCTCTCGCGGCGTGATGTCCTTCATTTCCTTTTACTTTCGACTATGTTATCTTCGCGGCATGGCCAAGGCGATGCTCATCAACGTGACCCAGGCAGAGGAAAGCCGTGTGGCCATCGTCCGGGACGGCACCCTGGAATGGATCGAGATCGAGACCGGCAGCCGGGAAAAGCTCAAAGGAAACATCTACAAGGGGAGCGTGGAAAGTGTCAATTCCGCCCTCCAAGCTGCGTTTGTTTCCTTCCATGCCGGCCGGGCCGGGTTTCTTCCCCTGGATGAGATCAATTTCAGGCTGCTTCCGCCGCGCAAGGGGCGCAAGCAGGAACGAAAAGGCGAGCGTGGTGGGAGTGCGCGGCCGGGCTCGAAGCCGCGCATCACGGATCTCCTGCAGCCAGGCCAGGAGATCCTGGTTCAGGTGGTGCGCGAGCAATATGCCAACAAGCCCCCGACCTTATCCATTTTTTTTTCCTTGCCCGGCCGTTATCTGGTCTTGCTTCCTGGATCGGACTCCTCCGGCATCTCGAGAAAAATCGAGGACGAAGCCGGCCGGGAAAGCTTGAAGAAGATCCTCAAGCAGCTCAATCCGGGTGACGGATTGGGAATCATTGTCCGTACAGCAGGGCTCGGACAGACTCCATCGGCATTGACCCGGGACATGCGGTACCTGACCCGGCTCTGGAGACAGGTGGAAGGTGCGGCGAAGAAGGC
Source organism: Acidobacteriota bacterium (assembly GCA_046757405.1). GTDB lineage: Bacteria > Acidobacteriota > Polarisedimenticolia > SMYD01 > SMYD01 > JBHHYE01. The sequence goes on along the minus strand of JBHHYE010000030.1, from coordinate 34,176 downwards.
CAAGGCGCCCGCCCTGATCTACCGGGAGAGAGATCTGGTCCTGCGTGCGATCCGCGACTTGTTCACTCCGGACATCCGGGAAGTTATCCTCGACGACGAGGAAACCTACAAGCGCGCCGTCCATTATTTTCGCAGCATCATGCCGGGGAAGCAAAAGCGGGTGAAGCTCTACTCCGGCGATCAGCCCCTGTTCAGCTGCCATGACCTGGAGCAGCAGATCGAGACGATCTACAAGCGCCGTGTTCCTCTGAAGTCCGGCGGCGCCATCGTCATTGACGAGACCGAGGCCTTGACCTCCATTGACGTGAACTCCGGGAAGACCCGTGAGGCGAACATCGAGGAAACGGCCCTCAAGACCAATCTCGAGGCGGCCGGAGAAATTGCCCGGCAATTGAGGCTGCGTGATATCGGCGGACTCATCGTGATCGATTTCATCGACATGCGGGGGCGTGCCAACATCCGGTCCGTCGAGAAGCGTCTGCGGGAGGCTATTCGGGGAGACAAGGCCCGCAGCGACCTGACCCGGATCAGTAAGCTGGGCCTGCTGGAGATGTCGCGCCAACGCATGCGGGCCACGACCGCCTCGTCCTCCTACATGAGCTGCGAGGAGTGCGAGGGGAGCGGCGTCGTGAAAACCGTGGAGTCGGCGGGACTGTCCCTCCTGCGCCGGATCCATTCGCGCACCGCCCGGGGAGATCTGGCCCGTATCAAGGTGATGCTGCCCAGCAAGATTGCCAATTACCTGTTGAACCGGAAGCGAGAGGAGCTGGCTCGCCTCGAGGAACGCTACCACGTCGAGATTCAGATCACTGGCCGGAACGAACTGCGCGCCCACGATCTCCAGTTCGAGGTCGAGAGCCGCAGCGTGGCGCGCCGGGAAGAGATGGAGGCCCGCCGCGGACAGGAGCCGAGGGTCAAGCATCCGGAAATGGAGGCGGACTCCGGATCGGCCGCCGGCGAGGAAAAGCGCCGGAGAGTCCGGAGACGCCGGCGGACCACGGAGAAAAGTGCAACCAAGCCGGTCTCGCAGACCCAGGATGCTGGCGCCATTCCGGCCCCTGGAGCTCAGGCGGCCGAGACTCTCCTGGACCAGTCCCGGGAGCAACGCGTTGCGGTGGAAGAGCCGAGCCGCCCGACGGCTCGCCGCCGGCGCCCGCGCGGCGGACGCGGCCGTCGAGGACGTGGCCCAGCCCGGCGAACGACGGCTGCAAAACCGGTGGAGCCCGAAGAGGATGTGACGGATCATCCTGAGCCTCCCGACTGTGTTTCCGGTCCGGAAGAGAAGAGCGGAGCCCAATTCCAGGAGAACAAAGGAAGGGAAGAGGGAACGACTGCGGCTGAGCGCGCGGTGGCCAGAGGTCAGCTCCCCTGACCGGGCGATGAGTGACGAACTGACCCACGTGGATTCCCGTGGCGCCGCCCGCATGGTCGATGTGTCGGAAAAGCACCCTTCGCTGCGCGAGGCGGAGGCGAGGGGGTTTGTCACGGTTTCTGAACAAGGGTTTGTCGCGATCCGCGATAATAACCTCTCGAAGGGCGATGTTCTGAGCGTCGCCCGGATCGCCGGGATCCAGGCGGCCAAGAAAACGTCCGAATGGATTCCACTCTGCCACACGGTTGCCCTGGACCAGATCAGAGTCGATCTGGATCTCCAGGCGCATTCACGAAGGGTCAGCATCTGCGCCGTGGCCAAGGCGCATGGCCCCACGGGCGTGGAGATGGAGACGCTGGTTGCGGTTTCCGCTGCCGCCCTGGCACTTTACGATATGATAAAAGCAGTCGATCGGTCGGCCTGGATCGGCCCCATCGGAGTCATCAGGAAATCCGGCGGCCGCAGTGGATCATTTCACCGGGCCTGGCCTCCGAACACCCGGGGCGAATCGAGGTGAGCCGGTTGCAGCACCTTTCACGGCGCGCGAGCAGCGCCCCCTGAGGAGGGTTCATGTTCGGACTGGGCGTCCAGGAACTCCTGATCATCTTTGCCATCATTCTCCTGATCTTCGGGCCCAAGAAGTTGCCGCAGCTGGGGAATGCCCTGGGACGGACCATACGCGGCTTCCGGAAGGGCATGAAAGAGGCCGAGGCCGAGGACGAGGACGAAAAGCGGACCCCGGAAGAGCACCAGTTGCCCTGATTCCCCCCGGGGCGGCGACCGGCCATTTGCTACCCTCATGGGATGATGGCGTTCGCGGGCTTCAGAAAGGGAGGCGGGCTGGCTGCCGGCTTCCTGGCGGTCTCGACTCTGGTGGCGGGAGGCGTGGAATCCGCCGCCGCTGCGCCGGGTGCCCCGGCGGCGGCCGCAAGGCCTTCCCCTCCCTCCATTCTGCTCATTTCCATCGACACCTTGCGCGCCGATCATCTTGGCCTCTACGGTTATCCCCGGCCGACGGATGCCGGTCTGGCCCGGGTGGCGCCGCGGTTTGTTCTGTTCGAACATGCGTACACGCCGATTCCCCTCACCTTGCCCGCCCACCTGGCGTTGATGAACGGGCTCCCGCCTCTGACCCTGGGACTTCTCAATAATCATCGCCAGCTTCCACGCCGGGGGACACACCCTGCCATGCTGGCGGAGCGTCTTGCCCAGCAGGGGTATGCCACAGCCGCGGTCATTGCCAGCGGCGTGCTGGAATCGTCCACCGGCATGGGCGCCGGATTCCAGGTGTTCGATGAGCCGAGGCGGGGGAAGGATAAGGCCCGGCGCCAGGAATGGGAGAAACGCTCGGCTGAGGCGGTCAGTGTGCGAGTGGCTCCGCTCCTGGAGCGGCTCCGTCCCCCTCTTTTTCTCTTCGTTCACTTTTACGACGCCCATGAGCCTTTCACGCCTCCTGATCGCTACGGATGCCTCCTCCGGCCTGATGAGATCCTCCGGGAGACATTGTCGCGGCGGGGGCTCGATGGCGTGCGGTATCACCAGGTCTTGAATCGAAGCTTCCCGGGTCCGATCACCGAGCTGGGCAGGCCCCTGACACTGGAAGAAATGGTGGGACGGTATGATGCCAGCGTCCGGTACGTCACGGACCGCGTCCACGAGCTGATTGATCTCTGGGATCTGACCCCCCATGGGCCCGGAAGCCTGGTCATCGTGACCTCGGATCACGGGGAAGGGTTGGGACAGCACGGTTTTTGGTCGCATGGGATGAACCTGAACGGCGAGGCGTTGCAGGTCCCGTTGATGGTCCGGTGGCCGGAGGATGAGATGGCGGGGAAGCGGGTTGCTGCACCGGTCACCCTTCTGGATATCGCGCCGACGGTGCTGGAGGCGGCAGGCATGGAGAGACCAGCAGAGTATGTCGGTGTATCGCTGGCCGCCGTGGCCGGCAAGAGACGGCACCGGGAGTTCCTCGTGGCTCAGCGCATGCGTTACCTGTACAAGGAGCGGCCCTTGGGTGTCCGCAACTGGCGGGCGGGGGACGGCTTCGCCATCATGGCTGGACCTTTCAAGTACATCGAGGATGCGGGTATGCCTGCGGCTCTCTTCGACGTGAACAGAGATCCATTCGAACTTCACAACCTGATGGACCAGCAGCTCGCCATCGAGACGGAGTTGCGCCACAAGCTCTCCGCCTGGAAAGCTGCCATGCCGGCGCCCCGAGACTGGATGCATTTTCGGGTCGACGAGGAACGGTCGAGGCTGCTTCGCAGCCTCGGTTATCTGGATCGCTAACCCGCGCGTTACTGTTTGACACCCCTGATCAGCCGGAGCTAAGATTCTTCGCCGTTCACTCTTCTCGAGGCTTCCCGTGCACGACAGGCCGTATGAGTCAGTCCTGGATCTGATCGGCGAGACCTCGGTTCTTCATGTGAAGAGCTTGGACAGCCCGGGGGGCGGGCAGGTCTATGCGAAGCTCGAGTTCCAGAACCCTGGGGGAAGCGTCAAGGATCGCCCGGCCCTGCACATGATCCGCGCGGCCGAGGCGGCTGGGCTCCTGCGGCCGGGAACGACGATCATCGAGCCGACCGCAGGCAACACGGGAATCGGGTTGGCCATGGTGGGCGCCGCTCTGGGCTACCAGGTCATTCTGGTCATGCCGGCCGGCGTCAGCAGGGAGAAGATTCTCTTGATGGAGGCTCTGGGCGCAGACATCGTTTTCACCCGCCGCGAGGAGAGGATGGCGGGCGCCATTGCCCGGGCCCGGTCTCTGGCGGCCGAACGGGATGACGTCTTCATGCCCCAGCAGTTCGAGAATCCGGCCAACCCGGAGGGACACTACCGGACCACGGGAGCGGAAGCTTGGCGCCAGATGGATGGCCGGATCGATGCGGTCGTCGTGGGGGGTGGTTCAGGTGGGACGTTCACCGGTGTGGCGCGTTACGTGAAGGAGCGGAATCCTCAAGCCAAGGCCATTCTGGTTGAGCCGGAAGGATCAATTTTTGCCGGCGGACTGCCCGGCTGCCACCGTGTGGAAGGGATCGGGAATTCCTTCTGGCCGGAGGTCCTTGAGCGGTCCTTGATGGATGCGGTGGTGACCATCCAGGACAAGGAATCGTATGACATGGTGCGCCACCTGGCGCGGCGAGAGGGGTTGCTGGTGGGGGGCTCCTCCGGCGCCAATGCCGTCGCGGCCCAGAGAGTCGCTGTGGCGATGGAGGGTCAGGGGAGAGTGGTGACCGTTTTTCCCGATGGGATGGAACGGTATCTTTCGCGGGGCCCGGCAGGGGATTCGGAGGCGCTTTCCTCGCCAATCCTTGCGGAGAGCCAGGCGGTCACGGTGGGCCCCACCGGGCCCGTCGAACAGAGACACTGAGAGGGGGAGGCCGTGGGATTTGCCACCGATGCCGTGCATGCAGGACAGGAACCGGATCCAACCACCGGAGCGGTGGCGGTTCCTATTTATCAAACATCCACCTATGCCTTGGAGGAATTGGGCCGGGATAAGGGTTACGACTATGCACGATCGATCAATCCCACGCGGCGGGCCCTGGAGCGCAACCTCGCCGTCCTGGAGGGGGGGCGATCTGCCTATGCGTTTGCTTCGGGGATGGCGGCCATCACGGCGGTGATGATGCTGTTGAAGTCTGGAGATCATGTGATCACCTCGGAGAATCTTTACGGAGGCACGCATCGTCTGTTCGTGAATATTCTCGAGCGGTTCGGACTGCAGTTCAGCTTTGTGGATACCACGCGCATCGAGCGGGTGGAGGAGGCGGTCCGGGAGGAAACGCGGCTCATCTATGTGGAAACACCCACCAACCCCATGATGGGCATCACCGATCTGGCGGCCATCGCGGCTGTCACACGAGAGCACGGCCTCATCTCCGTTTGCGACAATACGTTCATGTCGCCGTTTCTGCAGAGACCACTGGCGCATGGAATAGACATGGTCGTGCACTCGACGACGAAGTTCATCAATGGACACTCCGACTCCATCGGTGGAGCTGTGATCGTGACCCGGCCCGAACATGCCGAGAGCCTTTCCTTCACCCAGAATTCTGCGGGCGCGATTCTTGGCCCCTTCGACTCCTTCCTTGTCTTGAGGGGTGTGAAGACTCTGGCGCTGAGGATGGAGCGCCATGATGCCAACGGCCGGAAGCTCGCGGCTCATATTGCCGCGCATCCGGGTGTGAAACGGACCTATTATCCGGGGCTACCCGATCATCCGGGCCATGCGGTTGCCTGCCGCCAGATGGATGGCTTCGGCTCCATGATATCGTTCGATCTCGGCTCTCTGCGGGCGGCTCGCGCGTTTCTCAACGCGGTCCGCGTGCACGCCTTGGCTGAAAGTCTTGGAGGCGTGGAGAGCCTCGCCTGCCACCCGGCGACCATGACCCACGCTGCGGTTCCCCCTTCCCAGCGCGAGAAGATGGGCTTGACTGATGGACTGGTTCGAATCTCCGTGGGAATCGAGGACATCGACGATCTCCTGGAAGATGTGGATCGAGCCCTGGCCGCCGCGGTCTGATGGACGCCGGAATCAGGAGGGATCGGTGTGCTCCTGCTCGAGTTTCTCCAGGGCCTGTGTGGCGGCTTGCCGGATGCGCAGGCTTTCATCCTGCCGGCTCAACTGAGAAATCAGGGGGCGCGCCTCCTGGATGCCCAGTTCGCTGAGAGCGATGAGGGCGGCCATGATGGCCCTTTCCTCCTGAAGCGGTCGGATTCCTGGAACCTCGGCAAGCTGGCTGCGATTGAGCATCTCCAGGAGGACCGGGGTGCCTCTGCGGTCGCCAAGACGGGCCAGGGCCAGGGCGGCATTCCACCGTACATCCGCAACGGGGTCCCGGAGAAAGGGGAAGATGGGGTCGGCTGCGCGGGCATCTCCCAGGGCTCCCAAGGAGTGAATCACCTGCTTGCGAAGACCTGCATCGTCGGAGGTGAGTTGGCGCGAGAGTGCGTCGCGAGCGCGGGAATCCCCGATGGAGCCGAGAGCTTCGGCCGCCCAGAGCCGTGTATCAGCGTCTGGATTGTCCAGCGCCCCGATCAAGGCCGGCACGGCCGCAGGATCACCCAGGTACCCCAGGGCCCGGGTCAGGTAGCGTTGGACCTTGGGATCGTCGTTCTTGGCCCATTCCAGCGTCTGGACGACATCCTGCACCAGGCCGGGGTCCGGCCGGGCACGCGACCGCCGGAGGCTGCGTGAGAACTCGAAAGCCGCCTGCCAGCGGCGGTTGGCGCTTCCCGAGCGGATTTCCCGGAGGTAGGCCCGGGGTGATTCGGCCTCCCGCGCCACGAGCCCGAAGAGGAGAAAGACCGACAGTCCGATGGCGACAATGACGACGGGAATCAGGACGAACTGAGCGAGAAGGGCCAGCCGCGAGCTGGATTTTCGAGGTGCGGTGGAGGGGTCTGGGCTGGCAGGCATGCAGGGTCTCTGGGGGAGAGTCCTAGTCGTCCTGAGCCCGGGCGCTGGCAGTCGTCTGCTGGGGGCGGACCGACTGGCAGAGCCATTCCAGGGCGCCGAGGTCTCCGTCTACGATAGACAGCGCAAGAATTTCAGGGAGTTCATAGGAGTGCAATGTCTTGATGGTGTCACGCGCGGCCGGGAAGGCGGCACGGGTCGTCTTGATCACGAGCATGAACTCTTCATCGTCCCAGATCTTTCCCTTCCATCGATAGATGGAGCGGACCGCCGGTTGAATGTTCACACATGCGGCCAGGTGGGTCTCGATCAATGTTTCCGCGATACTGGTGGCTTGATCCTCCGAGCCCACGGTGGTGAGCACGATGATTGCGTTGGCGGGTTGGTCTGATGGTTGGTGCAAGGCTCCTCCCCTTCAGCATCCGCGTCAACGGAGCAGGGCAATTATAGGGAAGCCGAATTTCCCGTGTCAAGGAGGGAGCTGCTCGCAAGGTGTCATTCAAGTCTTTGTGTTAGAGTGAGATGCATTTGGGTGGGAAAGAGTGATCCGTTTCGGGACATCCGGCTGGCGCGCCGTTATCAGTGACGAATTCACTTTTGCGAACGTACGCCGTGTGGTACGCGCCATTGCCCAGGTGGCGAAGGAAAGCGCCGGGGCGGCCGAAAAGGGCCTGGCGGTTGGATACGATACCCGGTTTCTCTCGGACGAGTTTGCGGCGGAAACGGGCCGGGTCCTGCTCTCGGAGGGAGTGCCGGTTCATTTGGCAACGGGCTGTATCCCCACTCCGGCTCTGGCTTTCGCGGTACAGCATCACGGTCTGGCAGGTGCTATCAACATCACGGCGTCGCATAACCCTCCTGAGTACAATGGGCTGAAGTTTTCCACGGCGGATGGTGCGCCGGCGCCGCCGGCCATCACCCGGTTGGTGGAGTCCTGCGTGGACGGGGCTTCCGACGAGCCGGCGGAGCCGGGCTCCGCACGGCCCCGCCCGCTGAACCCGTTGCCAGAATACTTCCGACGGCTTGACCATCTGGTGAAATCGGAGATCTTGCGGGTGTCCGGCCTGAAGGTTGCCGTCGACTCGAGGTTCGGCGCCGCCCGGGGATGGCTGGATCGTTACCTGGAAGAGCGGGGGATCACGGTGGTCCGGGTCAACAATCGCCGGGATCCCCTCTTCGGAGGGGGATCGCCTGATTGCTCCGGGAAGAATCTGGCTGTCCTGAGGGAGATGGTTCGCAGGGAGGTTCTGGACCTAGGGCTCGCCACCGACGGTGACGGGGACCGTTTCGGGATTGTGGATCGAGGCGGCGAGGAAATCACGCCGAACCTGATTCTTGCCCTGCTGACCCGGCATCTGGCAAGCAGTCGGGGCTGGAACGAAGGCGTGGGGCGGACCGTCGCCACCACACACCTCATGGACCGAGTGGCCGCCCGCGGTGGTTTCGAGGTTCACGAGACTCCTGTCGGTTTCAAGTACTTGAACCCCCTCCTTTCAACGGGCCGCATCTTCATGGGAGGCGAAGAGAGCGCCGGACTGTCCGTGAAGGGGCATGTGCCCGAGAAAGACGGGATTCTCGCCGCCCTCCTGGTTGTGGAGATGGTTGCGGCGCAGGAGAAAAGTATCGGCTCGCTGGTCGATGATCTTTTTCGGGAGGTGGGCCCTCTGGTGAGCCGCCGGGTGGATCACCACTTTTCTGCGGACAGGCGGGCCGATCTCGAAGCACGGCTCGCAAGGCCGGTTCAGAGACTGGCAGGGAGAGCCGTCGTGGACACGGTAAGAATGGATGGGACCAAGTGGATATGCCAGGATGGCTGCTGGGTGCTGGTGCGTCTGTCAGGCACCGAGCCTCTGGTGCGCATCTACGCGGAAGCGGAGGATCTGGCGACGGTGGACCAGTTGATTGATTGGGCCGCCGGACTGATTCCTTAACCGCCGGAAAGGGAACGCCTCTGTGCGCGAGCGGACGGTGATTGGATGGCGTGTGGCTGGCCGGATCCCCCTGGGAGCACGTGTGCTCGCCGCGGCCGTGCTCGCCCTGGCTCTTCTGCTGGCCCTTCGATTCCTGGTGGCGGATGACGGCTACCCAGCGCTCCTGGTCCTCCGGAATGACTTGAGAAAAGTGCAAGGCGAGGTGAACCGCCTGCGACTGGAGAACAAGGCGCTGGAGGGCCAAGTGAAAGGGCTGCGAGATGAGCCGTACGCCATTGAAAAACTGGCGCGTGAGGATCTCGACCTCGCCGCCCCAGGAGAAATGATCTACCTTTTTCCCGAGGATGCTGCCAGGAAAACCGCTCCCATCGATTCGCCCCGTCCGGATGGACCCACCCCCTGAATCAGCCGTCATGGGAGAACCAAGAACGGTGAAACGCGCGCGGTTTCCAATCTCTCTTGTGGTCCTATCCTCCTGTCTCTGGGCGGGATGCGGCGGAGGTGCGGTGGACCTCGCCCCCCTGGAGATCCAGGGGGAGGGGGGCCGGATGGCCATCGACCTGATGAATGCGCACGGGGGTCTGCGGCATTTCCTCGATCTGGACGATCTGGAATATTCCGTGCGGGTCGACACCTATGACTCGAGCGGCGAGCTCATCGATGTTGTGCGCCAGCTGCACCGGTTCGAAGCGGCTCCACCCACCCGCTATCTCCTGGATCACCTGGGCGATGAAGTCCGGGAATTCGGTCTCGTTGGCGGGGAGGGCTGGATGCGGATCGGCGATTCCGTGCGTCGTGATCAGACAGCCTCCCGCGCCGCGCGCCGGGAGCTTTCCATTCTGAATTTTCTCTACCGGGCGCCGTTCAGCCTTGCTGATCCTGGCGTCCGGGTCGCAGAAATGTCCGAGCTTCCTGCCAGGCGGGGCAGACCCTTGCTGAAGCGCTTGGCCGTGGAATCCCATCCCCCTGGTGCGCCGGAGACGCGGCGCTACGTCTTTCTGCTAAGTGGTGCCGACGGGCGCCTGCAGGGCGTCCTTTTCAAGGCTGTCCATTCCGACGCGGCCGACCCGCCCATGCGGCTCGCCCGGGCGCTCGATTTCATCACGCTGAATGGCGTCGACCTCGTCTCCCGCTGGAGCCTCTTGCCAGCGGATGGACTCTCCGGTGAGGTCTCTGGACCCCGTGAGATGGAGTGGACGGTCGAGGAGAGCCACTGGGGGAACAGATTCACCGACTCGTTCTACCGGAACGGGACGCCCTGACGGCAGAAAAACCCTTCCCTTGCTGGCGAGAGTGAAGAACTGACCCCTGTCGGGCGAGGTAAAAAGGAATGCTCTCTTGGAGGGGTTGCCCCTCTAGATCGAGCCTTTCCATTCGCTGTCGATGATCATGGAGTTCCGTCCAGGTGGGTTATACCCTTGGGCGGGTCCCACGGCTTCGAGAAGCTCCCGCTCGCTCACCGCGGCCAGCGATGGCTTCGTGTAGGGGCGGCGCCCCTCTGCCTTTTCCTCTGAAAACGCCGGTCGCACTTTCAATGTCCCTGCCCCCCTTTTTTCTGCTTCACAAGACAAACTGACCTGCATCCTTATACACCATCCGGCCCGGGGGGTCAAGGGCTCCCGGGAGCCTCCTGATGGGCCGCTCCGGGGCCCGGGGGGAACGGTTCGCCCCGCATGAGCTAGAATAAGGGTTGATGCCTCGTCCGGTCCCGACCATCCTCACCCTGTTTCTCCTCCTTTTTCCAGCTCCCTGGCCGAGGGGGGCGGTCTCCGGCCCCGGGTCTGTCCAGACGGCTCCGGCCCCGAAGGAGGGCGGGGCCGGTGGAGTGAGTGCGCCGTCCTCCCCGGAAAAACGGCGGCCTGAAGCGTGCCTCCATCCGGAACGACTCGGCCCCATCCGGGTCCAGGTGGGCACGAACAAGATGTTCGTGAAGGTGGGCCACACCATACAAATTCCTGTCCGTGTCAAGGGTGTCTGCGACCTGGCCGCGTTTCATTTCGGGCTGGCGTTCAATCCCCGCGTGGCGCGGCTGGTCCGCGTGGAGCAGACCCCGTTTCTTGCCGGAGACCCTCCGGTCGAGATCGCCTTCCAGGGCCTCCGTCCGGGGGCGGGCCAGCAGACCATCATGGGGGCCCGGCCGCCGGGAACCGGCACGGTGGATGGCATAGGCACCTTGGCGCGCCTGGTCTTCGTGGGATGGACCACGGGAATGACCACCATCCGGTTGACCCGTCTTCACCTGCAGGATGGCGAGAGAAGGGAGTTTCGTTCGTTCCAGGTTCCCGTGGACCTGTTCGTCAGGCCCGACCACGCCCCGGCCGGCCGCCGGTGAATTCCCGCCATGCAGGAGGAGGCCCGGTCGGCTGTCTCTTCAGGTGCATGGCGGGCCGGGGAGAGACCTGTTATATTCTCCTCATGGTGAAACGATGAGCGAAAAAGAAACGGCGGCGGAGAGCGCGGGTACGGTGGAAGCGCTCGTGCACCTCTCCGAGAAAGCCGTGGCGAAGATCAACCAGTTTTCGACCGCCCGGGACGAGTACAAGGGAAAACTGTTCCGGGTCTACATTGAGGGAGGAGGCTGCTCGGGGTTCCAGTATGGCTTCACGTTTGACCAAGAAAAAGATGGAGACATACGGGTGGAGAGCGGCAGCATCGATGTGCTCGTGGATCTCCAGAGCGCCATGTATCTCAAGGGCTCGACGGTCGATTTCGTGGAGGACCTGCGGGGCGCCGGCTTCGTGGTGAAGAATCCCAACGCCAGCGGCACGTGCGGCTGCGGGCATTCCTTCTCGGTTTAGGCCTTCCATCGGGGCGCGGTCGTCTCACCTGGGGGTGGCGCGCCGTCTTGTAGGGCTGCTGCCAGGGCCCGGGCGACGCTGGCGTCTGACTCCGCCTGCTGCCGGGCCTCGAGTGCCGCCTTGGCGGCGGGCTCGCGGATTCGTCCCAGGGCCCAGGCAGCATGCCGTCTCACCATCGGTGCCGGATGCTCGAGGCGGCGCCGGAGCGTGGGGATGGCCTCCGGAGAGCCCCAGTTTCCCAGAGCCACCATCACGTTGCGCAGCAGTCCCACCCACCGGGCTCTCCGGACCGCAGTGTGCCGGAAGCGGGACCGGAACTCCTCCTCACTCAGGCAGGCGAGTTCCAGGAGAGAGGGTCCATCGTGGGCCGGGCGGGTTCGGTAAGCCGGATCGGGCGGATGAGACGCGGGGCGGTTCCAGGGACAGACATCCTGGCAGTCGTCGCAGCCGAAGACACGGTTGCCGAGCAGGGGACGCAGGGGAACCGGAATATCCGCCTTGAGCTCGATGGTGAGGTAGGAAATACAGAGGCGGGCGTCGATCATGCCGGGCGAGACGATGGCGCCTGTGGGACAGGATGTCCGGCAGAGGTCGCAGGTTCCGCACTGATCCTCCACCGGCGGCGTGGGCGCCCAGACGGCGTCGGTGGCCACGCCGCCGATGAAGAAGAAAGAGCCCCGCTCCTGCAGGAGGTTCCCGTTCTTCCCTATCCATCCCAGGCCTCCCGCCGCGGCCAGCGCTTTTTCCATCAGAGGACTGCTGTCCACGAAGGGCCGCGCCCTGTGCCCATGATCCTGAAGAGAGGCGCATAATCGCGAGAGTTTGCTCTTGAGAACCTCATGGTAGTCGGCGCCCCGCGCATAACGGCTGATGGCGCCACGGGATGGATCCAGTGGGCATGGTTTGCCGGAGTCGTACGCGTCCGCGAAAAGGGCCAGGCTCCGGGCCCATGGAGCCCAGTTCCGCGGCTCCGCACGGCCGGTTCCCAGACGGGCCATGTACTGCATCTCCCCGTGATGGCCGGCTTCCAGCCATTTCCCCAGCGCTTCTGCGGCACCGGGCGCCGGCCGGGCGGACACCACCGCCGGTCCAGAGAGGCCTTCCTGGCGGGCCCTTCTCCGGATATCCTCGAGGAGGTTGGCGTCAGCCGTTGGATGGGGCCCGTGAGTCACTCCCCGGATCCTATCACCGGCTTTTCCAGAGCTCCGGCGTGCCGGATGGAGGCGCCGGCGCTTTGAATCCAGCGAGTCGGAAGTGATATAAGGCGGCACTGGGACCAGGGAGGAGAAGGCTCATGTCAGGGACATGCGGGGCGTCGATGCGCAGAGGGATCGTAATGGGGGTCCTGGCGGCCCTGGGCCTCACGGAATGTTCCTCTCCGGAGGAGAGGACCCTGCCACCCTCGACAGCGGTCCTGGAACCGGCAGGACTCCGGCTCCGGAACCTGCCTCCGGGATACGAGGAGGATCGCCGGATTCCGGCAGACAATCCGATCACTCCCGCAAAGGTCTCCCTGGGGATGCAACTTTACTTCGACCGGCGCCTGAGCGCGGACGGGACGGTCTCTTGCGCCACCTGCCACGACCCCGCCGCCTACTTCACAGATGGACACCCCACCTCGGCGGGGATCGGCGGCCAGATCGGCTCTCGCAATGCCCCTACGGTGATCAACGCCACCTACAGCTATCTCCAATTCTGGGATGGCCGGGCCGGGAGCCTCGAGGAACAGGCTTTGGGTCCCATTGTGAACCCTATCGAGATGGGGAACACCCACGAGGCCATGGTCGCTGAGCTGTCCGGAATTGCAGGATATGCCCGCCAGTTTCAGGAGATTTTCGGACGTCCGGTACATCAGGACGATGTGGCCCGGGCCATCGCCTCGTTCGAGCGGACCGTTCTGTCCGGAAATTCGGCCTGGGACCGCTTCAATCGGGGTGAAACGGCTGCCCTCACGGCGGAGGCCCGGCGCGGCCTCGATCTTTTCATGGGCAAGGCGAACTGCTCCAAGTGCCATGCGGGGTTCAATCTTTCCGATTCAGACTTTCACAACCTCGGTGTCGGCATGGATCGGCCCGACCCGGACCTGGGCCGCTTTGCGGTCACCGGGGAGGAGAAGGACCGCGGCGCGTTCAAGACGCCGGCCCTGAGAGATGTCCAGCACACCGCCCCTTTTATGCACGACGGTTCTCTGGCCACGCTGGGGGACGTGCTGGAATGGTACGATCGGGGCGGCGAACCGAACCCCTGGCTGGATCGCCGCATTGTCCCACTGCACCTGAACGCCCAAGAGGAGGCTGATTTGCTCGCCTTCCTTCGCTCCCTGGATGGGGAGGCCGTTCCGGTCAGCTTGACGCCCCCTGTCTTGCCGGACTGACCTGGTCTCAGGGATGGGCGGGCGGCTCGCCGCCGCAGAGGCGCTGGTACTCGTCAAGAGCGTACCGGTCGGTCATTCCCGCCACATAATCGCAGATGACCCGTTTCAGGGATTCCGAGTCCGCCCGGCGTCGGTGATCCTCCGGGAGTCTCGTGGGATCGTCCAGGTAGGCGGTGAAGAGACCGGTCAGGACCCGCCGGTAGCTGTCCCGGGTGGCTTCGAGACGAGGGTGATGGTAGAGGGCTTGATTGAGGTACTGTTTCAGCGACCGGTTGCGCGCCGCCATCTCGGGGGACAGGGAGATCAAGTTTTCCGGGTGATTTCGGACCGAGTCGAGATCCGAGAGACCGGCTTCCGTGACACGCCGGCGGCTGGACTCGATCAGGTCGGTGACCAGGTCGTTGATGAGGCCTCTCAAGGTCATGGCCTGGAGCTGGAAAGGGTTGGCCCCCGGGAACCGCTCCCGGGCTTTTCGCCAGTGGTGTGCGAAGAGGGGAACGCTCGCCTGGAGGGCCTTCTGGCCCAGAAGGCGCGATTCGAGACCGTCGTCCAGATCGTGGTGGTTGTACGCGATCTCGTCCACCATATCGACCATCTGGGCTTCCAGGGGCGGCTTGAGCCGCGGCTCGTACTCGGCGAGATCCGGGTCCCGGTCCGGATCGATCTCTCCAGAATGCTTGGCAATCCCCTCCCGGACCTCCCACGTCAGATTGAGACCGGGGAAGGCAGGATACCGATTCTCCAGGACTTCCACGATGCGCAGGGACTGGCGATTGTGGCTGAAGCCGTGGTTGTCCTGCATGAGCTCGTCGAGAACATCTTCTCCCAGGTGCCCGAACGGAGTGTGGCCGAGGTCGTGGGAGAGGGCCAGGCACTCCACCAAATCCGTGTTCAGCCCCAGCTCCCGGCACACCGTACGGCCGATGAGGGAAACCTCCAGGCTATGGGTGAGGCGGGTTCGGTAGTGGTCGCCTTCATGGTTCACGAAGACCTGCGTCTTGTACTCCAGACGCCGGAAAGCCCGCGAGTGGACGATGCGATCCCGGTCCCTCTGAAGAGGGGAACGGAAGCTATGCTCCGGCTCCGGGACGCGCCGCCCCCTGGAGCTGGATGAGGTCACGGCGAAGGGAGCCAGGCTGGTGAGCTCGGGCAACGGGCCTCCTGGAATCTCCAGAAAAGAGAACGGGATTGTAGCCAGGAGAGGGCCCGTGGTACAAGAGGGAGCGCACCAGATGCCTCTTTTCCAGACACCCGGTTTGCGGCTATCCTGCCCCTGTTCGACCTTCAAGGGTCTCCACAGAAAGAGCCGGGCGTGCCACTGGCCGATCTGACAACGGGTGTGCGGATTTTTTACGAGGAACGCGGCCAGGGAACGCCCCTGCTCCTGCTCATGGGGACCGGTGCAGATCACACCTTCTGGTCGGCCCAGGTGCCTGCTTTCGCCGACCACTACCGGGTGATTGTCTACGATGCACGCGGGGTCGGGCGCTCCCGGACCGTGGCGCCCCCCCACACCTGTACCATGGGCATCATGGCCGAAGATGCCGCCGCGCTGCTCCGGTATCTGGGAGCCGGGCCGGCGCATGTTTCCGGTCTTTCCCTGGGTTCCACCGTGGCCCAGGAGCTGGCCCTTGCTCATCCGGACCAGGTGCGTTCCCTGCAGCTTCATGGCACGTGGGGAAGAACGGATGCCTGGTTCCGGAGGATGATCGAGACGCTGGAGGAGCCCATCAGGCGAGCCAATGATCAAGAAGCCTTCATCCGTACAGCGCTCATGTGGATTCTTTCGCCGGTTTTCCTCCAGGAGAATCCGGAGGAGGTCAAGGCTCTGGAGCGGGCCTTTCTGCAGAGCTCCTGGCCACCGACGCGGGAAGGCCTCCTGGGCCACCTTCATGCCGACCGGACCCACGATGCTCTCGATCGTCTCCCCGGTATCTCGGCGCCGACCCTGATCACCTCCGGTGAGCAGGACATTCAGGTTCCCCCGCGGTACGGGCGTGCGGTGGCCAGGCGCATTCCTGGTGCACGCTTCCACCTCTTCGAGGGCCCCCATGCTTCCCATCTGAGCTGCATGGAAATGCCGGAGGAATTCAACCGGGTGGGGCTCGAATTTCTGGCGTCTACAGAGCCGGCCTCGGGAGATCCGGCGTGTTAGAATGCCAGGGTAGAATCCGGACCGTCCGGCAGAGCGGTGGGCTCACCGGACATCAGGCCAGGAAGAGGCCGGTTTCCTTTCTGGGGTGGTTCCTCCGCCGGTCAGAACGGGGCGCGTACAGGCTGCCCGCGGGCCATCTGCGAGCGGAGCATGGGTGGACAAGGGAAAAACCAGGAGGCCGGGTTCATTCGGCTAGGAAGGAGACTGCTCTCCGATCTCGCTTCCGTGGCTGGGTGCCACCTGAGCCTGGCGCGCCGCGAGATCCTGGACCATCTGAGAAGTGCGCGCCACGGCCTGGCGGCCTGCGCCATCGCCTGGCTGGTGCTGCAGAGTGGACTGATGGTCGCCGCCGTGGGCTTGGCTCTGTGGGCCGCGCGCGTGACGGGAAGCCGGATCCTCGGATTCCTGCTGGTAGGCAGCGGACTGATGCTCGCGGGGGGGTGCGGCCTCCTGTTCCTGGGGCGCCGGATTGCGAAGGCGACCTACCTTCCGGAGACCCGGCAAGAACTGGAGGAATCTAGACGGTGGCTAGAGGAAGAGATCCTGCCGGGATTGGGGCTGAAAGAAGAATCCTGAGAGAAAGGCTTCACCGGGCCCGCCGGGCCGCCGCGCGAAACCTGGGAGCCATCCGCCACCGAGGGAACGGTTTTCTTGCCTGGCGAGTCCTCCTGAGGCGGTCTTCGGGGGTGATCGGCGCCGCCTTGGCAGGGACCGGTATGGCCCTGATCCGCCGCCGGCGCGGCGGGCGGAGAAGGCGCCGGTCAGGAGCCTCCGGAACTTTGGCGGCTGGGCTCCGATCGAGCCTGCGGGCCATCCTGGTCCAGGTCGCGGTCGCGTGGTTGAGAAACCGCCTGCGCCCTTCGAGACCCGGAAGGTAGGTGCGCCCGATACCGTCTGGAACAGGCACCGGGCCCATGATAGAGTCCGCGGTCTTCCGGGCGGCTAGCTCAGCTGGGAGAGCACCACGTTCGCAACGTGGGGGTCGAGGGTTCGAGTCCCTTGCCGTCCACCACCCCTTGCAGCAGATCCTTCAGCCGCCCCCCTGTCCCGGCCCGCCGCCCGGGCGACTCCTGCCGCGCCGGGTTTGCCATCGGCCGGTCTTCTTGTCCGTGCAAGGCCGCGCCTCTGTCGCCCTGGTGAGCTCTTCCCGGCTGGCGTGCGGACCGTCTGCCATGGGGCCATGCCAGCGACCCGGGTCAAAATCGCCAGATCCTCGGGATACCCACAACCGCCGCGATCCAGAGCATCAGGTTCAGTGGAATTCCCACCTTGAGGAAATCGGCGAAACGGTAGCCGCCAGCTCCATAGACCAGCGTGTTGGTCTGATACCCGATGGGAGTGGAGAACGAGGCGGAGGCAGCAAAGGTCACCGCCATGATGAAGGGTCGCGGGCTGACAGCCAGAGCCTCCGCCGCCGACACGGCAATGGGGAAGAGAATGACGGCCGCCGCGGTGTTGGAAAGCATTTCCGTCGTGAGCATGGTCATGAGGTAGAGAGCGGCCAGGACCACGACCGGACCGTGGTGCCCCGTGACCTCGAAGACGGCCTCGGCAATGAGATGCGCTGTTCCCGTCTGTTCGATGGCGGCGCCCAGTGCGAGAGCGCCGGCAATGAGGACGAGAACCTTGAAATCGATGGCGCTGTAGGCGTCCTTGGGGTGCAGACACCCGGAAGCCACCAACGCCAGGGCGCCGGCCATGGACGCCATGAGAATGCTGGTCGCGCCCAGGGTGGCCAGGAGGACCACGCCGCCCATGATCCCCAGGGCCCAGATGGATCGGGAGCGCGGTGGGACAACAGGTCGAGGCCCTTCCAGGACGATGAACTCCTCGACGGCCTTGAGGTTGTCGATGGCGCTCTCCTCGCCGTACACCAGGAGAACATCGCCGGGACGCAGGTCCATCTGGGTGACCTTGTCGCGAAAGTGAGTGCCCCGCCGCTGGAGGGCCATCACCGTGACGCCATACAGGCGCCGGAACCGAGCATCCCCCACGCGGGCGCCTGTGAGAGGTGAGTTTGGGAGGATCACCACCTCCGCCAGCGCCGCCGCCTTGGGGTCGAATCGCAAGTGTCCGCGGGCCAGTTCAGGCAGGATCTCGAGCATGTCTTGGTCTTGAATAGAAACCAAGGTCTCCACGTGTCCCCGGACCATCAGGACGTCGCCTTCCTGGATGATGACCTTGTCCAGTGGGGGCCAGAGAATCTGCTCGCCGCGCACGACCTGGAGCACGACCAGCTTGCCGCGCTGGACCAGGTTGAACCCCTCCAGGGTGCGGCCCACCAGCGAGGAGCCTCGACTGACCTGGACCTCGGTCAGGTATTCGCGTCGTGATGTGCCCGGCAACGACGCTGAGACCGGGCGCCTTTCGGGTAGGAGCCTGTGGCCCACGGTCATGAAGTATGCGACGCCCAGAAGAACGAAGACCAGCCCCATGGGCGCAAGCTCGAACATGCCGATGGGGGGAAATCCTTCCTGGCGGGCCAGGTCGGAGACCAAGAGATTGGTCGAGGTGCCGATCAGGGTGCAGCTTCCCCCGAGGATGGAGGCATAGGAGAGCGGCAGGAGGAGCCGGGAGGGACTGGTGCCGAATTCCTGTGCGACGGCGATGACGACCGGGATGAAGATAACGACCACCGTGGTGTTGGTGATGAAGGCTGAGATGAGCACCGCAGTAAGCATCAGGAGCAACAGCAGCCGTTTCTGCCCGCCTCGGGAAAAATGAATGATGCGATCCGCCATGAAGGCAACCGCTCCCGTGCGTGTCAGCCCGGCGGAGAGGACAAACATCGCGGCGACTGTCAGGAGGGCGGCGTTGGAGAAGCCCGCGAAGGCGACCCTGGGTGGAACAATGCCTAGAGCCGCCACCGCCACCATGAGCCCCAGTCCGACCACGTCGAGCCGCACGATCTCGGTCGAGAAGAGAACGAGGGCCGCTGCCAGCAGCAGCAGAATGAGGGCCGTATCGGACATGTGCGCCTAGCTTTCGAGGACGCCGTCAGGATCCGAATTGGCGAGGACCGTCTTGTAGTAGGGAAGGAGCTCTTTGTTGTAGATTTCGGTCAGCTGCGCCAGAAGTTCAACGGGGTCATCGGCGTGGACCACGCGGGCGCCGGTGTCTTTGTTGATGAAAGAGATGATGTCCTGAAGCTTGTCGGTGATGCCGCCGGTGCCCGTCAGGGCTCCGATGACCTTGGCCTCGTCGTAGGCGATGGCGAACTCGCCGAGCGTGCCGGAACGGCCGCCCACGAGAATGACCATGTCGCATGTGCGGATGTTCTCGATCTCGCGGCCCATGAGCCCGGATCCGGTGTAAATGATCGTGTCATAGCCGCGGCAGGGAGACCGGTACTTGAGCATGTGCTCGCCGAAGTTCAAGGCTGGGGAAATGCCCACCACCATGCCTCCTTGCGCTCTCGCCCCGCGGACGGCCTCGTGGGGCAATCCCGGACAGGCGCCCGTGACCAGGACATAGCCACGGCGCGCGATTTCCTGGCCGAGGCGGTACACTTTCTCCAGGACCGCGCTGGCCAGGTCCCCGCCGGCCGAGCCCATGACGCCCACGGCGACACGGTGGATGGTCTCTGGCCCGTGTTGCTGGTGTTTCGCCGCCATGGGTCTCTCCTGAACGGATCGGGCCGCCCAGTTTACCACGGTGAGTTGCCTGGGCACGCAGAGTCTTTATATTCAGGGTCAGGCCCTATCGCTGGTTCAGGAGTGACCCTCCGGTGAGAGAAAAGCTCGTCGCACACTTCAAGGATGGTGAGATTGTCAAGGGGTACTCGGGAGACTTCATCTCGGGACGGGATCCCTTTCATCTCTTCAGCCCGGAGGGCCCGGTGGCCAGCTCGCGGCGCATCGGAGTGGAGGAAATGAAGGCGCTCTTCTTCGTGCGCACCTGGGGCCGGCCTCCGGGAAGAGCGCTGCGGGTCTACCGTTTCGGCCCGGATGACGGAAAAGAAGAGCCCGGACGGCGGGCCGTCATCCGTTTCCGCGATGGAGAAAAGATCTGGGGTTATGTCCTCGGCCAGCAGACGGCCGGGAAAGGATTCTACCTGGTCCCCGCTGATCCCGTGGGCAACAACCTGAAGGTGTTTGTCGTGGAGTCCTCGGTGGAACACATAGAGTACCTGGAGCGGTTCCCGGACCCGGAGAGCTGAGGCAACGGCTCTCTCCTGGCTTCCGTTCCCTCACGGTGAATGTTCCGCCAGGGCCTGGCGTCCCAGGTAGGCGGCGCCGATCATTCCCGCGTCGCTGCCGCACGTGGCGGCGCTGAGAGCCAGATCATCGGCGCTCAGGCCGAATGCGTGGGCCAAGATCGATTCCCGGAGCGGTTGCCGCAGGATGTCGAAGGCTCCCGCAACACCGCCGCCGATGAAGAACTGGCTGATATCCATGAGGCCGACCGCAGCGGCCAGGGCGATACCCAGGTGCTGGGCGGCCCAGTGGTAGAGCGCCAGCGCTTCTGGTTGGCCGGAAGCGGCAAGCTGGTGCAGCCAGCGCGGGGAGATGGCGGTGTTCCCGTTGGGTGGGGGAAGGCGCCCCTCATCCACCGCCATTCGGGCGTCCCGGGTCAGGGCCTTGCCCGAGGCGTACTGCTCCACGCAGCCGCGGGCCCCACAGCCGCAGAGGCGCCCGCCCGGCACCACCTTCAGATGGCCCAGCTCCGCAGCTTTACCATGCCTTCCCCGGAACAGGCGACCGTCCAGAATGATCCCCCCACCGATACCCGTCCCGAGAGTTACGAAAATGTAGTGTGGGCGTCCGCCAGCCGATCCTGCCACCTGCTCGGCCACGGCCGCCGCGTTGGCGTCATTTTCGATGGCCACGGGCAGGCCCAGGTTCTCCCTGACCGCTGCCCGTAGGTCGAAGCCATCCCAGCCTGGAAAGTTGGGAAACTTCAGGATGATTCCATCATCACTGACCAGCCCCGGAACCCCGACGCCGGCGGCAATGAGGTCACCGCCGGCCTGTTCCGCGGCCTCGCGCAGGGCGGCGGACATGCGCTGGAGAACCGGTGAGCGTCCTTCCCGGACAGCGGTGGGAACCTTGGCGCGCCCGCGGATGGTTCCCGCCGCATCCACGGCCGCAGCCTTGATAAAGGTTCCGCCAAGGTCGATCCCACCATAGAGGTCCATCCGCCCCATCTTATCACTGGCCGGGAACCGATCAGCGGCTGTGGTAGGATTCGCTGCCGGTAAGGCGGCGGCGGTGCAGCGCGCCGCTTGGTTCTGCGGGAAGCCATGCAACGAGAGACCCTGCCACTGGATGTGCTCTTTGTCGGCGGTGGGCCGGCCGGCCTGGCGGGCGCGCTCCGCCTGAAGCAGGTGGTGAACGCACACAACCAGCAGGCCGCGGCGCGCGAACCCCTCGACCTGGAGATTGCCGTCATCGACAAGGCGAAGGTGATCGGCCAGCACGGAATCTCGGGAGCCGTCTTCGATGCCGGCACCCTGCGAGAGCTGATCCCGGATTGCGAGGCGAAAGGCGCGCCGCTGGAGCTGCGGGTGGCCGGCAGCTCGTTCGCGGTGTTGACGCGTCGGTCAAGCTTCACCATCCCCGAATTCATGATTCCCCGACAGAACCGGCATCGGGGAGATTACTGGACCCTCTCTCTGGGGCGTCTCGTCAAATGGCTGGCCGAGCAGGCGGAAGAAGCCGGCATCTATGTCTTCCCGGAGACCTGCGGGGTCGAGGTCCTGTACGACACAGAGGGCGGAGTGCAGGGTGTGAGAACCGGAGACAAAGGCCTCGACAGCGAGGGCCGGCCCAAGGCAAATTTCCAGCCGGGGATGGATCTTCATGCGAAGGTGACCATTTTCTGCGAGGGGGCGCGGGGCACCCTGGCAGAGGATGTCATTCACCGGTTCGGGCTGCGGAAAGAATGCAATCCCCAGGTCTATGCCCTGGGCGTCAAGGAGACGATCCGTGTTCCGCGGCAGACACCTCGAAACGGAACGGTCGTGCATACCCTGGGGTATCCGTTACCCGATTATGCTTTTGGCGGCGGATTTCTCTACGAACTAGCCGACAACCATTACACCCTGGGCCTGGTCATCGGGTTGGATCATGGCAATCCGCTCCTGGATGTCCACGAGGAGTTCAATCGCTGGAAGGCGCACCCTAGAATCCGGTCTTTTATCGAGGGAGGGGAAGTCATCTCCTACGGCGCCAAGGTGATTCCCGAGGGCGGGTTTTTTTCCATTCCCAGGCTTCATGTTCCCGGGGCGCTGCTCACCGGGGATTCGGCGGGATTCGTCAACGTCAGCCAGCTCAAGGGGATCCACCTTGCCATGCGGAGCGGCATGCTGGCAGCCGAAGAGGCCTTCCGTGCCATCCTCGCCGGAGATGTCTCGGAAGAGGGTCTGAAACAGTATCAGGCCCGGCTCATGTGGCACCCTGCGATGGGGCCACTCTGGGCGGAAAGGAATTTTCGCCATGCGTTCCGCCACGGCTTGATTCCAGGATTGATCCTGTCACAGATCAATGTCCTGTTCGGCGGCGGCCGCCGGCGCCGCCCGCGGGTCCGGGAGGATTGGCAGGCCTGGAGGCATGTTTCGGCGTTCAGGAAGCGTCCCGGGCCGGGGAAGGATCCGCTCCTCCTGGACAAGCTGACCGATGTGGATCGCTCCCGTACGACGCACCGTGAAGACCAGCCGAGCCATATCAGGATTGTGAGCCGGGAAACCTGCCGGGACGTATGCCTGCCGGCCCATGGCCAGCCCCCGTGCACTCATTTCTGTCCAGCCCAGGTCTACGAGCTGGAGCAACGGGACGGACAGCCGTTCATCCAGGTCAATTATTCCAACTGCGTCCACTGCAAGACCTGTGTCATCGTGGATCCGTGCGATACGGCAGACGGCGATGGCATCCAAAATATCGACTGGAGAGCTCCTGCCGAAGGCGGGCCCGGCTACCAGATCCTCTGAAGAAGCGGCCGCCTCCGGCCGTCAATCGTCGCCGGTCCGCTCGCCGTAGGCATTGCGGTCCCAGAGCCTGGCGGACAACCCTTTCTCCCGCAGGGAGGCGGCTATCTGGTTCCCATGCTCCGGGTGGCGGGTCTCCAGGAGCATTTCCACGGCCACCTGGCCCAAGGGGACGTGCCATCCCGTCCGGTAGTGAACGATGTCGAGGATGTTGGCGCGGCGTGCAGCGACCACATCCAGAACTCCCTTCAGGTATCCCGGCCGGTCCGGGATGCGGACGCGAAGCAGAACATAACGGCCCACCGCAGCCAGCCCGCGCTCGATGACCCGCGCCAGCTGATTCGTATCCGCGTTGCCGCCGGAGAGGACGATGACGGTGCTTCCGGTATCGGGGGGGAGGCGGCCGGCCAGGAGGGCGGCAACGCCGGCGGCCCCAGCTCCTTCCACCACCAGTTTCTCCTTCTCGAGCAGCCAGGCCATGGCCCGGCTGAGCTGCTCATCGGTCACGGTCACCACGTCCTCGAGGTAACGTTTCATGACGTCCAGCGTGGATTGGGCGACGGTCCGCACGCGGATGCCGTCTGCCATGGTGACGGCGCGGGCGAGGCGGACCAGCCGTCCTTCGCGCAGGGACTGGCGGGCTGGATCAGCGCCTTCCGCCTGGACCCCGAAGATCTTGACGTCGGGTTTTTCCTCCCGCACGGCCACCGCGATGCCAGAGACCAGGCCTCCGCCTCCCACCGGGACCACGACCGTGTCGACCTGGCGGAGATCGGCGAGGATCTCGAGGCCCACCGAGCCTTGCCCGGCCTGAATCCAGGGATCATCAAAGGGGTGAATGAAGACGAGCTTCCGCTCAGCCTCCAGTTGATGGGCCCGGGCCAGGGCCTCCTCGATACCTCCTTCCACCAGCAAGACATCGGCCTTGTCTTCCTGGGTCTGCTCGCTCTTGATGATCGGTGAGTCCTGCGGCATGACAATGGTTGCCGAGACATGTTCCAGGGAGGCGGCCAGAGCAACCCCCTGGGCATGGTTCCCGGCCGATGCCGCCACCACTCCATGGTGACGCTCCTCGGGGGACAGCAGAGCCAGGCGGCTGGTCGCGCCGCGGATCTTGAAGGATCCGGTGCGCTGGAGATTCTCCGCCTTGAGCCAGACCAGGCATCCGGTTGCCCTGTGGAGGGCATCGGAAGGGAAAAGGGGTGTGGGCCGGATATGCTTCTTCTGCGGCAGGTAGGCCCGACGGACGTCGTCAAGGGTGATCATCCTGGTGTCGATTCCTCCATGGGCAAGCGGAAGCCGTGCGCCCGCGCCGCCGCCCGGGCCTCCTGGTAGCCCGCGTCCGCGTGGCGCAGGATGCCGGTGCCGGGATCGCAGGTCAAGACGCGCTCCAGGCGGGCCTCGGCCCCTGGAGTGCCGTCGGCAACCACCACCATGCCGGCGTGAAGGGACAGCCCGATGCCAACACCGCCGCCGTGGTGCACCGCAACCCAGGTCGCTCCGGCGGCGGTATTCACGAGGGCATTGAGGATGGGCCAGTCGGCAATGGCGTCGGAGCCGTCCTTCATTCCTTCGGTTTCCCGGTTGGGCGAGGCCACGGAGCCGGAGTCCAGATGATCCCGACCGATCACGATGGGTGCCTTGATCCGCCCTTCCCGGACCAGATGGTTGATCCGCCGCCCGAACCGCGCGCGCTCGCCCTGGCCAAGCCAGCAGATCCTGGATGGCAATCCCTGGAATGAGATCTTTTCCCTGGCCAGGCGAATCCAGCGGGCGAGAGCGGCATCTTCGGGAAACTCCTCCAGGATGGCCTCGTCGGTGGCCGCGATATCGCCAGGGTCACCGGACAGGGCCACCCAGCGGAACGGTCCCTTGCCGCGGCAAAAGAGGGGCCTGATGTACTCGACCACGAACCCGGGGATACGGAAAGCGTCTCGCTCTCCACCGGCGCGCCCGCCGGCGCGCAGGTTATTTCCATAGTCGAAGGTCACGGCGCCCCTTTCTTGGAGCGAAAGCATGGCGCGGACGTGGGCCGCCATGGTGCGATGGGCTTCACGCTGGTAGGTTTCAGGATCCGCATGCCGCAAGGCCAGTGAATCTTCCAGGGTCCGCTGGTTCGGTACGTAGCCATTGAGGGGATCGTGGGCCGAGGTCTGATCCGTCAGCACGTCCGGCGTGATGCCCCTCCTGACCAGCTCGGGAAGCAGATCGGCGGCGTTGAAGCAGAGGCCCACGGAAAGCGCGCGCTTCTCCTGGCAGGCGGTTTGACACAGGGTCAGGGCCTCCTCGAGGTTCGCGGCTTCCCGGTCAAGGTAACGGGTCTCCAGGCGCCGCCGGAGACGGCGGGGGTCGACCTCGGCCACCAGGCAGACCCCTCCGTGCATGGTGACGGCGAGCGGTTGGGCACCCCCCATGCCGCCGAGGCCCGCCGTCACGATCAGGCGGCCCGAGAGGCCGCCATCGAAATGCTTGGAGGCCACGGAGGCCAGAGTCTCGTAAGTTCCCTGGAGGATGCCCTGGCTCCCGATGTAGATCCAGGATCCGGCGGTCATCTGGCCGAACATGGTGAGACCCGCCTTTTCGAGGCGGTTGAAGTTGGACCAGTCGGCCCAGGCCGGCACGAGCAGGGAGTTGGCGATGAGAACGCGCGGCGCATCCTGGTGGGTGCGGAGAATCCCCACGGGTTTGCCCGATTGCACCAGAAGGGTCTGGTCGCCCTCCAGGGTCCGGAGAGCCCTCACCAGGGCATCGAAGCACTCCCAGTTCCGCGCGGCCTTTCCCGTGCCGCCGTAGACGATGAGAGCATCAGGGTCTTCGGCGACGTCAGGATCCAAGTTGTTCATGAGCATGCGCAGGGCGGCCTCCTGGGGCCATCCCTTGCAGGAAAGGGTGGTGCCTCTTGGAGCACGCACCGGGTGCTTCCGATTTCGTCCGCCCTCTGTGGGCATATCCCTCTTTCCGCGCATCTGTCTTCTCCCGGTTACAGGAGCGGTCCCGCTCCATCCTCGACGGCCTGGCACAGGCGGCCGTCTTCCAGCATGTCCCTCACTTTTTCGATCTCCTCGGCCATTGGACGATCGGTGGACAGGCGGGCAACCTGGCGGCGCAGGGCCGCGTGGGCTGCGGCGACCCCGCGCCCCGGTTCCAGGGGCTCGAGGAAATCCAGGGCCTGCGCGGCCGCCAGCGCCTCCAGGGCGAGAACACGCGCCGTGTTGTCCACCACCTGTGTGGCCTTGCGCGCCGCGAGCGTCGCCATGGAGACATGGTCTTCCTTGTTGGCGGAGGTGGGGATGCTATCCACGCTGGCTGGATGGGCCAGGATCTTGTTCTCCGACACCAGGGCGGCCGCCGTCACCTGCACCAGCATGAACCCGGAATGAAGTCCCGGGTCCGGAGTCAGAAAGGCCGGCAAACCGGAGAGCATGGGATTGACCAGGCGCTCGATACGCCGTTCCGAGATGGATGCCAGATCGGCCATGACGATGGCCAGGAAATCCAGGACATAGCCTGCGGGAGCAGCGTGGAAGTTGCCGCAGGAGAGCATTTCTTGATCGGGGGCGAAGACCAGGGGGTTATCGGTGCTGGAATTGGCCTCGATGGTGAGAACCTGACGTGCATGCGCGAGGGTGTCCCGAACCGCGCCGTGGACCTGAGGCATGCAGCGCAGGGCATACGAATCTTGAACCCGCCCACACTCCCGGTGTGAGGCTTCGATGCCTGAGTCGGCCGTGAGCCGGCGTAGGTTCTCTGCGGTCGAAGCCTGCCCGGGGTGGGGTCGGACGGCCTGGACCCGGGGGTCGAACGGACGAATGGACCCCTTCAGACCCTCCAGGCTCATGGCGCCGGTGACATCGGCGCACCGCACCAGCCGTTCCGATCGGATCAATGCCAGGGCTCCGATGGCGGTGGTCACCTGGGTGCCGTTGATCAGGGCCAGCCCTTCCTTCTCTTTGAGCTCCAGGGGCGGGAGACCCACCTCGCCCAGCACCAGGCGGGCCGGGAGATCCCGGCCGTCTTTTTCCACCGTCCCTTCCCCCATGAGGCCCCGCGCCAGGTGGGCCAGGGGGGCCAGGTCGCCGGAGGCTCCCACCGACCCCTGGGAGGGGATCCGGGGGTGGATTTTTTCATTGAGAAGGGTGAGGAGCATCTCCACCGCCGCGGGCCGGATGCCGGAGTGGCCGCGGGCGAGAGCGTTCGCGCGCAGGAGCATGGTTGCCCGTACGGCAGCGCGCGGCAAGCACGCGCCGACCCCCACGCAGTGGCTGCGGACCAGGTTCTTCTGCAGTTCGCCCAGATGTTGCGCAGGGACCCGGACGCTGGCCAGGTGGCCGAATCCGGTGTTGAGCCCGTAGACGGCCTGCTCGCTGGCCGACAGCCGCTCCACCAGGGACCGGGAAGCCTGGATCTTCCGGCGGGCGGCCGGGTCCAGAACCACCCGGGCCCCGTTCACGGCCACCGCCTCGAGGTCGTCCAGGCTCAGGGAGGAGCCATCGAGATGGACAATGCGCTGGCCCGAGGCAGCCAAGAAAGCCCCTTCAAGAAGATGCAGGCTGGCAGTCTACCACGGGTTCCGGTTGCATCCGGGCGCGCTCATGGAACCCGCGGGTTTCCGAACC
The DNA here is from genome assembly GCA_046757405.1 of Acidobacteriota bacterium. Taxonomy (GTDB): domain Bacteria; phylum Acidobacteriota; class Polarisedimenticolia; order SMYD01; family SMYD01; genus JBHHYE01. Next base: position 6,583 of record JBHHYE010000030.1, on the reverse strand, counting down.
TATGTTTGCAGCGGAAGGAGCACGCGATGCTGGTGCGCTGTCCCCAATGTCGATCCCGGATCCGGCTCACGGCGTTCGGCCGCCAGAAGCGCGTGGTGCCTTTCTTGTGTAGCCGGTGCGGCGAGATCGTGCGCATCGACCTGGTCCTGGATGAGGTGAGGAGCTCCAGCGCGGCCTCCTCCTTTCAGAGGATCCGCAAGGGGTGGGTGGTGCTGGTGGCCGACAACTCGGCGGCCAGCTGCCAGGTCGCCGCCTGCATCCTGGGAGATGCGGGGCATGCGGCCATCATGGCCAGGGATGGATACCACGCTCTGGAAATGATCCGGGCCCACCACCCGGATGTGGTGATCCTGGGGCTCACTCTGCGCGGGCTGAACGGCTTCGACCTCTTGCGTGAAGTTCATAATGATGATCGCCTCCGCTGCATTCCGGTCCTGATCATGGGCCGTGTGTACAAACCGAACGTGTTGAGCTATCTGGCGACCCTGGGAGCCGTAGGCTTCATCGATCGAGAGCGTCTGGTGGAGACGCTGCTCTTCAGGGTCGAGAGGCTCCTCGCAGGAAACCGGAGCTCGAGCCTCCGGTCCGTGCCGGGCCCGTCTTCTCGGGCTCGGGCATGGGAGCGTCTTCATAAATCAAGGCCTTGATGTTTCAGGCCGGTTTGTCGATCCACCGAGTGTATGGTACCGTCTCTCTTCCTCCGGTCGGGATGGTGTGGATCTCCGGAGGCCGTGATGCGTGTCCACTGTCCACACCTGTTCCCGGCTCAGAAACTCGATGGGAAATGTCATTGTCATCGGCGCCCAGTGGGGTGACGAGGGGAAGGGAAAGATTGTCGACCTGCTCTGTGGGCAGGCGGATATGGTGGTGCGTTACCAGGGTGGGCCGAATGCCGGGCACACCATCACCACAGGCGGACACCGCACGCTCCTCCACCACATTCCCTCCGGGATTCTCCACCCGGACTGTCTCTGCCTCATGGGAAACGGCATGGTCGTGGACCCGGAGCGCCTCCTTGCGGAGATCGAAGAACTCCGGGAAGCGGGGATCGAGGTGGATGGACGTCTTTTCCTTTCCCACCGGGCTCACCTGATCTTCCCCCACCACCATACTCTGGATGCGGCCATGGAAGAAGAAGGACGGTACCGTATCGGCACGACCCGGCGGGGTGTCGGCCTCGCCTACCAGAGCAAGGCGGCGCGGATCGGTATCCGTCCTGCTGATCTGGCAACCGAGCCGGAGCTGCGGCGAAGACTCTCCCTGGGGCTGCAGCTTCACGCGGCCTGGAGGGCGGTCTTTTCTTCCGCACCCTCCTTTACCCTCGAAGACCTGCTCCAGTGGGCCGGGGACTGCCGGCGGCGCCTGGAGCCGTATGTCGATGACACCGTGGAGAGATTGCACCGGGCCGTGGATCAGGGAAAGCGGATCCTGTTCGAAGGTTCACAGGGCACTCTCCTGGATGTCGACCATGGAACCTATCCGTACGTGACGTCTTCCAACACGACAGCCGGTGCGGTCTGCGCCGGGGCCGGGATCGGCCCACAGTGGATTCACGGGGTCGTGGGCGTTTTCAAGGCATACGCCACCCGGGTGGGGGAGGGGCCCCTGCCCACCGAGGAGAAGGGCGAGAGCGGTGAGACTCTCCGCCGGCGTGGCCGCGAATTCGGCACCACCACGGGCAGGGCTCGGAGATGCGGGTGGTTCGATGTCGTGGCGGCGCGTTATGCGGTGCGGCTCAACGGCCTGTCTCTGGCGGCGCTGACCCTGCTGGATGTCCTGGACGAGTTCGAGGAGATCCGGTTGGCGGTGGCCTATGACACCGGCTCGGGAACGATCACGCAGATGCCGGCCGCTCACACTGATTTGCAGAAGGCCCGTCCGATCTATGAGACCTTGCCTGGATGGCGGACCGACGTCACCTCCTGTCGCCGGTGGGATGATTTGCCGGCGCCGGCCCGGGCACTGGTGGAGCGCCTGGAAAGCTTGCTCGGGGTGAGCTTCCTGATCCTCTCGGTGGGTCCCGGCCGGGAGCAGACCATCATCCGGGATCGGAAGGTGTTCGAGACGCTTTTCGATTGAACGAGAGCTCGCGGCGCCGCATCCGTCCCGGGGGACTCTCGCGGGCATCCAGGAATCTCAGATTTTCCACCGTCAAGGTGACCGCACCGAAGTCCTCTTCCACCCGGCCCCTCAGCAGGTAGGGGCGCGTGTGGGTCAGCATGCGGCAGAATTTCCGGTAAATTGTGGGAAAGAACGTGGCCTCGTACAGGGCCGTGGTGTCCTCGAAAGAGACAAACTCCATCGGTTCATCGGTTCGCGTGTCCACGACCTTGCCGGTGACGAACCAGCCAATGGTCAGAACCTTGCGGCCCACATGGCGCTCGAGATCCTTGCCGTTCACGATGGGTAAGTGCTGCACGTGCCGGCGGTAGAGGGTGAGCGGGTGGCGTGATGCCAGAAATCCCAGGGCGTTCACTTCGTGGCGCAGGACGGTGAGCGGGTCGAGGGGTGCTGCCTCCGGGATGGGATCCCTTGCGCCGTCGAACAGGGGGAGCAGGGGGCCCATGGCCGTTCCGCGGCCCCGGGAGAGAGGCGGTTTGAGCGCTCCTTTCCGCCGCCGGGCTTCTTCCCGCTCCAGCGTTCTCCAGATCAATTGAGGCCGTGTTCGCCCGCCGGCAATGCTGTCGCAGGCGCCGGCGCGGATCAACAGGCGAAGATCACCCGGATCGAGAGGTACCCGGCGCAGGAAATTCTCGAATGAGTGGAATGGTCCCCGTGCCCTCTCGGTGACGATGAGGCTCCGAGCCGTTGCAGACAGCCCCCGGATTTGAACCAGGCCGATGCGAATCCGGCGATGGAGACCGGTGTAGGCGATGTGGCTCTGGTTCACATCGGGAAGCTCCACCACCAGTCCCATGCGGCGGCATTCGGAGATGTAGGCAAAAGAAGAATAATACCCTCCCTGATTGGAAAGCACGGCCGCCATGAACTCGGCCGGATAATGAGCCTTCAGGTAGGCCGCCTTGAACGACACCAGGGCATAGGAGGCGGAATGCGGCTTGCAAAAGGAATAGCCGGCGAATGACAGGATCATGTCCCACACCGCAGCCACGACCTGGGGGGAGAAACCGCGGGCGACGGCTCCCTCCAGGAAGCGTTTCTGGTAAGCCTGGAGACGCCGGGTCTTGTGTTTTTTGGCCAGGACCTTGCGCAGATCGTCAGCATCGGCGGCCCCGAATTCAGCCATGGCGATGGCCATGCGGGCGACATCTTCCTGGTAGACCATGATTCCGTAGGTGTCAGGCATGGTGTGTTGTAGGAGTGGATGGATGGGCTGATAGCGGCCGCCGTGCAGCCGGCGGATATACTCGCGGATGTAAGAATTGGCGGCCGGGCGGATGATGGACGAATGGATCACCAGATGCTTGAAATCTCCATGCCCGGTCTTGCGTTGTAACTGGCGCATGGACGGGGATTCAACGTAGAAGACGCCCACGGTCTTTCCCGTGGCCAGCAGATGGCGCGTCCGCGGGTCTTCAAGCGGATCGAAGGTGTCGTAAGGGATCGAAACGTGGTCATGGAGTTCCACGGCCCTCAGAGCGTCCCGGATCACGGCAAGCGACCGGTTCCCCAGCAGATCGATCTTGACCAGTCCCGCTTCCTCGGCAGCATCCTTGTCCCATTGGATGATGTTGATCCCCTTGGCGGAGGGTTGCATGGGTACGTGGTCGGCGATACAGGTGGGAACGATGATCACGCCTCCAGGGTGGACGGAGAGGTGCCGGGGATGTCCTTCGAGGCGAGCCGCCCACGCCAGGATGGCCGGCCAAGGCTCCTTGAGATCCAGGTCGGAGAAAAGGGGGTGGCGATGCACCATCTCGGCCACCGGAGCGTCTTGCCAGACATGCGCCAGGCGCCGGGTGACGGTCGTGATCTCGTCGTTTGGCAAGCCGTAGACCTTGGCGGTTTCGCGCACGGCGGCTCGCCCCCGGAAACGGACATGGGTGCAAACCATGGCGGCGCGTGCGGGGCCGTCATGAGCCAGAACCGAGGCCAGCACCTGGTCCCGCTCGTCCCAGGCAAAATCGACATCGATATCGGGAGGGTCCGTGCGGCCATGATTTAAGAAACGCGGGAAGAAGAGGTCGTGTCGCACCGGGTCCACGTGCGTGATACCCAGGGTGTAGGCGATCAGGCTGGCGGCGGCGGAACCTCGCCCACAGGTTCGCGGCCACCTCGACACAATGTCGTGCACCACCAGGAAATAGCCGGCGAACCCCTTCTCGGCCACCAGGCCCATCTCATGCTCCAGTCGGCTCCGGTGACGGTGGGTCACGGTTCCGTAGCGGCGGCGGAGGCCGCTTTCGCACCTCCGTCGCAGCTCGGCCAGGGCTTGTGTCTCGGTCATTCCCCGGAAGGACGGAAAGGTGAAACCGGACCACGGCGGCGACTCCATGGCACACTGCTCGGCGAGACGCATGCTGCGCGCCACGGCGTGCGGACAATCGACGAAGGCCCGGGCGACCTCGGCCGGAGGCATTAGCCAGGCCAGAGGAGAAGCGATCTCTGAGGCGGGAAGGCGTGACAGCTTGGTGTTGAGGGCAATGGCGCGTAGCAGGCGGTGCAGGGGATAGCGGCCGGGATGGGCAAAGAACACCCGGGGCGATGCCACCGGTTGCAGGCCGGCCCGGCGGGCAAAGGCCAGCAGCCCCTGGCGCGGTTTGCCCCGGTCCAGGGCCAGGTACAGGTCGGCAAGGCCTGTTTCCCGGGCCAGGGCGCCCAGAAGCCCGGGATCGGACGCAAGGACCGTCAGGTTCCGCCGATCTTCCATCAGGGCGCGGCCCACGGAGAACGCCCTGTCCAGATGGCGGGCGGTGAGAATGTGGCAGAGGCGTCTCCATCCGGCGGTGTTTTGCGCCAGGAGGGTGACCGGTTGCTGGCCGGGAACGGTGACCTCTGCACCGAGGATCGGCGCCAGACCGGCTTCCCGCGCCTCGCTCCAGAACGAGACCGCCCCGGAAACGCCGTCGGTGTCGGTGAGGGCCATGGCCTTCATTCCCCGGTCGGCGGCAGCTCGACAGAGTGTCTGGATGGAATCGGCGCCCCGCAGGAAAGAGTAGTCGGAGTGAACCCGTAGGGGGACGTACGGGATACCTTTTCCCGGGGGAAAGACCGGGATTCTGGGCCCGGGCGGCTGCATGGCGAAAGTATAGCGAAAGTCGTAGCCGCTGAACGAGTGCTGCTACCGAAAACTTCATCCGCGCGACTACCTGGCCCCACGGGCGAATCTCGCTTTCCGTCAGTTTCTCGGAAAGTCCTCCCGTCGGCCCTGCGGTGTGCTCAACAAGGATCTGACCTCGTCCAGCATGACCTTGATTGCGGCGACGTCGTCTTTGACGTCCTCGATCTTCTTTTCGTAATCGTCAATTTGGCCTCCCTGGCCGTCGGAATCGGCCTCCAGGGCTTTCACGCAGTCAAAGGTGGCATCGACCTTAGCGGAGGTGAAGTTGCCGTTTATCATATTGACGAATGTCGTGAACCCCTTCTTCGCAGATGATGCCCCTTGAAGACGATGACGTGATCCGTACATTCCCGCTGGATCGACCCGATGGTCCGCTCGAGATAGGAATCTTGCCGCCATGACCCGCCGGCGAGGCCCTGGCTGCGCTAAGATCTCCGGTGGGTTCACGCCGCCGCGAAGGAGCGAGATGTCCCTGTCTTGTCAATCTGTTGCTGGCCGCGGTTGCCTGGCGGCGTTTCTTCTCCTGCTGGGACCCGTCGCTGTCTCCGCGGCGGATGGCGGGCCATCGCACGCTGCCGGCAAACCGCCGGACGCACGCCCCAACATCGTGATGATCTTCACCGACGATCAGCGGGCCGATTCACTGGGTTGCACGGGGCACCCCTTCGTCGAGAGCCCCAATATCGACACCCTGGCCCGGGAAGGGGTCCGCTTTGACAACATGTTCGTGATCACTTCCCTGTGCTGTCCCAGCCGGGCGACAGTCCAGTGATGTCCCTCTGAGCGTTGAAGTTTGACGGTGGTCCCCAACCCCATGGCATCATGGGGCTTGGGAAACATCTCAGAAAGGAGGACCACCGTCATGAGGAAGCATCGCACGAAATCACGCTCACGGGAACCCCGATCTCGGTCGCCGAGGGCGGCGTCAACGGGAGGATCTCAGGTTCGGAGAGCCGTCGGTGAAGGGGTGGGCACGCTGATGGACCTGTTTCGCCTCGCGGGCCTGGGCGAACTGTTTGGTCGCCTGGAAGGCGATCGCGAAGCTCTGTGCGGCCCGAAGGGGCGCTGGCAGGCGGACCGCCAGGCGTTGTCCCTACAAAAAACCCCATCCGGCTCAAGCAACCCCAGTCTCCCGACGATCCAGAGGGCGTGAGAGAGCAAAGTCAGCACGACAAACCAGTGATGGCTCACGGGGAGGGGTTATTGGGCGAGGCACCACCGAGCAGTAGACGCACTGCCGCCCGCAGAAGGCAACCGTGGAGCAAAAGATGAGAGCTACGCTGCCCGGCGAGCGTAGCGATGGTGGAGTCCACCAACTTCAGGAAACTCCACCACCCTTCC
>JBHHYE010000029.1:0-41550 GCA_046757405.1 Acidobacteriota bacterium | reverse complement strand
GTAGCCTTGTCGGAATTCCCGCGATAATGCGCCTGAGAAGTGCGGAATGTACGTCCTGGCAGCTGGCAGCGGCGCTCCTGATCACGGGAGGATTGGCGACGACGGTGGCCTTTTACGTCCAGAACCGTGTTCAGCGCCGGACCTCCCCGACGCGCGCGGCGATCGTCTTTGCCACGGAACCGGTTTTTGCCGCCGCATGCACCATGGTAGGGTGGCCGGACAGTGCGGAGCTGCGGTGGACCGACGGCATCGGAGCGCTCCTGATCCTGGCCGGACTCGTCGTGGCCGAACTGCGGTTCACTCCCCGGAACCAGGCAGGAACGGTGCCGGATGTTTGATCCCTGAGGAGGTCAGGCGGCCGACAGCAGATTCGCCATAACGGGCGCGGAGCCGGTCCAGGGCGGCGGCCAGGGTGGCGGCGCGGGCAGGGTGGCCATTCTTTCCAAAAAGAGCGAGCTGTCGGGCTGCTGGCATCAGGTCGGTCAGGGTCAGCCCGATCCACCGGATCCGGATCCGGTGGTGGAGGAAGACTTTTTCCAGGAGTGGTTCCGTCTGGGTGAAGAGATCCCGATCGTCATGCGGGATGGGCTGGAGTCGCCGGCCGCGCACCACGGTGTGTCCGTCGGCCAGGCGGACTTCCAGCCGGGCCGCGCCGGCCTCCAGACCTCGGGCGCGAAGCCGGTGGCCGGCCCGTTCCACCAGCAGGAGAAGGAAAGCCTTCAGCATTCCATCATCGTTGGTGTCCCGGGGCAGGGTCTCCTGGGTGTGAATGTGGGGGCGGGACTCTGGCGGGCAGACAGGAGAGTTATCCACGCCGCGGGCCTGCTGATGGAGAGCGTAAGCCCGCTCATGGAACGCCAGGAGCAGGCGGGAAAATGGCAGAGCCGCGAGCTCGGAGATGCGGCGCACGTTCAGATCGGCCAGGAGACGTCCTTCCCGGTGCGGGCGAACGGCGGGCAGAAACCGGACGGGAAGGGGCGACAGGAAAGAGGGCTCGCTTCCGGGGCGAACATCGGCCAATCCCTCCGGTGGTGCAATCCGTGCTGCCACGCTGCTCACCAGCTTGTTGGTCGCCAGGCCGATATTGGCCGGCAGGCCGAGACGGGAGGCGGTTTCTTTCTGGATGCGGCGGGCCGTGTCTTGGGCACGGCCGAAGAGCCGCGTGGTGCCCGTGAGGTCGGCGAAAAGCCGTCCGTTGGAACGCGATTCCACCACAGGGGTGTGACAACGAACGATGTCCCCCAGGGCCGCCGCAGCGCGTTGCCGCAGCCGGGCATCGTCCCGCTGTACCTTCAGATGGGGACAGAAGGAAAGGGCTCTCTCCAGAAGCATCCCCCGGCGCACTCCGTCCCGGCGTGCTTCCTGCGATCGCTCCAGCACCAGGGCCCGCTGGGACCGTCCCGAGGCCACGACCACCGGCCATTTCCGCAGGGAAGGATCGCGAACCCGGGCCACGGCCACGGCGAAGGAGATGACATGGAGATGAACGATCTGCCGGTCCATGAGCAAGACCATAGATTGCAGAAAGACGAAAGTCAAACGAAAGTTAGATCGTCCGGCTGGACCGCTTACCGGCTTGCATTCCCGGTGGCCTCCATTTAGTATGTGGCGGCCTTACACCCGATTGAGCCGGGTTAAGGGGGGAGATGTGGGACTGATCTTGGCAGTGGTCATCTGGGGTTTGGTGGCCCTGAGCGCCTTCTACATCCATGTAGGGCTCGCGGCGATGCTGCCCCCGCTCTCCGAGGCCAGCCGCCTGATTGACTCCGAGTTCACTCTCACCCTGATTTTCACCGGAATCGCATTCGTCCTGGTCCAGGTCGCTCTCGGAGTCTTTATTTTCAGGTACCGGGACCGGGGACAGGGGCGAGCGCGGTACATCGAGGGAAACCGCACCGTGGAGATGGGCGGCATTATCCTGACCGGTGTTGTTTTCATCAGCCTGGCCATCATGGCTCAGAAAGTGTGGATCCAGGTCCATATCAGAGAGTCGCCTGCGGATGCCCTGCATATCGAGATCACGGCGGAGCAGTTTCTGTGGAACATGCGCTACCCTGGTCCGGATGGCCGTTTTGGACGCACTTCACCCCGGGCCTACGAGGCGGTGGGGAACCCCGTCGGCATTCTCGCCGACGATCCGGCCGGAAAGGATGACTTCGTTCTCCAGAACAATCTCGTCGTTCCGGTCAATCGGCCGGTGGAGCTGGTGCTGCGCTCCAAGGATGTCATCCACAGCTTTTTCGTGCCTGCCCTGCGCCTGAAGCAGGATACGGTGCCTGGGCTGGCGATTCCCCTGCGGTTCACGGCGACGGAGACGGGCGAATACGAGATCGCCTGTGCCGAGCTGTGCGGCCTGGCCCATTACCGGATGCGCGGTTTCCTCAAGGTTGTCGACGCAAACGAATATAGAACCTGGCTGAAGAAGCAGCGGTCGAGGACCTGACTCGCTGCTGAAAGAAGAATCAAGAGGAAAAAATGGCCACACAGCCTGTTCTTCAATCGGCACATCATGCCCCCCCGAGCGGTTTTATCCGCAAGTGGATCTTCAGCCTCGACCACAAGGTCATCGGCGTCCAGTACCTGGTCCTGGCGCTCTTCTCGGTGTTCATCGGCACCGCCCTGTCGCTCCTGATGCGGGCGCAGCTGGCCTACCCCAATCAACTGTGGCCCGGCCTCTCCAGGTTGTTTCCCCGGGGCATCGCCGACGGTGTCTTCAGCCCGGAGTTCTATCTGACCCTGGTCACCATGCACGGCACCTTGATGGTCTTCTTTGTGCTCACCACGGCTCCCCAGGGCGGATTCGGGAACTACATCCTTCCCATCCAGATCGGGGCCGCGGACATGGCCTTCCCCCGCCTGAACATGCTGTCGTTCTGGACCACGTTCCTCGGTTTCTGCACGCTCGTGGCCGCCTTCTTCGTCCAGGGGGGAGCCCCCATCGGGGGCTGGACCGCCTACCCGCCACTCTCGGCGCTGGGCGAGATCGCCGGGCCGGGCCAGGGGTTGGGCATGACCCTCTGGATTCTCAGCATTGCCTTCTTCAGCATCGCCTCCCTTCTGGGCGCCCTGAATTTCATCGTCACGACGCTCGCCCTGCGAACCAAGGGAATGACGCTCATGCGGATGCCGCTCACCGTGTGGGCCTGGTTCACCACCGCCATCCTCTCGCTGCTGGCCTTTCCGGTGCTCCTGGGGGGCGGCATCCTCTTGTTGATGGACCGCCTCGGCGGCACCAGCTTCTTCGTGCCCTCGGGGCTGGTCGTGGCCGGGACGCCCGTGGATCACCATGGCGGCTCGCCCATCCTCTGGCAGCATCTTTTCTGGTTCTTCGGCCATCCGGAGGTCTACATCGCCATCATTCCGGGAATGGGGGCGACCAGCCAGATCCTGGCGACCTTCGCCCGCAAGCCTGTTTTCGGCTACCGGGCCATGGTCTACGCCATTTTTGCCATCGGGTTCCTGGGCTTCTTCGTCTGGGGACACCACATGTTCATCAGCGGCTTGAATCCGTACACGGCGATGGCCTTCAGTGTCTTGACCCTTTCGATTGGCGTGCCGTCGGCCATCAAGACCTTCAACTGGCTGGGCACCATCTGGGGCGGCCGGATCCGTTTCACCACGCCGATGCTTTTCGCGCTGGGCTTCGTTTCCCTCTTTGTCACCGGCGGACTGACCGGCATTTTCCTGGGGCAGACCTCCCTGGACCTTTACCTTCACGACACCTATTTCGTGGTCGGCCACTTTCACATGATCATGGGGGTGGCGGCCATTTTTGGCATCTTCGCGGGCACGTACTACTGGTATCCGAAAATGTTCGGCCGGATGATGAACGAGACTCTGGGAAAGATTCACTTCCTGGGAACTTTTATCGGAGTCTACGCCATCTTCATGCCCATGCATGCCATGGGGATCGCCGGGCACCCCAGGCGGTATTATGATCCCACCACCTACGACTACCTGGCGTCCATGCAGCCACTGCATGTCCTGGTAACCGGGGCCGCCCTGGCAACGGCGGCGTGGCAGAGCTTCTTCCTCTTCAACATGGCCTGGAGTTTCTTCAAGGGTCGGAAGGCGCCGAAGAATCCCTGGGAGAGCACGACCCTCGAGTGGGAAGTGTCCTCACCACCTCCGCATGACAACTTCGGCGGGCGCGAGCTGGTCGTGCACCGCGGCCCGTACGAATACTCGGTGCCCGGGGTGGCCGCCGACTATCTCATGCAGACGGCGGAGGGCACCTCGCCGCCCGGAGCCGGTTGAGGAGCGCCACCGTGTTCGCGACCCCAGCCCGTCCAGGCGCCTCCGTGGCCGCCGGCCCGCCCGTAGCCAGAGGGGGAAGGATCCTTCGCTTTTCCGGTGGTTCGAAGGATGGTCCCGTGCGCCTGCCCGGAGGGACTGTGGTCATGCTTGGAGTCTGGATTGCCCTGATTCCCGTGCTCATGTTGTTCCTGGGCCTGGTGAGCGCCTACCTGGTGCGCCAGGGGCTGGGCGGTGACTGGGTCCCTGTGAAGATCCCATCCCTGCTCTGGGGAAATACGGCGATTCTCCTGGCCAGCAGCGGCACCCTGGAGATTTCGAGGCGGCGGATGGGCCGCGGAGAAGCCACCGAGGGGTGGCTCTGGACCAGCTTCTTGCTGGCGGGCCTCTTTCTTCTGGGCCAGCTCCTGGCCTGGAGAGAGCTCCTGGCCACAGGGATCCGCCCGGCGTTGACTCCCCACGCCTCGTTCTTCTACGTGCTCACGGGAACTCATGCTGTCCATCTTCTGGGCGGGATCGTGGCCCTGCTCGGCGTTGCCCTCTGGCCTGCCGCCCGGGAGTGGATGCAGATCTCGCGGCTGACGGCCCTCCGCGCCGCCGCGGTATACTGGCACTTTCTGGCCGCTCTCTGGGTGGGCCTCTTCCTCTTGATCGTTTTGTGGACCTGAACGGTTTGTGGAGATGAAGCGTGAACCACGCACCTGCTGATGGCACATCCGCTTCCTGGTGGGCCGGGGGAGTCAACCCCTACGGGATCAGCCACAAGAAGCTGGGGATGTGGCTGTTCATCCTGTCGGACTCCCTGACGTTCGCAGCGGCCCTGTTCGGCTACAGCTATCTTCGCCTGGCCAGCACCAACTGGCCACGACCGTTCCAGATGTGGCCCTCCGTCGCGGTGTCCACTCTCATGACCTTCTGCTTGCTGTCCAGCAGTCTGACCATGGTGCTCGCCGTGCACCATGCGAAAAACGGGGATCGTTCGCGGGCGGCGCGCTGGCTGCTGGCGACCATGGCGGGTGGCATTGCCTTCCTGGCGCTTCACGCCAACGAATGGCGCGGATTGATCCAGGAGGGGATGGGGCTGACGGCCAATCCGTGGGGGGATCCTCTCTTTGGCGGCACGTTCTTCACTCTCACCGGCCTGCACATGTTCCACGTTTTGTCGGGAGTGTGCTACCTGGGCGTCATTGCCTACCGCTTCTCACATGGGCGGCTCACCGGCGACGACGTGGAGATCAGCGGTTTATACTGGCACTTCGTGGATCTGGTCTGGATGTTCGTCTTTCCGATGGTCTATCTGTTATCGGTCAGCGCGGTGGGAGGACACTGAGAAATGAATGCGGATCAGGGCGGAATGAAGGTGATGTACGTGGTCTGGGGCTGGCTCCTGATCATGACTGCGACGGAGGTCGCACTGGCCTACTTTCATTTTCCTCTCCTCGTCATGCTTCTGGCTCTCCTGGGCCTGAGTATTGTCAAATCGATCCTGATCGTGGCCTACTTCATGCACCTCAAGTTCGAGCGTGTGAGTCTTGCCCTGACGCTTGTCCCGGCTGCAGTGGGCTGCATGCTGCTCATGAATATCATCTTCCCCGATAGCCTCCGCATGCAGGACCACGGTGTTTTCCGCGATCTTCCGGTCCCCGGCCCGGTCGCCGGGACTCACGATGGTTCCCGGGATGAGTAAAAGGAGGCCACCCTGGAAAAGGATGTGGCTCCTTCTCCTGTCTGGAGCTCCGGCGCTGTTCTGCTCCCCGCCGGTCATGGCGCAGTGCGCCATGTGCGCGCTGGGAGCGGAGCAGGCGGGTGGTGCGCCGGGAGCGAGCCTCCACACCCTGGCGGCCGGGGTCCTGGTGCTCCTGGTGCCATTGCAGGTCATGGTGGGCGGCATTGCCTACCTGACCTGGAGGGTGCGTGGCTGGGATGGAGCTTCCTTCGAGCGGGATGGGGAGGCGAGGGATTCCTTCCTGTTGGGTCCCACTCCTCAGGACCGGTAGAGCATCCAGTAGACCACCACGCCGGTCGCGGAAACGTACCACCAGATGGGCAGGGTCCAGCGGGCGATCCGGCGGTGGCGCTGGACGTGGTTGCGGAGGGCCAAGGCCACGGTGGTGACGGCCAGTGGCGGCACCAGGGCCGCCAGGATGGTGTGGCTGATCAGGATGGTGAAATAGACGGTCCGTAGGATTCCCTTGCCCTGGTAGGCCGTTGAGCCGGCCGCCAGGTGGTAGGTGACATAGGAGATCAGGAAGAGGGTGGAGACCGTGAAGGCGGCCAGCATGCAGGCGCGGTGCGCACGGACCCGCCCGCGCCGGATGAAGAGATACCCGGCCGTGAGAAGGAGACCGCTGGTGGTGTTGAGGACGGCGTTCAGAGCCGGGAGGTGGGGAACAACGGTCACTGCGGTAGGCGACGGCTGGAATAAACCAGGGCTACCGACGTCAACAGGACGATCAAGGAAAACAGGCCGGTCACGGCCAGCGAGACCCACAGGGGTGGCACAGAGAGCGGAAGGCTGGTGGCGCCCGCGGAGAGCGCGCGGCGCACTGCGGCGACCCCATAGGTCAGAGGGTTGACCTCCATGATGAAACGCAACCACGAGGGCGCGCCTTCCAAGGGAAAGAAGGCACCGCTCAGGAGCCACATGGGCATGAGAAAGACGTTCATGATCATGTGAAAGCCTTGGGTCGATTCCATCCTCCAGGCGATGCAAAAGCCGATCCCCGTGAGGGCAAACGCTGTTCCGGCCAGGGCTCCCAGCGTCAGCAGGATCGAACGCAGACTGAGCGGCAGGCCCATGAGCGGGGCGGCCACCAGGAGAAGCATTCCCTGCCCCGTGGCCAGGATCGTTCCTCCCAGAAGCTTGCCCAGCACAATGGACAGGCGGGGAATGGGAGCCACGAGCACCGCCTGCAAGAAGCCTGTACTCCGGTCCTCGATGATGGAGATCGTGGAAAAGATGGCGGTGAAGAGCAGGACGAGTACGATGATTCCAGGGAAAAACCAGGTCAGGTACGTGGTTCCCTGGGGCGCCCCGGGCGGGGAGAAAGAGGCGCCGAAGCCGGATCCCAGGAGAAGCCAGAACAGGACCGGCTGGCCCAAGGCGCCGAAGACCCGGCTCCTCTGGCGCAGGAACCGGATGGTTTCACGCTCCAGAAGGGAGATCACCGGTCCCACCAGGCCGGGCCGCACGGGAAGGGGAACGTCCATCAGGAGAGATTCCTCAACGGTTCTTCATCTTGAAACTGGTGGCCGGTCCGCTTGATGAACACGTCCTCGAGCGTGGGTGCCTGCACGGTCACGGAGGTGATCCGCCCGGGAAAGGCGGTGACCAGGCGTGGCACCAGGGCATGTCCATCATCATGCTCCAGGCGTAGAGCTCCATCCACGACACGGGCCGCCAGATCGAATCGATCCTGAAGACCCTGGACCAGCTCCCCGGGCTGGTCGGTCTTCAGGGTGAGCACCGTCCCTCCGACCTCCTGGCAGAGTGAGGTGGGATCACCCAGGGCAACCATCTGTCCCCGGTCAAGGATCCCGACCCGGTCGCAGCGCTCTCCTTCCGCCATCAGATGAGTCGTCAGGAGAATCGTCAGGCCGGTCTGCGCGCGGAGGCGATCCAGCTCGCTCCAGAAGTCACGGCGTGCCCCCGGATCCAGTCCGGTGGAAGGCTCGTCCAGGATCAGGAGATCAGGACGATGCATCAAGCCGCGGGCAAGGTCGACCCGGCGCTGCAATCCGCCGGAGAGAATGCCGACTCGCTCCGCGGAACGATCCTTGATCCCCAACGCGTCCAGGACTTCCTCGAGACGCCGCGCCAGGGCCGGCCCGGCCAGACCATGGTACCGGGCATGATGTCGGAGGTTTTCCCTGACGGTGAGCTGGTCATCCAGAGCCGGCGTCTGGAAGACCACCCCGATGCGGGAACGAACCTGGCCCGGATAGAGGGCGACATTGAATCCGAAGACCCGGACCCGGCCCGACGTGGGAAACAGGAGGGTGGCCAGGATCCGGAAAAGCGTGGTCTTGCCGCTGCCGTTGGGCCCCAGCAGGCCGAAGAACTCGCCCGGCCCGATTTGAAAGGAGAGCCCATCCAGGACCCTCCGGGTTCCGAAGGTGTGTGTGACATTTTCCAGGATGACAGGGACCGTCTGTGTCCCCGGCTGACCTCCTCCGGCCCGGGCGGTGTCGGCGACGGCTCCTGTCCGCGCGGGAATCAAGGACCTACCTGATCGATGACCAGGAGTCCCCAGAGAAGGGGAAGGTAGACCACCGAGGCCAGCAGGTGGCGGCGGGCGCAAAATCTGGAGCGTGTCCGGGCGAACTGAAGTCCCGTGGCGAGAAATGCGAGGCCAAGAACCAGGCTGCCGACCAGATAGAGCCGGCCTCCCATTCCGACCATCACCGGGAGGAGGCTCACCGGCAACAAGGCCGTGTTGTAGAAAACGACCCACCTGGCGAGCCCCTGCCCGTCATGCCGGAAGCCCGGAAGGATCCACAATCCTCCTCGACGGTAGTCCTCCTGGTATAGCCATGCGATGGCGAGAAAGTGCGGGAGTTGCCAGAGAAAAACAATGGTGAAGAGGACCATGGCGCCGGTGTCGATCCGGCCGGTGGCAGCGGCCCAGCCACCCACCGCGGGGAGTGCGCCGGGTACGGCGCCCACGAGGATGGCGAGAGATGTCACTCGCTTGAGAGGCGTGTAGACGAAGGCATAGACCAGGGTCGTGGCGGCGGCCAGCGCCCCGGTCAAGGCGTTCACCAGAACCGCCAGCACCACCCATCCAAGCAGCGACAGCAGGAGACTGAAAACAAGCGCCTCGGCTGGACGGAGGCGGCCCGAGGGAAGCGGACGATTGGCCGTGCGGCTCATGCGGCTGTCGACGTCTCGCTCCAGATACTGATTCAGGCCGCTGGTTCCCGAACTGATGAGGGCCGTGCCGAGAAGCAGGGGCAAGGCGGCTAGGGTCAGAGCACGGCCGGCTCCGAGGTAAAAGCCCAGGAGAGCGGTCACCAGGATCAAGAGTGTGATGCGAGGCTTGGTCAGATCGAGGAAATCGGGGAATCGCCGCGCGCGAGCCAGGGGAAGGCGTGCCTCCAGGACGTTCATGCCGGTTCACCTGGAGCCGCAGATCGACCGAGAGCCAGGGTGGCGTGCAGGGGGTTGCGCTGTGGAATTGCGGGTCGGGCACGCAGGGCGGCCCACAGGGAAACCCCCAGCGTCAGCGTCCCCACCGCCACGTGCAGGGAGGCGAGGATCGGGGCCTTGCCAGTCCAGATGGTCAGGGCGCCGAGGAGGATCTGGACCGGGAGCAGCAGGGTCACCAGCCATGCCGGCAAGGTGATTCCCGGAGGCCGGGAGGCGCATGCCAGGGTGCGGACCATGGCGCGTGAGGCCAGGATCAAGACGCCCAGTGCTCCTATCCGGTGCGCGAAGTTGATGGCCACGGGCCAGGATCGGAGAGGGGGAAGAAGGTGGCCGAAGGCGAGAGGGAAATCGGGAATTGCCAGTCCGGATCCTGTGTGCCGCATGAGGGCGCCGATCAGGATCTGAACGTAGATCGCAGCCGTCAAGAGAGACCATCGGGGAAAAAGCGAGGCCTCCCGGGCCGGGACCGGTCGGTGGGGTGAAGCAGTGTGTTCCGGCGTGGTGAACACGGCCAGGCTGACCAGCAGACAGAAGAAAAGGTTGGCGACACCTGCATGAGCCACCGAGATCGCCACCGGGAGCAGAAAAAGAACGGTGAGGCCTCCCAGGAGGGCCTGGGCAAGGATCGCCGCAAGCGCCAGGACCGCCAGCCGGCGGACCCAGGGGCGTGCATCGATCCGCCAGGTGGCGGCCGCCAGCGCCGCGGTGAGCAGGGCGACCAGAGCCGCCACCATGCGGTGGCCGTGCTCGTAGAAAATGCCGCCGACCATGGGCGGAAAGAGGGTGCCATAGGAGAGCGGCCAGTCGGGCACGGCAAGTCCGGATCCGGTGCTGGTGACCATCCCGCCGGCGAAGACCAGAAAACAGGTGCAAGCAGCCGTGAGCAACGCCAGTCGATGCAGCCACAGACGGAGAGTCGAGGTCATGATGTGCAGTCCATTGCCTGGCTTTCACCTCAGCGGGAAGAAACGGGGGAGCATGGGCCCCGGAACCTACGGCATGGAAAAAGTGAAGGATATCTCTTCGGCCGCGCCGTCGGCCAGAGTGACCTCCTGGGTTTGCTGGCCGAGCTTCTCGTGCCAGGCCTCGATGGTGTACTGGCCCGCCGGCAGGCCTTCCAGGGAAAAGGCTCCTTGATCGTCGCTGACGCTGAAGAACGGATGATCCAGGACGCCGATCCAGGCGCCCATCCAGGGATGAACCTCGCACTTGACCCGGATCATCACCTCGGGCTGGTCAAAAGAGACATCTTGCTCCTTCTTGAACTTGGGCATGGCGATATTGAACTGCTTGTTCTTGGAGGGAAGCGCGTGGATGTTGTGGAGGGTGTCATCGTTGTTGAGAATCTTCAGGGTTTGCTTGGCGCGCAGGCCGATCACGTGAGGAATGTACTGGCAACCTTTTTGATCGAAGGTCACCGGCTCGCTCGGCACAGGATAGGTCTTTCCTTCCAGGCCAGCCTTGACGTAGACGAAGACATCCTTGAGGCGGCCGTTGTCGTTGACGGTGATCGCTTCGCTGTAGACGGGCCCGCTGTGGGTTTTCTGGCAGACCGGGTCGGCGCTCATCCGGATGGCCGCCGGCTTGGGAGCATCGCCTTCAAACAGGATCTTTCCGTGGATGGAGGCGCTGCCTGTGGCGGCGCCGCTCGCGCCACCGCCCGTGGCGGACGCTGCCGGTGGAGCCGCTGGAGGAGGAGCCGGCGCCGATGTTTCGCCCCCTCCTCCGCAAGCGGCGGCGAGGAAGATGGGCACGATGAATGTCGAGAGGACATGATTCTTTTTCATCCCAAGTCTCCTGAGTGGTTGGATCGATTTCGACGGATGAATGGCCAGAGGCGGCGGCGGAAACGACTCCGCCGCCCATTTTCTATCCTGAATCGTCGTGGAATTCAAGGGTGGGGAGCGTGAGGTGAAGTCTCTTCCTGGCGTGGGATGTTCGCTTGCCCGCTGCTGGTACCGGAGGCCGGATTCGAACCGGCACGAGGTTGCCCTCGGGGGATTTTGAGTCCCCTGCGTCTCCCTGTTCCGCCACTCCGGCAAACCGGCAACGGATCATCCCTCGCCGGCGGCAGTCCGTCAAGTGGCGCGGGGGCAGCGGGATGCACCTGTTTTGTGCTAAAATACTGTTGCTTTCCGTGCCAGAGGGGCCAAAAGGGGACCCAGAATGTCATTGTCGTTCAAGAAGGGTGACAAAGTCATCTATCCGAACCACGGGGTCGGGATCATCGAAGAGATCATGGATCGGAGCATCGGAGGGGCGAGCTTGGCCTTTTACAGTCTCCGTATCCTGGCCAACGATTCCACCGTCATGGTGCCGGTGGAGAACACCAACGAGGTCGGTTTGCGGCCGGTTGCAAGCAAGAAACAGGTTGACCGTCTCTTCAGGATCCTCAAGGATGGCTCCATCGATACCTATGGCGACTGGAAAGGGCGCTATCAGGAAAACTCGGAAAAAATGCGCACCGGGAGCATCGTCGAAGTCGCTTCCGTGTACAAGAACCTGATGCTCCTTTCCCAGCATAAACCCCTTTCGTACCGGGAACGGAAGATGCTCGATCGCGCACGGTACCTCATCGTGAGCGAGGTCGCATTGGTTGCAAGCCTGTCCGAGGAAGACGTCGAGAAAAAGCTGGACCGCGCTGTCAACGTTTCCATCAAGAGCGCTCTGTCCCACTAGGCTGCCCTCGTCATGGACGCCTGCCTCCTGAACCGCCTGGCCGCGGAAGGGCGGCTCAACTGGATCTCGGGTGTCATCCGCTCGGTGATGCCGCGTCCCGGGAACGGCATCATGTTGCGGTTCGAGAAGCGGTCCCGGCCTGCCCTGGAGTTTGCCCCGGGGCCGCCCCGCCCTCGCCTGGCGGCGGCCAGCCAGCGGTTGCCGGCCGGGTCGGGCCCGCCGCCGCACGTTCTGGCGCGCCTGTCAACCGATCTGCCTGGACAGATCGTCGCCGGGGTTCAGGTTCTGCATGGCGACCGGGTGGTTCGCATCGACCTGGAGGAGGCCGGCACCCTGGTGCTGGAGGCGTTCGGGCCGGCTGCCAACGCCTATTATCTCGACGCCCAGGGGCGGGTCCTGGCCTGCTTCCGGAGGCGGGGCCGGCCGGGCGGGCGCCTGGCGGAAGGGGACCGGTGGCGGCCGCCGGGGCAAGCTCCCGGCATCTTCCCGGGGGACAGCGGAGAGAATCCGTGGCGGGTGCCGGAGGGCGGCCGGCCGCAAAGGCCGGGGCTGGCCTCGCCGGCGCCTGCTCCCGATCCTCTGGAGCCGGTGGGTACCGGCCGGCTCATCGTGCGTCCTGACGGCCCGGAAGACGAGGACCCCGTCTTCACCCCCACGCAGCTCCTGGGTGATGCTTTCCTGGCTCGCGAGGCTCTCCTGGAACGCCACGAGAGGGCCCTGGGGCGGCGGCGGAACTTGGAACATCTTCTGAAGCGTCAGGAGACCCACCTGCGCCGTCTGCAGCGCGCGGTGGAGGAGGAATCGCGTCTCGCGACCCGGCATCGAGACCTGCGGCACCAGGCCGAGGCCATCCTGGCCGGCTTGTCGGCCGCCCGCCAGGTCGGCAACCGCCTGATTCTTCCGGATCCCCGGGCGAGCGATGGGCCTCTCCTGGAGATTGCCATCGACCCGGTACTCAGTCCCCAGAAAAACGCCGCCCGCCTCTTCAAGGAAGCCGCCAGGCGGGAGCGTTCCCGGGAACATGTGGCCGCCAAGCAGCGCCGCACATCCGGCCGTCTCCAGGAACTGGAGCGCCTGGCTCTCCGGCTGGCGGCTGCCCGGACCGATGCCCAGGTTCAGGCCATCGAGGAGGAGCTTCCCGACTGGCTGAGGAAGGCGTCCCGGCAGGGCAAGCCTCCCGTCCATGGGGGCTGGCGGTCCTCCGCTGCCCCGGTCCGCAACGGGCGGCGGCGGGAACGGGAAGAGGATCCGCGCCGCCGCCGCATCCGCAGGTTTCATCTCTCGGAGGAGTGGCAGGTCTTGGTCGGCCGAAACGGGGGTGTCAATGACTTTCTTACTTTCCGGGTCGCATCCGCCCTCGACTTCTGGCTCCACGCGGCCGACTATCCGGGTGCCCACGTGGTCCTCCGCAATCCCACGCGGCGGCCCGAGCCCCCCCTCCCGATCCTCCGGAAGGCGGCCTCTCTGGCCGCGTTCTTCAGCAAGGCACCCAGGGGGATGCCGGCGGCCATTCGCTGGACCCAGGTTCGCCATGTTCGCAAGGGGCGGGGGCTGCCCCCGGGCGCGGTGCTTCTCCCCCGTTTCGCCACCCTCTCCGCCCGGCCGGTGTTACCGCGGGGAGATCGGGACGGAATGCCCTGAGATCGCTTGAATCACCCCTTGCACGCACCTATGTTGACAGCGGCCATTCCGGAGAATCCGCCTCCCGGGGCGGAGGCGTCGAACAGGAGGAGAGCGGGTGGACCGTCGAGAGGAGTCCAGCGGAGGCACCGTTTCGTCCTCCGTGGTGCCCTGGATCGGAACCGCGGGAGGGCTCGTTTTTCTGACGGCGTTCCTGGTCGCCGGAATCAGCGTGCCGCTCCTGGCCGGTGGGGGAGCTGCGCTGGCCGCCTGGGCCTGGTCCAAGGGGCGAAACGACCGGCGAGTCCTGGAGATAGAGCGTCGCCATGCGGCGCGCCTGGCGACGCTGGATGGCCGGAACCGGCACCTGACCCGGCGGGCGGAAACCCTGAAGCATGACCTCGAGGGGATCCAGCAGGCGCTCCAGGAACAGTCAGAGGAGCTCCTGAATGGCAACGGCAATGTGAAGCGGCAAAGCCAGCTGCTCGAAAGCGCGACCCGGGGAATCTCATCATGGCTCCGGGATGTGGGAACCTCCATCGAGCGGCTGTCCAACTCAACCGAGGAGACCAGTTCTTCGGTCTTCGAGATGGTTGCCACCATCGAGGAAATCGCCCGGCATATCGAGGAGGTCGCCAAGCAGGTCAATGAGACAGCGATCTCCACCACATCGCTGGTCAACACCATCAAAGGGGTGGACGTGAATGTCGAGCAACTCGGGAAGTTTGTTGCGGAAACCTCGGGAACCATGGAGCAGGTGACGGCCGCGATCCGCCAGGTCGAGAGCCGGACAGCGGACAGCAACGAGCTCTCCGACCAGGTGGCGGCCAATGCTGAGGAGGGAATGCGCGCCGTTCAATCCACCATCGAGGGGATGACGCGCATTCGCGGGTCGGTGGGGGAAGCGGCCGAGGCGATCGGCCAGCTCGGCCATCGCAGCCAGGAGATAGGCGGCATCTTGAATGTCATCGACGACGTGGCCGAACAGACCAACCTCCTGGCGCTGAACGCCGCCATCATCGCCGCTCAGGCCGGGGAGCACGGCAAGGGGTTCGCTGTGGTTGCCGACGAAATCCGTGGACTGGCCGAGCGCACGGCCAGCTCGACCCGCGAGATCGGCTCGCTCATCGAGTTCTTCCAGCAAGAGGCCGCGCGGGCGGGGCAGCGCATGCAGGATGGCTCGCGCCAGGTTCAGGAGGGATCCGCCCTGGCCGAGAAGGCCGGCGACGCGCTGACGAAGATTCTCGATTCGGCCCGGGAATCATCGCACATGGCCGGGGAAATCGCCCAGACGACCCAGGAGCAGGTGCAGGGCACCCAGATCGTGGTGGGGGCGGTGGGGCGGGTCAAGGACATGGTGACCCAGCTGTCTGCCATCACGGCGGAGCAGACCGCGCGGGCGGATGCCATCACCGCCACCGTTGCCCGGATGCGGGAGTTGACGGAGCAAGTGAAGCGTGCGACGCTGGAACAGGCGAAAGGAGGGAGCTTGATCACGGAGGCGATTCGCCTGGTCACGGATAGCGTGGCCTCCATCCATCAGGCAACCCTCAAGCAGGATTCGGATAACGACCAGATGGTGGCCGCCCTCGAGGCATTCCGCGCCGCCGGCGAAGAGCGCCTGGAATCCATTCGCAAGGTGGCGGATACCAGCCGCCATCTCGGGGACCTCCTGCCGGTTTTGTCCGACGACCAGGGCGCGCCGTCCGGACCTTGAGCGCCCACTGGCGGGACGTCACTCCGGAGAGGTGCTCGTGTCCCGTCTCAAGGATCTCGCCAGCCAGATCGATTCCACCTTGCTGCGCGCCGACGCCGACGCGGGCGATATCGTGGAGTGTGCGCGATACGCCCGGTCGGAGGGCTGCGCCGCCGTCTGCGTCGCTCCCACCCGGGCCCGGGACGCTGCCACGGTGCTCCGCGGCGGGGGAACGCGGCTGGCGGTTGCCATTGCGTTCCCTGGCGGCTCGGCCAGCGTCGCCACCAAATGTTTTGCCGCACTGGAAGCTCTCCACCACGGGGCTCAGGAGCTGGATGTGGTGTGTGACCTGGCGCAGGTCCGGCGTGGTGCGGTGAAGCATCTGGAGAGGGAGATCGGGGAGATCATGGCGCGCACTCCGGAGGCGATTCACAAGTTCATCCTGGAGGTCGCCTGGCTGCCGCGAGGCGCCTGGAAGCCGCTCGGCCGAATGATCCGGCGCTTGAAACCTGCTTTCGTGAAGACGGGGACCGGCGTGAACGCCGGCCCGGTGACCGAGATGCAGGTGGCGCGGCTGCGGGATCTCGTGGGCCCGGAGACGGGAATCAAGGCGGCGGGTGGCATCCGCACCCGGGAGACGGCTGAGCGCCTTCTGGCGGCCGGGGCGACGCGATTGGGGACCAGCTCCGCGGCATCCGTTCTGGCGGGCCCCATGGCGGGAGAATGAGGTGGTTCCCCGTCACGGGGGCCCCTGCGGCCTTGTCACCCCGGAAGGCAGACCGTATGATGGCTCCCCCGCGGGAGGGATCCGCGGAACACCTGCCGGCAGAGGGAGCGAATCGTGAGCCGAGCCTTGAGGCTGACAGCCGGCCTGGGAGCGGCCGGGGTCCTTTTGTGGCTCTTTTCCCGGGGCGTGGACTTTCGTGTGGTCTGGATGGATGTACGATCGGCCCACCTGTCCTGGCTTGCAGCCTGCCTGTTTTTCACGCTGACACATTACCTGGTGAGGGCTTGGCGCTGGCGTTTGCTCCTCACTCCGATCCGGCGTCGGATTCCCCTGCGGCCACTGGTGGAGTCCATCCTGGCCGGCTACGCGGTCACTCACGCCGTTCCGGGACGTCTGGGAGAGGTGGTCCGGCCCGCCCATCTGGCGCGGCGGGAGCGGTTACCGTTCGCCAGTCTCCTGACCACGGTCGGACTGGATCGGATTCTGGACGCACTGGCTCTCATCCTGCTTCTGCTGACCTTTCTGATGGTGGCTCCCACATCCGGACCGGGTGCCCTCCCACCCGACCACGCCCATCAGTTGCGCCGGACCGGGTGGATCGTCGGCGTGGTTCTGGCTCTCTTGCTCCCTCTTCTCTGGGTTCTTGCGCCTTCCCGCGGCCGGATGCGAGCTTCCGTCGAATCCTCTGGAGGATGGCGGAACAGGGTCATGAGTCTCTGGGATTCCATTCAAGCGGGGCTCGGCGTCCTCCGTGGTCCCGCCCCGTTGGCCGGCGCCCTCCTGGGCTCACTTCTGATCTGGGTGGTTCTTTCCGCCCAGGTCTGGTCCGGAATCAGGGCCTTCGGGATCCATCTCCCCTTTTCGGCCGCGTTCGTGCTGATCAGCTTTCTTGCCCTGGGGATCGCGGTACCCACACCGGCGGGAGCGGGCGGTTTTCATTACGCCGGGCAGTTCTGCCTGGTCCAGATCTTCGGGGTCCAGCGGGACCTGGCCGTTGCATCCCTGCTCGTGCTCCATATCATCGCGGTGGTGCCCGCTCTTCTTCTCGGCGGCTGGGTGCTGGCGCGGCAAGGCTCCACGGCAGGGAGTGGACTGACCGGAAAGAACAACGCCTCGAAGGAACCCGGCTCTGGCTCCTCCATCGGCCTGCCCCCGGGAACCGGACGCTCGAGGATGATGGGAGGCCGGCTGTGAAGTGCCCCTACTGCGGCGATGTGAAGGACCGGGTGGTGGATTCGCGGGAGGGGAAGGGCGGGAACACGATCCGAAGAAGGCGGGAGTGCCTGGCTTGCCGAAGGAGGTTCACGTCGTACGAACGGATCGAGGACATTCCTTTCATGGTGATCAAGCGCGACGGCAACCGCGAGGTCTTCGACCGCGCCAAGCTCATGGCCGGGCTGGTGAAGGCGGCCGAGAAGCGGTCGATCAGCATGCCGGCCCTGGAAGAAATTATCGGCCAGGTGGAGAGCATGCTTCATGACGCCCCGGATCGCGAACTGGAAACCGCACGCATCGGTGAGGCGGTCATGGGACGTTTGCAGGAGCTGGACCAGGTGGCTTATGTTCGCTTTGCCTCGGTGTACAGGCGCTTCAAGGATGCCAGCGAGTTCATGCGGGAGCTGAGGGGGCTCCTGGAGAAGGGTGAAGAAGGGGGATCCTGAACCCCCGTGCGGAGGATATGTGGTCAAGGTCTTTGCGCCGTTGGTGGAAATGGCCCGCCTGCACAACGAGATCAACAAGATCTTCGAATCGGTGCTCGATGTGTCCCCGGAAGAATCGCTGCAGGCGGCTTCAGGGTGGGTGCCCAGTGTCGATATTCTCCTGGGCCCCTCGACACTGCTGATCTCAGCCGATCTTCCGGGAGTGGATCCTGCGGGAGTCGATCTCGCCGTCAGTTCCGGACAGATGGTGATCCGGGGCGATAAACCGCGGACTCCCGCGGTGAAAGGGGCCCGTTATCACTGTCTGGAAAGAGGCCATGGGATGTTCACTCGCACCATCCGGCTCCCGGTGCCTGTCAATACCCGCCAGGCGAGCGCGAAGATTCAGGAAGGATTGCTGACGGTCTCTTTTCCGCGCGTGGACAACCGCCGAGGCCAGGCGGTCCAGATCCAGGTGGAAACAGGGGAAACGGATGACTGAAAAGAAACTGGAGCCCGGGAAGGAGCAACTCCGGATTCCGCGGCGCCTGCCGGTGCTGCCGTTGCGGGACCTGGTGGTCTTTCCGTTCATCATTGTCCCGCTCTCGATTTCCAGGGAAGCATCCATCAATGCGGTCGACCAGGCCTTGGCAGGAAAGCGCATGATCTTGCTCCTGTCGCAAAAGGATGCTTCGGTGGACGAGCCGGAGCGGGCGGACCTGTATCCGGTGGGGACTGTGTCCATCATCATGCGGCTTCTCAAGCTTCCCGACGAGCGGGTGAGGATTCTGGTGCAAGGAGTCGCCCGCGCCCAGGTCACGGCATTTCAGGACACGCTTCCTTACCTCTCGGCCAACATCAAAAGGGTCAACGAGAGGGCCGCGGGACATGTGGAGCTCGAGCAGCAGGCGCTCATGCGCAGTGTGCGAAAGGCGCTGGAGAACGCTTCCGACCTGGGTAAATCCATCTCCTCGGAAGTGATGGTGATTGCCAACAACCTGGAGGATCCCGGACGCCTTGCTGATCTCGCCGCCTCCAATCTGGATCTGGCCGTCAAGGACGCCCAGGAGATCCTGCAGATTCTGGACCCGGTTGAGCGCCTGGCCAAGGTGAACAATCTGTTGAGCCGGGAGCTCCAGCTCCTGCTCATGCAGCAGGAGATCAATACGGTGGCGCGAGAGGAGATGGATCGCTCGCAAAGGGAATTCTTCCTGCGCCAGCAACTCAAGGCGATTCACCTGGAGCTGGGCGAGGGGAACGAGGTGGCCGAGGAGATGGAGAGCCTGCGGGAGAAGGCGCAGAAGGATGGTGTGCCGGACGAGGTCATGAAGGAGATCAATATCCAGATCCGGAAGCTGGAGCGCATGCATCCGGAAAGCAGTGAGACCGGCATGGCGCGTTCGTACCTGGATTGGCTCGTGGAGATGCCCTGGACTCGCACCACAGAGGATAATTTGGACATTGCGGCCGCGTCCCGCATTCTTGACGAGGACCACCATGCTCTCGATCGCGTCAAGGAACGCATTCTGGAGTTTCTCGCCGTGCGCAAGCTCAATCCGGGAATGCGGGGCCCCATCCTCTGCTTCGTCGGGCCGCCGGGCGTGGGCAAGACCTCCTTGGGGCGTTCCATCGCCCGGGCACTGGGCAGGAAGTTCGTTCGCGTCTCGCTGGGCGGGGTGCGCGACGAGGCGGAGATCCGCGGGCACCGGCGGACCTATATCGGCGCCATGCCCGGGCGCATTGCCCAGGGCTTGCATCAGGCCCGGACTTCCAATCCGGTGATCCTGCTCGACGAAATCGACAAGATCGCCGCTGACCACCGCGGGGATCCGTCGGCGGCGCTCCTGGAAGTCCTGGACCCGGAACAGAATCACGCTTTCCGGGACCACTACCTGGGCTTGCCGCTGGACCTTTCCCGGGTCATGTTTCTGGCCACGGCCAATCTCCTGGATCCGATTCAACCGGCGTTCCGTGACCGACTGGAAACCTTGTGGTTATCAGGCTATACGGAAGAGGAGAAGATGGAGATCGTCAGGCATCACATCCTGCCGCGGCAAGTCAAGGAAAACGGGCTGACACCGCGGAAGATCGCGTTCTCCGAGCGCGCCTTGAACCACATCATCAAGGGGTATACGCGGGAAGCGGGGCTCAGAAACCTGGAGCGGCAGATCGGCTCCATCTGCAGGAAGGTGGCCCGCTCTGTGGCCGAGGGGAAGAAGGGATGCATCCGGATCAACGAGAGGCAGGTCGAAAAAATGCTGGGTGCTCCGCCGATGACCGAATCGGAAGCGCTGCGGGCCCCACGCATTGGCGTTGCCGTGGGACTGGCCTGGACGGTGGCTGGCGGCGAGATCCTCCACGTGGAGGCCAGTGCCATGCCCGGAAAGGGCCGACTCATTCTCACCGGGCAACTGGGTGACGTCATGAAGGAATCCGCGCACGCCGCGCTTTCCTACGCCCGCGCCCGCGCTGAAGTGCTGGGTCTGACCGATGATGTCTTGTCAACCCAGGACGTCCATATTCACCTGCCCGAGGGGGCCATTCCCAAGGATGGACCATCGGCCGGGATCACCATGGCCGTGGCGCTGATCAGCGCGCTTGCGGCCCGCCCTGTGCGGCACGATCTGGCCATGACCGGCGAGATCACCCTGCGGGGAGACGTCCTGGCCGTGGGGGGAATCAAGGAGAAGATCCTGGCGGCCCGGCGAACGCGATTCTCTACGGTCCTCCTGCCGGCCGCCAACAAGCGTCACCTGGAGGAGATCCCGGCGCCATTGCGCGACAACATGGAATTTGTGCTGGTTGATGATGTGAGCCAGGTGCTGGAGACGGCGCTCCTGCCCCGTTCTTCACGCTGCCGGCAAACCTCCCCCGGCGGGAAGGTGCCGCGGAAAAAGAACTCGAAAAGAGCCTTCAGGACCAGAGTGCGTGCGGTGGATCTACCTCGCTCATGACGGTCGGTCGTCTGGGGGAGGAGCGCGTTATCCAGCATATCGCGGCGCGCTTTTCTGCGGGAGGCCCCGCTCCCGCCCATCTGCGGGTGGGGATCGGCGACGACGCGGCTGTCCTCATCCCGCCGCCGGAACAAGCGATTGTCCTGAGCAGTGATTGTATGGTGGAAGGCGTCCACTTTCGGCGCGAATGGACCCCTGCCCGTGACCTGGGGCACAAGGCGCTGGCGGTGAACCTGTCGGATTTGGCCGCCATGGGCGCCGTGCCGGATGTTTTTCTGCTTGATCTCGGACTGCCGGCCGATTGGCCTGTCTCCGAACTGGACTCTTTTTTGGATGGAATGGCGAACCTGGCGGCGCGCACCGGGATGGTCCTGGCAGGGGGTGACACGTACCGGAGTGTTGTTCTGCAGATGAGCCTCACCGCCGTGGGCCGGGTCGACCCGGGTCGGTTTCTGAGCCGGAAGGGAGCCCGCCCGGGCGATCAGGTGGCTGTCACGGGATGCCTGGGGTCTGCCGCTGCAGGCCTGGCGCTCCTGGAACGGGAATGGCGCCTGGGTCAGGACGGGCGGATATCGGGGCCGGCTCGAGGAGAAGGGCCGCCCCTGCCGGAGGATGTGGTCCGCCATGTGCTGGTGGCGCACCTCGCGCCGGAACCGCAATTGGAGGCGGGAAAACGCCTGTCGGGTGTTGCCCGGGCGGGAATCGATCTGAGTGACGGACTGGCGGCTGATCTTGCACACCTTTGTGCCGCATCGGATTGCGGGGCGGTGGTGGACCGGAGACGGGTTCCCGTGGATGAGCCGACGCGCCAGGTTTTCACCGCCCTCAGGCGGGATCCTGTGGATGCGGCGCTGACAGGCGGCGAGGATTACCAGCTGCTGGTGGCCATGCCTCCCGGAGCGAACCTCGATGGACTGACCGTCATCGGGGGGTTTTCGGAGCCTCGAGGAGGGATCAGACTCTCCGGGCCGGAGGGGGAGCGAGGCTGGCCGGGTGCCGCTTACCGGCACTTCGAGACTGCTTGACTCACGCCGCATCTCATTGTAGTGTCGGGACTTCCGCTATTTCGCTGCCATGGCCGGACCATGTGACGCGATTCGTCTAGACGGATAGATGCGAGTGACCGTAACTAGAGGTGGGCCACAGCGGTCCTCGCCCGATTCCCACCCGCGGGACCTGGGGAGATGGTGACCGAGGAGGCGGGCCTGGTCGCAAGGGCGGTGCGGGGTGACCGCGCGGCTTTCGAGGCCCTGGTGGTCAGTCGGCAGAAGAAGGTTTTCTGGACGGCCTTCCAGGTCGTGGGAAACGAAGAAGATGCACGGGATATCTCTCAACAGGTTTTCATCCGCCTCTGGAAGGCCTTGCCGCGCTACCAGGCGCGCTGGCGGTTCGATACCTGGCTCTACCGCATCACCGTCAACCTGGCCATCGACGCCTACCGCCGCCAGCAGGTTCGTCCCGAAGTCCGGAACCACGGCCTCCAGGAGCCGGCGCCCGTCCGCGCGAAGGGTGAGCCGGAAGAGGCGTACCGGCGCGCCGAGGTCCAACGGATCTTTCTCCGCCTGGCACGGCGCCTGCCAGCTCAGCAACGCGCTGTCTTCGTGCTGAGAGAAATGCAGGACCTCGACATGGAACAGATCGCCACCATCATGGCGATCTCGCCGTCCACGGCCAGGAACCATCTCCACCAGGCGCGGAAGGTTCTCCGCCGGGGACTGGCCTCCCTTTACCCTGAGTATTTGCCAGGGACACCTGGAAAGAGCGGTGCCCGCGGAGACGGGAGATGAGCCGCTCGACCGGAAAGAACATGGGCTCTTCCGCCGCCGGCGATGCGGAAGCCCTGGCCCTGTTCAAGGGACTCACCGACGGACCGCTGCCTCCCGGTGTGGCTCAGTATATTCTCGGAGGTCTCCGGGTCGAACAGGCGCGGAGACCGAGGCGATGGGAGTCCTGGCGGCAGGCGGTCTGGGCCGCCGAGGCACTTCCCGTTCTGGTCTCCTTGACGCTGGCCGTCGTCCTGGTTGTCTTCTGGGCGTTTCAGGGCGGCCGTGGCGCGGGAGTCTCCAGCAACGGGCTTCCGGAGGCGTGGGAAGCCATTCCGGCCTGGGCCATGAACGATGCGGTGGCGACGGTCGAGGACATCCGCTCGCCAACCGCCGAGATTCTTGCTTTCTCCGTGCCGGGAAAAGCGGGGTCGACGGAGGTGATTTTTATTGTCGACCGGAGCATGGATTTATGAGGTGGTGGACCATTCCAGGGTTCGGCGTGGTTTTCCTGGCCTCCATGCTGAACGTCGCGGCCGGCTCCCAGCCAGGCACGACTCCGGAACCCGGGGATGCGGCAGGCAAGAGCCAGCCGTTGGCCACCCGCGTTTTCGTGATTCACCACAAGGACCTGGACGATGTGGTGGCCTTCGTGCGCCCGGCGCTCTCCGAGAATTCCACCGTTCTCATACAATCCAGGCTGCGCACTGTCACGGTGACGGACTATGCCGAGAATCTGGATGCCGTCGAGTCCCTGGTGCAGGCTTATGACCTGCCGCCGAGGGATGTGGCCATCAATGTCAATCTGGTCAAGGCTTCTCGAGGGGAGCCCGGGCCGCGCGCCCGGCTGACACCCGGCCATCTGCCCTCGAGCTTGCGGGAGATGACGCAATGGCTGGATTATGAGCTTCTGGGCGGCATGTCGATTCTCACCACCGAGTCAGAACGCTCCAGTCTGATGCTGGGCGAGGAATATCGGATCCGTTTCGAGGTCGATCGTGTGGATGACCGGGCCGGCCGGATTCGCCTCAAGGATTTTTCTCTTGAACGCCGGGTCGTGAAGCGCACCGAGGGCGAATCCTATCTTCCGATCTTTGACACCGTGGTGAATCTGAAGTCCGGAACACCGTATGTTTTTGGCGCCACCCGCGGCGAAAGTTCACAGCGGGCGCTCTTCTTGACCATCACCGCGAATATCGCCCCCTGAGGATCCAAAGGGATGCCCGAGTTCATCTGCAAGCTGGGTACAGCGACCGGAGAGGTGGTCCAACGGCTTTACTCCGGTGAATCGGAAGCTCGCCTGCGTGAGTCCCTGGCGGAGCAAGACTTCCTGGTTCTCTCCATACGCCGCAAGCTGGGCTTTTCGATTCCCTTCCTGGGCAAACACCGGAGGATTTCACAAACAGAGTTCCTGGTGTTCAACCAGGAGCTGGCCGCCCTCATCAAGGCGGGGCTGCCTATTCTGGGGAGCCTGGACCTCCTCATCGACCGCCAGAAGCATCCGGTCTTCAAGCAGTCTCTGGTGGAAATCCGGGACCGTGTCCGTTCGGGGGATTCCTTGTCGGAAGCCTTCGCAGCCCAAGGAGATCTCTACCCTTCGCTCTTCGCCACCTCGCTGGCCTCGGGAGAACGATCCGGCGAAATCGCCACGGTCTTGCGGCGTTACATCAACTACATGCAGAGTATCGCGGCGGTGCGCAAGAAGATCATCGCGGCATCGGTCTACCCGGCGATCTTGATGGCCGCCATGCTGGTGGTGATTTTCGTCATGGTGGGCGTGGTCTTTCCCATGTTCAGCGAGTTTTTCACCACCATGAAGGCGGATTTGCCGCTGCCGACGCGCCTTCTGCTTGGTGTTTCGGGCTGGGTCAGCCAAAATTATGCCCTGACCTCCATCATTCTTGTCAGCCTCCTGGTGGCCTTCTTTTTCTGGAGGAAGACCGCCTCGGGGGCGCGCAGCGTCGACCGGCTCAAGTATCGACTCCCCATCGCCGGCCCGATTCTGCACAAGTTTGCTCTGACGCGCTTCACCAGAACGCTGAGCACGCTCCTCAACGGCGGCATTCCCATGGTGACCTCCCTCCAGATTGCCAGCCGGACGGTCGGGAGTCTGTTGTTCTCGGAACGGCTCGAGGCAGCCACCCGCAAGGTGCGGGAAGGGAAGTCCATGGGGGAATCTCTCGAGGAAACGGGCCTGCTCTCGGAGATGGCGGTGGGCATGATCCGAATCGGTGAATCCAGCGGCACGCTGAACGAGATGCTCGATAATGTTTCCGAGTTTCACGAGGCGGAGATCGAGAAGCGCATCCAGACCCTGCTGTCTCTCCTGGAGCCGGTCCTGCTGGTGGTCATGGCGGTGGTGGTGGGAGGCCTGCTGCTGGCGGTCTACATGCCCCTTTTGAGCAGCTTCTCCAGTGCCAACATCTAGGTGTGAGAGGCCCGGCGGAATGAGATGCGCAGAGAGTGAGGCGGAATATGGCGAATGAGTCATCAACACCGGGTGCGACGGATCAGGCTGCCCTGCTCAAAGAGCTTGAAAAGCTCAAGACCGGAGAAGCGGCCGGTGGTCCTGGCCGGGAGCGGTACCAGGAGGAACGGCAACAGGCGCGGGCCACCGCGGAGCAGCTCGGGCTTGAATACGTGGATCTTCGGGGGTTCCAGATCGACCATGAGCTCTTCCGATCCATTCCGGTGGACCTGATGTTCCGCTACAACTTTGTGCCCTGCTCCAAGAGAGACGATGTGATGGAAGTCGTGGTGGCTGATCCCACCGACGTTCTCACCATGGACGAGCTCGAGGTCCAGCTGGGCGCGCGGCTCGATGTGAAGGTGGGGACGGCCGCCGAGATCCAGGACATCCTCAAGAAAAGCGAGTCCTCGCAGAGGGTTCTGGATGAAGCCACGGAAGGATTGAAGCTCCAGCTCTTGGATGACGACGAGGCAGTGATCTCCGAGGACAGCCTCTCCATCGATCGGATCACCTCGGATCAGAGCCCCATCATCAAGCTGGTTGATTCCACCATTTTCAATGCCCTCCAGCGCCGGGCTTCGGATATTCATATCGAGACGCGGGAAAGGGAGGTCGCCATCAAGTACCGGATCGACGGCGTGCTGTACCAGGCCATGGATCCCATCGACAAGCGGTTTCATTCGACCATCATTTCCCGGATCAAGGTCATGTCGGAGCTGGACATTGCCGAGAAGCGGGTCCCGCAGGATGGCCGCTTCAAGATGCGGGTCAAGGGACGCGCCATCGATTTTCGTGTGTCGATCATGCCGTCGGTTCACGGAGAGGATTGCGTGATCCGTATCCTTGACAAGGAATCGGCCAACGAGGAATTCAAGACCCTGAATCTTGACGTCTGCGGTTTCACCGCGAATATTCTCAAGAAGCTGCGGAAGTTCATCCAGGAGCCGTACGGCATGGTGCTGGTGACCGGGCCCACAGGATCGGGCAAGACCACGACCCTGTATGCAGCGCTGTCGGAAATCAAGACCGACGAGGACAAGATCATCACCATCGAGGACCCGGTGGAATATCAATTGCCCGGGATCACCCAGATTCCGGTGAACGTCAAGAAAGGGCTTACCTTCGCCCGTGGACTGCGCTCGATCCTGCGGCATGACCCCGACAAGATCATGGTGGGCGAGATTCGCGATGAAGAGACGGCCCAGATTGCGGTTCAGTCGGCGCTCACCGGACACCTGGTCTTCACCACGGTGCATGCCAACAATGTCGTTGATGTGCTCGGCCGGTTCTTGAACATGAAGGTCGAGCCTTACAATTTTGTCTCGGCGCTGAACTGTATCCTGGCCCAGCGGCTGGTGCGCCTGATTTGCCCCGCCTGCAAACGTCCCGCCAAGAAAAACCTGGAGTTGCTGGCGGAGTCGGGCCTCCGGGTGGAAGAGTACGGAGACCACACCTTCTATGAAGGTGCCGGGTGTATTGACTGCAACGGCACCGGGTTCCGTGGGCGCACGGCGATTGCCGAACTCCTGGATCTGTCCGACGAGATCCGGGAGATGATCCTGGCCCGCCGCTCGGGGGCGGAGATCAAGCGGCAGGCCAAGGTCGAATCCATGCAATTCATGCGTGAATCGGCCCTGGAGAAGGTCCTCAGCGGCCACACGACCCTGAGGGAAATCAATAAAGTCACTTTTGTGGACTGAGATGAAAATGGACGAGACACCAGGCCACTCCACCCAGACCGCCGCCGTCCGACCGCCGGAGAACCAGACGGCGGTGGAAGCGTCCCGTCCGGCACGTCTTGCGTCCAGATGGCGCCTTTCGGGACTGCGGCTGGAATGGCCGGCATGGGCCCTGCGCATGATCCGGCCCCGTCCTCCGGGTCTGGCCATCATGTTTTCCCGGGACCGCTTCATCCTTGCGGAGATGCAACCTGGCCGCGGGGCCGCGGGGCCCGTACTCAGTCATTTGACCAGCCATGAGCTGCCGGAAGGGAGCCTGACTCCCGGCCTGACGGAGCCCAATCTAGCGGCGCCCGTGGAGGTCGCGTCGCGCGTCGGCAGGGCTCTGGATGCCTTGCCGCAACGCAGCAAGATGACTCGCATCTCCGTGGTGATTCCGGATGGGTGTGCCCGGGTGACCCTTCTGACCCTGCGGGAGATTCCCCGCTCACAGCGCCAGGCATCCCAGATGATTCGCTGGCAAATTCGCAAACGCGTGCCGTTTCCGCTCGATGCGGCCCGGCTGACCATGCAACGGTTTCCTTTACCGGACGGCTCGGAGCGCGTGATGGTTGTCCTGGCTCTGGACACCATTCTTGCCCAATACGAGCAGATCATGACGTCTCTCGGCCTTCAGGCTGGACTCATTGACCTTTCAACATTCAATCTGGCGAACTTCTGCCTTGCCAATCCCGCGGCGGATCATGCTGACCTGAAAGGCGACCTGGCGGTTCTCAATGTCACGGAAGAAGAGTTTTCCCTCCTGGTGATGCGCGACACGGTGCCCCTCTTCTATCGCTCACGGCCTCTGCTCCACGGCAAGCATCATGCACCGGAGCAGACCCGGCGTGAACTGCAGCGCGAGCTGGTCACCTCTTCCACTTATTATCGCGAGCGTTTGAGCTCTGGAGGCGCCGGAATCCGGAAGGCGTATCTCCGGGTGGCCCAGGGAAGCTCCTTTTCGCTGAACGGACTGGCCGCCGAAATCTTCGGCGTGACGCCGACGCGGACGAATCGCTGCGATTGGGTCGCGCTCGCCCCTGATCTCCCGGGAGAAACGCCCGCGCTTCTGGAAGAGGCAGCGCCGGCGATGGGGATCGTCGTGGGGAGGTGGATCTCATGAACCGCCTGGACATCAACCTGGCGCGACGGCCCTTCACCAACGACACATTGCTCTTATTCCTGCTCGGAGCCTTGCTCGGCCTTTCACTCGGCCTGACCGGGTGGAATGCCTACCGGTTCATGTCCACCGGATCGCAGGTGGCGGCGCTCTCGGACCAGAGAGAAGCCCTGGAAAAGCATCGCCGGGACGCGGAACAGGAGGAGCGTCGCCTGCGGCGAACCCTGGAGAAGTCGCGGAACGAGTTGCTGGCCTCGCGGGCTACATTCGCCAATACCCTCATCCAATCACACAATTTTTCATGGACCAAGTTGTTCAACGAGCTGGAGCAGGTGATGCCGAAGGGAATGCGGCTGGTAAGCATCCGGCCGCGCGTGGAGGATGGCATCTGGATCCAGCTCGATGGCATGGCCCGGGATAATGAGTCATTCTGGGAGCTCCAGGAACGCCTGGAGAACTGGCCGGTCTTCGGAAATGTGTATCCCGATCTGGTCCAGTCGGCCAATGTTCGCCAGGGGTTGAACCACGGGGAGTTGATGGTGAGCCTGGAGACAGAGTACCTTCCCGACGCGCGCGAGCATCTTGGACTGGAGAGGGAAACCCCGGACAAGCTGGCCGAACGTGCCGGCGCGGCAGGACCGGTGCCTGCCGGCCCGGCGTCACCGAGCGCGACCGAAGGAGTGCCTGCCCAAGAAGCTGCGGAGAACGCCGGGGAGACCGATGCAAAGGCGCCGGTTGCCCTGAACCCGACTCTGGTTGAGAGCAGCCCGGATGCAGTCCAGCCGCCGGAAGCCGTGGTTCCTGAGGCCGAGAACGGGCCGGAAAATCCTCCGGAGTCTCCGGCGCGCGATCGGAAGGAGACCGGGACCAGCGCCCGCCGGAACCCGGTGATCCAGGGCGCCCGGTCCCCTGTTTCAGTGAACGTCGGCGTGCATCGCCTGCGGCCTTTCCCGCAGGGACCGCCGGGGTTCCACGTTCCCGATATCAAGACCTACCGGCCGCCTGCCACGCCGGAGGACGTCCTCCTGCCCGATCTCCACGTCACGCCAGGCGGCCAGCTCGTCGATGAGGAGGGACGGAAGGTGGATGTCCAGGATCTGCTGCAAAATCCAGCGGCGCCCAAGGTCCTTCCTCCGGCTGAACCTGACCAGGAGAAGGGGCAGGAGGAGTCCCAGGGACCGGCTGCTGGGGAGTCGGACAAGAAAAGGGGCCGGCAGTGATCTGGAAGCATCATGTCCGATCCCACCGGGGAAGGATTGTGGGTTTCCTGGGCAGCCTGCTGGCGGCCAATCTTCTCTTTCTGGTGCTGGTGAACCAGCCGCGCCAGAGGGCCGCCCTTACGGCCGACGCCATCACCGCCGGGCTGTCGGCAAGAGTGCGGAAGGCGGAAGACCGGGTCGCGCACTTGAGAGAGGTCGTGGATGAGCTGAAGCAAAGCCGCGAAGCTTTCGACCGCTTCTTCGAGGAGGATCTTTCTTCCAAGGTGGAGCGCCTGGTGGCCGTGCAAAAGGAGGTCCACAAGATCGCCAAGACTTTCCAGGTCGAGGCGAGTCAGATCAAGTTCAACCACGAAAAGGTGAAGGGAAGTGATCTGATCCGGTTGGCGGTGGATATGCCTCTCAACGGTGGATATAATAATCTGCGCCAGTTTGTGCACAGCGTAGAATCCTCGAAGCTCTTCCTGATCATCGAGTCCATCCAGCTGCAGGAGGGCGACCAGGGAGGCGCCCTGCTCAATCTCAACATCCGGCTGGCGACGTATTTCACCCAGAGCGATCTCCCGAAACTTCGCTACCGCTGGAAGAGCTAGATGCATCTCGATCGGCAGACGGTCCTTCTTGGTATTCTGGCGGTCGTGGGCTCTCTGGCCCTCTACATGAGCTATGGGCCCGCGCGTGGAGTTTCCCTCACGGCGGAAGAAAAGGCCGCGGAAAAAGAGGTTGACCTGGGGGATCTCCCGCCGGCCATTCGTTCTTTGCTGGCTGGCGAGGAACGGGAGCCGTTCAACCCCTCGGGCGGACGGAACCTGTTCGCGTATGCGCGGCCCAAGCCTGTGGCTCCTCCACCGAAACCTCGCCCCAAACGGACCACGCGACCGAAACAGCCCAAGGTGCAGGTCGTCAAGGAGCCCAACAAAAAGCCGCCGCGCGCGCCCAAACCGGTGCTACAGGAAGTCCCGCGGGCGACACCACCGCCGGTGAATTTCGATTTTGTGGGATACGTGGGGCCTCAGAAAGGGCTGATTGGCATCTTCAGCATGAGAACCAAGGATGGCGATGAGATCCTGCTGGCCGGCGAAGGGGAGATTCTGGCCGAGAAGTTCCGGGTGCACAAGATCGGGTACGAGGAAGTGGAGATCGGCTACACCGACGATACATTCAAGAACGAACGGAAGATCTTACCCATGGGAGGGCCGTCCTGATGCCCAATTCATCTCCGCGAAGCCGCTCCGGTTGCAGTGGAGGGTGGCGTCGGGATGGCGGATGGAAGCAGGCCGCGCTGGCGCTTGCCCTCATGTGCGGCATGGTGGCCTGCATGACAAGCAAACCGTTCCGGCTGGGTCAGAAGTACGCCGCCTCCGGCGACTATGACCGTGCCGTGCTGTCGTTCTCCAAGGCCATCAATCAGGAGCCCGATAACCTGCGCTACCAGATGGAGCTCAGCCGGGCGCGCTTCAGGGCCTCGCAGCTGCACTTCGAGAAAGCCAAGAAGTACAGCGCAGCCGGGCGGCTGGATCTGACAGTCCAGGAGCTCCAGGCCGCCGTGTTTCTCGATCCGGCCAATGATTTCGCGGCCGTGGAGCTGGAAAAGGCCGAGGAGGACCTGGCGGACCGCCGCCAGGCCGAGGACCAGAGCAAGAACCTGGAACATATGAAGGAGAAGGCCTCCCTGGCGCCGCCAAAGCTCAACCCGGCCTCCAACGTTCCCATCTTCCTCAAGTTCAAGGACGAAGAGCTGGGCAAGGTCTTTGATGCCTTGTCCAAGGCCAGTGGCATCAATTTTCTTTACGATGACCGGGTGGAGCTCAACAAGAGGGTGAACGTGGATCAGGCGAACATCACCTTCGAGGACGCCTTGAACCTGCTCATGATCCAGAACAAGCTGTTCTTCAAAGTCTATAATCCCAACACGTTGATCATCATTCCAGACAACCGTCAGAAGCGCCAAGAATACGAAGATCAGGTCATCAAGACCTTCTACCTCTCCAATGCCGAGGTCAAGGACGTGCAGACCATCCTGCGCACCCTTCTCGATGCCCGCAAGGTGGCGGTCAACGATCAGCTCAATGCCATCACCATCAAGGACACACCCGATGTGGTGGCGGTGGCTGAAAAGCTGGTGGGAGGGGCGGACAAGGCCAAAGCCGAGGTCATCGTGGATGTCGAGATCATCGAGATCAACCGCAACACCTTCCGGAACCTGGGAATTGATATCACCACTTCGGCACTGAGCCTGGCCTTTACCGGGGGTGAAGGAAATAATGGGCAAACCCTTCGCCTCGGCAAACTCAACGCACTCAACAACAAATCGGCCTACACGCTCGGGCCGGTTCCCACCGCCATTCTCAACTTTCTCAAGACGGACTCGGACACTCAAACCATCGCCAAACCCCAGGTACGGGTCACGGATGGCGAGCGGGCCCAGCTCAACATCGGGCAGAGGGTTCCCATACCCACCACCAGCTTCAACACATCCAACACGGTGGGAGGCAGCATCGTCCCGCTCACATCCTTCACCTACCAGAACGTGGGAATCTCGGTGGAAATCGAGCCGCGCGTCCACCACAATCGCGAGGTGACCCTGACGATTGCCGTCGAGGTCTCGTCGTTGGCGGGAAGCGTTGCAGGGACAGGAGGCCAGAGTCAGCCGATCATCGGGACCCGCAATATCAACACGGTGATCCGGCTCAAAGAGGGAGAAAGCCAGATCCTGGCCGGGTTGATCTCGGAGAGCGATCGGAAGTCTCTGCGAACGGTGCCCGGACTTGACAAGATTCCGATCATCCGCAAGATCTTCGGAACTCATGAAGACAGCACCGAGCGCACCGATATCATCCTCGCCCTGACACCCCATATCATCCGGTTGCCCGATATTCGCGAGAAGGATCTCAAGGCCATGTGGGTGGGCACCTCCAACACGGTGGTTCTGAAGGGAGCCGAGCGCAGCCCGTTCGGCAGCGCCTCGCCCTTCTCGGGAGGGGATCAGGAAGCTGGATCCGCCAAGGGAACCGGGTTCAGCGGGGGTGGCTTGAGCTCTGAAAACCCGGCCGGCGAGGCCGGGAGCCCCACCGGCGCCGACACCCAGGCCCGTTCTGCCGACCAGGGCGACGGGTCGTCTTCCGAGCCCGCGGAGGGGGCGGGAGAACAGGATCAGAATCAACCGCAGACGGTGGTCCTGAGCATGTTCCCCCTCAACCCGGCGCCGCAGGTCGGCGATGTGGTGGATATCGTCGTGCGCATCTTCAATGCCAGGAACGTGGTGAGCACACCGTTCAAGCTGCGATTCGACAACACGCATCTGCAATACATTCCGGAGGGGGCTGTTCAAGGACCCTTTCTGTCCAGCGGCGGCAATGTCACGTTCCTGGCTGCCCTGGACAGCCAGCAGCCCAACGTTGTAACGGTGGGGCTGTCCATTCTTTCACCCGGGCCGGACGGAGGAGTGGACGGCAACGGTGATCTGTGCACCTTGCGCTTCCGGGTCCTGCCCAAGGCCGCCGAGGCTGGAAGCACCAGCATTCTGCCATTCCTGAACACGGTCTTTGCGCCCGGTCTCGTCGCGTTGCCATCCGTGTTTCCATCGCTGACAATGAACATCGGGGGGACTCCATGAAGCGGGCGCATCTCTCGTCATACGTGGTCTTTCTGGGAGCCCTGGGCCTGCTGGCCTGTGATGAGGGAGCGGTGACCATTTCTTCGGGGATGTCCGGCATGAGCGGCTCCGCAAACCTCAGTGCGGCGCTGATCAATCCAGACCCGGCAACATGCCCCAATCCCCGGGTGGGCTCGACCTTGACCATCCGCGCCACCGTCAGCATGGATGGACAGCCAGTGCCCAATGTGGCCGTGATCTTCTCGGCAGCACCGACAGGGGTGGGAACGTTTCAGAACATGTCGGTCAACACGGACACTCAGGGGCAGGCTGACAGCATCCTGTCATCGCGCCCCAACCCGACCACGACCAGCCTTACCGTCACCGTGAGCGCGAGCGGTTTCGGGTCCGCCAACCTCCCGATCCAGCTCAGCGTGTCGTCCAGCTGCCCGTAGAGGACACGGAGATGCCGAGTCGGAAATTCAGGATGACAGCGAAGGAACCCCGGTCCCATGCGGGCGGACGGCGAAGCGCCCGGGGTGTGACCATCCTGGAGATCCTTATCGCGGTCACCATTCTGGGTATCATGGCGGCTGCCATCGTCCCCCTCACTCGCATGACGGTTCAGCGCCAGAAGGAAATGGAGCTGCGCCGCGCCCTGCGCATTCTCCGCACTGCGATCGATGACTACAAGGCCATGGTCGACCAGAATGCCATCGTGCAAGAAGGGGTGGATGCCATGGGTTACCCGGTGGATCTCGAGACCTTGGTGGAAGGTGTGCAGCTCAACGACGGGAGCCTCACCAAGCACAAGTTCTTGCGTCGCATTCCCAAGGATCCCATGACCAATTCCCCCGAGTGGGGATTGCGCTCGTATCAGGACGAGCCTGATTCGCGGAGCTGGGGCCGAGAGAATGTCTTCGACGTTTACTCCCTCTCGGAGGGAAAGGCTCTCGATGGCACGTACTACAGGGATTGGTGATGCATCTGCGCGCATGGAAAGAAAAGAGGGAACGGCAGAGCGGGTTCACGCTCATCGAGTTGCTGGTGGTGGTGGCGATCATCGGGATCATCGCCGGAATCGCCGCAGCCCGTTTCGCGAATGCTCCCCGGAAAGCCCGGGAAGCGGTTTTGAAGACCAATATCTCGACGCTGAGAGACGTCATCGATCAGTACTATGCTGACAAGCGCCACTACCCTTATTCCCTGGAGGACCTTGTGGACGAGGATTATCTCCGGACCATTCCCTCGGATCCCATCACGGGAAGCTCTGAAACATGGGAGCTGGTCTACTCGGACACTGACGAGGCGAACCCGGACCAGCAACAGGGAATTTTTGATGTCCGATCCGGGGCGCCCGGAACGGCGCTGGATGGGACCGCGTATGCAGATTGGTGATGGCGTGCTCCTCCCTCACGCCGGCCGTGATATCATGAGGGCCTATCGAGGGGCGGGGAAGGGCTCTTGATGCCAGCACGCGAGCCAAAAGGAGCGGGAACACCAAGAGG
The DNA here is from genome assembly GCA_046757405.1 of Acidobacteriota bacterium. GTDB lineage: Bacteria > Acidobacteriota > Polarisedimenticolia > SMYD01 > SMYD01 > JBHHYE01. Next base: position 7,440 of record JBHHYE010000029.1, on the reverse strand, counting down.
GGAGCGCGGTGTCATTCTGCTCGTTCTGATGGTGGGTGTCGTCATCATGATGATCCTTCTGGGCCGAGCGACGCAAACGTGGACCACCATGGCCACGCGTGAGCAAGAAGAAGAGTTCATCTTCCGCGCCAGACAGTATGTTCATGCCATCAACCGATTCCAGGACGACCAGGGGGCGTTGCCCACGACCATGGACCAGCTCTCCAAGCCGGGCCCCAAGGGAAACAGTCGTTACGTGCGCAAGCCTTGGAAAGATCCCTTGACCGGCAAGGACTTCGTTCTCCTCTGGCTTGCCCCGGACGGCGTCAGTTTTTTCCGCTCCGACGGTCGCCCCTCCACATCAGGCTCCTTCCGTACCGCGCCGGGGGCTTCCGGCACGGAAGCTTCGCGGTTCAACCTGCAAGAGCTCACCGTCCCGCCGGGGAGCCCGGGCTTCAACCCGGAGAAGCAGGAATCACTCCTCGATGCCTACAAGAAGAGCCTGGAACAAAAGATCGGTGCGCGACGTCCCTTCGCAGGCAACAGCAACGTCAATCTGGATGGTTTTGACACCTCCAGCAGCTTGATGTCCACCCCGGGAATCGGTCCCATCGCCGGTCTGGCCACCTCCAAGACGGGGACGTCCTATGCTGAGTGGAAGGGGAGAACCTCCTATAGTGGCTATGAGGTCTCCATTTTTTCCGACAGAGCCCGCGAACCGGTCCAGGCGGCCGGCGCGCCGGTGAGGAACCTCTTCGAGATGCCGGGGACCCCTATCCCGGGTCCGCTCACGCCGGAAGGCAAGAAGCTCAGGGGGACCGATGCTGAGAGCACGGGCCTGAGCGACGCCCTTAAAAACCAGAGGTGAGAGCGGCAGCCCGCGGCACCTGCTCCGGGAATTCCTGCGGCGGGTAAGGTGTCATGTCGGTGAGGCGGCGTCAACGGGCTCGAGGTTCCTCGCGGCAGCGTTCGCCCGCCGCGCGCCGCCGGCGCCGGACCAGGCAGGCGAGCTGGTTTCGGCGCTGGAGCTTCAGGCTGGTCGTCGTGGCCGGTCTCCTGGCGCTGGCCCTGGCGGGATTCAGCTATTTGCAGGTGAGGCTGCGGTTCGGCCGTCCTCTCTGGGATCATCCCTCACGGATCTATTCGGACAGCCTGGCACTGTATCCGGGTCTCGCCCTCCATGAGGGTGCCCTGGAGGAGGAGCTACGGGTTCGTGGGTATCGAAAGGTGGCCCGTGCGCCCTCCCGCCCAGGAGAATACCGCCGGAACGGAAGGGTGTTCGATATTTACCTGAACACCTTCTCCTACCCCCACGAGAAAGTCCGAGGCTATCCGGTGGAGGTTCATATCGGTGGAGGTGGGGTGGACCGTCTGGGGTTTCTGGAGAACCGCCATCGGCTCGACGTTGTGGTTCTGGAACCCCGGCTCCTGGGGCGCTTTTATGGCGACCTGAGGGAGTCGAGGAGTGTGGTGGCGCTCAAGGAGATTCCGGAGATCCTGCGGAGGGCGGTCATCGAGGTGGAGGACCGGCACTTCATGCAGCACCACGGCCTCGATGTGCGTGGCATGGCCCGGGCCCTCTGGCAGGATCTGCGGGCCGGAGACCTGGTCCAGGGAGGTTCCACCATCACCCAGCAGGTGGTCAAGAATGTCCTCCTGGGGCACCAGAGGACCTTCGCCCGCAAGGTGAGAGAAGCGCTCATGGCGCCCCTCCTGGAGAGAATGCTTTCCAAGGAAGAAATTCTCGAGATCTACATGAACGAGATTTACATGGGCCAGAAGGGAGCGGTCTCCATCGTTGGAATGGGGGAAGCGGCGCGCTTCTTCTTCGGACGCCAGGTCAGGGGAATCGACCTGCCGCAGGCGGCGTTGCTGGCCGGACTGATCCGTTCACCGGGCAGCTATAACCCGTGGAAACACCCGGAAGCAGCCCGAAAGCGGCGGGATCAAGTTCTCGATCTTCTCCGGAATCGCCACGTCATCTCGCCCGCCCAGGAGCGGGAGGCGAAAGCCCAGGATCTCGCCCTGGCGGACACCACCGCCACCGAGGTGCCGGAGGCCGCCTATTTTCTCGATCTCGTCCGAGCACAGCTCCAGGATCAGTTCGGTGCCAGGGCCCTCCGCCGGGAGGGGTTGCGCATCTTCACCACCCTCGATACACGATTGCAGAAGGCTGCGAGCGCGGCTCTGAGCCGCGGGCTCGAGAAGCTGGAGGCCATCCCCGCGATCGCCAAACGTCTGCGGTGCGACCATCTTCAAGGCGCCCTGGTGGTCATGAACCCGCGAACAGGCGCGATCCTGGGGCTGGCAGGTGGAAGGAACTTCGCCGCCAGTCCGTTCAATCGAGCTGTCGACGCCCGCCGTCAGATCGGCTCGCTCTTCAAACCGTTTGTCTACCTGGCTGCGTTCGAGGCCGCCCGATCAGGTGCGGCCGGGGGACTGACGCCGGCCTCCCTCCTCAGGGACGAGCCACTCTCCATCCGGGTGGGGAAGGAGGTCTGGAGACCGACCAATAACGATCACCGGTTCCGCGGGCCGGTGAGCGTGCGTGAGTCGCTGGCCAAGTCCATCAACGTGCCCGCGGTGAGAGCGGCCCAGGGTGTGGGGATCGACCGGGTCGCCGACCTGGCCATCGCCTGCGGCTTGCCTGCGGACATGCCGCGGGTTCCAGCCCTGGCACTGGGGTCGGCCGAGGCCAGCCCGCTGCAGGTGGCGGTCGCCTTCAGCACCCTTGCCGCGGAGGGATTCAGGCCGTTCCCGCACACGGTCCGGTGGGTCATGGCTGCAGACGGCGGTTCCTTGGGATCCCAGCGGCAAGGGCCGCGGCGTGTGGTCAGCTCCGAGTCGGCCTATCTGGTGGTGGATCTCATGCGCGAAGCCATCCGCAGCGGAACGGCGAGGCGGGTCGGAGCAGCCGGGCTCGCGGGCGAGGTGGCTGGCAAGACGGGCACGACCAATGGACGCCGTGACGCATGGTTCGTGGGTTTCACTCCTGACATTCTCGCGGCCGTGTGGGTTGGTTTTGACGATAACCATCCCCTGGGGATGGAGGGCTCCCAGGCGGCCCTCCCCATCTGGCTGGACCTGGTCCAGAGAGTGAAAGCGGCCCAGGGACATTCCTTCCGCCCCCCGGAGGACGTGGTGTTCCGATGGATCGATCCGGCGACCGGCGGCCTGGCGACGCGTCGGTGCCCTGCGCGGGTCAAGGCTGCCTTCCTGGCCGGTTCCGCCCCCACGACCACCTGCCCTGCGCACCGGCGGAGGGGTTTCTGGCGCCGTCTCTTCGGCCGCTGAGGGGCGGGGAGAATCAGCCTGCGGGCGGCGTACCAAGCACGCTGCGAAAATCGAAACGCTCGACGGTTCCGAAACGCTCTAGGCCTGGAGGTATCGCCTTTTCATTTCCTACCACGACGACCAGAGCCCGGTCTGGGTGGAGGAACGCACGGGTCAGCTCGCGGATGGTCCCGGTCTCCAGGGAGGCGACCCGTTTCTGGTAGGTCTGCAGCGAATCGTGGGGCAGGCCGTAGAGCTCCACTTCCAGCAGACGGCTCGCCAGCTGCGATGGAGTTTCGAAGAGGAGGGGATATCCATCGATAAACCGGTTCTTGGCCGCCACCAGCTCCTCCTCGCTGGGTCCCTCCTCGCGATAGGCTCCCACAATTCCATCAATTTCTTCCAGGACATCGATCACCGAGGCATTGGGCGTGAAGGTGGAAATGGCGAAGGGGCCCGTCAAGGCTCGACCATCGAAACTGCTCCGGATCCCGTAGGTCAGACCCCGATCGGACCGGATCCGTTGCATGAGCCGCGACGAGAATTCGCCGCCGCCCAAGGTGTAGTTGGCCACTTGCAGGGCGTCGAAGTCCGGATGAGACCGTCGTACGGCATCATAGCCCCAGCGGATGTGCGCCTGGGTCAGATCCTCCCGGTGAACAAAAATCGTGCGTCGTTGCCCGGGCGCCGACTGCGCGGCGGACAGCGCTTCCGGAGGGGAACCTTGCCACGCGCCGAAGGCTTCCTGCACCCGGGCGGCCGTGGAGACCGCCTCGAAATCACCGGCAATGACCAGCCAGGCTCCTCCAGGCACGAAATGCCGGCGATGGAAATCGCGAACGTCCGCGGCCGTGAGACGGATGACCGAGCGGGCGGTCCCCGAGATGGGATGCCCGTAGACATGGTGGTCATAGAGGTTCACCGTGAAAACCCAGTCGGCAAGAATCGATGGGTTGTCCAGGCTGCGGGCCAGGGCACCCAGCCGCCGCCGCTTCATGATGAGGAATTCCTCTTCGGGGAACGTCGGTGTGAGGGAGATTTCAGCCAGCAAACCCAGGAGCTCGGCAAGATCCTCCGACAGCCCTGTCAAACCAGCGGAGCAGCTGTCCCAGCCCGTGCCGGTTGAGAAGCGGGCTCCCAGGCGATCCACGGCGCCGGCCAGGAAATCAGCATCGTGAGCGGTGGTACCCTGGTTGAGGAGGCTCATGGTCAGAGAGGCGCACCCGCCCTTGGTTTGCGAGTCCCGGGCGGCGCCCGATGGCAAGAGCAGGCTCAGAGTGACCGACGGGAGGGTTCGGCGGCTCACCAGAATCAACGTGAGGCCATTGGCCAGAACCTGGCGTGAGTACGCCGGCAAGGTGACCTGCGTGAAATCGGAAGCCCCGCTCACGATGGCTCCGGGACAGCCGTCACCACGGTACGGTTGTCCTCGCGCAGATAGGTTCGTGCCACCCGCTTCACATCCGCCGGAGTCACGGACCGATAGCCTGGGATCAGCTGATTCACGAAGCGCCAGTCGTGACCGCGTACCTGGTAGAGCCCGAGCTGCAGTCCCCGGTAGAAATTGGTCTCCGCCTGGAGCACGAACTCGGCCACAAGCTGTTTCACGGCGCGCGCAACCTCGTCTTCACGCGGCCCGTCCTGGCAGACACGTTCGAACTCCTCCCAGACGGCTTTCTCGAGCGGTTCGGCCCGGTCCCCGGGATGTGCGATGGCCTCCACCTGGAACAGCATCGGATCGTGGTTCAGGAACGAGAGGCCCACATCCGTGCTCACGGAACCGGCCTTGCCGGTCTTGACCAGAAGGCGGAAGAGACGCGAGGATTCCCCCCGGCTCAGAATGGCCGAAAGAATCAGCAAAGGGAAGATATCAGGGTGCGTCATCGAGGGGATGTGGAACCCGGCGAAGAAGGCGGCCGCCTCGACTTTTCTGCGGTGGATGGCGCGACGCTCACCAAGCTGTGGTTCGTCCATGGTGACTACCGGGCGCGGTTCCGGGCGGGCTGGCAGTGGACCGTACGTATCTTTCGCTTGCTCGAGGACCTGGTCGTAGAGCACATCGCCCGCGACAACGACGGTCGTGTTGTTGACCGCGTAGTATGTCTGGAAATACTCGCGGCAATCTTCCAGGGTCAGAGCCACCAGATCGCAGTCCCAGCCCACCACGGGCCAGGAATAGGGATGTGACTGGAAGGCCAGGGAGAGGAGGAGCTCCCGGGCAAGACCATAAGGGGTATTGACCGTGCGCAGCAGGCGTTCATTCCGCACAACCTCTCTCTCGCTTGCCAGGTTTTCTTCCGTGAGCAGCAGATTTGCCTGCCGGTCCGCCTCGAGAAGCATCGCGAGCCCCAGGCAATGGGCGGGGAGATTCTCGTAGTAGGTTGTGTTGTCCTCGGTGGTGAAGGCATTGATCTGGCCACCATGAGCCTGGATGATGCGTGCCAGTTTTTCAGGACCCACCTCCGGAGTTCCCTTGAACATCATGTGTTCGAAGAGATGGGAAATGCCGGTGATGCCGGGGCGTTCATTCCTGGAACCGGCGGCGTAGTGAACCTGGTAGGAGACGACGGGGGCGGCGTGATCCTCCAGGACCAGGAGTCGCAGGCCGTTTTCCAGAAGAGCCTCCCTGGCTTCGAGGACGACATCTCTCTGATGAGGCTTCAAGGCCGCTCCTCCGCTCATGTCGCTGCCAGGACGGGCTTATAACATGCCTCTTCCCGCCGATTCAAGTCATTTCGCGGCAGCGACCATATAACGAGCGGACGGAGGATGGTAGGCTTGGAAAGGTGGGTCAGCGGCGAGCGGCCGCTCCGGCCTGGAGGATGGGTGATGCCCCTGGAGGCGGTTCTTTTCGATCTGGATGGCACGCTCATCGACTCGTACGCCGCCATCGCCGAGGCATTCAACCATGCCCGGGTTTGCCTGGGAGAGCCGGAGCTTCCCGAGCCTACCGTCCGGCGCATGGTGGGACATGGTCTCGAGGCTCTCATGCAGAAATCTCTGGGATCCCGGAGAATGCAGGCGGGAGTCGATCTTTTTCGCCAACGGTACGAATCCATTTGTGAGGCTCGTACACGCCTTCTTTCTGGCGTGAGAGAGACCATTTCCATCCTGCACCGCGGAGGTATCCGCATGGGAGTGGCCACCAACAAGCCAGAGCCGATCGCACGCCGGCTCCTCACGCGCCTGCAGATCATGCCCCCCATCAGAGCGGTACGCGGTCCCGGAGGCGCCACCCCGGCCAAGCCCGATCCCGCCATGCTCCATGCGGTTCTCCAAGGTCTCGGGGTGGATCCTTGCCGCGCGCTCTTCGTGGGGGATATGCCCATCGATGTGGAGGCCGCGCGACGTGCGGGGCTCGCGGTTTGGGTCTTGTCCACGGGCAGCTCGACAGGGCGGGAACTGGAAGCGGCGCGCCCCGATCGGATTCTTTCCGGTTTCGAGGAGCTTCAAAGCCTGGCCGCCGGCCGGCCGGCCGTCTCGGCTTGAAGGTTCCACTCGGCGGGTGCTAGGATGCGATTCTTTGCACGAGCGGTCCATGGCGCAGAAGGCAACACAGATTCGCGTAGGGCAGATTCTTCTCAGGGACGGCGATCTTTACCGGGTGGAGTCGGTCAAGCACATCACGCCGGGCAAAGGCCGCGCCCATGTCCAGACACTCCTCCGCAACCTGAAGACCGGCACATCTTACGACCACCGGTTTCGCTCCGATGACTCCGTTGAGAGAGCCACTCTGGAGCAGGTGGAGATGGAATACCTTTATCAGGAGGGTGACCAGTTCATTTTCATGAACTCGGCCACCTACGACCAGACGAGTCTGCCGGCCGAGATCCTCGGAAACGCCCTGCAGTACATCTTGCCCAACACCGTGGTGCGGGTCGAGTTCCATGAATCGACGCCTGTGGGCATTGTGCTCCCCATGTCGGTTCGCTTGAAAGTCACGGAAACCGCGCCCGCCCTCAAGGGTGCGACGGCCGCAGGCTCCGCCAAGCCCGCCACCCTGGAAACCGGGCTCACTCTCAGCGTGCCACAGTTCATCGAGGTTGGAGAGGTGGTCGAGGTGGATACCCGGACAGGGGCGTACCTGACCCGGGCCTGATAACGGAGATTGGTCCGGGCCCGCGAGCGATGGTCTTAGCCCGCATTCATAGCTTGGTACTTAAGATTTGACACCGACGTATTCCAGTC
>JBHHYE010000028.1:0-43063 GCA_046757405.1 Acidobacteriota bacterium | reverse complement strand
ACTCACAGCGAATCAAGGCCCTTCCATCAGAACCTTCCCAGGAACTTTGGCCTAGATTGACTCATGAGACCGTGCTCGGGGCACACAGCGGCGAGCCCTTGATATATCCCGCCAATCCTGAGGGGACCAAGATGAAAAAAGCGATCACGCTTCTGTCGGCCCTGGTCCTGTCCATCGGCCTGGGACAGGCGGCCGATCCGGCTGATGCGCCGGAGAAAAACCCGCCGGAGAGAACCGCCACGCGTGACACCACGACCACCCGCGACAGGGCCGGACGCCACGAGGCACGGCCGCGAGCCAGACGGGCGCACCGCAAGGCCAGGCGTACAGGAGCCGCGCGGCGGCACCACCGTCGTTCCTTCGGACGCGCCTCGGACGGGAACGGCGGCAAGTTCTGAGCGCTCGAGAACCTGGTCCGCTGTCAGCTTCCCGTCTCTTCCTGCGCGGTGGCAGGAAGCACGCGCAGGTACCGGACCAGGTTCTCGATCTGGCGCTGGCTCAAGGTACGCCCCCAGGGCGGCATGCCGGTGGATAATCCCGCCACGCCGCCCCCCGTGCGAATGACGGCCGCGAGCTCGTCGTCGGTGCGCTTTCCCTGGAACTCGGCTGCCGCGAGATCCCTGGGCTTCGGATCGAGATTGTAGGCGTTGAAGCCATCCCCGTGACCGTCCTCGCCGTGGCAAGGAAGACAGTAATGGCGGTACAGGGCCCGTCCCTCCCGCGCGTTGTAACCCAGGGTCGGACGCAGGGATGTCCGGGCCGCCGGATCAGGGCGATCCCCCTGGAGGGTGGAAGATCTGCCCGGTTGCTGGCACGCTGCCGCGAGCAAGAGAAAGGAGAGGAGCAGGACCGCGATCGGCTTCACGAGTCGCTCCCCAACTGGTCCCGGTGGCGGGAGATGGACACGATGTAGGCGGCGAGATCCCGGGCATCCCTGGCATCCAGCCCGAAGTCCGGACACCGGATATCCGGCCCCCAGCGCTGGGGCCCCTGCAACCACCAGGCGATCCAGCCCGACTTCAGCCGCTCGCCCAACCCGTCCAGCAGAGGTCCATAATAACCGCCCTTGCTGGCGACCATGTGGCACGACTGGCAGCCATACCGCTCGAAGTAAAGCCGCCGTCCCCGTTCGACCTGATCAGGCGGCGGACCGTCCGGAAAGATCTCTCCGGGGATGTCGTCATCGACATAGACATTTTCCATGAATTCAGCCAGGAACCCGGCCTCCTCGGGCGGCAAGCGCAGGTGAATCATCCGGTCGGTGAGCAGGGGCCGGATGGTTGCCGGGACCAGAAGGTATTTCTCCAGCCAGTCCTTCCGGACCCTGCTTCCCTCAAGGGTGAGAGGCGCCCTGGAGATATCACCGCCACGGTCCTGGATCCGATGGCACGACAGGCACCGGTAGCGGGAAACCAGGCGCCCGAAACGGCCCGGCGGGCGGTAACTTCCCTCAGCCGGCGCCGGCATCCGGTACGGTTCGGGGACGGGCTTGCGGCCAACAGACAGCAGTGCGGTGACGAGAGCCCCGATCTGCTCGTCCGTGAACCGGTAGACCGGCATCTTGAGCCCCGGGTGGAACGAGCGCGGCTCCTTGATCTTGGCCACCAGCCAGTCGGGAAGGGTGCGCCGTAGGTCGGTCCGTTTTCCAAAATCGAGGAACGCGACCGGCTTGTCGCCGATGCCGTTCAGGTCCGGACCCACGAGGGTGGTGCTCTCCTCCAAGCCCTTGATCCGGTGGCATCCAGCACAGCCGTACGACCGATAGAGCTTCCGGCCGGCAAGGACCATCTTCCGGGAGGGCCGGAGCTCGGGCCCCGGATCGGGAGCCTCCGGGTCGATGAACTCTTCCATCATGTACCGGCTCAGGTCAGCGAGATCTTGGGGGGTGAAATCGTATCGGGGCATCTTGGTGTCGGGCTGGGAGGAATGGGGATTCGCAAGAAAGGTCTTCAGCCAGTTCCGGTTCACCTTGGAGCCGATGCCCCCCAGCTCCGCGGCACTGCCGTTCCCGCGGCCTTCGACGGTGTGGCAGGAAATGCACCGGGACTCGCGAAAGATCGTTCGCCCACGCTTGAAATCTCCTTCATCCGGCGGCTCCGGCACCCCTTCCAGGGCGGCCGCCTGCGGGGCCTCCTGAGCCCAGAGGAAGGCGGTCAGGGACTCGATCTCATCTTCGCCGAGGTGGAAGCTGGGCATCCGGGCGCCGGGTTGCAACCGTTCGGGATCCCGCAGCCAGGCGCGGATCCATCCCGGCGAGGTTTTCTCCCGCAATCCATCCAGGTCCGGACCTTGCCGTGTCCAGCTCTCGTGCCCTGCCAGGGCATGACAGCCAAAGCATCCCGCCTCCTCCATCAACCTGCGTCCCTCCGAGAGCAGAGAGGCCTCCGGCACCGTGTCGGCCAGGTGGCACCGGCCGCAGGACGCTTCCGTATAAGCCAGGGGAAGGAGAGGCGAATCCCAGTCGGGAACCTTCCCGTGGGCCTCCGCCCGCGTTGTGGCCCGTCCCTGTCCCCGGTGACAGGAAACGCAGCCGAAGGTATCCAGATCGCCGGGGGTATGGGGCGTGCGGGGATGCGACCGGAAAGGCTCCGGAGCCGCGTCCATTCCGGCCTGGTCGACCCCCAGGTGGCAGGTCACGCAACGGTCGACCCGGTTTCCCCAGCCTGGAATCCAGATCTGGCGGATACCGGTCTGGATGGCCCGCGCCGCGGCCAGCTCCTTCCTCGTCCCTGCCCGTTCCAGCCGGAGCCGCCGATAAGCAGCCTGCTCCGCCCTGTACTCGCGGAAGTAATCCTTGAAGGGAGAAATCGCCAGGACCGCGAGAAAAACACCGCTCGCCAGGGCAAACCAGAACCAGAGCCGGTCCAGGGAAGACGATGGCTCCCGCATCAGTAGATCCCGTGGATCCACGGCCAGGACCATGCCCAGCCCGGCCCGCGAAACAGAATTCCGATCAACGTGAGGGTTGCGACCTCACTGACGAACCAGGTCATGATCCAGTCGGCAAGCGGCACACGACCAAGCCGCATGGCCAGGCGGCCGGGGCAGAAAGGCAGGGCCGGGAGAAGGAGTGGAATATAAACAGCCAGCGTGACCACCAGGACCGGCCAGGCCTGGAACCAGACCAGGAGAATGGAAACCGCGGCCACGATTCCCGATATGGCGCCGAGGCGAAGACGCCAGGAATGCTCGTAGAACCCTTCACGCTCCCAGTTGACCCGAACGTAGGGGATGGCCACCAGGGCCAGGACCACCAGGGCGGGGAGGAGCACGCCGGCCACCACCGGCGGGAAGTAGTGAAGAAGCTCCTGCAGTCCCAGGAAATACCAGGCTGCCTTGGCTGGATTGGGTGTGTGGTCGGGATCGGCAATCGATTCCAGGGGAGCATCGAACAGAAGCGAGAGCACCGCGATGAAGATGACGCAACACTCCAGCAGGATGACCTCGCGCAGGAGAAGGTACGGCGCCGTGGTCACCTCCTCCGCCCGGTCATCAAGAAGCCGGGCTGGAGTCTCCCGGCGGATCAAGGCGATGCGGCGGGGCGTCCTCCGGGCATCGCCGTCTTTCTCCAGGGTGAAGCGGATCATGGCGTCTTTCCCGCCTGATCCGCCGCGGGCGGCCGGCGCCCCGCGCTGCCGTGCACGCCGCCATCCTTGCGCACTCGCCACAGGTGGACCGCAACGCCGGCGGCCAGAGCCAGCGGCAGCATGACGCAGTGCAGCACGTAGAATCTCAGGAGAGCGTTTTCCCCGACGATGTTGCCGCCCAGGAGCAGGAACCGCATCTGGTGTCCCACCAGCGGAATCGCCTCCACCATGTTCGTGCCGACGGAGACCGCCCAGAAGGCCAGCTGATCCCATGGAAGCAGGTAGCCGGTGTAGCTCAGGACCAGCGTGAGGAGGAGAAGAACGATTCCCACCACCCAGTTGAACTCACGGGGAGGCAGATACGCCTTGTGGTAGAAGACCCGCAACATATGGAAGAAGACCACGAGAACCATGGCATGGGCGGCCCACCGGTGCATGTTGCGCAGGAAGACGCCGTTGCCGACCACGAACTGCAGCTCCTTCATGTCGTGGTACGCGTCGGGAACAGAGGGATGGTAATAGAGCATCAGCAGGAGTCCCGTGCCGGTCAGCACGCCGAACAAGATGAGAGCCATGCCTCCGAGAAAATAGGTACTGGAAAACTCCAGGTTCCGCCGCCGGGTCTTGGTGGAGTGCAGATGCAGAAAGATGTTCTCCATCACCAACATGACCCGGTTGCGATGAGTCGGGAGAACTCCGTGCCGGACGATGGAACCGAAGAACCGGTTGTCGGTGAGTCGCGGCATCATCCACCTCGGCGTTTCAGAGCTTGAAGAGCGTTCCCTGGGGCACCTCGACGGCCGTATCCACCTCGATCTCTCCCCGGGAAGAGAGATCCATTCCCAGCCACCTGAGCGGGCGTGGCGCGGGCCCGGCGAGTACATCTCCGTCCAGGCTGAAGCGGCTTCCGTGGCAGGGGCACGCGATGATCTTTTCCTCGGGCAGGTACCTGGTGATGCAGCCCAGATGCGTGCACACCGAGGAAAGGGCGCGGAATCCGCCCTGCGTTCGCATCACGTAAGCATGGTGCTCCACGCTGGTGATGACCTCTCCCGCCGCCATGGCCTCGGGCGGAACCAGTGAGAACTGGGTGGGAGGTTCGAACAGAGCGCGCGGCCGGAGAAAATCCACCGCCAGAACTCCCGCTCCCCCGGAGGCGACGGCACAGGCCGAGAGCCCGGCCAGCTGGCAGAACGTCCGCCGTTTCACGCGCTCCTTCTTCCTGTCATGCTGCTCCGGCATGCTCCTCCTCCTTGATGACGAATTCCTCCATCCGAATGGTCCCCGCGGGACATCGCTCGGCACAGAGCCCGCAACGGATACAGACGGTCTCGTCCTTGATGAGAGCCGTGCCGGAGGCATTCTCACCCTCCAGGAGCGCCTCTCCCGCCTCTCCGAACTCGGCGAACAGATCTTCCTCGAGCTCCCGTGAGGCGGCAATTTCCTTCAGCGGCACGAACTCGATGCAATCCTCCGGACACACGTCGGCACACCCTCCGCAGAGAATACACTCGGTGCCTTGCACCGGATCTTCGCGGAAGGAAGTGTTCACCCAGCACCTCAAGCAGCGGGAGGCTTCCAGGCGGGCGGACGCCTCCAGGAAACACTCCTCGATCTCGGAGATCCCGATCCGGCGCTGGATCGGCAGGATGGGCGGATCCTGGCGCGGGACACCCTCGTAGTCGGGAGACCGCGTGTAGCCCGGCAAGGGCCGGAGAATGATCTGGGTGGCGCCCGGACGCGCCGGCTCTCCATGGAGGCGGGCGTGGATGGCGGCAGCCGCCCGGCGGCCGTCGGCGATGGCCGTGATGGCGATCCGGGGACCGAAGGCCACGTCTCCGCCGGCATGAATACCCGGCGCCGTCGTGGACAGGGTTTCGGAATCGACCTTGATGGTGCCCCGGCGGGTGACTTCGATGCCGTCCTCCGGACGCAGGAAGGACAGGTCGCTGGCCTGGCCGATGGCCAGGATGACCGTGTCGGCGGCCATGGACAGCTCGGTGCCGGGCGCGAACTGCGGGCGGAAGCGATGCTGCGCATCGAAAACCGCCGTGCACTGAACCGTTTCCAGGCCGACCACCTTGCCGTTCTCCCCGAGAATCCGCTTCGGACCCTTCCGGGGATGAAAGGTGATGCCCTCGCTCTGGGCCTGCTCGATCTCCTGGGGGTCCGCCGGCATCTCCTCGAACGATTCCAGGGACACCACTTGAACCTCCTTGACCCCGAAGCGGACGGCGGAGCGTGCCACGTCCAGGGCCGTGACGATGTTGATCTCCGGATTGACCGCCACCTCTGGAACCGCGGCGCGCACCGCCGTGCGCGCCACGTCCAGAGCGACGTTCCCCCCGCCAATCACCACCACTCTCTGGCCCAGGTCCAGCCGGTAGCCCATGTTGACGTTGAGAAGAAAATCGACTCCTTTCAGAACACCGTCCAGATCGGCGCCCGGGATCTCCAGGTCGCGACTCTTGTGCGCCCCGATGCCGATGAAGATGGCCCGGAATCCCTGCCGGCGCAGGTCGCCCAGGGTGAAGTCCCGGCCCAGGCGCTGGTTGACGCGCAGCGTCACACCCAGGCTCAGAATGGCGTTGATCTCCAGTTTCACCAGCTCGCGGGGGAGCCTGTATTCCGGGATCCCGAGGCGCAGCATGCCTCCTGGAACGGGCTGGGCCTCGAAAATCGTGACCGGATACCCCTGCAGGGCCAGGTCGTGCGCCGCGGCCAGCCCCGCGGGCCCGGCGCCGATGATCGCGATCCGGTCCTCCGGGTACTTGACCCCCCGCTTGCCGTAGATCTCACGGAGCATGTCCAGGTCGATCATGCTCTCGACTCCGAAGCGCTCGGTGACGAACCGTTTGAGGGCCCGGATCGCCACAGGCTGATCCAGGGCTCCCCTCCGGCAGGCCGTCTCGCAGGGTGCCGCGCAGATCCGCCCGCAGATGGAAGCCAGGGGATTCGGCCGGCGGGCCACGGCATACGCCTCCCGGTACCGGCCCGCGGCGATGAGAGCCACGTACCGTCCCGCCTCCGTACCCACCGGACAGGCCGCATGGCAGGGGAAGTTGGTCTCCAGCCAGGCCCGATCCACCTGCGAGACGCTCATGACGTCGAGCCCCTCACCTTTTCATTTCGAAGTTCACATCGGTGGTGCCGGAGACCGTCACCTCCTGGCTCACCTCCTTGAGCTTTGCGTGCCAGACCTTCACCGTATAAGTGCCATCGGGAAGATCGGGAATATGAAAAGCACCCGACTCGTCGGTGACGGCGAAGTAGGGCGTGGGCAGCACGAGCACGAACGCCTCCATCTCGGGGTGAACATTGCAGAGAAGCGTCGCGACACAGGGCATCTTGAAAGTGTAGCTCCTCATCTGGCCCTGGGGCCAGCTGCCCAGATTGAACCGTTCAGCACATTTTTCCGGCGTGAAGACATTGTGCATGAACGGATCGCTGTTCTTGAAATCCACCGTGGTCCCGGCAACCACCGGCAGCACGTGAGGGACAAAGACCATGTCCTTCTGGTCGATCACCGGATGCTCCTCGGGCGGAGCGAAGGTCCGGCCCGCGATGGTGTCCACGTACACCACCGCATCGGCGCTGGTGCGGACGCCCGTGGCATGCACCGTGCCTTTCAATTCCCCCGCGGGGACCAGGGAGACGACTCCCAGAGCGGCCGCCACGGCGGTGAGTTTGACAGTTGTCATGACCATCACCTCCCTTTCGAATCAGAAGCTGAAGTCCAGGCTCGCCACGAAGCGGTCCTTTCCGTCTCCGGGGTCGTCGAGCCGGAACTGCCCCTCGAGAGTGAGCTTGACGTTGGCGCGGAGCATCAAGGCAACTCCCGGGACCAGGAACTGCTGCGTCTCCGGGTCGGGGCTGACATCGAAATCCAGATCCGTCTCACCGTAACGCACAATGCCGATGAGCCAGGGCTCGAACACGTAGTTGGCCTCCGCGAACCAGGCGTCGGTGTCGATTCCCTCTCCGGTTCCCATGGGATTGTCATCGGTCTGACGCACATAGACACCGAAGATGTTGAGGTCCTTGAAGAACCAGTCGAAATGGCCGCCCACCAGATCGAAGGTATTCTCGATGGACGAGCTCACCGACGCTTCACCGATGCCGGTGAGGCTGGTGGGATCCAGGGCCAGGGACGATCCCTCGTAGAGGTTCAGGGAGGCGCCGTCGTAGTAAAACGCCCCGACGGTGAGGGAATCATCCCGCCAGAAGGCCGTGGTGGAAGGAGCCTCCCCGCCGCCGAGCTCGCCGTACCCGCCGAATTTCCACGAGGCGCGGGCATAGATATCCTTCCTGCCGTTCGAGTCGCTGCGGCCCTGTCCGTTGACTACTCCCAGGGCCCAGGTCAACCCCCCATGCTCATGACGGCCGTTGAGCGCGCCCCACACCTGGACCCCCGACTGGTCGTCCCGGAAGCGCCAGCGATCCTGGTCAGTGCGAGCCTCGATGGACAGCATCGGGCCCATGGGATCGTTGGGATTCACGGCGGAGAGAGTCAGTGATTCGGGCGTGTTGCGCGTGCTATAGGCGTTGTAATGGGCCGCCGTCAGGCGGAGATGCTCCGGGATCGGGTGGGGGGAAACCATGCCGGCCCGGATATGGAGCCACGGCTTCGGATCGTACTGGAGCCTGAACGATGTGCCCAGCTCGTTGTCGTTGTCTTCGTTCTCGATCTCTGTCTCGCCGAAGAACGAGAAGGCGCCGCCGAGGGTGCCGCCGGCCAGGAACTCCACCTCGTGAGGAAACTCGAAGGTCGAGACGCCGCCGGCGTCGCTCTCGAACCGATTGGCGCGCTGGATCACGCGGATTGACAGCGGAATGGTTCCGGGGATATCCGAGGGCCAGAGGGCGCGCGGAAACATCTTCTTGTACCCCTCGGCCCCCAGCTTGATCGGCTCCTCCTTGGTGACCGCCTCGTCCGCCCCGGCCGGATACCGGTATCCATTGTTGAGGAAAGCGCGGCCGAAGTAATTGAGCTTGGGGTACGCATAGTGGCAGGTGGCACAACTCGTATGGTATTTCCGCGCGAACGCCGGGATCCCCATGGTACTCGACAGGCTCCAGGCCATGGCCACTGCCAGTCCGGCAAAGAGACTGACACAGTATCTGGCTTTCATGAACACCTCCTCTGCGGGAAGCGACCGATGAGGGAGGTTCCTCTCCCCGCCCAGGAGCCCCCCGGTCACCCATCCTGCGACATGGATAGCGTAGGCATCAAGCGGGTGGGGAGCCTATTCCGCCCCTGCACGATTTTCCTCATGCAAATGGAGGAGAGGGGGCCGGGGAAGGTCAGACCAGGCGATTGCGGAGGGCCATGGAGACGGCCTGCACCTTGCTGTGCGCGTCGAGCTTCCTCAGGATGTTCTGGATATGCGTGCGCACGGTGGTCACGCTGATATACAAGGAATCGGCAATCTCGCGGGTCGCGCTGCCATCGGCCAGAAGGCGCAGGACCTGGATCTCCCGCCCGGTGAGGGCCAGGTCTTCACGGGGCCTTTCCCTGCCCGGCGCCTCCTGGCGCGGGGGCGGTGTCCGGCCAGGCGCCTCGTCCAGGCGGGCCTGGATCTCCTGGTGCAGCACATCGGCCTCCCGGCGTTCGGCCCGGGGCTGGAAGAGATGAATGATGTTGAACTGGGACGGCCGCGGGCCGCGGACGGTGAGCACCGAGAACACCGCCGGAAGAAAAGTGCCGGAGGCCTTGCGAAGGCTCAGCTCGAAGCAGCGGATCGGCTCCTTGCGCCGGACCATCTTGCAGAGGTTGCAGTTCTCGACACAGTAGCGGTTGCCGAAGACATCGGCGCCCTGAAGGACGTCATGGCAGGCCTTGCCCAGGACCTGCTCCGCCCGGTGCCCCAGCAGCCGCTCCGCCGCCTTGTTCCAGATCACGATGCGGCCTTCCTCGTCGGTGGCGAAGGCGGCATCGGCGGTGCTCTCGACCAGGTCGAGAGCGTTGATCTTCTTGTCCGCGGACCCCCGGCTCACGGAACACCCATACCAGTAGTCTATTCCATGCGGCGCTTGCGGCCAAGCTCATGAAAAGAGAGAACTTGCAACGCACATCTGAACGGGACCAGCATCACCCGCCCCTGAGGTATAATCCGGAGCCCGTTCCGGAGAACCATGATGAGCCAGGCAACCGGGCCCAAGCCCCGGGCGGATCTCTCCGCTCTGCGGATTGACCGCTCCGGCGAGAGCGGCCTCCCGCGCCGCCGGCGCCGCCTCCCGCCCTGGGTTCTGCTGGCCCTGGCTGCCCTCCTCACCGCCGCCGGCGCCGTCTTCCTTCATGGACGGGATCTCCTGGGCCGCGTCCCGGTCGTCCGGATGGCCACCGCGCGCCTGGTCAGTCCGGCCCGAGCCGACTCGATCCTGACGGCCAGCGGCTATCTGGTCTCCCGCGTCCAGGCCGCCATCGGCGCCAAGGCCGCCGGACGGGTGGAGAAGATCCTGGTGGAGGAAGGGATGCGCGTCTCCCGCGGGGATGTGCTGGCCGTCCTGGAGCACGCCGATCTGGACGCGGCGCGCGACGGGGCCCGGGCGTCTCTCTCGCGATCCCGGGCCGACGTGGCTGAGGCGGTGGCACTGCTGGCCGAGGACCGGCGGGACCTGGAGCGCAAGAAAAACCTGTTCGAAGCCGGAGTCGGCCCGCGGCAGGACCGGGAACAGGCGGAGGCTGCTCGCGACGCGCAGGCGGCTCGCCTGGAGAGCCTGCGCGAGCAGGTGGCGCTGGCCGAGGCGCGGCTGCGCGAGCAGGAGGAGCTCCTGGAGAACATGTATATCCGCGCACCGTTCGCGGGAACGGTGATCTCCAAGGACGCGGAGATCGGCGAAACCATCACGCCGGGGGGCATGGGCGCGGCCTCGGGGCGCGGCTCCGTGGTCACGCTGGCGGATCTGGACCACCTGGAGGTGGAGACCGACGTCAAGGAGGATTACATCGGCCGCATCCGGGTCGGCCAGCCGGCCCGTGTGCAAGTCGACGCGGTGCCGGGCCGGACGTATGCGGGGCGCCTGCGGCAGATCATCCCCATGGGGGATCGCAGCCGGGCGGTGATCCAGGTGAAGGTCGAGGTCGTGGACGCCGACGCCCTGCTGTTCCCCGAGATGAGCGCCAGCGTCCACTTTCTGCCCGCGGCGGTAGCGCCATCTCCGCCGGCGGAGGCGCAGCCCCGGGTCTTTGTCCCCGCGGCCGCCGTGGTCCGGCGCGATGGCCGGTCCGTCGTCTTCACCGTGCGCGACCGGCGCGCCCGGGCGGTGCCCGTGGCCACCGGGCCGGCGCGGGAGAACCTGGTGGAGATCCGGGAAGGGCTGGAGGGCGGGGTCAAGGTCATCCTGAACCCCCCGCCGGATCTCATCGATGGAGGCCGGGTGCATGTGGCGCTTCGCTGAGCCGGAGCCCGTGGCGGCCGGCGAGCCCCGCCGGGCATCCGGACGGATGGAGAGCTTCGGAAAGGTCCTCTCCAGGGAGACGGCATGGCCGAAACGCTGAAACCGCTGGTTCAGGTCGAGAACCTGTGCAAGGTCTACCAACGGAACGGACACCCGGTCTCCGTGCTGGAAGGCACGAATCTGGAGATCCCGGAGGGAGAGTTCCTGGCGCTCATGGGGCCGTCCGGATCGGGCAAGACGACCCTTTTGAATCTCATCGCCGGGATCGACCGGCCGACATCCGGACGGATCGTGGTGAACGGATGGGAACTGGGAGGCATGGGTGAAGGCGCTCTGACGCGCTGGCGGTCGACCCATATCGGTTTTGTCTTCCAGCTCTACAACCTGATCCCGGTGCTCACCGCCTACGAGAACGTGGAGATGCCGCTGCTGCTGACCCGCCTGCGCCGCCGGAAGCGGCGCGACCACGTGATGACCGCTCTCCGCGTGGTGGGCCTGGAGGACCGCGCCCGGCACACGCCGCGCCAGCTCTCCGGCGGGCAGGAGCAGCGCGTCGCCATCGCCCGGGCCATCGTGGCCGATCCCGTCCTGCTGGTCGCCGACGAACCCACCGGCGATCTGGACGCGCGCTCGGCGGACGAGATCCTCGACCTGATGGCGCGCCTCAACCAGGAGTTCCACAAGACGATTCTCCTGGTGACTCATGATCTCCGCGCCGCCCGCCGGGCGAAGCATTGCAAGTATCTGGAAAAGGGAGTGCTGTCCGACCATTCCGCCTGGGAAGAGGATGCTGCGGCCGGCGCCGAGAAACAATCATGAAGCTCTTGCCGTTCATCGTCCGCAACGCGCTGCGCAACCGCATGCGGACCCTCCTGACCATCTCCAGCATCGGCATCTCCCTGGCTCTCATGTCCACGCTATACGGCTACGTGAACCTTCTGGATGACATCGGTGACGACCTGGGGCAATACAACCGGCTGGTCGTCCAGCACGCCCAGTCGCTCACCATGCCCATCCCCATCGCGCATGTGGAGAAGATCCGGAAGATGGCCGGCGTGGCCGACGCGATCCCCATGAGCTGGTTCGGCGGTCTCTATGCCGATGAGACCATTCCATTTACACAGTTCGGCACCGATGCGGAGCGCTTCTTCCAGGTGTTCACCGAGTATCAGATCCCCCCCGGCCAGCTCCGCGCCTGGCAGGAAGACCGCGGCGGCTGCGTCGCGGGCCGCAAGGCGGCCGAGCGCCGCGGGTGGAAGATCGGCGACCGGATTCCCATCAAGGGCGTGATCTACCCGGTGGACCTCCAGCTCACACTCCGCGGGATCTACGAGGGGTTCGACGAGACCATGCTTCTCTTCCACTGGAACTATCTGGACAAGCTGCTGGAAGCGCGCCTGGGCCGGAGCCTCGGCAACGCCGGAACCATCACCATTCTCGGCGAGAGCGCGGCCGTGCTCCCGCAGATCATGGAAGAGGTGGACAGCCGGTTCGCCAGCTCGGAGTTCCCCACCCGGACCATGACCGAGAAGGCCTTCAATCAGATGTTCGTGGACATGATGGGGAACGTGAAGGGGTTCATCCGCAACATCGGCCTGGCGGTGATGTTCACCCTGATGCTGGTGGCGGCCAACACCATGGCCATGTCCATCCGCGAGCGGGTGCGCGAGGTGGCCGTGCTCAGGGCCCTGGGGTTCCAGCGCGGGCGGATCCTGACCATGGTCCTGGGCGAGGCGATGCTGATCTCGGCCCTGGGGGGCCTGCTCGGGGTCATGGGCGCCAAGCTGCTGCTCCAGGCGGTGGATATTTCCCGGTTCCTCTTCCTGCCCTTCTTCTATATTCCATGGCAAACCGCTCTTGCCGGCATGTTCCTGGCCGGCGTCATCGGTCTGGCCAGTGGCCTGGTGCCGGCCTGGAGGGCGGCCTCCATCCCGGTCGTGGACGGCTTGCGGCGGGTCGGATGAGCGGAACGCCCGGGAGGCCGGAATGATGATTCCCATCCGGTACAACCTGCGGAACCTGCGGGTGCGCTGGGCGACCTCCTTGATGACCATCCTCGGCATCGGGCTGGTGGTCTGGGCCTCGGTGATCGCCGTGGGGCTGGTGGTCGGCCTGATGGACGGCTTCGGATCCTCGGCGGATCCATTGACTCTTCTGGTCCTGCGCAAGGGGGCCAACAGCGAAACCGAGAGCTACTTTCCCGAGGCCACCGCGAAGGTCGTGGAGGCGCTCCCCGGGATCGCCGGCAGCGCCGAAGGCGAGCCTCTGGCCTCCCCCGAGGTCGTGGTGGTCACCAATACCCCCCGGCGCGGAGAGGGCGGCCACGCCAACCTGGTGGTGCGCGGCGTCACCGGGCGCGCCCGGGAGCTGCGCCCCGGTTTCCGGATCGTTCAGGGAAGAACCTTTCGTCCCGGGCTGCGCGAGGCGATCGCCAGCCGGCGGATCGCGGAACGGTTCGCGGCGGCGGGGCTGGGAGAAGCGTTGCCCTTGCGGCGCGGCGCGTTCCGGATCGTCGGCATCTTCGACACCGACGGCGGGCCGGCCGGATCGGAAGTCTGGACGGATGCCGGCATCCTGGCCCAGGACCAGAGCCGCTCCGGGACCTTGTCCAGCCTGCGCATCCGCGCGGTGGACGCCCGCTCCCTGGAAGAGCTCACCGCACGCATCAGCGAGGACGAGCAGATCGCCCTGAAGCCGGTGCGCGAGACCGACTACTTCCGGAGCCAGGCCGAGGCGGCCGGAGCCATCACCGGCGTGGGCATGATGATCGCCGGCATCCTCACGATCGGGGCCATGTTCGCCGCGGCCAACACCATGTACGCGGCGGTGGCCGCCCGGGCCCGCGACATCGGCACTCTCAGGGCGCTGGGATTCCCTCGGCGCAGCATCCTGGCTTCGTTCCTCCTGGAATCGGTGATCCTGTGCCTCCCGGGAGGGGCGGCCGGCTGCCTGCTGGCCCTGCCGGTGAACGGCCTCTCCACCGGCACCGCCAGCTGGTTCACGTTCAGCGAGATCGCCTTTTCCTTCCGGATCGACCTTCCGGTGCTGCTCACCGGGCTCCTGCTGGCAACCCTCACCGGGATCCTCGGAGGGCTCTTCCCCGCCCTGCGCGCCGTCCGGCTCCGGGTGGTGGACGCCCTGCGATCGATCTGAGCGCCCTGGCGGGGACCACCTATCCAGGCGTTGGGGAGCGCCCCGCGGCAACCCTCCCATGATCTGGCGCGAGGACGGGCTGAACTCGCTCCCATTCCAGGCGCGCCAAGGTGGCGGCGGTCTCCGCGGCGGAGCCGCACCGGGATGAAGGTTGCGGTGCAATTCACACCACTGGTGTATTTTACACCACCCGACCATTGAACCGCAGCAAGGTTTTTATCATCAACCATTTAGATTTATTGAGATGAGAAGCTGCCGGCCGCACTGGTGCAGATTGCACCAGTCTCATCGCGAGGTTCCCCGGCTTCCTCCATGTATATTTTAGCATATCCATTGTTTTCAATGACTTACATCGATTCTCTCAAGCGGCATCGCGCGTGCATAAGACACGCCTCGTCGTGTGCCTTGCGGGCACTCTCTGTTCACAACAAACCACAGGAGGCGGGTGTTTATGAAAAAATCCGTCCTCATCATTCTCGCAGGAGCGACTCTGAACCTGGGGGGGTTCTTGCCGTCCCTCTTGCAGGCGCAGACCTCGACGGTGACGACCGGCGCCATCCCTGCGAACTCGAACGCGGCAGCTGTCGCCTCGTCTGTCGTGGCTGTCTGGAATAACGGCAGCGGTTTCACATGCACGCAAGGAACCGGCGTGGATAGCAACCAGCTCACCATTGGATTCGGAACCAAGGATCCCGTCGTTCTTGGGTTCGACGTCACGACCCCCGCAGGGACCACTGACCGGCCCCTGAAGCTCAAAGTGACGGTCAGCGATCCCCCCAGCTCGATCATCTGTTCCGTGGCCTCATTCGAATGTACGGCAGGCCTGAGCGGGACCTGTGCTGTCAATTCGGACTGCGACACCGGTCCTGGAACCGGTGACGGTACCTGCTCCATGGGCGCCTCCCAGATTGTCGGCAAGAATGCACCGTTCACCTCCGGTGACCTGACGGTGTCGAGCGCCAGTGGCCATCCGGTGCCAACACTCTCGGAGTGGGGCATGGGCGTTCTTGTTCTCCTCTTGATGGGAGTCTTCCTCTTCGTCTACCGGCGCAACAGGACAGCCGGTGCTGGAGCGGCAGCCTGAAACCTGGTCTCGACCTTGAGATCGACAGTCTGCAAGAGCCCTGTTTTCGTTCCAACGAACGAAAACAGGGCTCTTGCCTTTCCTCCAGAAGGCCGGCTGCGATCGGGCGAAGCAGGGTCGGCAGTCGGTGGGAACCGTTTGCCCTGGTGGTCCAGGTGCCGGGGCCTCGCCCGATCAAGCCGGGCAGACGGAAACAGTGGTTTGGGACGGCCGAGAATCTGATTCCGTCCGGTTTCTTCCCGAGCACCGGAGCGGAAAGACCTGAAGAACCTGGAGACGGAGATCAGCCTCCAGGAGCCTCCTTGCGATCGGTGCTCAGGGCGACCTGGTGGATCTCCAGGACGCTGGAGCCCGCAAACATCTCCGCCGACGGCCGGTTGGCGTGGGCCATCCGGAACGATTCGCTGCGAGTCCAGTCCCAGAACGACTGCTCGTTCTCCCAGTAGGTCTGGACCAGGTAGTACCCCTGCTCCCCGCTTTCCTTCCACTCGCCCGTCTCGTGGTCGAAGCGCCGCTGGACAGAGCGTAGGACCAGGTTCTTGATGAACCCCGGCTGCCGGTCGATGAGGTGCGCCCGGTTGCGGAACCGGTCCTCGAAATCGGTCTCGTGCCCGGACGCCACAGGAATACGATTGGTGACGATGTACATGCCCGTTTCCCTCCCTGGAGGATGATAGTGCACTTCCTCCGGCGGCGCGCAGGGCCGCCATCGACAGCGATCAGGACCAGCCACGGCCAGGGGCGGCCGAAAACTGGACAGCAGGCCGGAAACGGCGTAAGACAAAAAGGTTGCTGCCCGGCTTCCCCCGAAGTATGATGCCATCGGGAGGCAAGACTCAACACCCCAGGAACCTCCGCTGTCCACGGGGAATCTCTATTGTCTCTCGAGTATCCTGAACGGCTCCCGGTTTTCATCCAGGCGGCGACCCTGGCCTTCCTCGTCGCCGGCCTTTCGTCCTCCGCTCCGGCGCCACCATCCTCCGGTACGGGCATGGCCGCGCCGCCTGCGGGGGCGTACTCCGTACCGGCCGTCCGGCGCAACTACGACATCCGCATTCTTGATGCGGCAGGACTCGCGGATCACCTCCAGAGGTCGTTCCCGGGGAAGGCCAGCCTGATCGGCCAGCGCTCCCGCGGGCGCCGGCTGGAGATGGAACGGGGTCTCGGCTCGCTCCGTGCGGCGGCGCCCGGAGTCCGGGCTCTGTGGTCGCGCCTGTCGGGTGGTCCCGAGGTGGTCTCCCGCCCGGGCCGCCCCCTCACCCTCCCTGCTCCGGGACAGCCGGCCACGGCCACCGCCCGGGGCTTCCTGCGCTCCCACGCCGATCTATACGGGCTGACGCGGCAGGACGTGGACCGGCTGCGCGTGGTCGGTGAGAGCGCCAGCCGCGGCAGCGGCCTGCGCATGGTGCGTCTCGAGCAGCACCTCGGCGGCCTGCCGGTGTTCCAGGGCGACACCCGCGTCATCCTGGATGAGAAGGGACGCGTCGTGCGCACCGTGGGGCGCCTGGTGCCGACGTCCGAGGTGGAGATGGTTCCACTGGACAATGTGATGACTCCCGCAAAGGCCCTGGCCGCCGGCCTGGCCACGGTCGGTGTCGCGATCGATGCCGGCGCCACCACGGTGGCCCGCCGCGATGCGACCGGCTGGAACACGGAGCTGGATCCCCATGCGGAAGAGGTGGCCGGAACCGTGAACACCCGCCTGGTTTACTTTCCCCTCGGCCCGGGTGTCCTGGTGCCGGCGTGGTCGGCCATCGTGTTTCTCACGGGTGATGCCGACTGGTACCTGGTGGTGGACGCCACCGATGGCACCCTCCTCTACCGGAAGAACATCCGCAGCGATGCCTCCACCCAGGAGGCCCGCTTCAGCGTCTATGCCGGCAGCGCGGGCACGCCCCTGGACAGCCCCGCCCCCGCCTCTCCCAACACGGTCCAGCCGGGTGACGGAACCCAGTTTCCGGAGACCTCCCGCACCATCCTGTCCATGCAATCGGTGCAGGACCCCGTGGCCAGCCCCGACGGCTGGATACCGGACGGCGGCACGACCACGACCGGCAATAACGTCGATGCGTTCCTCGACCGCGACGACGATGACACACCGGACGCCGGCTCCCTGGACAATAAGGGCCGCCCCATCGGCAATCTCGACCTAGGCGGCCTGGAGAGGGATTTTCTGGGCAGTACGCCCCGTGCCTTCTCCTACAGCCCGCCGCCGGTGGCAGGCAACCCGGATGCCGGAGACTCGCCGGCGCTCGCGGCCTACCAGCGCGGCCTGATCACGCATCTGTTTTACGTTTCGAACTTCTTCCACGACCGGC
Organism: Acidobacteriota bacterium; assembly: GCA_046757405.1. Lineage (GTDB taxonomy): Bacteria > Acidobacteriota > Polarisedimenticolia > SMYD01 > SMYD01 > JBHHYE01. Next base: position 25,520 of record JBHHYE010000028.1, on the reverse strand, counting down.
TCTACAGCTTCGGGTTCACCGAGGCGGCAGGGAACTTCCAGACCAGCAACTTCGGCCTGGGCGGACTCGAGGGAGATCCGGTGCGGGCCAGGGGCCAGGCCGGAGCCGACACGGGCTCCGCCAACAACGCCACCTTCTCGACCCCTCCCGACGGCTCATCGGGCCGCATGCGGATGTTCGTCTTCACGGGCCCGAACCCGGACCGGGACGGGGGCCTCGACGACGAGATCGTCGTCCACGAGCTCACCCACGGTCTCACCAACCGGCTCATCGGGAACGGCGCGGGGCTCAACTGGGTTCCCGGGCAAGGCATGGGGGAGGGCTGGAGCGATTTCTACGCGCTGTCCCTGCTCAACGATGCCCAGACCGACGACCCGGACGGACAGTACGGCCTGGCCGCCTATGCCACGTACCGTCTCGGCGGCCTGACCGACAATTACCTGTACGGGATCCGGCGCTTCCCCTACACCACCGACAACACCATCAACCCGCTCACCTGGGCGGACGTGGACGGCATCGACGCCGATCTCGGCGGCGGCATTCCCCGGAGCCCCATCATCGGCGCGACTCCGAACGAGGTCCACAACGTGGGCGAGCTCTGGGCGCTGAGCCTGTGGGAAATGCGCAGCCGGATCATCGCGGCCGGGGGAGGCGACGTGGCAACCGGCAACGAGACCGCTCTGCAGATCGTCACCGACGCCCTCAAGCTGACGCCCGCCGACCCGAGCTTCACGGAGGCGCGGGACGCGCTCCTGGACGCCGACTGCGCGGCCAGCGCCTGTGCCCACGAGGAACAGATCTGGGGCGGTTTTGCCGACCGCGGCCTGGGATACGGCGCCGAGGCGGCCTTCGGCACGTCCATCATCCTCGGGATCGGCGAGTCCTTCGCGCTTCCCGCCCTGGACGTCGGCCAGGTCACGGTGGACGACAGCGCCGGTGACGGGAATGGATTCATCGATCCCGGCGAGACCATCTCCATCACCGTCGAACTGCTCAACCCCTGGCGCAGTGCCGCCAAGGACGTCGCCTCGGCCCTGGCGACCTTGAGCTCCACCAGCCCCGACGCCGCCGTCACGGATCCCGGCGCCAGCTATGGAACCATCCCGGCCCAGGGCGCCGCCACGGGCGATTCCTTCACCTTCACCGTGAGCGCCGCCGCGCGCTGCGGGGGCCGGCTCTCGTTCTCGGTGGCGACAACCAGCAGTCTCGGCGCGGCCACCGCCGAGTTCGACCTGCGGATCGGACAACCGGTGGGTCCCGCCAGTCCCATCGTCTTGACCCGCACCATTCCGGGCGGCTTGACGATTCCGACGCCCTCGACCTCCTCGCCCTTCGTCATTCCGGTGGTGGACACGTTCGACATACCCGAGGATCTCGAGATCCAGGATCTCGACATCCGCATTGACCAGCTTGATCATCAAAAAGTCGGCGACCTGTCCCTTTATATCAAGCGTCCCCGCCGCTCGGGGGTCGATCTCATCAACCGTCCGGCCCAGTGCTCCGGCCCCAACTGCACCCTCGGCGCCAACACCGGCGACAATTTCACCAACACCATCCTGGACGATCAGTCGGCCAACGATCTGTTGATTGCCGGCTCCGCCGCGGCTCCGTTCACCGGCGACTGGCTGCCGGTGATGAACTCGCCCTCCTGGACCTTCCCGGACCCCATCGGACAGCTGGGCCGCTTCAGCGGCCAGAGCACCCTGGGCCAGTGGCAACTGCTCCTGATGGACGAGGGGACCGACGCCGGCATCATCCAGGACGGCCTGCTGCATGGCTGGTCCCTGATCGTGACCCCCACGGTCTTTTCCTGCTGCACCGGCCAGACGGACAGCGATGGCGACCTGGTGGGCGATGCCTGTGATATCTGCCCCAATGACAGCGATCCCCTCCAGCGCGACAGCGACGGCGACACGGTCGGAAACGCCTGCGATAACTGCCCCCTGGCCAGCAACACCGCACAGGCCGATCAGGACATCGACGGCCTCGGCGATGCCTGCGACAACTGTCCCGCCGTGTCCAACCCCGGGCAGGAGAATCTGGACGGCGACGCCAGCGGGAACGTGTGCGACGATTGCGTGGACCCGGACGGCGACGGCTTCACCACGCCGGGCTTCCCCGCCACCACCTGCCCGGTGGACAACTGCCCCGACACCGGCAACCCGCTCCAGGAGGACCTGGAGGGCGACGGCGTGGGCGACGCCTGCGACAACTGCCTGGCCGCGTCCAATCCTTCCCAGGTCGACCAGGACATCGACGGCCTCGGCGATGCCTGCGACAACTGCCCGCTGGCGGCCAATGCCAGCCAGCTCGATTCGGACGCCGACGGCCCGGGGGATGCCTGCGACAACTGCCCGCTGGTGGCCAACCCGCTCCAGGAAGACCTGGATGCCGACGCCACCGGCGACCTCTGTGATAACTGCCCGGCCACCGCGAATCCGACGCAGCAGAACCTGGACACCGACGCCTTCGGTGATGCCTGCGACTGTGATCCGTTCAGGGGCACCGTCTTTCCGACTGCCCCGGAAATCTGCGACGGCCTCAACAATGACTGCAACGATCCCGCCTGGCCGGCCCTCCCGGCCCCGGAAACGGACGACGACGGCGACACCTTCAGCGAATGCGACGGCGATTGCGATGACACCGACCCGAACAACTTCCCGGGAAATATCGAGGTGTGCGACGGCCTGGACAACGACTGCGACGGCATCGCCAACTCCTTCGAGTGCGGGCAGTGCTTCACGCCCACCGAGATCCTCGACGAGGTCCGGGTGACCACCAACGATCTGGCCACGTCCCAGGCGCCTTCGGTGGCGTGGACCGGCGCGGAATACGGCCTGGTCTGGCAAGACAATCGCTTCGGCATCAACGAGATCCTCTTTGCCCGCCTCGACCCGGCCGGCAATCTCCTGGGGTCGGAGCGGCGCATCACCCAGTCCCCCAGCGGCGCCTCGGACCCGGTGGTGGTGTGGACGGGATCCGAGTTCGGCGTCGCCTTCCTGCGCTCCAGCAATCTGTTCTTTGTCCGGCTCAGCACCACCGGAACCGTCCTGGGCAGCGAGCTCCAGATCACCAATGTGGTGAGCACATCGCGCGAGGAGGACCTGGTCTGGACCGGATCGGAGTTCGGCCTGGCATGGAGCGACAACCGGGACGGCAACAACGAGATCTACTTCGCCCGCATCGACGCGGCCGGCGCTCTCCAGGGAACCGAGGTCCGCGTGACCAGCGACACCGGATCCTCCCGCTTACCGGCCATCGCCTGGAACGGGACACACTACGCCATTGCCTTCAACGACAACCGGGACGGCAACCGGGAGATCTACCTGTCCCGGCTGGATGCCACGGGAACCAAGGTGGGCACGGATACCCGGCTGACCACGGACACGGGAATTTCCAACCGGGCGGATCTCGCCGCCGCGGGCAGCGAATTTCTGATCGTGTGGCGCGACAACCGCGACGGAAATGGCGAGATCTACGCCGCTCGCGTGGACGGCTCCGGCGCCAAGCTGACCGCCGATCTCCGCATCACCAACGCGCTCCAGGATTCCACCTCACCCAGCGTCGCCTGGCTCGGGTCCGACTTCGGCGTCGCCTGGCAGGATGCCCGGGACGGCGTGGCCGAGATCTACTTCGCCCGTCTCGACGCCTCCGGAGCCCAGATGAGCGGAGACCTGCGCCTCACCGCCGTGGCTGCCACGTCCCGCCAGCCGGCCCTGGTGTGGATCCAGGCCACCATGGCCGCGGTCTGGGGCGATCAGCGCGGCGGCGCCGAACAGATCTACTTTACCCGCATCGCCTGCGAATGCCTCGACCTGGACGGCGACGGCGCGTCGGCCTGCAGCGATTGTGACGATGCCCAGCCGGCTATTTTCCCGGGCGGCCCGCAGGTGTGCGACGGACTGAACAACGACTGCGCCGCTCCCGGATGGCCGGGACTGGCCAACACCAACGAGTCCGACGACGACGGCGACTCGTTCAGCGAATGCGATGGCGACTGCGACGACACGCTGGCCGCCGCCTGGAACACGCCGGGGGAGGTCCTGGGCCTGTCCCTGTCTCATGACGCGGCCACCGCGACCACGGCGCTGAGCTGGCAGGCTCCCGCGCTGCCCGGATCCGTCTCTCTGGTGCATGACGTGGTGCGCGCGACCGATGCCTCCGGCTTCGACACCGGGTTCTGCCTGGAGTCCGACGATGGGACCGACACGGTCGCCAGCGACACGTCCGATCCGCTCCTGGGAGAAGTGTTCTTCTACCTGGTCCGGGCCGAGAACATCTGTCCGGGCGTGCTGGGCCAGGGAGGCCTGGGACTCACGTCGAGCGCTCTTCCCCGCTCCGCGGTCTCCTGTCCCTGAGGCCCGCGGCCTCCCGTGCCACGCGGGCAGGCGGAGAACCGGTCATGAACACCCCGGCCCACGCCATCTTCAACCTGGCCTTGCTGGCCCGGCGCGGCAAGGCGCGCCTCCAGGCGGCTGTCCTGGCGGGCGCTGTTCTTCCGGACCTTCCGATTCTTCTCTTCTACGTTTACGAGAAAACCGTGGTGGGCGCCCGCGAGGCGGTCATCTGGAGCGAAACCTACTGGCGGGCAGGATGGCAGAACCTCTTCGATTCCTTCCACTCCCTGCCGTTCATGGCCGTCGGTTATCTCCTGGCTCGTCGGGCGGGATCGGCGGCGTGGTCCTTGTTCTTTCTCAGCATGGGCTGCCACGTGCTGGGCGACCTGCCGCTGCACCACGACGATGCCCACCGCCACTTCTTCCCCCTCTCCAACTGGAGATTCGCCAGCCCGGTGTCCTACTGGGATCCACGCTACCACGGACGGATCGTCGCCCCGCTAGAGATCCTGGCGGCATTACTGTGCTGCGCTATCCTGCTGCGCAGCCGGGGGTCGATGGCCGGCAAGGTGGCCGCCGGACTGGTCGCTGTGATCTACTTGATCCCGGTCGTTTACATCCTGGTGGCCTGAGCGGCGGGCGGCCGGCGGCCGGGCCGGTCCCGGGGGGGGGCCTGGTCGCGAGGGAGCAGGGCACCGTGACGGGAGAGAAGACAGCGGAACGAGGCGCCTCCCTCACCGGTTCCACCGCGTCTCCGGCGCGGCCCAGGCCGTTTCTCAAGTGGGCCGGGGGCAAGAGACATTCGTTGCCGGACCTGCTGCATCACCTCCCGGAATCGTTCCACGCCTACCACGAACCGTTTCTGGGCGGCGGCGCGCTCTTCTTCGCGCTGGCGGGCGACGCACGGCTGCGGCGGGCCTATCTGTCGGATGTCAACGGACCCTTGATGGAAACGTACCTGAGCCTGAGATCCGACCTGGACGGCGTCATCTCGGCTCTCCGGCGGCACAAGAACGAGGAGGCATACTATTACCGGATCCGCAGCCTCGACGTCCGCCGCATGAAACCCAGGACCCGCGCGGCGCGCCTCATCTACCTGAACAGGACCTGCTACAACGGATTGTACCGTGAGAATCGTTCCGGACGGTTCAACGTCCCGTTCGGCCGCTACAAGACGCCCCGCATCTGCGACGAGCCCAACCTGAGAGCTGTGTCCCGGGTGCTTCAGAACGCGGTCCTGGAGCGGCGCTCCTTCATCACGGTCCTGGAGTACGCCAGGCGGGGCGACCTGGTCTATTTCGATCCTCCCTACCACCCGCTCACCGCCACGGCTTCCTTCACCAGCTACCACCGCGGAGGCTTTGCCTCCGATGACCAGATCGCCCTCCGCGACCTCCTGAACCGGCTGGACCGGCGCGGGGTCCTGGTGATGCTGTCCAACTCCGACACCCCGTTTACCCGCGGCCTGTACGCCGGATGGAACGTGAGACAGGTCCACGCGGCCCGGTCCATCAACAGCCGTGCCGACCGGAGGGGAAAGGTCGCCGAGCTGCTGGTCCGTAACTACGACTGAGCCCGGGGGCGGCCCGCCGCGCGGGCATCCCTTGGCCCGGCCTTCCAGAGCCGCGCCGGTGGCCCGGAATGGCCGCGCGGGTTAAACTGGCTCACGGCCCCTGCGCGGCCGCCGGGGCCCTGATGCATTCCGTGACGCAGACCACCATACTTGTCGTTGAGGATGAGCCCGACATCCTCGAGGCCATGGAACACAACCTGGCCCGTGAAGGGTTCCGGGTTCTCGCGGCCCGGGATGGCGCCGAAGGACTCCGGCTGGCCCGGGAACGGGCCCCCGGGCTGCTCCTTCTCGATCTGATGCTGCCGCGCATGGATGGGCTCGAGGTCTGCCGCGTCCTCAAGGAGGACCCGGCCACTCGTGCCCTGCCAATCATCATTGTCTCGGCCAAGGATGCGGAAAGCGACGTGGTCCTCGGCCTCGGGCTCGGGGCCGACGATTACGTGGCCAAGCCGTTCAGCCCCAGGGAGCTGGTGGCGCGGGTGCGCGCCGTGCTGCGCCGCAGCCTGCTGCGCGCCTCGGGCACGCCGCCGGACGAATGCATCCAGCGCCAGGGGCTGAGCATCGACACCGGCCGCCACCGGGTGGCGGTGGACGGGAAAGTGATCGACTTCACGGCCACCGAGTTGAAGTTGCTCCACTTCCTCGCCGGCCGGCCCGGGCGGGTGTTCACCCGGGAGCAGCTCCTGGACCGTGTCATGGGCGAGAAGATCTCCCTGGTCAGCCGCAACATCGATGTCCACGTGCGGTCCATCCGCAAGAAGCTGGGGCCGTACCGGGACCTCCTGGAAACCGTGCGCGGAGTCGGCTACCGCTTCCGCGAGAGCGACGACTGACCGTGGGCCGGGCAAGTCTCTCGCGCAAGCTGTTCGCGAGTCTTGCGTGCGCCGTCCTGGCCGCGCTCCTGGCGGCCTGCCTGTTCGTGCTGGCCGGCCTGGAAACAGACCTGGCGCGGGCCCTCCACGGAGCCGCCCCCGCGGATGCCTCCCGGACCGCGGCCCGTCTTCTGGTCCGGCGCCTCCTGTCCGGCGCCGGGGTCGCCCTGGTGCTGGCCCTGACCCTGGCCCTTTACCTGGCGCGGCGCCTGGCCCTGCCTCTTGAACGTCTGGCGCGCGGCGCCGAGGCCTTGTCCCGGGATGGCTCGGCCGTCCCCCTCCCCACCGATCGAGATGACGATGTGGGCCGCCTGGCCCGGGCCGTGGAGCGGCTGGATGCCAGCGCCCGGGAGAGCCTGGAGACCCTCCGCACCGATCGCAACCACCTTCTGGCCATCCTGGCGGGCATGGTGGAGGGGGTCGTGGCCGTCGATGCCGGCGAACTGGTGGTGCACCTGAACGCCGCGGCCGCCCGGATCCTCAGGTGTTCGGCCACCGACGGCGTCGGACAGCGCATCTGGGAGCTGACCCGGGTCCGGGCGGTCAGCGAAACACTGGCGGCGGCCCTGCAGCAGGGGCAGGCCGTGTCCCGGGAAGCCAACATCGTCCAGGGCACCGACTCGCAGATTCTCGAGCTGCATGCCGCGCCGCTGGGCGGCGGAGCGGGCGGGCCGGCGGGCGCCGTGGTGGTCCTTCACGACATCACCAACCTGCGCCGCCTGGAGGAGGTCCGGACCCAGTTCGTCGCCAACGTCTCCCACGAGCTCAAGACGCCGCTCACCGCCATCACCGCGCTGGCGGAAACGCTGCTCGATGATGACTGCATGGAAGCCGCAACCCGGATGCGCTTCCTTGCCAAGGTGCGGGACCAGTGTGCCCGCCTCACGGCCATGGTGGGCGACCTGCTCGACCTGTCCCGCCTGGAATCTCACGATATCCGCGCCAAATTCCAGGTGGTGGATCTGAGGCAGACGGTCCGGCAGGCAGTGGAGTGTCTGCGCACCGAGGCCGAGCAGAAGGGCGTCCTGGTGCTCGAGGAGGCTCCCGCGTCCGCGGTGCTCCTGTGCGGCGACGAGACGGCCCTGAGCCGGATGCTGGAGAATCTCCTGGAGAATGCCATCAAGTACACCCCCGCCGGGCACCATGTCCGGGTCCGTGCCGGGGAAACCGGGGCAGAGGTGTTCGTGGAGGTGGAAGATGAAGGCATCGGGATCGACCGGATCCACCACGCGCGGGTCTTCGAGCGTTTCTACCGGGTCGACCAGGGACGCTCGCGGGACGTGGGCGGGACCGGCCTGGGACTCTCCATCGTCAAGCACGTGGCCCTGGCCCACGGCGGCCGGGTGACCCTGAGCTCGGCTCCGGGGCAAGGTAGCCTCTTCCGCGTGATCCTGCCGGCTGCCGCCTCCGGCTGAACGCCATCACCCAGTTTTCACCACGTCTTTACCGGAGCTTTGCAGAGTTCGTCTAGGCTTCTCCCCGAGATGACGGCACTTTGTCCGGGCCACCTGGGAAGGGGAAAAGTCCGTCCTCGCTCGAGGAGGAAAACATGCTGTGTCGCACGTTCGGATCCCGCTGTCTTCTGGGAGCTTTGACCGTGCTGGCCCCCCTGGCGGCCACTGCGGCTGAACACGAGAACTCGCTGGATGTCTTCTACCATCACGGGCTGCACTTCGAGACCGCCGACCAGAGTTTCCAGCTCACCCTCGGGGGCCGCATCCAGAGCGACTGGGCGTTCTTCGACAAGAACAACCTTCCGCCCGGCCTCGACACGTTTGACGACGGCACCGAGTTCCGGCGGGCCCGGCTCTTTCTCTCCGGAGTGATCTACGGCAACGTGGAGTTCAAGGCCCAGTACGATTTCGCCGGCGGCGATGCTGTCTTCAAGGACGTCTACATCGGTCTCCTGGACGTGAACGGCCTCGACCACCTGCGTTTCGGCCATCAGAAGGAGCCGTTCAGCATCGAGGCGCTCACCAGCAGCAAGTACATCACGTTCATGGAGCGCGCCCTGCCCGACGTCTTTGCGCCGGAGCGGAACACCGGTGTCCGGGTCCAGAGCGCCATCCTGGACGGCCGGGTCACCTGGAGCGCCGGCCTCTTCACCGAGGCGGACGATTTCGGCAACAATGACGACCTGGACGGAGGACCCAACCTCACCGGGCGGGTCACCTGGCTGCCTCTCTACCAGGACGGCGGCCGGCGGCTGGTCCATGTGGGCCTGTCGGTGACCCAGAAGGGTGTCACCGACGGCGTTCTCCAGTTCGCCCAGCGGCCGGAGGCCCACCTGGCCGCCCGGTTCGCCGACACCGGCTCGTTCCCGGCCGACACGGCCTTCATCTACACCACGGAAGTCGCCTGGGTGCGGGAACGCCTCTCCTTGCAAGGCGAGTTCACCCAGGTCGACGTGGACTCCCGGACCGCGAACGATCCATCCTTCTCCGGCTTCTACGCCCAGGCTTCTTTCTTCCTGACCCGCGGGGATCACCGGGCCTACAACACCTCCGTCGGCGCCTTCGACCGGGTCACGCCCCGGAAGAACTACGGCTCCGGAGGCGGCGGCGCCTTGGAGCTGGCGGCGCGGTACTCCATGATCGATCTGACCGATGAGGTCATCTCCGGCGGCGAGCTGGACGACTTCACCCTGGGGATGAACTGGTACCTGAACCCCAGCACACGTTTCTCGGCCAACTACGTGAGATCCGAGCTGACCGAGCGCGACCCTTCCCTGGACAACGATGAATTCCAGGCCTTCATGGTCCGTTTTCAGGTCGACTTCTGAAGCCCTGGCCCGCAGAGGCCGGGCGCCGGGGCCGGAAGGAGGGCTTCCCCGGACCCCGGTTCGCCGGTATCCTGGTGCCGGCTTCCACGCCCCCGGCCCGGAGAGCTACCTGATGACCATTCATCTGCACCGCGACCTGGATCTGCTCCGCCGCGAGCTCCTGGCCATGGGCGCCCTGGTCGAGGAAGCCACCAACAAGGCGATCAATGCCCTGATTCGCCGTGACCGGGACATGGCCCGGGAAGTGCTGGAGTCCGATGCCACCATCGATCTCAAGGAGATCGAGGTCGAGGAGGACTGCCTCAAGCTCCTGGCCCTGCACCAGCCGGTGGCCGTCGATCTCCGCTACATCATCACCTGCCTCAAGGTGAACAACGACCTGGAGCGGATGGGCGACCTGGCGGTGAACATCGCCGAGCGGGCCGATTACCTGGCCCGCCATCCGCCTCTCACCCTCCCCGCGGACCTGAGGGAGATGGCCGACGGGACCCGCGCCATGGTCCGCGACAGCCTCGATGCCCTGGTCCGCCAGGACCCTGCCCTGGCCCGGGACATTCTCGAGCGCGACGACGCCATCGACGAGCACAACCGCCTCATGTTCGACCAGATGGTCTCGACCATGATGAACGATCCGGACATGGTGAAGCGCGCCATCGCCTTCCTCTCGTCTTCCCGGGCCCTGGAGCGAATCGCCGACCATGCCACCAACGTGGCCGAGGAGGTCATCTTCATGTGCGAGGGCGAGATCATCCGCCACCGGGCCGAGCGCCTGAACGAGTAGCGCGGGTCAGTCCAGGTGGGCCTGGTCCGAGTCGCCCATCTCGACCCCGCCCTCCGGGAAGTACTCGCGCCAGCGGCAGCTGACGCTGGCGGCCGTCCGGGCATCACAGAACAGCTCCTCCGGATACCACGGCTTCATGCGGGCGTCCAGGGCCACCGGCGGGGTGAACGACGGGTGGTTGCGAACCAGCTCGACCTTGCGGCCGTGAAGGTCGGCCGCCGGCTCGAACCGGGTGAAGGTGCTCCACAAGAAATTGAAGACGCTGCGCGTGGCCCGGGCGGCATCGTCGGTGAGGATGACCAGGGACCAGCCGTCCAGGGAGGGATGGGCGAGGATGGGCGCCACATCCGGCGCCGCGCTTCCCGGCGCACCGCCCGCGGGATAGGCCGGGGCCCCGAGCACCACGCACCCCGGGCAAAAAACCCGCGCCTCGGTGACACCCGGCGGTAGAGGCCCTGAGAATTGCTCCGGCACGGCGTGCCGGGGCTCGCCCACTCCCAGGAGGATCCCCTTGCTCCCCTCGTTGATGCGCGGACCGGCGTAGTCGAGGCTGTCCATGGAGACGTTGCCCAGGATGAAGAGGTCGGTGCTGAAGTCGGCGCGGCGGAGGACCCGGGCGAGCACGGCGCGGAAGTCCTTGAGATCGCAAGGCCGGTCCACCACCAGCAGGAACTTGGTGAGCGAGAGCTGCCCCTCTCCCAGGATGCGGAAAGCCGCCGCCATGGCCTCCCGCTTGTAGCGCTGATGGACCACCGCCGCCGACAGCGAGTGATACCCGGTCTCGCCGTACGACCAGAGATCGCGCACCGCCGGCATCACCACCGGGAAGAGAGGGGACAGCATCTCCTGCAAGTAGTCGCCCAGAAAGAAATCCTCCTGGCGCGGCTTGCCGACCACTGTGGCGGGATAGATGGCGTCCGGGCGGTGGTGGACGGCATCCAGCCGGAAGACCGGGTAGTCATGGACCAGGGAGTTGTAACCGTAATGATCGCCGAACGGTCCCTCGGGGTGGCGCTCGCCGGGCGGCACGCGTCCCACCAGGACGAACTCGGCCTCGGCCGGCACCGGCAGGGGAGAGTGCGGGCTGGCGGCGACCGGGAAGCGCCGGCCCAGGAGCAACGAGGCCAGGAGAAGCTCCGGAACATTTTCCGGCAGGGGCGCCACCGCCGAGAGAATCAGGGCCGGAGGACCGCCCAGGGAAACGGCCACCGGCAGCTCGGCGCCGCGCTCCTCGGCCGCGGCATGGTGGAAGCCGCCTCCCTTTCCGATCTGCCAGTGCATGCCGGTGGTCTCCTCGTCGTAGACGTGCATGCGGTAGAGCCCCAGGTTGTGGCCGCCATGATCCGGGTGCTCGGTGTAGACCAGCCCCAGCGAGATGAACGGACCGCCGTCCCGCGGCCAGGTGGTCATCACGGGCAGCTCCGACAGTCTGGCGGGCCGCCGGGTGGCCGCCAGCACCGGGGCGGAGCGCCTCCGGCGCAACCCCAGCCGCAGGAGCGCCGGGAGCCAGTCGCGCTCCCGCCACAGCTTTCCCGGCGAGGGCGGCAGGAGACGCCGCGGCAGCGCGGCGGCCCGCTCCACCAGCCGGCGGGGACGGCGACCGAAGGCGCGCTCGACGCGCCGGGCGGTGCCGAACAGGTTGGTCACCGCTGGAAACGCCGCCCCCTCCAGATGCCGGAAGAGCAGCGCCGGCCCGCCGGCGGCCACGACGCGGCGGTGGATCTCCGGCGCTTCCAGGCGGGGAGACACCAGGGCGTCGATCTCGACCAGATCGCCATCCTCCCGCAGCATCTGGAGAAAAGCACGCAGGTTCCGGGGTGGGCTGGCGGTGGACCGAGGCACGGGCGCTCCCGTTTCCGGCGCAGGATCGGCAGGGGACCCCCGCCGGAGGCGCATCATACCGCGTCTCTCTTGACCGGATCTTTATGACATCTTCACCATTCCGCCCCCTCCCGTGTGGGATCCTCCCGTCAGGAAACCTGAACCGTGATGAGGAGCCTTCATGCGACCTGTCCGTGATTTCAAGCCCGCCGCCGCGGCCGCTCTTCTCACCTGTGCCATGGGCCCTGTCGCCGTGCCCGCGCAACCGGTGCAGGTCGATCCGAACCTGCCGGCGTACGCTCCGGTCCAGGGTGTCTCCGGCGCCGTCAAGAGCGTCGGCTCCGATACCATGAATAACCTCATGACCCTGTGGGCCGAGAAGTTCACCCGGCTGTACCCCAACGTGACGGTGGAGATCGAGGGGAAGGGCTCGTCCACGGCGCCGCCCGCCCTCATTGCCGGCGCCTCCAACTTCGGTCCCATGAGCCGTCTCATGAAGAACTCCGAGACCGACGCCTTCCAGAAGAGATTCGGTTACCGTCCCACCCCGGTGCGCGTGGCCATCGACATGCTGGCGGTGTACGTCCACAAGGACAACCCCGTGGCCAGCCGCGGCCTCAGCCTCGAGGAAGTCGACGCGATCTTCTCCAGCACTCGCAAGGGCGGCCATCCGGAGGCGATTCTCACCTGGGGCCAGCTCGGGCTCACCGGCGAGTGGGCCGACGCTCCCATCAGCCTCTACGGCCGCAACTCGGCCTCCGGCACCTATGGCTACTTCAAGAAGCACGCCCTGTTCAAGGGCGACTACAAGGACTCGGTCAAGGAGCAGCCCGGCAGCGCTTCCGTGGTGCAGGCGGTCGCTCACGACCGGTTCGCCATCGGCTACAGCGGGATCGGCTACCGGACGGCCGACGTCGCGGTCGTGCCGCTCGCCGGCCGCGCCGGCCAGCCGGTGCTGCCGGAACCGGCGAACATCTCCACCTACCCGCTGGCCCGCTATCTCCAGTTCTACATCAACCTGAAGCCGGGAAACGACCTGGATCCGCTGCGCCGGGAGTTCATCAAGCTCGTCCTGTCCAGGACCGGGCAGGAGGTCGTCCTCAAGGACGGCTACTTGCCGGTCTCCGCCCAGGTCGCCCGGCGCCAGATGGCGAGCCTCGGCCTGGCAACCGGCGTCGCCCGCGAGGCGGCCAGACGCCCGTAGGGGGGCGAGCCCCGGACCGGGAGGGCGCCCCCGCCCGGGAGGCCCTCCGCCGCCGGGCTCCACTCCCGGACGCCGGTGCCTGACGGGAGGTCTGAATGGAGAAGAACCGCATCTTCACCGGCCGCGCGCACCGCCGCTCCACCAGTCACCGGGTGCATCTCGCCGACCTGGCCGCCCGCTTCATGATCACCGTGGGCGGCACCGGCACCCTGGTGGCCGTCCTGGGCGTTTTCGTCTTCCTGGTGTGGGTGGTCCTGCCCCTCTTCCTCCCGGTGCGTGCGGACGAGGCGGCCGCCTTCACCGCCCCGGCCCGCCTGGAAGGGGCTCTCCACGCGGGAATGGATGAATACCAGGTGCTCGGATGGGCCCTCCTTCCGGACGGCGAGGTCGTCTCCTACCGCCTGGACAGCGGGGAAGTCCGTGGCCGGGCGCGGCCGTTCGGTGACCAGGCGCCCACGGCCTGGTCCTTTCCCGCCGGCACCGAGCAGGCCGCTTTCGGGTTCGCCGACGGCACGGTGGAGTTGGCCACCTTCACCTTCCGGACCACCTTCCTTTCCGGGACGGATCTCACCCCGCGCCAGCGCCAGGCTCTGGGCGGCGAGGGGGCCGCGAGCGTGGTCAACCTGCGCCGCGGCGTGGCCGGGATGACGCCCGAAGGGCAGGTCCGTCTGCAGGAGCTGCAGGTGACAGCCGGCGAGCGGGTGCGCGCCGCCGCCGGGCCGGTGCGTCTCGTGGCGCTGGCTGAGCGAGCCGACGGTCCGTTCCTGGCGGTCCTGGCCGAGGGAGAAAACGGCCCGGCCCTGGCGGCCATCACCGGCAGCGAGGAAGAAGACTTCCTCACCGGCGGGACCCGTCTCCTGCTCGACGACCCGGTCTCCCTTCCCATGCCGCCCGGGCCCGGCGGCTGGCCGCGCTTTCTGGCCGTGGACGGCTCCGGCGCCAACGTGTATCTCGCCTGGGAAGACGGCACCCTGGCGCGGGTTCACTGCGCGCCCCTGAACGAGCCGTTCATCGCCGAGACCGGACGCCTGACCTTGCCCGGGACGCGGGTCACCGCCATGGATTTCATCCTGGGGCACGGCACCCTGGTGTGGGGCGACACGGCGGGCCATCTGCACGGCGGATTCCTGGTGCCGGTGGAACAGGCCAGGGGCATGGAGCTCCGGGAGGTCCGGCGTGAGCCGGGGCGGACTCTGAAGACGCTGGCGGTGACCAAGGACCTGGGGCACTCCAGGGTGCCGGTCACCACCCTGGCGCCCTCCGGCCGCAGCCGCGTGGTCGCCGCCGGTTTTGCCGACGGCACCATCCGCCTGTTCCATGTCACCACCCAGGCGACCCTGGCCTCGCTGCCCGCCGACGCGGGAGGAGCCGGCATCGGTGTCCTGGCCATCGCCCCCAAGGAGGATGGCCTGCTGGCGGAGGGGGGAGCGGCCGTCCGCCACTGGAGCCTCGATCTCCGCTATCCGGAGGCCAGCTTCGCCGCCCTCTTCCGGCCGGTCTGGTACGAGGGATACCCGGCGCCCAGGCATGTCTGGCAGTCCTCCAGCGGCACCGACGACTTCGAGCCGAAGCTCGGACTGATGCCGTTGATCTTCGGCACCCTCAAGGCCACGGTCTACTCGATCCTCTTCGGCGCGCCGCTGGCGCTTCTGGCGGCGATCTTCACCAGCGAGTTTCTCGACCGCCGGACCCGCGCCCTGGTCAAGCCGGGGGTGGAGATGATGGCGAGCCTGCCCAGCGTGGTCCTGGGCTTTCTGGCCGCCCTGGTCTTCGCGCCGGTGGTGGAGAAGACCCTGCCGGCCGTCCTCGCCGCCTTTCTCACGGTGCCCCTGGTCTTCTTGATCGGAGCCTACCTCTGGCAGATGTTGCCGGTCGCGGCGGGGATCCGCCTGGCGCGCCGGCGGTTCCTCTTTCAGATGCTGGCGATTCCGCCGGGGCTGTTCCTGGCGGTGCGGCTCGGTCCCTACCTGGAACGGTTTCTCTTCGCAGGTGACTTCAAGGCCTGGCTGGCGTGGGTCCCCGGGAAGGCGGCCGGAGGCGGGGCTTCACCTTACGCCAGCCCGCTGGGCGGCTGGGTGTTCCTGGCGCTCCCCCCGTGCATCCTGGCCGCCGCCCTCCTGATCAGCCGCCTGGCCGCACCGCGCCTGAGAGCCGTCGGCGCCGACTGGCCCCGCCGCCGCCTGGCCCAGGCCGAGCTGGCCAAGTTCATCGGCGGGGCCGTGCTGTCGCTGGCCCTGGCGGTGGCCCTGGCCTGGCTGCTGGCGGCCGCCGGGCTGGATCCGCGCGGCAACCTGCTGGACACCTACGTGCAGCGGAATGCCCTGGTGGTGGGGTTTGTCATGGGGTTCGCCATCATCCCCATCATCTACACCATTGCCGAGGATGCGCTGTCCAGCGTGCCCGAGCACCTGCGCTCCGCCTCGCTGGGCGCCGGAGCCACGCCGTGGCAGACGGCCGCGCGCATCGTGATACCGAGCGCCATGAGCGGACTGTTCTCGGCCCTCATGATCGGCCTGGGCCGGGCCGCGGGCGAGACCATGATCGTTCTCATGGCCGCCGGCAACACGCCGGTCATGTCCTGGAATATCTTCGAGGGGTTCCGCACCCTCTCGGCCAACATCGCGGTGGAGCTGCCCGAGGCGGTGCGGAACAGCACCCATTACCGCACACTGTTCCTGGCGGCCCTGGTGCTCTTCGCCATGACCTTCCTGGTCAACACCGCGGCCGAAATGGTCCGCCTGCGGTTCCGCCGCCGGGCCCGCCAGCTATGAACCGGACGCGGGACCGCCTGCCCGGCTCCCCCGATCCCCCCCGGCGCCCGCGGCGGCGCTACGGGGTCTCGCTGGCGGCCAGCGGCGAGCCGATGCTCTGGCTCGGCGGAGGGGCGCTGGCCATCTGCCTGACCATGATCGCCGGACTGTTCGCCCTGGTCCTGGCGGAGGGACTGGCCACCTTCTGGCCGGCGCCGGTGACCCGTATCGTGACCCGGGACGGCCGTCGCTTCATGGGAGAGATCACCCGCCGCGAGACCGCAACGCCCGGCGCCGCTCTCGAGATTCCCCGGCCGACACCCGCCGGCCAGGCGCCGGCGGCGGCGAGCCGCCGCCTGGTGCGCACGGGCAACTACCGGCTGACCCAGGCCCACTTCCAGTGGGTGGACGATGCCAACATCGCCGCCGTGACCCGGCCTGAATGGGCCCTGGTGGTCGAGCGGCTGGAATGGGGCCGCTTCTACGGGGTTCTCCGCGCCATGGCCGTGATCGAGCCGCTGCCCGGGGAGGACGCGCCCGGAGCCGAGGCGCGGGCCCGGCTGGCCCAGATCACCGGCCAGGGTGAAAAACGAGTGGCCATCCTCCGGCCGGACGACGGGGGCGAGCAGGCCATGCTGGTGATGCCGGACGAACTGGATCCCGCGGATCGTATCCTCGGGGTGGCGCGGGTCTTTGCCGGACCGGAGGCGGCCTGGGAGGCGTTCGGCCGCAACCACCCCCGCGTGCGCGAAGAGTGGCGCCTGAGACGCCGCCTGGAGAGAGTCGACACGGGCGCCGTCAACCGCCGCGAGGAGAAGGCCCGGCTGGCCGTGCGCCGGGCGGAGATGGCCGAGGAAGCGGCGCCCGGCCCGGCGACCCGTGCCGCCCTCGCCCAGCGCCGCCGCGCTTACGCAGACGTCCGGGCGCGCGCCGCGAAGGATTTCGCCGCCATCCGCCGGCGCATCGACGCCATCGATCGCGACAACCATCGTTACCAGCTCCTCCTGGAGACCGCCGGCGAGGGCTTTCTTCCGGCACGGACCGCCTTCCTGCCGCTGGACCAGGTGGTGCGTGCCTACCCGCCCAACCGCCTGGGCTTCTCCGGGAAGGCCGGCGTCTACCTGTCACGCTGGTGGGAGTTCCTCACCGGTGAGCCGCGGGAAGCCAACAGCCAAGGGGGCGTCTTTCCGGCCATCTTCGGCACCGTCGTCATGACGCTCCTCATGTCGGTGGTGGCGGTTCCCTTCGGCGTGCTGGCCGCCCTTTACCTGCGCGAGTACGCCCGTGCCGGCCTGGCGGTCAGCGCGGTGCGCATCGCCGTCAATAATCTCGCCGGCGTGCCGAGCATCGTGTTCGGGGTGTTCGGCCTCGGCTTCTTCTGCTACATGGTCGGCGGCTCCCTGGATCAGCTCCTCTTCGCGGCCCGCCTTCCCAATCCGACGTTCGGCAAGGGCGGCATCCTCTGGGCGGCGCTGACCCTGGCGCTCCTCACCCTGCCGGTGGTCATCGTGGCCACCGAGGAGGCGCTGTCGGCGGTGCCGGATTCCATGCGCGAGGGATCCTATGCGTGCGGCGCCAGCAAGTGGCAAACCATCCGGCGCATCGTTCTTCCGTGCGCTCTCCCGGGGATCATCACCGGCATGATCCTGGCCATCGCCCGCGGCGCCGGCGAGGTGGCGCCCCTGATGCTGGTCGGCGCCGTCAAGCTGGCCCCGGAGCTGGCCCTGGACCGGGTCGTCCCGTTCCTCCATCCGGAACGCAGCTTCATGCACCTCGGTTTCCACATCTATGACGTGGGCTTCCAGAGCCAGAATTCGGAAGCGGCCAAACCGATGCTCTTCACCACCACCCTCCTCCTCATCGCCATCATCGCCGTTCTCAACCTGGGCGCCGTCTGCCTCCGCAGCCGCCTGCGGCGCCGTTTCGCCACCGGAGCCTTCTAGCCATGTCTCGAGACACCCAGCGCGATACCCGGCCCGGAGCCGCGGCCGCGACCATCGCCGATCTGGTGGCCCGCGGCGAGCGGTTCGCCACCGAGGTCCATGACAGCCTCAAGGATGAGGACTGCGTTCTCGAGGTGGATCACTTCAACCTCTGGTACGGGAGCAGCCAGGCCCTGCATGATATCTCGATGCGGGTTCCCCGCGGCAAGGTCACCGCACTCATCGGGCCGTCCGGCTGCGGGAAATCCACCCTGCTGCGCTCCGTCAACCGCCTGAACGACCTCATCGACACGGTCCGCATCCAGGGCGACATGCGCCTGAACAACGATTCCATCTACGGCAGGGATGTGGACGTGATCGAGCTGCGCAAGCGCATGGGGATCGTCTTCCAGAAATCGAATCCCTTTCCCATGAGCGTCTTCGAGAACGTGGTCTACTCCTTGCGGATCGACGGCGAGAAGCGCCGCAGCGTGCTCGCCGAGGTGTGCGAGCGCAGCCTGCGGAGCGCGGCGCTGTGGAACGAAGTGAAGGACCGGCTGCAGGACAGCGCGCTGGGGCTGTCCGGCGGCCAGCAGCAGCGGCTCTGCATCGCCCGGGCCATCGCCGCCGAGCCCGAGGTCCTCCTCATGGACGAGCCGTGCTCGGCCCTGGATCCGGTCGCCACCGGCCACATCGAGGATCTCATCGAGACCTTGAAGGGCGACTACACGATTCTCATCGTGACCCACAACATGCAGCAGGCGTCGCGCACCAGCGATTACACCGCGTTCCTGTACCTGGGCCGGCTCATCGAGTACGGCAGCACGTCCGACCTGTTCACCCGCCCCCACCTGGACGCCACCGAGGACTACATCACCGGCCGCTTCGGCTGAGCCCTCTCCCCCAGCTTCCGACACGGACACGGTTCTCCTGTCGTGCTCCTCCGACGACGCTGCCCAGGCCGCCTCGATGCTCACTCGCCTTACGGCCTGCCAGTTTGCAGACAGCCCGAAGCTGCCTCCTTTCTCCCAGGCTTCAGCCGCTTCGATGCCTCCACGACTGCTGTGATAGCTACCCGGCCGGGACGAGTTTTACCGGGGCAGGGCCCTCACCTTCTGGAACAACGAACCGTTCACGGCACACCTGGACCAGTACACCCACGACTCGCTGACTCCCTGTGGACGGAAGAGAGGAATTTTCTTGACTCTTCCTGAGAACCTCTATAAAGGCTCACCAGTTCTGTCAGCCAGCGAACGCAGACGAGTCTCTCCCACGGCGGGAGGCTGCGCTTGCGGGCTTGTTGCCCAGGCAAGGAGGTCACGATGCACTACCGCCGTTTCCTTCGCACCTTGTTCATCGGATTGCCCCTCTTCCTTGTCGTGAGCGGGTTCTCTCCGCCTGTCAACGCTTGCCTCGATGTGGCGCAACCGATCGACGTCACCGTCACCCACTTGCCGGATATCAATAAGGCCATAGTTCTCGCCACCGGATACGATCTCTTCGGGATCACGGTTCCCCCGGATCGTTTCTGCGTCTGCGGCTTCGCTTTCGGGGATCCCAACAGTCCGACCACCTGCATCGCGTCGGTGGATGCGGTGGACGTGATGAACACCAACACGGGAAAGATCCTCGGATGTTTCAACTTCGCGGCCAACGGCACCACGTCGTCCAGCTCCTCCAGTGTACAGTCTGCACCGAACTGGCAGGGATTTTTCACGCAGGTCTCCACCAATCTCACCGCCAACGATCCTATCGATCTTCGTTGGCGGGTCAGCCTGATTCCTGGCTGCTTATCGGCTAACTTGACCAACGAGGTGGCAGCATCGCTGTTCGGGACGGACGAGGGGGACAGCAGCGGCAACACGACCGGCGGTCACCTGAACATCATTTCACCCAACACCGTGACCCTCGGGACGGTCCCTCCCATCCCAACACTGTCTCCGCGAGGCATACTGCTGTTGGTGTTGCTGCTTGCTTTCAGTGATGACGATCATACTTGTACGGAGGCACTTGGTAATCCACCGAAAGTGAACGCGCGGCGATTGGAGCATCGCAACCAGCGGAGATGTCCTTCGTGCGGGCCATTGCCCTCATTCTTCGCGGCTTCTTCCGTGGCCGGGCCCTGGTGAAACCTCGGACCGTCGTCCGCTGGCATCGGCAAGGCTTCCGGTTGTTTTGGAGATGGAAGTCGCGGAATCGAGGAACGCTTCTGCGTTAGCCCGGTTTTCTCGGGCACTCGCACGCGTGAGGTTCCTCACCGTTCGGCTCCCGCGACTCAGCACGCGAGTATCCCCACCCAAGCGGCTGCTTTCTTGACGACGTGCCGTTCCCTGTTCGACCCAGGTTCGCATTGCGAAGATGCGAACGGAGTCTTGGGGAGCGACATCGCGCTGAACTTCCTTCGGAGCAACACTGGCATCGACAGCTCGGCGCTCCGGTCGTCGCCTCACTCACGGAGCGCACACACAGCACATGGCCAATCCTCCCGCTGGGATTGCCGTACAGGAGCCGGTGTCCGAACTGACCGTGCAGGGGGCCGCTTCCCTGGAACTCCCAACAACCGTGTCGGCGCCGCACAGCTCATTGCAAAAGGGAGTCAGGAGATTCGCCCCGGAGATGCAAATCACATGGGTGCCGCCTGACGAGGGCCCGGCCGGGCCACAGAGCGAGCTGTTATCGTTCGTACATGGCCCTTGATGCTCGCGAATCGTGCTGTGGAATTCGGCTCTCAGTGATTGTATGGCCAGATTGGGGCTGGAGCTGAAACTTGCATTGCTGTTATCGATGGCGAGCACGCCGTGGCTCCCGTTGCCTTGGATGTCGAGGCGGCAATCGTGCCCGCAATCGAGGGTGCTCCCGCCGCTGACCTCGATGCCGTTCCCCCCGTTCCCTGTGATGTCGCAATCATCGATGTCGAGGAACCCGGCCTGGCCGATCGAGATGCCATCGTGTCCGTTGTTCCTGACCGTGCACCTGTCGATGATGATGTCTTCTCCGCCCTGAATGCTGATCCCGTCGAACGAGTTGTCTTCGATGGTCACATCGCTGATCTCCGCGGAGCCCGTGCCCACGGCAATCCCTTCAAAGTTTCCATCCACCCAGGACTGCTCGATGAGCGTGAACCCGAGACCCGTCTCGATGCCTTCAAAAAACCCCGTCACCCTTATCCCGCGGATCACAACGCCGGTCCCGTTGGAAGCAACCCCTTGCTCGCGGAGCTTCTCGCCGTCGATGATGACCGACGGGGAAGCGGTGTTTCCCTCAAGAATGATGGTTTCATGGTCGCTGCCCCGCATTTGGCGGCGGCCGATCAGCACCGACTCCCGGTACACGCCGTCCGCGACGTGAACCGTGGCCGGGCCGGCCAGCACGACAGGGACCATGTCCACCGCGGCCTGGATGGTGCGCTTGGCCGTTCCCGGAGCCAGGCCGTCGTTGCTGTCGTCGCCATTCGCGCCGTCCACGTACAGGTCAAGCGGTCCGTCCGACGACAGTTCCGTTCTCTTGACGAAATGTGCATCCAGCATTTGCAAGAGCCCGCGGAACTGGCCGTTCACCGGCGGGATCGGTGCGCTGCTCAGCGCGCCTTCGATGCTGATCACCTCGGGTTCTTCGGCGGCGGCCGCCGCGACGACAAAGGCCGCCGCTATCATGATAAAGCTCATGGTTCGGATCATGGTCATGTGTTTCCCCCTTCGAGTCATGGACACGGGATGGGACCGGACGGGGCTCCATGCGCCTTCCCCGCCCCGTCGGTGACCTGCTGTCACAACAAGCCGCGAAACCTCTCGTGGCGCTGCTTCGCCGGCAGACAAAACCCACTCGGATAGACAAACTCCCCCCTTCCCCCTCCCTCCGGCTCGCGGAATAATACGAGTCACAAGAATACCACCCGCTCCCGTCCGGGCACCAGCGGGCGCCACATCACCGGCCGCGAGGCTGTCTGGGTTCGAGTCCCAACCCCGGCACCAAACCGCCTGTCAGGACGAACTTCTGGGCGTACGCCGTTCGTGTCCGCCTGAATTATCCAGCAGCGAGCGCGTGGACCTCATCCGCCAGCCGCGATCCGAGACGGTCCTTCTCCGTTTCCAGGTCGTAGCGCGTCTGCAGATTCATCCAGAACCGTTCTGTTGTGCCGAAGTAACGGGAAAGACGCAGCGCCGTGTCGGCCGTGATGGACCGCTTGCCATGGACGATCTCGTTGATACGACGTGGCGGAACGCTGATGTCCTTCGCGAGACGGTACTGGCTGATGGACATGGGAGTGAGAAACTCTTCCATGAGGATCTCGCCAGGGTGAATCGGCTTCAGCTTCTTAGGCATGATCCCACCTAGTGATAATCGACAATCTCAACATCCTGAGCGTTTCCGCTCTTCCAGCGGAAGCAGATCCTCCACTGGTCATTGATCCGAATACTATGCTGCCCTGCGCGATCACCCGAGAGCTTCTCCAGACGATTCGCCGGGGGAACACGTAGATCTTGCAGCGACTCGGCCGCATCGAGCACGAGCAGCTTTCGAAGCGCCACCCGCTGGATGGCAACAAATTTCCGGGAATGCAGCCGTTCGAAGACTTTCAGGGTTTCTCTGCATCGGAACCCCTTGATCATGGCTCAATATTAACGCCACCCGATAATAATGTCAAGCGTTACTAGTCGCAGGTCAGCGGCGCAAGTACCGGTCGAGAAACGCCAGGTAGGCCTCCGAGGCGGCAATCCGGTTCTCGCGCTTGCGGAAACCGTGCCCCTCGTCGGGAAAGACGATGTATTTCACCGGCACCCCGTTCGCCCGGACCGCGGCGACCATCTCGTCGCTTTCCACCTTCAGCACGCGCGGATCATTCTTGCCCTGCACCACCAAGAGCGGCCGCTGAATCTTCCGCGCGTGAAACAAGGGTGAGATGCGATGGTGCCGCTCCTGGTCCGTGGCCGGGTCGCCCATCTCATCGTAAAGCGATTCCTTGAATGCTTCCCACCACGGGGGAATGCTCTTCAAGGTGCGTTCCCAGTTGGTCACCCCGAAGACGTCGATTCCCACCTCGAAAGCCTCGGGGTGAAAGGCCAGCGCGGCCACGGTCATGTAGCCGCCGTAACTCCCCCCCATGACGCCGACCCGGCCGCCGTCCACCCAGTCCAGGGTTTCGAGATACCGGCGCCCCCAGACCACATCCTGGAGATCTCCCTCGCCGTGGTGCCTGTCATCCAGGTGGTTGAACGTCTTGCCGTAACCGGACGAGCCGCGGTTATTCACGCCCAGGACGGCGTAGCCATGGTTCACGAGATGCTGGATCAGGGCCCGGTACCCCCTGGTGGTCTGGCCTCCCGGGCCGCCATGAACGAACACCAGCGCCGGCGCCTTCCGGTCCGCCGTGGCTTGCCGGGGCCGGTAGAGAAGCGCCGGAATCATCAGATCGTCGAAGCTCGGGTAGCGAATCACCCGGCCTTCCACCAGGTCGCCGGCATGGATCTCCGGATTCAGCGAGTGGGTCAGTTGTTTGAGCCCGCCCCCGGCCAGATCCACCACAAAGAGATTGCTGGGAGACGTGTCGCTGTTGATGAAGAAAGCCACCTGGCCGTCGTCAGCGGAAAAACGCACGCTGCGCAGCTCCCCGGGGGGAAGGGGCGGCAACGCGACGGGCCCCCCGGTCGCGGCTTCGACGATCCGGACCACCGTCCGCGCATCCGCATTCACGCCGCGGACCTGGTACGTTCCCCGGGGGGAGAATCCCATGGAGACCACATCCCAGTCGTCCCGGTACACCAGCTCCTTCTCGCCGGAGGACAGGTCATACGACCAGGCCTGGGCAAATTCTCCATGCTCGTCGGTCAGGTAATACAGTTTGCGGCTGCCCGGCGTGAAGGTCAGGACGCTGTGCGACACATTCCCCTGGTGCGGAGTGATGCGCCTGGGCTGGGGCGAGGCAGCATCAAGGTCCACGAGGAACAGATCGTTATCCGCGCTGGTCCGGTTCTTGACCAGGGCAAGCCAGCGGGCATCCCGGCTGATGGAATCGATGCCCCAGCCCTGGTCGTTCCGGAATAGCAAGACGCGGCCGTAACCTGCGGCCGCGTAGGCATAGAGATCGAAATCCTTGCCATCGCGCTCGTTGGTCAGCAGGTAAAAATGCTTCCCGTCTCCGGACCACCCCGCGAAGCTGGCCTTCAGTTTCTCGCCGGGGGTGAGATCGCGGCGGGAACCGTCCGGCTCCTGCACATAAACATGATCGAGCTCGTTGCCGTCCTGATCGGCCGTGAAGAGCACGCGCTCGTCGCCCGGGAAGTAGCTGACGGCAAAGACCGCGCTCCCGGCCGAAGCCGTCAGCTCCGTGGAAACACCGCTTTGGATGTCGATGGACCGGGCATTGAAAACCCCGGACTCGTCGTCGCTCACCAGGATCCGCCGGCCGTCCGGCGAGAAGGCGAAACCGTGACTATCTGCCGCGCCAAAGCTGGTGGTCATGAAAAACGTTCTGGCGTCATACTGCCGGAACGCGGCACTCTCCGCCTCGCCGGCCGGCCTCCCGCCGCATCCCGCCCACAGCAAGACGGCCAGCATGACCGTGACCTGTTTCGCTCTCATCGCCGTCCCTCCTCGTTCCGGGGCGTGTCCGCCCGGGGTTTCACCAGATGAGCGTAGACGCTCGAGGCCAGGAGATGGGCCCCGGGTTTCCTGAGCAGGAGCCGGTCCAGGGGGCGCACCAGGAGGCTGCCCAGCACCACCAGCTTCTGGACGCCGCGGGAGAGGATCCGGCCCGGCAGGTAATGCCGGCAGTACTGGGCCGCCAGGTCGGTCAGCGCGAAGGTGGGCCCCACGCAGGCCCCGGCATTCACGATCTCGAAGCCCGCCTGACGAAAGAGCCGGTTGTGCCCCTCCAGGGTGAAGTTCTGAAAATGATCGGGATAGGCGTGAAAGCTCTGGAGAAACGCCGTCGCCGCGAACAGCTCGCCGCCCGGCTTCAGAGCCCGGAACATCTCCCGGACGGCCGCTTCCGGCCGCTCCAGGTGCTCCAGGACCGCCTCGCAATAGATCGCATCGACCGAATCATCCGCCAGCGGGAGGGCGTAGGCGGTGCCGACCAGGTCGACATTGGGGAAGAGCCCCAGGTTCATGTTGAGCAAACGGGGGTGAACCCGCAACGGGCCGCCCCCCACCGAAAGGCAGACCTCCTCCGGCCCCCGCTGCCCGATCACCTGCTTGAAGGCCGCCTGCGCCTCGCGGCTGCGGAAGTCGCCCCACCACCGGGCGAGCCGGTCGAGCGGCGCCAGCCAGCGGTGCGAAGACCCTCCGCGCCGGCACTCCCGCTCCATGGGTCCGGCCCGGCCGGGGCCGGGACCGGGCGCCGCCGGCCGGAAGATGGGCTTGCACTCCGTCACCGGCGCCATTGTGGCAGGGATCCCCGCAAGATGAAAAGGAGATCATTTTGGGCCCTCATGTAGTTGATGTGGGTGCAGGGAGGGGTGGATGGAGGGCGATTCCTC
>JBHHYE010000027.1:0-43870 GCA_046757405.1 Acidobacteriota bacterium | reverse complement strand
TCGAGACCGCCACGGGGAACCCGCACGGCCTTTGTCGGGAGTTACCGCGAAGGCCTCTTCGACGCCCGTTCCGTCTCCGGGACGGGATCATTCCGGGCGCTGGCGCTATCCAGGTACAGAGGCTGGGTCGTCGGACTCCGATGTGGCAGCACACGCAGGAAATCGCGCGCTTCCTGGGTCAGTCTGGGAGTGCGCCGCTCGAAGAGAATCTGCGCCGGGTCCAGGCGCTCCCCATAGTAGGCCTCGATGTACTTGCCGGCCTGCGCCAACCGGGCTCCCTCCAGGGAGATCCCAGCGAACAACCCCTTGGCCCGCGCATAGGAATAGATCGACGCGCGGAAGGTCACGTCAGTCCCCAGCTCCGCGGTCCGGCCCAGCGGCCCAGCCGCGACGCTGCCATCGGCACCCAGGGCGAATTTCGACCGGAGCAAGGCATGAACACCCAGCTCGTTCATGATGAACAGGACGTGATCGGTCGCTTGAGCGCCGATCTGGAAGCCGATACTCCCGCCCGACAGGCTCATGAAGGAGGGCGGGCTCCAGGAACCCGCATCGTTGCGGCAACTCACCACTCCGGTCCCATGCCGGCCGCCGTAGATCAGGGCGGCCTTGACCACATGAGGAATGACCACCACGCACCGGGCTCGACCCAGGAGGGCCTGCGGAACTTCACCGTCAGGCGCATTCATCAGCCGCTGGTAGACCTCCGTTGCGGCCTTGAGCTTCCGGTCCGGCTTCTTGTCCCGGGCAGGGAAGGCCGTTGATACCACAAGGAGCATGAGAAGCGAGACACCACTTACCTTCCACTTCATGGCACTCTCCTTTCCTTTCCGGGCCAGGGACTCGTCCGAGACTTTCACACCGCCCGTGTGAGGTGGACTTCAGGGCTGCGTGTGCCATCTGCCCGTTGCGCCCAGGAAGTGGGCGCGCGAGTATCCTAGCTCATCCGGCGCCAGGATGCCTCCCCCTCTCCCAGGCAGGACTCCACAGCGGAAGAAAAGCGGTTCAGAGCGCCTCGGCGATGCTCTTGGCCTGGCTGAACAGGAGCAGATAGTCCCGCCCGCCCGCCTTGCTATCGGTGCCGCTCATGTTGAAGCCGCCAAACGGGTGCACCCCCACCAGAGCGCCGGTGCACTTGCGATTGAGGTACAGATTCCCGGCATGGGCCTGGCGGCGCGCCTGGGCCAGGTGGCTGCGGTTGCGGCTGTAAACGGCGCCCGTGAGCCCGTATTCGGTATCGTTGGCGAGCTCCAGGGCCCGGTCGAAACTTTCGGCCCGGAGAACAGAGAGAACCGGGCCAAAGATTTCTTCCCGGGCGATCCGGGCGCCCGGCTCGACCCCCACGAAGGTGGTGGGCCGGATGAAGTAGCCGCCGCCGGGGACCGGCTCCTCGCCGGTGACCAGGCGCCCCTCCTTGCGGCCAATCTCGATGTAACCCGTGATCTTCTCCAGGGCCGCCTGGTTGATCACCGGTCCCATCTGGTGCTGGAACTGCCGGGTGTCGCCCACCGTGAGCTTTTTGGCCCCCTCCACCAGACGCTCGACGACGGCATCATGAACCGCCTGGTGCAGGATGGCCCGCGAGCAGGCCGAGCACTTCTGCCCCTGGAAACCGAAGGCACCGGCCAGGATCCCGGCAGCCGCCGCGTCAAGGTCGGCGTCGGCGTCCACGATGGTGAAATCCTTTCCGCCCATCTCGAGAATGGTTCGCTTGATCCAGATCTGTCCTTCCCGCGGACGCGCCGCCTCCGCGTTGAGAGCCAGGCCAACCTCTCTGGAACCGGTAAAGGCCACGAAGCGCACCTTCGGGTGGCGCACCAGCGCCGCGCCAACGGTGGAGCCCGGCCCGGTGATGAAGTTCAGAACACCGTCCGGCAGGCCCGCCTCGGCCAGGATATCCCGAAAGAGGGCGCCCACGGCAGGGGCATCGGAGGACGGTTTCAGCACCACGGTGTTTCCGGCGGCAATGGCGGCAGTGGTCATGCCGCAGAGAATGGCCAGCGGAAAATTCCACGGCGGGATGATCGCACCAACCCCCAGGGGAATGTAATGCAGATCGACCATCTCCCCGGCCAGCGGCGTCAACGGCTGTGGACGGGAGTACCGAATGGCCTCGCGGGCATAAAACTCGCAAAAATCAATCGCCTCGGCCACGTCGGCATCCGCCTCGCGCCAGGGCTTTCCGGTCTCGTAGATTTCCCACGCGTTCAACTCCATCCGGCGCCTGCGCATGATATTCGCGGTGCGGAGCAGGATGGCGGCCCGGTCCACGGCCTCGGTCTGGCTCCAGTCCGCGAAGGCCGTGGTGGTAGCCTCCACGGCGGTGTCCGCTGCCCCGGCATCTTGGCGCGGGAAGATGCCCACCACCTGGTCATGGAGGGACGGGTTGAGGGAGGTGAACGTGGAGGCGGCCCCGAGCGGTTTCCCAGCGATGACGTTCCTGAACTCGCGGCCGAGCTGCCGGCCCACATTCTGGAGGGCGTTCTCCTGGGCCTGGCGATGGGCCTCCACGGCAAAATCGGTGTAGGTCTCAGGATGATATTGGGGCAGCATGATGAACCTCCCTGTCTTGATATGGAGGTGGCGGCCGACCACAGCCACCGCCTGGTGGGTGCTCCGACGACCGCGATTATAGACCACCCGCCGGCCCGTCACGGCGGGCTAGAATGTCAAGGGTTCACCCCTCAATGGAGAGAGCTCACATGCGGCAAACCGTTTCCGGCGCACCTCCCGTGGACCTCCGGAGCGACACGGTCACGCGCCCATCCCCTGCCATGCGCCGCGCCATCGCGGCCGCCGAAGTGGGGGATGATGTCCTCGGCGAGGATCCCACGGTGGTCCGCCTGGAGGAACGCGGCGCGGCCGTCCTGAACATGGAGGCGGGCCTCTTCTGCGCCTCCGGGACGATGGGGAACGAGATCGCCATCGCGGCCTGGACCCAGCCGGGGCAGGAGGTGATCCTGGAGGCGCGCTCCCATCCTCTGGACTACGAGCTCGGCGGCATGGGAATGCTCTCGGGAGTCCTTCCACGGCCTGTTGCCTCGGATCGGGGACGAATGGACCCTTCTGATGTCGAGTCGGCCATCCGCAAACAACCGTATTACGTCTCCCGCACCGGACTCATCATCGTGGAAAACACCCACAACATGTGGGGCGGCACGATCCTCGATGCGCAGGCTTCGCACCGCCTCGCGGCGGTGGCGCGCCGGCATGACCTGCCGATCCACCTGGATGGCGCGCGTCTCTTCAATGCGGCGGCCGCCCTGGGAGCGAAGCCGGCGGACCTCTGCCAGGGCTTTGATTCGGTCATGATTTCCTTCTCCAAGGGGCTCGGGGCTCCGGCTGGATCTCTCCTGGCCGGGAGTCGTTCCTTCATCCACGCCGCCCGGCGCGTGCGCAAGCGGTTCGGCGGTGGATGGCGGCAGGCTGGCATTCTGGCGGCCGCAGCGCTGGTGGCCTTGGAGGAGTCTCCACCCTTGCTGCCGGCGGACCACCGGAGAGCCCGGCAACTGGCTGAGACAGCTGCCGGCGCGGGCTTCGCGATAGATCCTTCCACGGTGGAGACCAATATCGTCGTCTTTGGCACGGCGCCGTCTCCGGCAGGAGAGGTGGTGACGGCTCTCGCGGCAGCCGGCGTCCTCTGCATGGCGGTCTCGCCTCTCGAGATCCGGTTGGTGACTCACATCGACGTGGACGACCGGGCCGCCGAGCGCGCCTGCCAGGCCATCCAGTCGGCGGGCCGCCGCTGAAGGCTCTCAGAAGCACCGCCCCAGACCGACCTTGCCGGCCCGTCTATGCCTGTCGGCCCCTGGCGGGAAGCGACTCGAAGTAATCGTCGATCAAGCGGCGATGGGTCTCGGAATCCAGGCCCGCGCCGACAACATGGGAAGCCGCGCCCAGGGCAAGGTCGATCGCCTCGGAGCGCAGATCTTGGATGGCGAGCCGCTTCTGGCGCTCGATCTCCTCCCGGCTGCGCGCGAGCAAGCTCTCGGCCTCTTGCCGCGCCTTGGCGGCCATCTCGGCACGGCCCAGCTCCGCGTCCTGGCGGGCCTTCTCCAGCAAGGCATTGGCCTGGTTGCGGGCATCACCAAGGATGGCCTGGTTCTTTTCGAGCAACCGCTCCGAATCCTGCTTGGCGCGCTGGGCTTCCTCCAGCGCTTCCCTGATCGTCTGCTCCCGCTGGGACAGAACCCCCAGCATCGGTTTCCAGACGAACTTTCCCAACACGAAGACCAGGAGCAAGAAGGTGACCACGGTCCAGATGGCGAGTCCCGGCTCTGGCTGTATCAGCATTGTGATTCCCGATGAAGTGCGGCCCTGGGACTACTTGAAGGCCAGCAGGATACAGATGGCCTCTCCGAAGAGGGCAATCCCCTCGATGAGGGCCGCGGCGATGATCATCGAGGTCCGGATGTCCGCGCTGGACTGTGGCTGGCGCGCGGTTCCCTCCATGGCAGAGGCCGCCAGTTTCCCGATCCCCAGGCCGGCCCCTATGGTGACCAACCCTGCGCCGATACCCGCTGCAAGGTACGCGTAGGCTACGCCATTCATACTCCATCTCCTCCTAATGTGCTGGATGCTGAGACAGCCCGATAAAGAGCGCCGTCAACATCGTGAAAATATACGCCTGTACCAGGGCCACAAAAATCTCGAGACATTCGATGAAGAGCGCGAAGGCCAGGGAGAATGGCACCACGACCATCGTTTTCAGGATGAAAATGAGTCCGATGAGGGAGATGATGACCACATGTCCCGCTGTCATGTTGGCAAAGAGCCGGAGCGCCAAGGCAACGGGCTTGGCGAAGATGCTCACCACCTCAACCACGATGATGATCGGCACATAGAGCGGCAGCAGCCAGCCCGGCACGCCATGGGGAATCGGGCAGAGAGCCTTGATGTGAGCCACGAGGCCATTCTGGCGAATCCCGGCGGCCTGGATCAGCACGAGTGAGAAAACAGCCAGTACCGCCGTCAGGTTCAGGTTGCTGGTTGCCGACGCGCCCAAGGGCACGAGACCCACAAGGTTGCAGAACAGGATAAAAAAGAACAGGGTGCAGAGGTAAGAGGTGAACTGGTCCGCGCGGTTGGGGATGTTCTTGCCGGCGATGTCATCCCGGATAAAAACGACCACGCTCTCCACGGCGTTACCGAGGCCATGGGAAACCAGACCCGAGCTGCGTTCCGCCAGGAAAAGAACAATCAAAAGGATTCCGGACGCGATCCACATCCAGATCACATGCTTGGTCGGGGCCATGTCGATGCCCGCGACCATCCACCCTTGGGGCAGATGCAGGGTCCCGAAGGGGGTCTCCATCTCGTGGCCGTCAACAATGTGGTGAATGACGCTGAACTCCGCATCCTCCGGCTCCCCCGCTTCCCCTACCTGCTCCTGACCGGCATGCTCTCCTGCCTGGCCCGCCACCGCGTGCTCCCCATGCCGGGCGCCCGCCGCCTGCGTGGCCGCAGGCAGCGTGAATGCCAGCACCGCCGCCAAGGCGAGCGCAGGGGCTCGCTGCATTTTTCGACTTGGCCGGGCGGCGGATGATTTCCGCGCCTTGACAACCAGCACGATCTCCACGATCTGGTAGGCCAGGTGAGCTCCGAACAGGGACAGAATGAACGAGGGGAGGTGGACCCGGCCGGTGCGGGCCGCCACGGCGAGCAGGAGACCGTAGAAGACCATCCGGGAGAAGATACTGGCAACGAGAAAACCCAGGAAAGAGGACCCGGGCCGGAAGAGAGATCTTCTCAAGGGGATCAGCCAGGGCAGGCTGCCCCCGGCCGCCGCCAGGGCCCCCGCCGCCAGCCCCGCCTGCACCGCGGTCCGGGCATCCAGCCAGCGAGCCAGGAAGGCGGCCCCCAGGCCCGCCGCCAGGACCACGCCCACCGCAAGAACGTATCCCCGCACCGGCCTCCGGCCGCTGGACCGCTTGATTGTCTCGCTCTTGTTCACGACACGTTCATCCTTTCGGCCGGGGGCCGGAGCCTTCCCCGCAGAGGATGCGGAATACATTCACGAACCCAACGACCATTCCCAGGCCAATCCCCAGCAGGGTCAGCCAGGGATCGGTCCCCAGCCAGCGATCCGCAAAGTGGCCTCCCACCGTTCCACCGGCGACGGAGAGAGCCAGGACCCATCCCAGGCCCATGTAGGGAGCCAACGGCCCCAGGACATCGGACCGATTTTCGGGTTTTCCCTCCCCCTGGTCCCGGCCATTCCCCTGGACGGTCACTCTGCGACAGCCTCCGGCGGGCGGCGTATCCTAGCAAACCGATCCCACCCTTTCCACCCCACCTGCGTCTTCTCCGTGCGAGGCGCCCGGGCGCTCTCTTCCTCCCACTCTCTCCTGGCCGGCCACGCTCCCGCCCCGCGCGGGACACATCCAGAGATCCGCCCGGGCCCGAGGCTCAGCTCAGGAAGGCGATGCCCCTGAGCTGGCCCGCCCCCTCTGTGGCCAGGTCGAGGAACGGCTGCGGAAACAAACCGATGAGCAACGTGAAGAAGACAGCCACCGCCAAGGTCGCCACCAGGGTCACTGGGAGCCTGGCTCCTTGCGCTGAATCGGGCTGGCGCATGTACATGGCAACCACCACCCGCAAGTAGTAATAGACCGAGACCGTGCTCATGCTCACGGCGATGACCGCCATCCAGGCATAGTCGGCGCGCAGCGCGGCGCCGAACAGATACCACTTGCCGATGAATCCGGCCGTCGCCGGTATCCCCGCCAGGGACAGGAGAAAGACCAGCATGCAAAAGGCCAGAAGCGGCGAGTTCCGGGCGAGACCATTGAAATCGGCCACGCGTTCTCCGGCCCGATCCGACCGCCGCAAGGAGGCCACGACGCCAAAGGCGCCCACGTTGCTGAAGGTGTAAACGAGCACGTAGACCAGGACCGCCGCCACACCGAAACGATACAGATCGCCCGCCCCCGCTCCCAGGAGGCCGCCGCCCTGGCGGGACGGAAGGCTCCCGATGGCCACGCATCCCATGAGTATATAGCCGGCATGGCCGATGGATGAATAGGCCAGCATGCGCTTCACGTTGTTCTGGAGCAGAGCCGCCACGTTTCCAAAAACCATGGATGCGGTGGCGAGGACCACCAGCAAGGGAACCCACAGTGACGCAACCTCTTCGCTCCAGAGTCCCGAGGTGAAGATGCGCAGGATCGCAGCAAAGGCCGCCCCCTTGCTCGCCGTGGAAATAAACGCCGTGATACCGGTCGGAGCTCCTTCGTACACGTCGGGCGCCCACTGGTGAAAGGGAACGGCCGCCACCTTGAACGCGAAGCCGGCCACCATGAGAACGACCCCGAGCTGGAACACGGGGCCGATCTCGAAACCTGAGTCCAGGGCCCTCCGGATGGCCGGCAGGAGGGTGGATCCGGTGGTCCCATAGATCAGAGAAATGCCATAAAGGAGAATCCCGGAGCTGAAGGCCCCGAGCAGAAAATACTTCAGCGCAGCCTCCGACGATTTTCGGTTCTCCTCGAGGAAGCCGCAGAGGACATAGCTGGAAAGGGAAAGCAACTCCAGTCCGAGCCAGATCACCAGGAGGTCCAGGCCGGACACCATGAACATCGTGCCCACGCAGGCAAACAACACCAGAGCGTAATACTCGCCTGCCTGGGCCCGATCCTCATCCAGGAGCCGAACGGACATCCCCATGGCCAGGATCGCCGACAAGAGCACGACAATCTTGAAGAACTGGGAGAACCGATCGAGAACGAAGGCCCCCCCAAAAGCCGTGACCGGCTCCCCACCGCCGTCCGACACCCAGGTGAACACCAACAGGCCCAGGGCGGCCACTGCCAGCGCGATGGAGAGATGCCCGGCCAGGTGGTTGCGCCGGCCGCGGAAGAGGCTGGGAAGCAGAACCAGGCAGGCGAAGATGGTCAGCCCGATTTCAGGTCCGATGACCGCCAGATCGCCGGGGTTGAAAAGGCTCTGCACCGCTCACTGGCCTTCCGGCGGGTGGCCGGTGGAAAACATGCGGGGCGCGACGGTGGGCCTGGCCGGTGCCTGTGCTTCCGGATTGTGGAATGCCGCCGGCCGCAGCGGCGCCACATCCCAGCCGGCTCCCTTGGGCCGGCGCGCCTCGAGGGCAGCCGTTATGCGGCTGGCGGCTGGCGTCAACATGTCGAAGAACGGCTTGGGATAAAGACCTATCCAGAAGCACAGGAGAACCAGCGGTACCAGGTAGGCCCATTCCCTCACATTCAGGTCCTTGAGGGCTTCATTGGCCGGATTGTCGATCTTCCCGAACATGGTTCTCTGGTAAAGCCAGAGCATGTAAGCGGCGCCGAGAACAATCCCGGTTGCCCCGAGAACTGCGAAGATCTTGCCGCCAAGAGCCTGGGGGATCTGAAACGCTCCCGCCAAAATCGTGAACTCGCCGATGAATCCATTCAGTCCCGGCATTCCGATGGACGACAGCGTGAAGATCATGAACATGGCCGCGTAGACGGGCATGACCTTGGAGAGACCGCCGTATTCGGACAGCTCGCGCGTGTGACGGCGCTCGTAGATGATGCCCACGATCAAGAAGAGAGCCCCGGTGGACAACCCGTGATTGATCATCTGGAGCATGCCGCCGTTGAGGCCGGTCTGGTTCAAGGCAAAGATGCCCAGCATCACGAAGCCCAGGTGGCTCACCGAGGAGTAAGCCACCAGCTTCTTCCAGTCTCTCTGGGCCATGGCAACCAGAGCGCCGTAGATGATGCCTCCCACACTGAGCCAGAGAAGAAACGAGGCGTAGGTCCAGGCGGTGCTCGGCATGAGGGGCAAGCTGAAGCGGACGAACCCGTACGTTCCCATCTTCAGCAGGACTCCGGCCAGGATCACCGATCCCGCGGTGGGCGCCTCGACGTGGGCGTCCGGAAGCCAGGTATGAAACGGGATCATGGGTACCTTGATCGCAAATCCGATGAAGAAGGTCAAAAAGACCCACCATGCAATGTTGGCCCAGGCGGCGCTGGAATCAGCAGCCAGAACCGGGATGAGCTCACGCAGGTCAAAGGTCTGCTGGCCGACATAGAAGTAAATAGCCAAGATGCCCAGCAGCATCAGTACCGATCCTGCCAGCGTATAGAGGAAAAACTTGATGGTGGCGTAGAGCCTTCGCGCGCCTCCCCAGATCCCAATGAGGAAATACATGGGGACCAGCATCACCTCCCAGAAAACATAGAAGAGGAAAAAGTCGAGGGAGCAAAAGACCCCCAGCATGCCGGTCTGCAAGACGAGCAGGAAAATATAGTATTCCTTGACCCGCTCGGTGATGGCGCTCCAGGAGCTCAGGATGGCGATGAGACCCAGAAAGGTGGTGAGCAGCACCAGGAGAGTCGAGATGCCGTCGACGCCGAAGATATACCTGGCTCCGATGGAGGGAATCCAAGCCAGATCCTCGACGAAGTTGAAATCACCCCAACCGGTGAAGAGACCCGGAGCCTTTTCTGGTGTCGCCAGGAAGAGCGGCAACGAGATCAGCAGATCGAGTCCGGCCACCGCAGTCGCGAAGTATGCAATCACCCGCGGGCGGTTGCGCGGAAACGCTAGAAGAACCAGCGCTCCGGCCAGAGGAATAAACGTGATGGCGGAAAGAATTCCGTGAAACAGCATCACCTCCTACCCCTTTCTCCTCAGGAGCCGCCAAGCCCAATCAGAAGATACAGGCTCACCAGCACGAAGACACCGAACACCATGGCTGCAGCGTAGCTCTGGACCAGTCCCGTCTGCAGGCGGCGGAAAATCAGGTAGCACCCTTTCGTCAGCCAGCCCATGGCATTGACGAGGAGGTCCACGACATACTTGTCGAAAAAAGAAGACAGATAAGCAAGCCCAACCGTCACATGCCGGGTGAGATTGACCAGGCCGTCCACCACCCGGGCATCGACCCAGTTGCTGAACCGGCAGGCGAGGGAGTAGCCTGACAGGATGGTGGCGCCGTAGAATTCATCCACGTAGAACTTGTCGGCGACCAGAGTGTAAAGCCCGCCCATGGCCCGGGTGAACCGTGTGGCCAGGAAGGGGCGGCTCACATAGAAAAGCCAGGCCAGGATGATCCCCGCCAGGGCGAGGCCGACCGAGAGCCCCATGAGTCCGTACTCCAGAAGCGGCGTGGTATGGAGCACCGTCGCCTCTCCGCCGCTCCTCACCGCTTCTTCCACGTGAGAAAATGAAGGGGCCAGGTAGCGCTCGAATCGATTGGCACCGCCCAGCGAATGGGGGACGCCCACGAAACCACCCACCAAGGCGAGAAACGCCAGCACCAAAAGCGGTGCCAGCATGATCCACGGAGCTTCGTGGACCTTGGAGCGCCTCGCCTCATCCACCCGTCCCTTGCCCCAGAAGGTGAGGAACATGAGGCGGAACATGTAGAAGGCGGTGAGACCCGCCGCCAGTGCTCCCACCAACCAGAGGGCGGGATGTCCTGAGAAGCCGGGTCCGCCGGATGCTCCGAAAGCCTTCCAGAGAATCTCGTCCTTGGAAAAGAACCCTGACGTCCCGGGAATCCCCGAGATGGCCAGGGTGGCCGCCATCATGACGCCGAAGGTCAGCGGCATCAGCCTTCCCAGGCCCCCCATCTTCCGCATGTCCTGCTCACCACCCAATGAATGGATCACGGCACCCGCCCCCAAGAAGAGCAGCGCCTTGAAGAAAGCATGGGTCATCAGGTGGAAGATGGCTGCCGTGTAGGCGCCAACTCCAGCTGCCAGGAACATGTAGCCGAGCTGACTGACCGTGGAATAGGCCAGAACTTTCTTGATGTCGGTCTGAGCCAAGCCCATGAGCGCCGCAAAGAGCGCCGTGGCCGCCCCGGTGATGGCCACCACCAGCATTGCCGTCGGCGAGTGAATGTAGAGAGCCGATGTCCGACAAACCATGTAGACGCCGGCCGTCACCATGGTAGCCGCATGGATCAGCGCCGAGACAGGAGTCGGCCCGGCCATGGCGTCGGGAAGCCATACATAAAGCGGGATCTGCGCCGACTTACCCACCGCACCGACAAACAGGAGTAGGGCGATGGCCGTGAACACAGACGGCGGGATCGCCAGCGATCCATCGCTGGCCAGCCGGCTCACAGTGGAGAAATCCAGGCTTCCGAAGGTCACGAGAACCAAGAGTACGCCCAGCAAAAACCCAAAATCTCCGATGCGGTTGACCAAGAACGCCTTCCGTCCGGCATCCGCACAGGTGAGGCCGCTTTTCAGGTCGAAGGGGCGGTCATAGAAGAAGCCGATGAGCAGGTACGAGCACAGCCCCACGCCCTCCCAGCCGACGAACATCACGAGGAAGTTCGCTCCCAGGACCAGAACCAGCATCATGGCCATGAAGAGATTCATGTAAGTGAAGAAACGCGCGAATCCTTCTTCGTGCTCCATGTAGCCCACGCTGTAGAGATGGATCAGAAATCCCACACCGGTCACCACCAAGAGCAAAATCGAGGAGAGGGGATCGATTTGAAAGGCCCAGTCCAGCTCCAGGTCGAAGGTCTGGCCCCGCGAATCGCGGACTTCGCCGACCGGCACCCACTTCCATAGGGTCACCTCGACCCGCCGGTCTCCGGGATCGACCTCCAGACCCTGGCCGCCGCGGGCCTGCATCTGCTCCAGGACACCCGGCCGGTTCAGCTCCCAGACCGCTCCCACGCTGATCAGGAAAGACAGCAAGACCGACCCGCAGGCCACCATGGCAACCATCTTGCGAGGCAGAAAGCGGCGGCCCAACAAGCCGTTGACAGCGAAACCCAGGAAAGGAAAAAGTGGAATGAGCCAGAGCAAGGACAGCACGGCTACCCCTTCATCAGGTCGATCTCGTCCACGTTGATGGATTCCCGATTGCGCATGAGAGAGATGACAATGGCCAGGCCGACCGCCGCCTCGCCTGCGGCCACCGCAATGATGAACAGCGAGAAGGTTTGCCCCACCAGGTTAGGTCGGCCCATCAGCCTGGTCATCTGGCCGCTGAATGCCACGAAGTTGATGTTGGCGGCGTTGAGGATCAGCTCGATGGACATCATGACAACGATGGCGTTGCGGCGTGTCAGGACTCCCACAACTCCGATGCCGAACAGGAGAAGACTGACCACCAGGTAATGGAAGATCGTGACGGGCGGAAGAAAGTCCATGGAGGCTCTCAGAGATCCTGTCGACAGAGTACGATCGCACCGACGACCGCAACCAGGAGAAGAACCGAAACCACCTCGAAGGGCATGAGGTAGGTGGTCAACAACTGCATTCCGACAGCCTCCAGGTTCCCGTCCACTTCCCGGCCGGGGACGGGACCGTCCGCCGCCACCGCCTGGGTCCAACCCCCGGTGGGTACGGGAACAGCACCCGGCGTCCCGGAGAGAGCGAGAATCGATCCGACCGTGGCCACCAGGAGTACGGACAGTACGATGGCGGCTGCCAGCCGTACCCGGGAGCGCACAAAACCGGCGGCTTTCTCGATATTCACCAGCATGATGACGAACAAGAACAGGACCATGATGCCGCCAGCGTAGACCAGCACCTGGACCGCCGCGAGGAACTCAGCACCCTGGAGAATGAAAAGTCCCGCCACGGCAAGGAAGGTGAGGACCAGCCACATTGCCGAATGCACCGCATTGGGACGGCTGACCACCATCATGGCGGACACCACGGTCACCAATGCCAGCAAATAGAAAATTAAAGTCATTCTTTCTTCCTGTTCCCGCCCCCGGACCCTCTTTTCATGTCACCTGGTATAGACGGTGATTTCCCGCCCCTCGTGAAGATCTTTCCGCTCGGTCACCAGGCGTTGCCGGTCATATCCCGCCAGTTCGAAATCGTGGCTCATGTAGATGGCCGTCAAGGGCTTGGTTGGGCAAGGGTCCACGCACAGCCCGCACAGACAGCAGCGCTGGTAATCGATCGTGAAGTTCTTGAGCACCCTGCCCTTACCGGTGGGCGCCTTCTCCCACTCGATATCAATGCAATCATCAGGGCAGATCTGCTCGCACATCAGGCAGGAAATACACAATTCCTCGCCCGTGTCCGGATGGTAGCGCAAACGCGGGACGCCGCGGAATCGCGGCCTCAGATTGATCCGCTCCTTCGGGTACTGGACGGTCACCTTGGTCCGGAACTGGTTGCGCATGACGACATACATGCCGACCAGGAGTTCCCAAAGAATCAGTTTGCGGATGAATTCCAGCATCAAGAATATTCTCAGGATCAGGCCACCATGGGGCGCAGCCAAAGTATCAGGCCTCCCGTGGCGAGAATGTTCACCAGGGCAATCGGAAGGAGCCATTTCCACCCCACGGTCATGAGCTGGTCATAGCGATACCGGGGGAACGTGGCCCGAATCCAGTAATAGATGAAGATGAAAGCCGATACCTTCAGGCTGAACCACATGATACCCGAGACGAATGGTCCCCAAGCACCGGGAAGAACCAGGTTGAAAACATCGAGGAAAGCCATCCAGGCCACTCCGGGGAAGGGGCGAAGCCAACCTCCGAAGAAAAGAGTGGTCGCAACCGCCGAGACGACCACCATGTTGGCATATTCGGCAATGAAGAACAGTCCGAATCGCATGCCGGAGTATTCCGTATGGAAACCCGACACCAGCTCGGTCTCGGCCTCGGGCAGGTCGAACGGCGCGCGGTTGGTTTCCGCCACGCCGGCGATGAAGTAGATCACGGTTCCCACGATCTGCGGAACGAAGAACCAGACTCCAGCTTGACGCTGGGCCTCCACGATACCCACCATCGACGCTGTTCCCGCCCACATGAGGCCGGCGACCAGCGCCAGCCCCAGAGGCACTTCGTAGGAAACCATTTGCGCCGCCGAACGCAGCGCACCCAGAAGCGGGTACTTGGAGTTGGAAGCCCAGCCGCCGAGCACCACGCCAAACACCCCAACAGAAGAAATGGAGATGATGAAGAGTAAGCCAATGTTGATGTCTGTGATCCAGGGTGTGAGCGGGCGTCCAAGAATCTCCGTTGTGGTTCCCGAGAACGGAATCACCGAAAAGGCAGCCAGCGCCGGCACCAGCATGATCAATGGCGCAAGACGGAAGACCCACCGATCCGCCTTGCTTGGGATGATGTCTTCCTTGAGCAGGAGTTTGATCCCGTCGGCGATGGTCTGGAGAACTCCGGACGGACCGACACGCTTCGGTCCAATCCGCGACTGCATGAAACCGATGATCTTTCGTTCCATCAAGATCATCAGGGGAACCGACAAGGCCATCAGGGTCAGCACCACACCAATCTTGAGGATCATCACCAGAAGGTCCAACAGATTGAGACCGCTCACCATACTCACCGGTCCGAATCGCCGAGGACGATGTCCAGTGTGCCGATCACCGCAACCACGTCCGCCACGAGCCGGCCCTGGATCATCGGAGAAAGAGCCTGCAGATTGGCGAACGAAGAATTCCGGAGCTTGCAGCGGTAGGGACGATCCGTGCCGTCGGAGATCAGGTAGACCCCCTGCTCTCCCCGGGGCCCTTCGATGGCAAAATAGACTTCTTCACCCTTCCTGGGCCTCATCTTCCGCCCTTTCATCCCCAGCAGCTCGCCGTCACCCGGCATCTGATCCAGACATTGCTCCACCATGCGGGCCGACTGCAGCATCTCGTCCATGCGCACTCGGTAGCGGGCATAGGTATCGCAACCGGTGGCGACAGGCACCTCGAAATCCAGCCGGTCGTAGATGGCGTACGGCTCATCCCTGCGCAGGTCACGCCCCACGCCCGCCGCCCTCAGGACCGGGCCGGTCACCGAAAGCGCGAGACACTGGGCGGCATCCATGTAACCGACTCCCTTGGTGCGCTGCAGCCAGATACGGTTGCTGGTCAGGATCTGATGGTACTCATGATGCCGCTGGCAGAACAGTTTCAGGAAAGAGCGGCACTCGGCCTCCCACCCGGGAGGAAGGTCGGCCGGCACACCGCTGATGCGGAACGCGTTATAGGTGAGTCGGGCGCCGCAATATGCCTCGAAGAGATCGAGAATCATCTCACGCTCACGGAATCCGTAGAGGAAAATGGACATGGCGCCCAGGTCGAGGGCATGGGTGCCCAGCCAGAGAAGGTGCGAGGCGATCCGGTTCAGCTCGACCATGATCACCCGGAGATACTGCGCCTTCTCGGGCACTTTCACCCCGCACAGCTTCTCCACGGCGCCCACGTAGGCCAGGTTCCCGCTCATGGCGTTGACGTAATCGGTACGGTCGGTGTAAGGAGTAATCTTGATGTACTCCCGGCTCTCAGCGAGCTTCTCCACGCCCCGGTGCAAGTAACCGATGACGGGCCAGGACTCGACAACACGCTCGCCGTCCAGGCGTAGCTTGATGCGCAGGACCCCGTGGGTGGAGGGGTGCTGCGGGCCCATGTTGATCTCCATTTGCTCGGTGCGAAACATGTTCCTCAGTGACTGTTCCCGGACGGATCCTCCGAACCCGCCTGGTGGTGGGGAGTATGCGGCGAGGTCTCCTGGGCCGGAGGAGTGCCGCCATATTTCTTGACGATGGCTGCCGCCTTTTCCCCGGCCGCTTTCCAGGAGATATCCACATAGGCTCGTTTCGTGACGTCGGCCACCCGGTAACGGATATGCTGCTCAGGGTGCCCCGGCAACGGGTAGTCCTTGCGCAGAGGATGTCCGACCCAGTCGTCAGGCATCAGAACACGAACCAGGTTGGGATGGCCCTCGAAGGTCACACCCAGCAAATCGTAAATCTCGCGCTCGAACCAGTCAGCACCGGGCCAGATTCCCGTGATGCTCGGGATCGAGGTCCCCTCGGCCACGCTGGAGTGAAGACGCAACCGCGTGCGGTGTTCCAGCGATGCCAGGTGGTAACTCATCTGAAACCGGTCCTCGCGTTCCGGGAAATCGGTACCCGTGATGTCAACGAGCATCTCGAAATGACATTCAGGGTCGTCGCGAAGAAACCGGCATACCTTCAAGAGAGACCGCGGCTCCACGGACAGCGTGACCTCGCCTGCGAAGTAGTGGGGCTCCCCTATGGTCTCCGGCATCTCCTGGCGCAGCCGGTGCAGGGCCGGACACGGTACCTCGGCTTCCAGGGGATCCGGCGGTTTGGCAGGAGGTTTGGGCGGAGGCGGGGGGGCTTCATCCGGCACGTGTCTTCTCTCAGGCACTCCCAGGGGCGGAGCGGGGCCGGGCAATCGTCATCTGGCTGATCTTGTCCTGAAGCCTCAGCACACCGTGCATCAGAGCTTCGGGGCGCGGCGGACAGCCCGCGACGGACACATCCACGGGAACCAAGTGGTCGACCCCCTGCACCACGCTGTAGGTCGGAAAGGGCCCACCCGCGGTCGAACAGATTCCCATGGAAATCACCCATTTGGGCTCCGGCATCTGGTCGTAGAGACGTTTCAGAACCGGTGCCATCTTCTCGCAAACGGTCCCGGCCACGATCATGACGTCGGACTGGCGCGGGGTGGCCCGGAAGACCACGCCAAACCGGTCGAAATCGAAGCGCGACGCGCCGGCCGCCATCATCTCGATGGCGCAGCACGCCAGCCCGAAGGTCATGGGCCAGAGCGAGTTCTTCCGTGCCCAGTTGAAAAGAAAGTCAACCGTGGTCGTCACGATGC
The DNA here is from genome assembly GCA_046757405.1 of Acidobacteriota bacterium. GTDB lineage: Bacteria > Acidobacteriota > Polarisedimenticolia > SMYD01 > SMYD01 > JBHHYE01. The sequence continues at coordinate 27,289 of JBHHYE010000027.1, read as the reverse complement.
CGGCGTGAAGGCGTCCCTCGATCATGCCCATTCCAGAGCCCCTTTCTTCCAGGCATAGAGATAGGCCACCAGGAGGAACATAATGAAGACACTCATCTCCACCAGGCCGAAGAGACCGAGAACCTGGTAGCGCACGGCCCAGGGAAAAAGGAAGACCGTCTCCACATCAAAGACGACGAACAGGACTGCAATCAGGTAATAATGAATGGAGTACCGATCGCGCGGCTCGTCCAGAGATTCGATCCCGCACTCGTAAGGGGCCATTTTCGTGGCATCGTAACGCGCGGGACGGATGACCCAGGCGAGGCAGAGGTTCACAACCCCGAACAAGAAGGCGGCGATGATGAACAGCAGAACTGGCAGATAGTCCACGGCCTCTCCCCCCCCCCCCCCCGCCCTGCACTGACCTTACCCACGCACGGAGGCCGCAATCTAGCATGCAGCCGATCGAGTGTCAAGGTGTGAGACAGGCCAACTCGCGGCAAGGCATAGACTTGCGGCTCATCCTGGATCACCCGCCTGCCCGAGGGAAGCGCAAAAAAAAGGGCCGGCAAATCACCGGCCCTGAGCAGCCCCGTGCGCTTTGCGCGCGCGTTTGAAAGCTTATTGACTAGGGTGCATACCGCTGGAGACCTTTCCGGACCCGGCCGGGGTAATTCCGGGGCAGGATCCCGGCATGGGTCAGCTTTTCGACCCTGGCCGGCCCGGCGTTGTACGCCGCCAGCGCGTTATCCGCATGCCCGAACCTTCTGAACATGCGATGCAGGTACTCGGAACCAACCTGAATGTTGATGACCGGATCATAGAGGATCTCATCGCCCGTCCACGGAATATTCAGATCGCGGGCGATCTCCTGTCCGGTGGCGGGCATGACCTGCATCAGCCCACGGGCACCCCGGGCCGAGAGGGCCTGGCTGTCAAAACCGCTCTCCGTGTCGATGACAGCCAGAAGCACGTCGGTGGGAAGACCGTAGCGGTTGTGGGCCTCCATCACGGATGCCACGACCCGATCCGTTTCAGCCGGTCCGAGATGGTGTCCCGCGCGCGCCAAGGCCTGGCGGACCTGCAACTCGGTCCGCAGATTCTCATTTTCCCGCTCCACGGCGTTGGTCCGCATCCGCAAGGAGGCCAGTCGATCCTCGATGCTGACGCCCGAGGTGAGCAGCGCCAGTGGCTCCTCTGCGGCATCCCGGAGTGAGAGGCCGGCCAGAAATAAAGCACACCCCATCGCCCCAAGGACGCCGATCCTCGTGGCTCTTCTCATCAGACGCACTCCTTTCCGGTTGTCTTGAGTATAGGGGGGGCAGGAAAGGTGTCAAGAGTCGAAATTGCAAGATTCGCCTAGATCCAGGAAAGGAAAAGAGATAGAGCCCATGTCCCAAAAAAGGGACAAACGGTGACATTCTCTGGACTAAGCGGCTCCGTCTAAAAGGCTTAGCTCTCTTCCGGGGAGCGATGTTTCAAATGGTCCCAGGCAGCTTCCCGGAGACGCTCCAGGCGCCGCCTCCTGGCCCCCTGAACAATCAGCACCCGGCGATCTCGACGCTCCACCAAGACCTGGTGCCCTCTATATGTGTGCAGGTAAAACGGGGTCTCGGGCGGACGAGAGCTCTTCCCTCTTGGAAACCGGTGATCCATCACCTCTATATAGAGGTCCTCGAACTCCTTCGCCTCGACCCCGACATCCCAGACGGTCAGCCAGACGAGAAGGTCCGGATCGTGCCGTCCCTGCTCGAAGAGCACGAACCGATCTCCTCCCCATCCTGCCGCGCCCCGGCGCGCCCGTTCCTCCTTCATGCCAACCTGGAGAACCGACACGATATCCACCTCCCCGAGGGTCCCGTCCTGCAGCCGGCGCAACCCTTTTACAGGCAACGCGTCCAGTTGGACGGGGATCGGCTGGTCCCCTTCGCCCAGAACCTTCGCCGGATGCAGGATCTGCTCCGAGGAGACGGGAGGATGGGCCAGAAAGGCATTGATCCGCTCCCACCCTCCATGGTTCAGGTGAAAGGCCACGAACTCCAATCCCGCTGTATAAGGGAAGATCAGCGCCCGGCGAAGGGCCTCCGGAGCGTCCGCCAGGGCCGACCCGGCGGGTAGAAGGGAGGGATCTTGGAACAAGCCCAGGAGCTTCAACGGGAGGTTGGCCGGCTGGATGTCGATTCCGAGTTTCTCCAGCAGGTACAGGATCATGGTCAGGGTGGCCGTCCCTTCTTCCAAGGCCTGGAATGCGACGGTCGCGTCGTCCGCACTCCCGGAGCTGTCCCGGAGCATGGTCAGGTCGAAATGCTGGTCGTCCAGCGCGTGGGCCAGTTCATGGACCAGAACGAGATCATCCATGCGCACGTCCACAAACGGGACTGCGACCTTTTCCTGGCTCGATCGGGTGAGAAAGAGCTTCTTCTCCTCGGGGTCATAGAACCCCGCCACCCGTTCCGTCAGCAACTCGGTCAGCAGCGCGTCCAGGTCCAAGGTCGGCGGGATCAATCCAAAAGCCACCAGGGCACGGCGTAGCCCTTCCCGTTCGGCCTCATCCGTTTCAGTCCGCATCGCCTTCATGATGCGTGTCCGGAAGGCCAGGGGCTCTAGCCGGCCAACCTGGACCGGCTCACGGAAACGCAGGCCGCGCAACCGTTCCACACTGCGGCTGAGAGCGGGCACGTCAGGGAAGTCCCGGCCCTCTCCGGCCAGGAGGAGCGCCGGGATCGCGAACGGCACGAGAAGAGCCAGGACCACCCAGGGCAGGCGGCCAGACCCGGCCCGGTGCGCGCTCATGGCTCCAGCCCGTCGGTGACCACTCGCAATTGATCTCCCATCTTGAGCCCTTTCTCACGTGCGGTGCCTCCGCGGACTTCGAGAATATCGAAGGTAGGCGTGGACGGGCCGAAGACCGGGCACGGGTCCGATGCACACGGCGGCGCAGAGTGCTGGATGAAGGCGATCCGGTGGTCCTCAGTGAGCCAGATCATGTCGATGGGCACCAAGCAATTCTTCATCCAGAAATGGCGAACCGCCGGGGTGCGGTTGAGAAAGAGCATTCCCTCATCGGGCGGAATCTCCCGGTGTCCCATGTATCCTCTCGCCTGTTCCTCCGGAGTGATGGCCAGACTCACATAGATGACCCGCCCGGAAGGAAGAGTGACCTCGCCCATGGGAGGCACCGGCCTCTTCACGCCCTCCTCAGCCGCGCCGCCACAGGCCACGAGCAGGAGGGGCAGAGCCAGAATCCCGTACCAGGACGATAATGGCATGGCCAGGTTTTCCCATCCATTGACAAGAACAGCCGGCAGCACGTTACTGAACAGCCAAAGGACCGTCAACGGACCCTTCGTTGACAGCCCGCTGGATTTCCATGAGAATGCTCTCGACACGGGAGCCGCGGCACCGAGCCGATCCCGCTAAGCACCATTGCAGAAGGTCGTGAGCGAAATTCGCCAGTTGCTCTTGCGGCTCTCCTCACCCGACGGGGATGAGGCGGAAGCGGCCTTTGCGCGGCTGGCCGTTCTCGGCGCCCGGGCGATCGAGCCGCTTCTCGATTCCTATTCCAGAACACCGGAGGTTGGACGCCAGCGAAGACTTCGCCTCCTGGAACGGACGCCCGACCGGCGGGCGGAATCGCTGCTCCTGATGGTCAGCCGCCAAGGGTCATCGGCTTGCCGCCGCCTCGCCGTCCGCGCCCTGGGGGCCCTGCCGTCATTCCGTGGTGCGCAGGAAATGTGGAAGCTCCTGGACACGGAAGAGGATTCCCGGGTCCGGCGTGAGATCGTTTCGACCCTGGCTCAGCTGGCGGCCAGCTCTCTTCCGGAAATGGTGGACCCTGTCCTGGATGTGCTCTTCGACCAGAGGCAAGAACCGGGCGTCCGCCGGGCCTCGCTTCCTGTTCTCGCCAGCCTTCCGCCGCGAGCGGCCCGCCGGCTCCTGAACCGGATCGCCGAGACTTCCGCGGACCCGCTCCGGGAGGAAGCGCTCTCGATACTCGGGGGGAATTCTCCGGAAACCGTTCCGGCCCTCGCTTCCGCCATGGCCCGCGGCAGTGGAGACACCTCCCCAGGTTCCGCGCTTCGTCTCATGCGCATGGGGCTCCGTGCGGTGCCGGCCATTCTCCGCACTCTGGAGCGGAACGCAGGGCACCCGGCGGCGGCGCGACGCTGCGCCCAAACCCTGGCCGGAATGGGGCCCGAGGCCCGCCGCTCCCTGGCCTGCCGGCTGAAAGCGGACTGGCCGCCTGAAGTCCTGGATCGCGCCCTGGATGCCGTCGCGGGTCTGGGTGACCGCCAGGTGCTGGTCGCCCTGAAACGGCTGGCGGAACGGCTGGGAGAGCGGCGAGCCGACGAACCGGACCCTGAGCGGGCGTACGTTCTGGCTCGATTGCAGGCCCGGGCACATCGCCTGATCGCAGCAGCCGGATCGCGCCTCGCCATCGCGGACCTGAAGGTCGCCCTCGCGGCTCCGGGCCCGATTCCCCCCGACCTGGTTGCAGCCCTCAATGACATCGGCCGGGCCGACGACCTCGTGGACCTTCTGCCGCTTCATTCACGGAACGATCCCTGGCTCAGGGCCTGCGTGGCCAACGTGGTCCGACGGATTCAGGCGCGCGAGGGCTGGCGGCGTACGCGGAGGGCCGCCAAGGCCCTGCCTCCCGAACTCGCCCTCCTGCTCCGGCAGATCCTCCCGGAGAGCCGGGCGCAACGTTCCCCGCGCCGGCGGGCTCACACCGGTCCATAAAGGCAGCAGATGCCCAAGAAGAAGACGATCCGCGACGTGGATCTCGCCGGGAAGACGGTTCTCCTCCGCGTGGATTTCAATGTCCCGCTACAGGACGGACAGGTGAGCAACGATCGCCGGATCCGTGCATCTCTTCCCACCATGGAGGCACTCTGCGCCGGTGGGAGCCGCGTGATCTGCGCTTCACACCTGGGACGTCCGAAAGGGGTGTACCGGGCCGATCTCTCCCTGGCGCCGGTAGCCCGGAATCTCTCCCGCCTCGTGGATCGACCTGTGGAGTTCGTCCGGCATTGCCGTGGCCGCAGCATCGAGGAAGCGGCGGCACGCCTGAGCCGGGGAAACATCCTCCTCCTGGAAAACCTCCGTTTTGACCCCGGCGAGGAATCGAACGATCCGGCCTTCGCGAAGGCCCTGGCTGCGCCGGCATCACTCTACGTCAATGATGCCTTCGGGACAGCCCATCGGGTGCATGCTTCGACCTGCGGCGTCACTACCTTCCTCTCTCCAGCAGTGGCCGGATTGCTGATGGAAAAGGAAATCGACGCTCTCTCCAAGCTTCTGGACCAGGTTCGCCGGCCGTACGTGGCGGTTCTCGGAGGAGCGAAGATCGCGGGAAAGATCGGTCTGCTCGAAAATCTGCTGAGACGCGTCGATCGCGTCCTGGTGGGAGGCGCCATGGCCTACACCTTCATGCGGGCACGTGGGTTCGCCACCGGAGCCTCGCGGATCGAGGAGAAACATCTGGCGGTCGCCCAGACCATTCTCCAGGCGGCGGACCAAAAGGACATTCCCCTCGTTCTTCCCCGCGACCATGTGGTCGCTGCATCCGCGGATGGCTCTCAGGTCCGGGTGACCGAGGATGCCTTCATCCCCGAAGGCCTGGCAGGATTCGACATCGGCCCCCGGACCATCGAGGAGTTTTCCCGATTCCTGGCGGCAGCCGGCACCGTTTTCTGGAATGGTCCTCTGGGCCTCTGCGAGCGCGATCTCTTCGCCAGGGGCACCCGTGAGGTGGGAGAGGCCATTGCCAGCTGCACCGGATATACGGTGGCCGGAGGAGGTGACTCCATAGCGGCCATTGACCGGTTCGGCCTGGAAAAACGTTTCGACCATATCTCCACCGGCGGTGGCGCCAGCCTGGAGTTCCTTTCCGGCCGGTCATTGCCCGGGATCGAGGCACTCGACAGCCAGGAGACGTGAGGGAATGGCGCGCCCCATCATTGTTGCCAACTGGAAGATGAACCTGCTCGGGCAACAAGCCACGTCCCTGGCCCGATGCGTCGCACATTCCCCGGCCTGCAAGGAAGACGTTCTGGTCCTGCTCGCACCTCCTCACCCCTACCTGGAGCGCGTCCAAGCCATCCTGCGGTCTACTCCGGTGGGCCTGGCCGCGCAGGATCTCCACCCGGAAGAGTCGGGAGCTTTCACAGGTTCCGTCTCAGGCGCCATGATTGCCGACACAGGGGCCACCCACGTCCTTGTCGGACACTCGGAAAGACGCCGGGACTGCGGCGAGGATGACGCCATGGTGCGCCGGAAGATCGTGGCCGCCTTGCGGGCCCGTCTCACCCCGGTTGTCTGTGTTGGAGAAAGCCTCCGGCAGCGAGACAGCGGCCGGGCCGGGCGTGTGGTCCGGGAGCAGATCCACGCCGCGCTCCAGGCGCCGGGCTGGCTGCAGACCGGGGAGCTGTGGGTGGCCTATGAGCCTGTGTGGGCCATCGGCACAGGAAGGGTGGCGCAGCCCGATCAGGTCTCCGCCATCCATGCCATTCTCCGGGAACTCCTGGGCGCCCGGGCCCGGATCCTTTATGGCGGGAGTGTCGGGCCGCACAATGCCGGGGATTTGCTGCAACAGCCGGATGTGGATGGACTGCTGGTGGGAAGCGCGGCTCTGGCGGCCGAGCGCTTTCTCGAGGTCATTCAGCAGGCCGCCGCAGGCGCTGGATCGTCTTGATGCCAGACAGGAGAAATGCTAGTTTCGGGAGTAACTTATAAGGAGATCACAGGTGATTCACGGATTTCTCGTCACCCTGCATCTCATCGTTGGAATCATCCTGATCCTGGTGGTTCTCCTGCAGACCGGGAAGGGGGCGGATCTGGCGGGAGCTTTCGGGGGCGGGGGCAGCCAGACGGCCTTCGGAAGTCGCGGGGCAGCCACTCTCCTCTCCAAAATGACCACCGGCGCGGCCGTTCTCTTCATGGTGACCTCGTTCAGCCTTGCTGTCCTGTCGGCGCGGGGCCGGACATCCGTGCTCGATCAGACGACGGCTCCAACGTCCGTGCCGCCTCCCGGGAATACCTCGGCCAACCAGGAACCCGCCGCGGACGTCACCCCGGCGGATGGCGCCGGCGCGACCACACCGGAGTCGCCAGCTGCCGGCAGCAATGAAGAAGAGAACCCGGCAGATGCTGGCGACGATGCCGCGGCGTCATCCGACAACTAACATTTTGTACGGGCCCAAGTGGTGGAATTGGCAGACACGCCATCTTGAGGGGGTGGTGGGGAGACCCGTGCCGGTTCGAATCCGGCCTTGGGCACCAGTCAGGCAGGAGCCGACTCCACACTGACTCGTCGCGTCGGGATCCCTGACTCCAATCGTGACAAGCCTTTTCGCATTCAACTTGTTGACTTTGCGATCCTCGTTCTGTACACTCGGACTTGATGAGGATGTTCGGCCGATCCATAGCTCGGTTCGATGGCGAGACATCTCGCTCCAGGTTGGCTTCTTCGCTCTCTTTTCTGACTTTCATTCCTCTTCACCAAGAGTTGCCGTTTCATCTCTGTCCCGTCGGTCGCTTCACCCCACATCGCAGGTGACTTGACTCCGGGGAGACGTTCTCTAGATTTACCCTTGCTCTCATCCAAATCTATGGGCGTGTCTTGAGCGTCCAGGAAAGGAGGTTAGCCTGTGAGAAGGAAGAGAACCACGAAGAGGAAGACCGCCAAGAAGAAGGCGACGAGGAAGAAGGCCGCCAGAAAGACCACGAAGAAAAAGGCCACCAAGAAGAAGGCCTCGAAAAAGAAGAAGGCCACTCGTCGCAAAGCTACGAAGAAAAAGTAGCCTCGACTCAGCCCGTGCGTTGTAAGGGGAGACCTCGGTCTCCCCTTCTTTTCTTTCCTCACTGCCAAAGCATAAGACTTTAATACGCAATGAGTTACCTCCCCATCGCGGCTCTTGGCTGGCCGGGCGCGGGGCCGGCAGAAACTGGTGGGCGCTGCAGGATTTGAACCTGCGACTTCTACCGTGTGAAGGTAGCACTCTCCCGCTGAGTTAAGCGCCCCGCTGGCGAGAGGAAGAGCCTACCACACCCAAAGCGGCGTGCCGTCCTCCCGGGCTAAAGCCGAAACCGGGCCAGGAGATCGTCTCCGGCAGGCGGCACCCGGATCGTTTGGCGGTTTCCGTCCCGCCGGGCCACGATCTCCACCTCCGGGCACTCCCGGTGGCGCGAATAGCGCGCGACGATGGAGGCCATGAGCCGTTTCTGCGCCGTATCCGGTTCCCCGAGACCGACGGCGAGCGAGCTTGCTGCATCAAAGGCCACAAAGGTCCAGTTCCCCGGCGCGAAACGCTGCAGGAAACGGTTCTCCCCTTCGTTCCGGCCGGCGACCAGCTTCAGGCCGGGAGCGAGACGGAAATGCCGGCCCACCTTCAGCAAGGTCGTCTCCTCGGTGGTGACACGGCCCCCTACCGCGCCGGCCACCAGGTCCCGGAACCGGCGGGCAAAGTTCGGGTCCGCCAGGTAACAGCAGCCGCCAGACGGCTGCGGGTACTGCTTCAATCCCAGGCGCTCCGCCAGTTCCATCTGCCGCTTTCGCGAACGTCCCTGCACATCCAGGAGCCGCTGCCGATCCAGCCATCCTTCGCGCTCAGGAATCGTGGGGGGGAGAAAACGGGCCGAAAGCGGTCTCAGCAGGCGCCCTCCCAGCCCTGCTTGCTCCTCGATGACCCTCAGTGCCCTCTTGTGCTGGGACATGGGCCGTTGGCCCAGGACCTCTCCGGTGAACACCAGGTCAGCGTGACGTTCCTCCATGACGGCTTTCGCCCTCCTGAGCATGAAGATGCGGCAGTCGATACAGGGATTGACGTTGGCCCCATACCCGAATCGGGGAGCCTTCACCATCTCCAGGTAGGCGGTGGCCACATCCACCACCTCGACCGGAAACCCCACCAGGACCCCGGACCGCAGGGCCGGGTTCCGCAGGCGCTCGGGAGCCTCCCTGGGATCGTTGATGGCGCGCCTGTGATCGGTCTTGCAGAAGCCCGTCGAGAAGTTGAGTCCATGCACCTGGACCCCCAGATCCTTGAGGAGGGCCGCCGCCAGAGAGGAGTCCAGTCCACCGGAGATCAAGCCGATGGCCAGCAGCGGTCGTGCAGGGCCCATGCTCCCCATCCTACCGTTTCCGGATGAACAGATGATAGCGGCGGCCTTCCTGCCGGTGGCCGAGATACTCGTGCTGGTGGCCGGCACACCAGTCGGGAATATCGGCCAGCACGCCACGGTCGTCCGAGAGGAGCTCCAGGACCTGTCCCGCCGGCATGGACTTCAGCATGCGGTCGGTCCTGATGACCGGAATGGGACAGTAATACCCCAGAACATCCAGCACACGGTCGGGACGAGGGAGAGGATCGCTCATGGAGCCATGGCGCGCAGCCGTCCCGCCACGGCCGCCAGGGCCTCCGCAACCGGGGCAATCATCGAGTCGGGGTGGGATGCCGTGACCCGAATCAAGAGAGTCGAAGCCGATTCGGCGGGAGTCATCCCGATGGCCTGGAGCATCCTGGATGGACGCCCCCCGTGGGCGCAGGGGGACGCCGAGCTGGCCTCGATTCCGGCGCGCGCCAACCCCACCAGGAGCGCCTCACCATCCACACCGGAGACGCGCAGGAGCAGATGACCCGGCAGCCCGGACATCTCGTCGCTCACGATCGCGAGATCCTTCACCTTCTCCCGGCATGCCCTGGCAAGCTCAGCTGCTAGGCGCGCCGCGCGTCGTGATCGTTCCCGGAGGTGGCGCGCCGCCGCCAGCGCCGAGAGACCGAAGCCGGTGACCAGTGCCGGATGAAGAACGCCGGCGCGCCGCCCCTCCTCCTGGAGGCCTCCCTCCACCAGAGGAAACCAGGGCTGGCCCGTCCGTACCAGAAGAGCGCCCACGCCGGGAGGGCCTCCCATGTGACGTGAGGACACCGAGAGAGTGGTCGCTCTCGAGGCAGGCCAGTCGATGTTCACCCACCCCGCCGCCGCCGTGGCATCCACGTGGAGCGGAATGCCCAGCTCCTCCGCCATCCGGGCCACGGCACCGACCGGCTGGAGCACACCCAGTTCATGGTTGGCCCACTGGAGCGCCGCAAAAGCGGTGCTGCGATTCATCCCGGACTGGAAGACTCGTGCATCAACATGGCCGCTGGCGGACACCGGAACCTCCCTGACCTGGTACCCCTGCCGTTCCAGGCTGCGCGCCGCGTGCAGGACCGGAAGATGCTCCACGGCCGAAAGCAGGATACGGCGCGGCCCTCCCTGATGATCGGCCGCCGCGGCCAGCCCCTTGATGGCAGCGTTGGAGGCTTCGGTGCCGCCTGAGGTGAAAATCACCTCCTCCGGATCGGCATGGAACAGCTTGGCAACGGACTCACGCGCCGTCTTCAATGCCTCGGTGGCAGAGAGGGGATCCTCCAGACGGTGCAAGAGGCCGGGGAGTGCACAGTTTCCTTCCGGATGCTGGGCAAGCGTCAGCCGGCCACCCAGGTCGATGAGCTGCGGAGGCGCATCCGGCGGCAACGTATAACCCTTTCTTTTACTTGACTTTGCTGGCGACCAATCTTAACATCGTCAGGTCGACGGTCCAAACCCTCCCGAGCCAGGAGCCGAGACCCAGTCATGCCGAGCACCCGCCCGCGATATCCGCGCCGGCTCCCGCTCCTCTCCGGATGGCTGGCGGCCATGGCCCTCGCAGCCGTGGGGCAGGCGGAAGCCGCCGGAATCGACCTCGCGCAGGCGGTCGAGCACCTGGAGCAGGCTTTCCAGGCTGGCGAGGCCCGCCGGCTGCGTGCGATTCTTCCCGGAAAAGGGCGTCTCCACCTCTCGATTCCTTCCCTGTCGCCCCGGGCCGGCTATTTCAGCGCGGACCAAGCCGTTTACTTTCTGGACGATCTTTTTCGCCGCCATCCGGTCGTGGAGTTCACAGCCAGACAGGAAGAGCACGACGGGTCGGGCCGTGTCTTCGTGCGCGGCCGGCTCACCGTGCGGACGAGAGAAGCGAAGCGCCGGATCCTCAACCTGCATTTCCTGCTCATCCGCGAGGAAGACCGCTGGGTCCTGCGCGAGATTCGGGAGCATGCTCGAGAGTGACCGGCCATCGATATCCCGGCGGCTGCCGCCCTCATTCGGTCTGGACCGTGTTCGTACTCGTTCTCGCTGCATGTGCTCCGCCAGCCCCATCCGATCCGGAGATCCTGGCCAGGACGTCCGCCTCGGCGTTCACCCGTCTCCTGAAGGAACTCCGGGATGAAGCGGCCCGGGCTGCCGTGGACCTGGCCGATCTCGGCGAGCACGGAGCCGGCCGTTCCGCGTTCAGGACGCTGGATGGAATCGTCCAGCAGCTCGGCCAGACCGGCCCGGGCACCCCGGCGCTCTCGGTCTGGGGGGCCGGGGGGGAGCCTGTCTGCTGGGCCGGTTCGCCCGGTCCGCCTCCGGCAGCTTCCCCGGGCGTCCTTCCCTTCTTCGAGGTGCGCGCCCTGGGAACCGAACTTCATCTGAGGGCCTGGGTCCCGGGGCCGGGGCAGAATCTCACCGTCGCCGAACGCAGCTTTCCGCCAGGCTCCACTTGGAACCCGATGGGGTGGGGTGCCGGTGAAAATCGACGACTCCATGTGGATTACACGGCATCCGGCATCTTGCCGACCGGCCCGCCTCCCGAAGGAACCGGTCCCGTCTCCTTCCTGGATGCCCCCGACGGAACCCACCTGGGCACGGTCGCGGTGATCCTGACTTCCACGCACCCGGCGGGAAGCCTTCCCATCCGCCGCGTGGGACCATGGGCCAGTCTCGTCGTCCTGCTGGTTGCCTTCCTCCTCGGCACGCGGCGGCGCGGCTGGCTGATGAGCCATGCCGCCGGCGCCTCCGGTTTCCTGGCCGCCAGCCTGGGAATCTGGGCGGTCCGGCTCCTCCTGCGGTCGGCTCTCGGAATGGTGGACTTCACCTTCTTCCCGGGCCTGGCGGATCCGTCCCTCTTCGCCACGGACCTGCCGCTCGGATTGACGAGCTCACCTCTGGATGCCCTTCTCACCGGTCTCGCCCTTCTGGCGCAAGGCGCCCTGGCGGTGCGCGCCATGCGATCTCCGGGCCGGCGGGGTGGATGGTCCCCGCTCTGGCTTGCTCCGTCCATGATCTGGCTCCTGGGTGCCGTGCTCTTCGTGTCCCACGCCGGCCTGGACAGCCAAGTCAACTTGCTGGCCGTCCGGGTCGATCCTCTGGCCCCACCGCGGACCATGACCCAGATCGGCCTCTTCTTTTTCCTCTGGGCTCCTCTCCTGCCGGCCGCCACGAGACTCCTCCGGTCCCCGGCTCAGCGGCTCCTGGTCCAGGCTCTCCTGGAGGCCCCTCTGGCTGCTTTTCTCCTCTTCGCGAGCCTGACCGCAACCTCCGGACGGATGCGGCGTGAGCTGGTGGAAAACAACCTGCGCCCGCAAGTCCTGTCGCAGGAAGCCGATCGACTTCACAGCCTGTCGGACTCCCGCCGCCATCTTGTCTCGACCAGCGGCCTGGCGGACCTCCTCAGGAAAACCCTGGCCCGGGGTCGCGCCGACGCCCTGGCCTACCGTCTCTGGAATCAAACGGACCTGGCCTTCCGGCAGTACCACTCGTCTCTGGAGATCTACGACTCTTCCGGCAGACTCCGCGGCGCCTTCGGCGTCGAGATGCCGCCGCCAGTCCCCGAAATGGAAGATCCGCGCGCCAACCTGCAGCCGGCCGAGGGGGATCGGGTGATCTTCTCCACCTTGAGCCAGGCCAGGGAAGCCTTTCTCGATCGATGGCCCGTGTACGATGGGCCGGCTCTGGTGGGCAGTCTTGCGCTGTATGTGTCCAACGACCTGGATAACCTTCCCACTCTGACACGCGCCGACCCGGCCTGGTTCCCCGTCACCATCAGTCCGTCTCCCGACGTGATCGTTGAGATCCTGGGAGAGGACCCGATCCTCACGGTCTATGACCGGGGGCACCGGTTGATCTGGTCCAATCATCCCGAAACTCCTTCCCCTCCCCGCGACCTCTGGGAACGAGTCCAGCCATCCATGGGTCTCTGGCAAGACGTGGAGAGCACCTCCCACCGCGCCCACATCCTGTACTTCAGCGACGGGACCTCGGTTTTCGGTCTGGGTTTCCACCACCAGGGGTGGGTCGATCGGCTCAGCCAGCTCCTCCGGCTGGAAATGGTCCTGGTCCTCAGTGCACTTCTGGTTCTCGGCGCCACATTTGTCAGTCTCGCTGGAATCCGGGCCAGTCTGGAGGCTCTCCGGCACTCCTTGCGGAACCTCGGGGCTTCCTACTCGCGCAAGCTCATCAGCGCCGCCCTCCTGGCCTCCTTGTTACCGCTCCTCGGGCTGGCCATCGTGCTGAGAACCTCCTTGCACCACCAGAGAACCGAGATCCTCTTCAACCGGGGCCTGCAGGCGGTGGATGTCGCCCGCCGGGTGGTCCGGGACGCCATGGTCACGTCCTCTGACAGCTCCGATGACGGCCCGGAGACGTCTCTCACGGACCTCACGGACAACACCCTGTTCTGGCTCTCGCGGGTGATCCGCCAGGAGGTGGACCTCTTCTCCGGGGGTCTGCTGGTGGCCACCTCCCGCGAAGGGCTTTACTCCTCTGGATTGTTGCCATCCGTCCCACCCGCCGATGTTTACCGCCGGATCACGCTGGGAGGAGAGCAGGCCATTCTGTCGTTCCAGAGGAGCCGGGGAGGAAATACGGCCATCATCAGCGCTCCTCTGGGCGCCGGAACCGGGCCTCCGGCCATTCTCTCCCTTCCCCTCCACCTCCAGGAGGCAGAGGTCCAGCGGCGCATCAACGGGATCCAGCAACTGGCGGACGTGGCGACGGCCACCGTGGCTCTGTTCCTGGTCGGGGCGTCCATTCTCCTGGGACGCGGGATGTCCTCCCGGCTCAGCCGGCTGACGCACGCCACGGAGCGCGTGGCCTCGGGGGAAGAGGAGGTTCAGGTGGCCAGCCGGTCGCCGGACGAGATCGGCCGTCTGACCGACGCCTTCAACACCATGGCCCGCGCCCTGGCCCGTCAGCGCACCGCCCTGCGTCGCCGGACCGAGACGCTGGAAAAGATTCTTCTGCATGCTCCCACCGGTATCGTGTCCCTGGACGGGCGAAATCGCGTTGCCATGGCCAATCCCGCGGCACAACGCCTCCTGCGCTTGAGCCACGCTCCGGTCCCGGGCGTCCCCCTGGACCAGGCGGTGAACAGCTCCCCTTTCGCCGCCGATCTGCTGCAGCTGGCCGCCCGGGACCGGCATCCGTCGTCCCCCCTGGAGGCGGAGCTGCGTCCCGCGGATGGAAAAGAGACCCGTTTGCGCGCCGTGCTCGCCCAGCTCCCGCCACCGGCAGAGGGGGCCCTCTTGATCCTGGAAGACATGACCGAGGCCATTCGTTCGAACCGGCTCGCCGCCTGGGCGGACATGGCACGCCGCATTGCCCACGAGATCAAGAATCCGCTGACGCCGATCCGCCTGTGCACCGAGCACTTGCAAAAAGTCTACCAGGCACAAGATCCATGTCTCGGCGAGACGCTGACGCGCACCGTGGCCACTATCTTGCACCAGGTTGAGGTCCTGCGCGACATCGCCTCTGACTTCTCGCTCTACGCCCGGATCCCCGCCCTGGAGCGGAAGGAGATCGATCCGGCACGGCTGCTCATGGAGGTCGTCGAGCCGTACCGGCAGGCCCCCCCCTCCGGGGTCCGGATGGTGTTTCATCTCCCCGCCGATCTTCCGCGTCTCTTCCTGGACGAGAAACTGATCCGGCGAGCGCTCATCAACCTGGTTGAAAACGCTCTCCAGGCAATGCCCGAAGGAGGCACCCTCACCTTCAGCAGCCGGATCCTTGCGGGAGGACGGGGCGTGGAAATCCGGGTCGTGGACACCGGCAAAGGAATGGATCCCGACACGCTGGAGCGCATCTTCGAGCCTTACTTCTCGACCCGCGATACGGGAACAGGCCTGGGTCTGGCCATCGCCCGGCGCGCCGTGGAAGAACATGGAGGTTCCATCCAGGTGGTCTCGGCTCCGGCGCGGGGATCCACCTTCACCATCACCCTTCCGGCTATCGCAGCGGAGGCCGCGAAGCAGTAAACTCCCGATTCATGCCCGTACGCGCGCAGGTCCTGAAACAAGCGAAACAGTTCAATCTGCCTCTCCTGGGCCGGTGGATTATCCTCGGTGGCCTGGTCGGACTGGTCGCGGGCCTGGGAGCGATCGCCTTTCACTTCCTGTGCACCTATACTCTGTCAGTCGTCGTGGAGGGGCTGGCAGGATTCAGGCCGCCGGTGCCAGCCGGCGAGGCGACGCAGGTCGCCGCCGCGCCGGTCCGCTTGCACCTCTGGCTCATCCTCTTGGCTCCGGCCTTCGGCGGGCTGCTCTCCGGGCTCCTGGTCTACTTCTTTGCACCGGAGGCCGAAGGACACGGCACCGACGCCGCCATCGAGGCCTTTCACATGAAGCGGGGACATATCCGCGCCCGGATCCCCTTCGTCAAGCCCATCGCCTCGGCTCTGACCATCGGCACGGGAGGCTCCGGGGGCCGGGAGGGGCCGATCGCCCAGATCGGCGCCGGCTTCGGATCCTACCTCGCCGTCAAGCTGCATCTCCCTGAACGGGACCGGCGGATCCTGCTGGCCGCGGGCGTGGGCGCCGGGGTCGGAAGTATTTTCCGCGCCCCCCTCGCCGGCGCCCTCTTTGCCGCCGAGATCCTGTATTCCGAGCCCGAGTTCGAGTCGGACGTGGTCATCCCGGCCGCTCTGTCCACCATCGTGGCCTATTGCGTCTTTTCCATCCCGTTCGGGTTCGGAAGCCTCTTCGACACTCCCCCGTTTTCTTTCCATTCCCCGCTGGAGCTGATCCCCTACACGGCTCTCGCCCTGGTGGTGGCACTCGCAGCGGGTCTCTTTGTCAAGACCTTCTATGCCATTCATGACCGCTTCAAGCGCCTGCCGATCCTGCCGCATTTCAAGCCCATGCTCGGAGGCCTGGCCACAGGCGGCGTGGCCGTGCTCCTCTACCTGGCGCTGGGCACGCCAAAGGTGCTGGACGTGCTGGCGTTCGGATACGGGAGCTTGCAACAAGCCTTCATGGGGCAAATACCGATTTATATCCTCCTGGCTCTCGCAGGGGGCAAGATCCTCACCACGTCCCTCACCATCGGTTCCGGCGGCTCCGGCGGCGTCTTCGGCCCCTCCATGGTCATCGGCGGCTGCCTGGGCGGCGTGGTCGGTATTCTGGCCCAGAAGGTCATGCCAGGTCTCGTGCCCGAGCCCGGCACCTACATCGTGGTGGGAATGGCCGGATTCTTCGCCGCCGCCGCCAACACACCCATTTCGACCCTGGTCATGGTCTCGGAGATGACCGGAAACTACCAGCTTCTCCTGCCCGCCCTCTGGGTCTGCTGCATCGCTTTTCTTCTCGGCCGCCGCTGGAGCCTTTACCGCAGCCAGGTCCCCACACGCCTCCAGTCGCCGGCCCACCGTCATGAGTTCTACGTGGATGTTCTGGAGGATTTCAAGGTCGGGGACCTCTGCCCCGGCGGGCCACTCAACACCATTCCCGAGAATGCTTCTCTCCACGAGGTCATGCAAACATTCGCCGGGTCGGATCAGGAGTTCTTTCCGGTGATCGATGCCAGCGGAAAGACGAGCGGTCTCATCTCACTGCGCGACATCCGCCGGCTTCTGGAGCACCGGGAAGAAGCCGCTGCGGTGATCGCCCGGGACATCGCCAATGTTCCGAAAACGGTTCTTTCTCCTGCGGACCCCGTCTCGAAAGCCATGCAGCAGTTCACCAGCGAGGACGTGAGCGAGCTCCCCGTCGTTCACCCCGATCATCCGACCCAGATCATGGCCATGCTCTCACGCCGGGATCTCATGGAGGCCTATAACCGTGGACGCCTCGACCGGATCCGTGAGCAGCTGGCCACAAAAACCTAGCGTCGGATCCCGGAAGACCGTCTCCCGCCGGAAGCAGGCGCCAGCGTCCGGGATGAAACACGGCCTCGCTCCATGGTCGCCCGCCCCGCTCCGGCTGGCGGCTCGGTGCCCGGAGACCCGGCTGGAGGAAACCTTTCCGGCCCGCCGGAAGCCCCGGGAACGTTGCTCCCGATCGGTGGGAGGGTCCTGGCCCGTTGCATCCCCGGCCAGACACATGCCAGAATGCTCGGCCATGGTCCTGAGAACACGCGGGCGGCACACCGGCAAGGACATCTGGAAGCCCGGAGAAAGGTGCCAGGTCGCCGGAGCCTACCGCTGTGACAACTGCGGCCGGGGCGGGGTCAAGACCGTGGCCCAGGTCCAGGAGGGGAGCATCTTTCCACTTTGCTCGAGTTGTGCCGACCTGGACATGGGATGGCGGCCAACGGAGGCCAAAGGAACCTGATTCGCCCATGCCGCGCATCAGGGCCGCATGAAAACGACTTCCTCCTCCTGGGTGCCCCTTCTGATTTTCAGGCGGACCGCATCATGATTCGAGAGCAGGTGAAGCAAATCACCGACCCGTTTCTCGTCCATGGGACGGCCGTCCGCTTCCAGGATGAGATCTCCCGCGGCAAGACCGGCGCGATCGGCGGCGGATCCTTCCGCGATCCGACGCACCACAGGAAAACCCCAGGCGCGGCCCAGGATCAACCCCGGCGGAGCAGCCGGACCGCGGGGACCGAGGAGGAAAAGATGGTCCGGGTCCACGTCCACCCGGCAATCTCTGGCGTCCACCGGCAAGGAACGGCTCTCGCCCGGCGGCACGCTCATGAAAAAGCGATCCTCCGGCTCCCTCTCTCCACAGCGGACCACCACCGGGAAATCACCCCGCCCCCTGCCGGCGTTCCTCAGCTCGACCTGGCCTGATGACGGATTGACTCCCAGCACCGGGTCAGGGTGGCCGCTTCCCTGGAGCCATCCGCTCGCGAAGGAGGTCAGGTCGACGTGACCGGTGCGGCCCGCCGTTTCCAGAAGATCGTTCCATCCCACCGGCCTGGCGGCACGGATCAGCGCCTGCATGGTGTTCCTGAACGCGGCCTCTCCAACCCGCGCTTCCAGCATCCGGATCACCCAGCTCGACCGCGCATACCTGAGCGCGCGCCCGTACCGCAGGGCCCCCGTCTGCGTCAGGAGCGAGGCGCCGGCATCGGCCATCGCTTCACTGGCCAGGACATACTCATCCCGGAGAGCAGCCCAGCGCGCTTTTTCGGCCTCCAGTCCCAGAAGGTCTCCCACCACGTGGCAGGCCATGAACTCGGCGAACCCCTCCTGTAACGCGGAACGACCCGGCCCCTTGACGCGCACAACATTTCCCCACCACTGATGGGCGGCCTCATGAGCCAGGATGGCCACGCGGCTCGCCGGGGGAGGTCCATTCCGGGCGGCCAGGCGCCGGTCCAGGATCAAGGCTCCGGGAAACGACTTCGCCAGCGGCCGGGGAAAATCAACGAGCACCACCCTCGGACGGGGGCGGGGCAACGGCCCGAGCCGGCGCTCGAGGCTCTCCAGGACCGGCTCCAGGAGATCAACGGCCCACGGAGGCGCCGGCGGAAACTCGCCCTGTTCATCCGCGCGCCGGACCACCACGTAGAGTCCGGCACCCCGATCGGACTCCTCACCCGCGAAGGTGGTCACCATGAACGGCTCATCCGCGAACGGCTCGCGCCCCACCCGGTCCCCGGAAGCCACCACCGCCTCTCCCTGGGGCGCCAGCACCTCGATGCGGAAGGGGCCGTGTCTCGAGCCGCTGAAGCGATCCCAGAGTGACTCCGGAAAGAAGTAACTGTTCCCTGGCTCGATCCGAAAGGTGCGGTCCGTATCGCTTGACCTGAACAGTTTTTCGGCGGGCGGCCCTCCGTCTCCCGGAGAGATCACGACCTGCGCTTCACCCCGCCCGGCCAGAATTCTGACCTGGTACCGGTCCGGATGGCTCTGTGCCCCGCCGCCCGCGGCTGCCAGGCACAGGAAGGCCAGTGCCAGGACGATTCCCTCGAGCGCCCGCCATGTTCCCACACCTTGAAGATAGGAGCGCACTCCTTGACCGTCCAGGCGGATCCGTTCCACCGGTGGGATCAGGGACAGCGGGGCAGAATGAGAATCTGGCCGATGGCGAGGCGGGACGCATCCCGGAGCCGATTGATCCGGATCAGCTGATTCAAGGCAACGCCGCACCGCCGGCCGATCTCATAGAGCGTGTCTCCACTCTTGACCACGTACCGGGTCGAATCCCCTCCCGTTTCCATGCCGTCATGGGCTGTGACAGGAGCCGGCAAGGGCATGATGCGCCGGATGCGCCGGACCTTCAGCCTCTGGCCGGCGAAGATGAGGCGGGCCCGGGAAAGATGGTTCAGAGCTTGAATCCTTGAAACCGTCGTGTGGTAACGCCGCGCAATGAGGGAAAGGTTCTCTCCGCGCCGCACACGGTGCCAGATATCCTCCTCGACCCGGTCGAAGAGAACCGACTCCGGCAGGCGGGACCACTCCTCGCGCAGGATCTTGCCGCTGCCAGGCGGGACACGCAGGTCATGATTCCCGGGGAGCAAGCCATCGCCGCTCCAGACCCGCGCATCCAGCGCCGGATTCAATCGCTGTAAATCCTCCAGCGGCAGGCCGAAATAGCTCGACAGTGTGTCCGCCGAGACGAACTGAGGAAGACGAAAGGTCTCGAACCGCAGAGGAGGATCGACCTGCAACGGCCCGAACCAGGCCTCCCTATCCCGCGCGATCCGACGCGCCGCCAAGAACTCGGCATAAAAATTCTTCGACGCGAACCCGAAGCGCGGCGCCTGGTAGGACCGGATGATGCGGGCCAGGTCTGTTCCATATTGCCGCACGGCCCGTGACATCCCGGCCTGTCCGTAGTTGTAGGCGGTGATGGCCAGAGGCCAGGTGCCGAGAACATCGCGATTTTCACGCAGGAGGCGAAAGGCCGCCCGGGCGGAGAACCAGGGATCGAGGCGCTGGTCCTCATCCATGTCGATGGTCAGGAACCGCCGCGCCGTCGAGGGAATGAACTGCCACAATCCGGCGGCTCCCACGTGGGAACGGGCTCCTGTCTCGAAGGATGATTCCACATGGGGAATATAAATGAGATCTTCCGGGACGTTCTCCTCCTGCGCCATCTGGCGGTACGATTCCAGGTAGCGCCCGGAGCGAACCAAGCTGAGCCGGAAGCGATCGGCCTGCCCCCTTTGGGTCCGCACCCGGCCGGCCGCCCCGGCAAGGCGCCACTCCGCGGGGACAGCCGCCAGGGCCGCCATGACTTGCCCGTGAGCCGTGGCGGGACCCGGGCCCCGCCGGCCCGCGTCTTCGAGATGCAGGAGGATGTCCTGCACCTGCGTCCGTGCCCGCTCCATGATCTTCCGGTCTTCCTCGGACTCGACCCGGCGCCCGCCGTCTGAAAAGCCGCCCAGGTCCACCACGCCATAGACCACCTGGGGAAACTCGGCATCATGCACTACGGCCTGCCGGGTGGTGTAACGGGTGTAGATGTCGGTCCAGAAGGCGATCCGGAACTCCAGATCCGGCCAGGAGGGAAAGGACTCCAGATCCTCCCTGGTGCCGGCGGACGCCGGAACAGAGAACCCCAAGAGAACGGCCAGGAAACAGCACCATCCAGCCGCCGCTCCCGATCTCATCCCCCGCCTCTCCATCCTCATGATCTATCTATATACGCGGACGGACTGTTGCCGGCAAACCTGAATCCGGCCCGGGAACCGGCGTCCCCGTCACCGCGACGCGGCTTGCGGGGGCGGCGGCGCCATGGACGAAGGATCGGCACCTTGCTAGCATGGCGTCCGCCGCAGCCGGTGGCGCCTGTCGCCATCCTCGACCCCGTGATGAAAGTGACGATCCAGCAGAAAGAGGGAAAGGCACACAGAGGAAAAAAACGGGGAAAGCAGCTGGCTTCCCTCGTGGCCACCGGATGGCTTCTTGCCGGGCCTTTCAGCGCCACGGCCGGCCAGACGGCATCTCCTGCACGGGATCTTGTTCTCATCACCGTCTCCTCCCTGCGCGCGGATCGTTTGAGGCCGGCCCCCTCTTCACGAGTTCCGGCACCCCGATTGGACAGCCTGGCCGCCAGCGGCTATCTGTTTCCCAGCGCGCGAACGCCATCGCCGGGGACCGTGCCAGCCCTCATGAGCTTGTTCACGGGCCTCGACCCTGGAGACCACCGGGTCTATGCTCCGGCGGATCCCGGAACCGGCGCACCCTCCCTCCCGGAATGGCTCGGAGCAGCAGGCTATACACGGCTGGCCTTCGTGGCCGACCCGGAAGTCGGCGCCATGGCTGCGCTGAAGTCGGCCTTTGATGAACTCCATGTTCACCCGGGCCTTCCAGCTCCCCGGCTCGCGCGACTCGCCATGGATCGAGCGGCAGCCGTCCCCTCCAAGGCGAACCTGTTCCTCTGGATCCACTTCAATGATCCGTCCGCGCCGTATATTCCCCCGGTCGGCGACCTGGTGGAATTCCTGGCCGACGGCTGGAATGCCGGCTGGAGATTCTCGCTCCCGGTGGGGGCTGGCGAAGGAAGGCCCAACACTCTGCCTCCCAAGGCGGTCAACGGGCCCATGCGCGAGGCGGCTTTTTATCTCGACGCCTACGATGCGACCGTCCGCCAGGCGGACCGGGGAATCGGGGCCGTCTGGGACCGGCTCAGTTCGTCTCCCAGGGGATCGCGATCTCTCCTGGTGGTCGCATCCCTCCACGGTGAAGCGCTGGGTGAACATGGATTGTGGTTCAGCCACGGAAGAACGCTTTACGAAGAAGAAGTCACGGTGCCTCTTCTCTTTCACGGTCCGCAGGTGCGAGTCTTCCGGGAGATCCCGAGGACGCCGCCGGTGTCTCTCATGGATGTCTTTCGCACCTGCGCCGCCCTCCTCCAGGCCGGGGACCTGTCCGAGAAGGTGCCCGGGTTCAACATGGCTCCCCGTTTGCGGCATAAGGGCCCCCTCCCCAATCGATTCCTGTATGCCGCATCGCTGCTCCCTCCATTCGGCCGGTCCCTGCTCGTCCAGGGCCGGTTCAAAGTGATCCGCAATGCGCTCCCCCCTCCGGGGTTTGAAGACGATCCGGCCTGGGTCCGCCCGTTGCAGCGCGAATTCTATGATCTCTTGACGGATCCGTTGGAGGCCAACCCGCGCGGGGGCGAGTTTCCGAAGACGGCCCGGCAGGTGGACTTCCTGCTCCGGGACAACTATCCGCCGCTCCCGGGAACTCCGCCTGCTGATGATGATTCTCGACGCCGCTGAGGCGTGGTTGGAGGTTTGCACGCCATGTTGACGCAAGGTTGGGCCCATGGAAACGGACCCCGGGTCGCCCGCTATCTCCTGGTCGCCCTTTCCCTCGGCGCCGCGGCCTGCAATGGAACGGATCCCGGCATGAGCGGGGCAGGGGGCGGCCGGAGGCAGGAAGCCACGCTTGTTCCACGGTCCGGCGGCACCGTGGTTCTGGGATTGCCGAGCGACCTGGACAGTTTCAACCCTTACCTCTCGACCCAGGCCCAGGCTCGGGACGTGACGTTTCAGTGCTATGCCTCGCTCATGGAGGAACAGGCCGACTTCGGCCAGGGGCCGCCGACCTTCCTGCCTGCTTTGGCCGCCTCCTGGGAATTCTCCGCCGACCGGAAGGAAATCACCTTTCACCTTCAGCCGGATGCCGTCTGGGAGGACGGCCGGCCGGTGACGGCGAATGATGTCCGCTTCAGCCACCAGGCAGCCATCAGCCCCGAGGTCGGCTGGCTCGGCGCGGAGGTCAAGACGCAGATCGAGAGCGTCGAAGTGATGGATCCGAAGACCGTGCGCTTCCGGTTTGCCCGGGTTTATCCGTACCAGCTCATGGATGCCAATGACGGCGTGATACTCCCCGAGCACGTGTGGAGCAAGGTGCCCTTCCGCGAATGGCGGTCCTCGGGCCTGGATCGGCACCCTGTCTGCTCCGGTGCTTTCACGCTGGAACGCTGGACCCCCAACCAGTCCATCGAGATGGTCCGCAACGACCGGTCCTTTCCCGGGGAGACGCCCTATCTGGATCGTGTCATCTTCCAGATCCTCCCCGATGCCGCGTCCGGGGCGGAACAGCTCATGGCCGGACAGATCGATTTCTGGGATCGACTCTCGCCAGAACTCCTGCCGCGCCTTGAATCGCAAGAGAGGGTCGCCGTCCGCCGGTATCCGGATCGCCGTTACAGCTTCATTGCCTGGAACTGCGCCCGCCCCTTGTTCCGCTCCGCTGCCGTGCGCAGGGCATTGACCCTGGCCATCAACCGCCGCAGGATCGTGGACGACATTTACCGTGGAACGGCCCAGCTGGCATCCGGGGGCATCCCTCCGCTCTACTGGGCCCACGACACGAGCGTGAAACCTCACCCCTTCGATGCCGGAGCGGCCCGGGACCTTCTCGAGAGCGCAGGATGGCGCGACTCGGATGGAGACGGGCTGCTTGACAGGGAGGGCAAGATCTTTCGCTTCGATCTGGAGGTCCCGGCCTCGAGTGCGATCTGGCGGGACATCGCCCTCATGGTTCAGGAGGACCTCCGGCGGGTCGGGATCCAGGCCAGCCCCGTGGTTTATGACCGGAATGTCTTCAACAGTCGGCACAGCCGCCACGAATTCGACGCCTTCATCGGCGCCTGGCGCCTTCCCACCAAGGTCGATCTGGCTGTCATCTTCACCACGGCAGCCATCCACAATGGCGGGAATTACGGGGGGTACTCCAATTCTCAGCTGGACGTCCTCCTGGACAAGGTGAGGAAAGTGGAAGACATCCGGCAAGCCGGTCACCTCCTGGATCGCGCCCAGGTCATCCTGCACCGCGAACAGCCATACACCTTCCTGGCCTGGCAGGATCGAATCACCGGATTCAGCGCCCGGATTCGCAATATCCAGCCCAACGCCCAGAGCCCCCTCTTTCATCTCCGCCAGTGGTGGATCCCGTAGGCGAAAAGGCCGGGGGAAGACACTCGTGCTGGAGTATGCGCTCCGCCGGCTGATGGCCGCCATCCCTCTCTTGTGGCTCATCTGGACTCTCACCTTCGTGATCGGCCACCTGGCACCAGGCGATCCCCTGGCCCTTTACCAGGGGCCGAACATTTCCCGGGAATCCCTCGACACTCTCCGCCATGTCTACGGGCTGGATGCGCCTCTCCCGGTTCAGTACCTGAAACAACTCGGAGCCCTCCTGACCGGCCACTACCCTCTCTCCACCTCCCAGGGCCGGCCGGTCGCCGAGATCATTGGCGAGGCCTGCGGGCCGACGCTCCTCTTGATCTCGCTGGCCTTGGCAGTCCAGTTCCTTTTCGGCACCCTTCTCGGGCTGCTGACGGCGGTGCGCCGGGGCGGAGGGCTGGATCACGGGGTCTCGGCCATCAGCCTGTTCTTTTACTCCATTCCCACCTTCTGGTTAGGGGTCGAGCTGGTTCTTCTCTTTTCTTATCGCCTGGGATGGTTCCCACCGTCACAGATGCGGGATGTGACGCTGGCCGATCCGGCCGCAGCGGGTTGGATGGTCGATCTCCTCCGGCACCTGGCGTTGCCTGTGCTCACCCTGGGTCTCGGGGGTCTTGCCCTCACCACCCGGCACATGCGCAGCAGTCTCCTGGAAGTCATCGGGCTGGATTATGTCCGCACCGCCCGGGCGCAAGGTCTGCCGGAATGGCGCGTCATCGGCCGCCACGCGCTGCGCAATGCCCTGATGCCCCTGGTGACCCTGGCCGGCCTCTCCCTCCCGGTCCTGTTTTCAGGAACCGTGGTGGTGGAGGTGATCTTCTCGTGGCCGGGCATGGGACAGGTTGCCTTCAATGCGATCCTGGCTCGCGATTATCCCCTGATCCAGGCGGTGACTCTCATGACCGCCGCGCTGGTCGTGGCAGGCAGCCTCCTGGCCGATATCGCCGCCGCGGCTGTCGATCCCCGGGTCCGGCTGGGACACCAACCATCGTGACCCGCCAGAACCTGGAAGCCTGGATCCCGGGCGTCCACCTGGCGCGCACCCGGCGGCCCCTCCTCGGGGTGAGCCTGGCGCTGATGTGCCTGGCGCAGGTCCTGCTCTGGGTGTGGCGCGGTCACCAGCTGGCCCCTGCCCTCATGAGAGGACCGATCGGGCTCGGGGTGTCTGCCTGGAGCTCCCTGGCGCTCTTCCTCGGCTGCTGGCTGGCCGGACTTCCCCTGTTCTCGCGGCCCGTGGACCTGCGACAGGCGGGTCCCTGGCACGACACCTGGAGGCAGCTGACCGCTCACCGGTCCGCACGCATCGGTCTTTCCATTTCGGGCCTCTACATCGCCATCGCCCTGCTCGCCCCTGCCCTCGCCCCCCAGGATCCCAATCAGATCGGGGACGGGATCGCCACCCATTTTCTGCCTCCGTTCACACGGGTGCACCTGGTCGCGCACCGCGACGGCAGTGTGGTGGCCGCCAACGAGATTGATCTGGCCGGCGAGATGGTGCGCCTGCGCCGCGGCGAGCGCTGGACCACCGTGCCGCGCCGCGAGCTCCGCGGCCACCGGCCGGCTGACTGGCACACGACCCGTCTGCATATCCTGGGGACCGACCATCTGGGCCGCGATCTGCTCAGCCGCCTCCTGGTGGGATCGCGGGTCTCCCTGGGAGTGGGCCTGCTCACCGCGCTGCTGGCCGTTGGCCTGGGCGCGCTCATCGGTGGTGCGGCCGGCTGGGCCGGGCCGCGGGTGGATGGCCTTCTGATGCGGCTGACCGATGCCACCATGGCTCTTCCCCGCCTCTTCTTCATTCTCCTGGCCCTGACCGTCCTGCCCGGTTCGTTCGGGGCGGTGGTTCTCATCCTGGGAATGACCGGGTGGATGGTGCCCTGCCGGCTGGTCCGCGCCCAGATTCTTCATCTCCGGGAGGGAGGGTTCGTCCTGGCGGCGCGGAGCCTGGGGCGCCGGAGCCCCGGGATCGTGTTTCACCACCTCCTCCCCAACGCCATGGCCCCTCTTCTGGTGGCCACGGCCCTCCGGATCGGAGATACGATGCTGGTCGAGGCCGGCCTGTCCTTTCTGGGTCTGGGCATCCAACCGCCTCACGCCACCTGGGGAAACCTGGTCTCCGGAGGCCGGCCGTCCCTGGCCGAGGCATGGTGGATCTCCACCTTTCCGGGCCTGGCAATCGTGGGCGCCGTGATGGCCTTCAACCTGGTCGGCGAGGCGTTGCAACACGCACTGGATCCCCGCTGGGATCCGGTGGGCCGGAGGCCAGGCGGAGGCCGGCCCGGACAGCGGGAGCACCTGTCCGAGGCGAGAGAAACACTCGCGCCCCGCTGAAGGCGCGGGGACAGGACACGCTCCGTCAGTCGGGCGGGTGGAAGACGGTCTGGAGCCAGACCTGGATCTCCTGCTCCGTCAGCTTGATCTCACTCACAGCCAGGTCGACACCGATCAGGCGATCGGGTGTTTCCAGAACATAGTGGCTGAGCCGCTGAACAGGAATCGGCTTCACGTAGGAAGCCAGGTCGTAGGTCCCGGCCAGGCCCATCTTCACGGACAGCTTGTCGACCCGGACCACGTAGTCGCCGGTGATCGCGTCGGCCTCGAAGCGAATCATCGGGCTGATCTCGGCCGTGAAGGGGATGGGTGAACCGCTGGCCGTCATGGTGAGGCGAACACCCTCCGGGGTCAGATGAAGGTCCCGCGGTTCTGTCAAGGTCACGATCTCTTCCAGCACGCCCGTGTCCAGCTTCAGACGATACGGAACCACAGCCCGGATCAGGTTGACCAGCACCGGCCGGCTGATGGTGAGCCGGAGATCGCCCGCCGGTGCTCCTGCAGAATCACGAACCACCGGAGAGGCGGTTGCATCCTTCCGCTGCGGCTCCGCCGCAGCATCTCGCGCGGAGCCTCCCGCGGCGAACATTGCCAGGGGAAGAAGCAAGGCGGGCAACCATGAGAGCATTTTCAAGGCATGGACTCCTTATCCCGGCACCGCCGCTTCCGGGGCGCCGCCCTTTCATTCTAACCAATCCTCGTGGGCAGAGGGCGGCGCCGCCGGCAGGGGCTTGGGAGGCGTCCCTTCCCGCATCGTGGAACCGGCGTGTGCCGGGCCGGGTGAAAAACACCGAGGTCTCTTCCCCGGGCCCACACGCGAGAGTCTGAAGACAAGAAATTTGTTGACTTCGCCCGGTTGTTCCTGTTAGGCTTTATGATATTTTCAAGGAATCGGCCCCGTCCGGCAGACCAGCACGTGCTCCCCACGGCCCGATTCCACCATCGCTTCATGGAGGGGGGCCGGGCCATGCCGTCAACAAAGCGCACCATCCTCAGGCGCGTGTCGATCGGCTTGCTCATGGGGCTGGTGCTCCACGCT
>JBHHYE010000026.1:0-47109 GCA_046757405.1 Acidobacteriota bacterium | reverse complement strand
ATGTTGCGCCGGGCACTGTGCGGAGGACCGGGGATTGGCGTGGCCCTCCTGGTTTTTGCGCCGCCTGCGATCGCCGCGCAGGCGCCTGCACCGTCTTCCGTGGAGTCCTTGCTGGAAGCCGCGGCCGCGGCCCGAGGCCGCCAGGAGATGGTCCGGGCTGCGGCTCTCTACGGGCGCGTGCTGGAGCAGGACCCCGGGCATCGCGTGGCCCTTTATAACCTGGGCGTGATCCTGGAGAACGCCGGGGAGGCACGGCTCGCCCGGGCCGTCTGGAGGGAGGCTTTGGACTCCGATCCGGGGGATCTGTTCGTCTATGAGCATCTGCTCCGGAACCTTTCCCGTCCGGAAGGACTGCAAGCCGAGCTCCGGAGGCAGCGGGCCCTGGTGCAGGCTGCGCCGGGCGCCAAGGTGCCGCGTCTGTTTCTGGCACTGGCGCTGGAGGCGGCGGGACAGAGGGACGAGGCGGTGGCCCGGTTCGAATCGTATCTGCTGGATGAACCGGGGTCCAACATCGCCTACCTGTTTCTCAAGGACGCGTTCGAGTCGCGCGCCGCCTACCTGGCCTACCTGGACGACGTGGCCCGGCGCAGCCAGGCGGACGGAGCCCCGGAGCCGTTGAGGTTGCTTCAGATCCGCCTGCTCCTGGAGCGCGGACGGGTGGGCGAAGCCCACGCGGACGCGGCGTCCTGGGCGTGGCAAAGCGAGACATCCCGCCGGCTCCTGGACCGCGCCGGCCTCCTGCCCGTGGAGCGGGAGAACCGTCCCCCGCGCCGGCCGACCGGCCAGGGCGCTCACGGCAGCCGCACGGCGGGGGACGCTCCGCCCGCAGCGCCAGGCTCCCGGCCGTCCTTGCCTGCGCCGGTTCGTTCCGATCCTTCCGGGCCTCAGGATTTTTCCTCAGAAAAACAGCCCGATTCCGGGCCGGACGACCCGCAATCCGCCGCGCGGCCTCTTGACCTGGGACGGGCCGCCGTGGAAGCTGGAGATGATTCCCGGGCGGTTGCCGAGCTCAGACGGGCGCTGACCGCCGCCCCCTTGCGTTTGCAGCCGCGCGTTCTCCTGGCTCTGGCCCTGAAGAGGGAAGGAAGGGAAGAAGAGGCGCGGGAAGCTCTCAAGGGACCCGTTGAGGTGTCGCCGTGGGATCTCTACATGCAGGCGTGGCGGAGCGTGCGTGATGATTCCGTCGATGCCGACTACGGAGGAGTCGACATTTTTCGCCGGCGCGCCCAGGCGCGGAGGCGGGTGCGCACGGTGGCCGACGCCAAGCGGGAGATGGCAGCCCTCCTGGCGGACATCGGCGACCGGTACGCCCGGCTGTTCGAGCCGGATGCGTTTGCGGGCTACCTCCTGGCGCCCAATGCGCACCGCCGTCCGCTGCCGGGCCCGGCCGGCGGCCCGGGCATGATGAGCCCCTCGGTGACGGTCCCGGCGGACTCGGACCCGAAGGCTGCCCGGAAGCTCCGGGCGGCGCCCCCGGTCCCGGATCTTCCCCGGTCCGCCGGCGGAGATCGGGGCCTGGGGCCGGAAAGGGAGCCGCCGGCTGGCGCCGGCGCGCCGCCACCTGCTCCGGCCCCGGGCCGCGAGCCTTCCACTCTTCCTGAAAAACGACCGGCCACGGAGACCTCCCGGCGCGCCGGGACGGACATTCCCCGCGGCCTGTGGCAGGATCCGCGGGTGCAGGTGGCACGGCTGGACGGATCGATTGGCTATCTCCTCATCCCCAGCCTGGGAGGCCTCGATCCTCCCGACCAGGTGGAAACGGCCCTGGCAACCGTTCCCGATGCACGCGGCTGGATCATCGATCTGCGTGGCAACGGGGGCGGCGACGGCAACGTCGCGGTGGAGGTGGCGGCTCGATTTCTGCCGCGGGGAAGCCTGGTCTGCACCTACCTGGCGCGCCGCGGCCCCGTGCCTCGGGTCACCACCCGGGAGAGCCCGCACCGGCCCCGCGGTCCGCTGGCTCTCCTGGTTGACGCGCGGACGGCCAGCGCCGCGGAATTGCTTGCGGCCGCCCTGCATGACCGCGCCGGCGCGATCCTCGTGGGGGAGACGACGGCGGGGAAAGGCGTGGGGCAGAAAGCCTTGCTCCTGCCCGACGGCTCGGGCCTGTCGGTGACGCAGTTCCGCCTGCTGGCGCCCCGGGGAACCGGCTGGGACGACACCGGCCTGCATCCCGATCTCGAGATCGCCGCCGCCCACCAAGAAGCGGCGCTCGAGGCGGCCCGGGGATGGATCCTCGCGCGCCTCGCCGATGAGGAGGGCACCGGAGCCCGGGGCGACAAGGAACGGATTCCGCGGTGGGATCCTAGGAGCTGGCGGGACGGCGGAAGAGATAGGCGCAATCCATGAGCCGTGCCTTCCGGCCGTCATGGACGGCGTAACGGCTGTCGCTCCACAGGGCGGCGCCGGCGAATTCCCCTTTCTTGTTCAAAGCGTAGAACTTGACGTTGAAATTGGGGCGGCCGTCGGGCCGGGTGAGCTGGGGAGCCTTCGACCAGTCGGCGATCCGTTCCAGCACCGTGAGACAGGCCTGCTCGGGAGCTTTTCCCAGCCGCATTTCCGTGACCACCGAGTGGCTACCGCAGGAAAGGATCACGGCCTCTCCGCGTCCGGTGGAGCCACAGGCACCCACATCGTTGTCCACGTAAAGTCCGTCTCCGATGAGAGGAGAGTCGCCGACCCGGCCGGGGATCTTGAAGAACAGGCCGGAGGTCGTGGTGACCCCCGAAAGATCACCGTGCGCGTCCATGGCATTGCAGTTGATCGTGCCGTAGGTGCGCAGATAGTTCTTGAGGTCCGGATCGGAGATTTCCTCGGGGGAGGAAAACCAGTCATCGGTCTCCGACAGGGTTTCCTTCCAGTAGAGATAGATCTTGCGGGACTTCTCCGTCAGCAGGTTCTCCTCCTTGAAGCCGTGCAGGCGCGCGAACCCCAGGGCTCCCTGGCCCACCAGGAGAATATGGTCCGTGCGCTCCATCACCAGGCGGGCGACCCGGGATGGATTGCGAATGCGCTCCAGGGCGGCCACGGCGCCGGCGTTCCGGCTGGGGCCATGCATGACCGAGGCATCCAGCTGCACCACACCCCGTTCGTTCGGCAGCCCTCCCAGGCCGACGGTGATGTCATTCGGGTCGTCCTCGACCAGATTGACGCCGGCGATGACCGCATCGAGGGGATCGTCGCCGGACCGCATCCGCTCCATGGCCCGCTCCACCGCGTGCAGGCCGTTGGCCGAGGCGATGACCACGGGCGGCCGGGCCGGCGTGCGCCGTCTCCCGGCCGGTGCTGTCCCCGGAGACGGGCCGGCTGCACCCCGCGGGGCAGCCGTTCCCGCCAGGGCAGCCGCCCCGGCTTTCAGGAAATCACGACGGCGAACCGACATGGCGGAGGGCAGCCTACCATGGGGTCGTGGCCGCCTCAAGGGAGGGAACCTCCCGGAGCGCGGAATAGGCGGAATAATAGGTTGGAGGGCGCCGTTCGCAGTATGATAAGAGTCGATTGCATGAGACCGCGCCCCCATCTGGCATTCTTCTGGTTCGGCCTCCTGGCCCTGGCGCTCCTCCTCCAGACCCAGGACACACCGGGACAGGTGCGCCATCTCGATCCCATGGAAAAGGCGCCGGCCTTTTCTCTTCCGGGGCTGGACGGCGCCACGCACGACCTGGCGGATTACCGCGGTCGGACACTGGTCCTGTCGCTTTGGGCGTCCTGGTGCGCCCCCTGCCGGGAGGAGCTGCCACAGTTCCAGCGGGCGCGGCAGGCGCTGGCGCGTTCCCATCCCGGGGCGGCGCTGGTGACCGTCAATATCGATGACAGCGGCGCCCGGGCCAAGCTGTGGCTGAAAAAGCAGGGGCTCGATCTGCCCGTGCTTCTGGCCACCCCGCATTTTGTCAGCGACTACGGTGTGATCGTGATCCCCACGATCCTGTTCATCGACGCCCAGGGACGTCTGGCGGCCGTGCGGGAAGGCTGGGCCGAGGACAATGACCTGGTCCAGGAGATCGGCGCCGAGCTGGACCGCATGAAAACAGGCCGCCTGCACTGAGCATTCCGCGCCCTGGGTTTCTCTTCTTCATTCTCCTGACCGCCGGATGGGCCGCCCCGGGAGGGCCGTTTGCCCAGGCGGCGGCGGAGACCGACCCGGACGAGCTGGCAGCAGCGTCCCGCCGGCGTACGGCCGCCGATGATTTCGAGGCGGGCCTCGACCTGGCACGCCGCGCCCTGGCCAGCGCGGCGCCGGGGTCGTCGGCCGAAGGGCAAGGAATGCTGGCCCTGGCGGAGGCCCTTTTTCGCCAGGGGCGTATCGATGCGGCGGGCCAGGTCTTCCGCCGCGCGAGGCGGTTGCTCCCGGAAAACGCGGCGGTTCATTATGGCCTGGCCCGGGTCCTGCTG
The DNA here is from genome assembly GCA_046757405.1 of Acidobacteriota bacterium. Lineage (GTDB taxonomy): Bacteria > Acidobacteriota > Polarisedimenticolia > SMYD01 > SMYD01 > JBHHYE01. The sequence continues at coordinate 42,717 of JBHHYE010000026.1, read as the reverse complement.
ACCCACCCCGACTATGCAGGAGCGGGCACCGCGCTGCGCCGCGCGTTTCGTCTCGACCCGGACGATCCGCGTATCGTACGCCGGCTCGCAGGGCTGGTCTCTTCCCGGGATGAGGCACTGGCCCTCTACCGGCGATACACGGAGCTCCCGCCCGTGGAGGACCCGGAGGTGCGTGAAAATGTGCGCGCCTGGCTGGCCTTGCTGGAGAGCATCGGCCAGCGGCGGCTCTTCCGCCTGGAGGGCCCGGAAGGGTTCCGGTCTCTGCGCGTCACCCGGGCCGGCGGCGTTCCCCACGTGAATGTCGGTGTCGGGCCTCTGGCGCCCCGGCCTTTCCTCCTTGATTCGGGCGCGTCCGGTGTCACGGTGCCGTTTTCAACCTTCCGGCGGCTGGGTCTTCAGCCCGTGTCCCGGTTCACCGTGAAGGGCGTCTCCGGCGCCACCGCAGAGCATCCGTTCGTGGTCCTGCCCACCCTGTCCCTCGGACCGTATCTGTTCCACGATATACCTGCCGTCGTGATGTCGTCGCGGGAGGGGGGCCCCGGGATCCTCGGACTGTCCCTCCTGGCTCCGTTGCAGCCGGGGTTGGTCGGCGGCCGCACCTTGCTCCTGGAGAAGAACGCGGCTCGCGGAACCGGCTGCCCGGTGGCCGGATGGTGGAGGTTCCGGAACGTGAACGGCATGATCCAGGTGGAAGCCTTGCTGGAAGGGACGCCCATCGAAATGCTGCTGGACACCGGCGCCACCCGCAGCGTCCTTTCCCGCGCCGCCCTGAAGCGCATGGGGATCGAGGAATCCGTGGGCCGGTCGAGCATCGGAATCCGCGGGCTGACCGGAGCCGTGGGGAAGGTGGGGCGGGTGAAGAAACGGGGCACGCTGGCGGCCCTGGGGCGGCGGTTCAACGTGCGCGGCATGAGCGTCGTGGACCTGGGCGCCTTGAGTCATTCTCTGGGGACCGAGATCGACGGCATCCTGGGGGCTGATTTCCTGGAGACCTGGTCCCTGCGCATGGACTACGGGAACGGATTGATCGAGGTGCGGGAAGGTCGGGGGAAAAACAGGCCAGGGTAAAAAGAGAAGGCGCACCGTGATGGTGCGCCTCTCCCCCCTCTCCCCCTCCCCCTGAGGCCGGCCGTCATGGTCCCCGGAGACGAGACCGGGGTGTCCGGCTGGCGGAAGGCAGTACCCCTCGGGTCGTTCCCGTCAGCCCCTGGCGATGATGGGCAGCGCCAGAAGTGCGAGAACGTAGACAAAACGCCAGAGTTTGGCGGGATTCCCCCTCATCTGGTGTCCCTCCATTCTCTCCGGAATCACCGGAAATAGGCCCCGAGTTCTATCGAGATTTTTCTTATACGTTGAGCGTGCCGGGCTGTCCAGCTGAAATCCGCTCTGGAAGCGCCTTCCGGCCGGTGGAGGCAGGCAAGAAGCCGGAAAGAAAAAGGAGGTCCGCCCGGGTTGTCAATGGTATGATCCAGGTATGTGGATGATGAGGCGAGGGCTTGCCTGGGGGAGTGTGATCGCGGTTCTTCTGGCCGTGACCGCGCCATCCGCCGTGGCCGGGAGCTTCAGACCCTCCACCCGCCACCAGGTGGAACTGGTGAGCGGAGAGCCTGGCGCCGGAGTCTTGCGGGTCTCCTCCGAGGGGGTGATCGAGCGGATTCAGGCCGGGCGCTCGGAGCCGGTCCTTTCGGTGAACCTCGAGGTCGACAATCGATCGGGCCGGCCGCTGTCCCTGCGGACCATCGATCTTTGGGTGGTGACGGAGGGAGGCACCCTGCTCTCGCAACCCGACCTTCGCCAGGATGGTCTTGCAGTCTCCGAGGCCGTGGTGGCGGATGGGGAACGTTCCTCCCTGACGGCCCTCTTCCATCTGGGCGCCGCGGGGGCGTTCCGCTCCTTCACGCTGCACTGGGGCGGGCATCTGGACCGTGACATCAGCACCGGCCAGGTGGATTTCCTGGCCGACGGCGAGGGGTATCCCGGTGGGGGAGAGGAGATCGCCGTGGATGGATCTGAGGACGTCGAAGCCGGGTCCGACACGCCAGGAGAAGACGAGGAGTACGGCGACGAGGAATATCATGCCCACTCGGGGCGCCATGAGTCTTATCCGGGCCACCGCTACCGTTCCTTCAGCATCAGCCTGGGGTATTTCCCCTTTTACGGGCATTACCAGTATGGGCACCATGCATACGGATACTTCCCGTACCCGCACTATGGGTACGGGTACGGGTATGGAGGGTACCGGTACGGAGGGTACGCGCATTACGGGTTCGGGTACTCGGGATCCAGGTTCTCCGGCTCGATCTCGCACCACCATCCCCATGGATCCAATCACTCTCACCTGCGCCATTCCCCCCACCACGGACGCCCGGGCCAGATCCATGGACACCACGGACACCCTTCCCACGGGATCTCCCATGGATCCCGGTCCGGTCATCACTCGAGGATCTCGCATTCGCGGCTCTCCTCCCGTTCCGGCCGGGGAGGCTCTCTGCGCGGCGCCCGGGGTGGCCGCCGCTGACCAGCCGACCGTGAGAAGAGCCGTTCCCGCCGCCATCCTGAGCCGGGAGCAGCTCCAGGCAGCCGAGGAGTCCCGCCTGTCGGCCTGTGCCCTGCGTTCCTCGGAGGCGACCCGCGCCCGCCCCATTGATCCCGAGGGCCGCGCCTTCGACCTTCGCACCGAGTTTCAGAGGGACCGGGACCGCATCGTGCACTCCCGGGCTTTCCGCCGCCTGCGGCAAAAGGGGCATGTCTCCTTCCCGAGCCCCGACGATCACCTGCGGAATCGATTGATCCACACGCTGGAGGTGGCCGGGGTGGCGCGCACCGTGGCGCGCTCCCTGTCCCTCAACGAGGATCTGGCCGAGGCGATTGCCCTCGGTCACGACCTGGGACACTGTCCCTTCGGCCGCCACGGCGAGGCTGTTCTCGACGGAATCCTCACGGGCGCGGTGCAGGTGGAGGGGCTCGACCCGGAGAAGGCGGTCTGCCGGACCGGCCTGAGACGAAGCGACCAGAGCCTGCGCGTGGTGGACCTCCTGGAGAAGCGCTACCGCCACCCGGGACTCAACCTGACCGATGCCGTGCGCGAGGGGATTCTCAAGCAAGCAGGAGCTGGCTGCACGGCTCACGACCCGGAGCTGGATCTGGAAAGACTGTTGCCGGAGGCCCCGCCCTTCCTGGAGGCGCAGATCGTGGCGCTGGCGGGCGAGCTGACCCAGCAGGTTCACGATCTCGACGACGGCATTCATGAGGGAGCCGTCCTCCTGGGGGAAGCGGAACGCCTGGCCATTGTCCGCGAGCTGGCGGCGAAGATGGGATCATCCTACGCGGTGCCGGGGAGACATGTGCGTATCCATCAGATCAACCGGGGCGTCATGCATCTCCTGGTGACGTCCCTGGTCACTTACTCCGGCGCCGCCCTCCGCCGCTGGATGGACGCCCGGCGCATCGCCACCCACGAGGATTTCCTGCGTCACAGGGAGCAGATTCCGCCGGAGCTGCTCTCCCTTGCCCCGCCGGTGCGGGAGCTCTTCGGGGAACTGCAGGTCTTCATCTCCCGGAGGATCACCAACTCCAGATCGGCAAGCCGGTTGGCTCTCCGCGCCCGGAGGCTCCTGGTGGGTCTCTTCAGGGCCTACCATGACCGGCCTCTGCTCCTGGACGATCACGTTCTCCTGCGCTTCAAGGAACGGACCGGCCTTCCCTTTCTCCGCGATGTCTCGCCTTCCCGTGTGCCGGGAGACGTGGCGGCGCATTACCGGAACAATCCGGTCTTCATTCGCGTGGTTGCCGATCACCTGGCTGGCATGACGGAATCGTACGCCCTCGCGGAGGGCGAGCGGCTGCAACTCTCCCCGCAAGGACGGTGACGCCTGGGAGAGGGGCCCAGGACGGACCCCGGGCACCACGGGACCGACGGGCGCCGGGGCGGAAGGACGCGGCAGAAGGCGGACGCGTTTACTTGCCCAAGGCTTTTTTCTTTTCTTCAGCCGTCGGCAGCGGATCGACCTTCTCGGTGATGTTTTCCAGGGAATCCAGCTCCTGGAGACACTTGTCCTTGTTGATCTGGGTCCATTTGGATTCCGACTCAGGCACGTCCTCTTCCGGGAAGATGGCCTCCACCGGGCAGGCGGGGACGCAGGCGCCGCAGTCGATGCATTCGTCCGGATGGATGTAGAGCATCCGGGCATCACCGTAGAAGCAGTCCACGGGGCAAACCTCCACGCAGTCCGTGAACCTGCAGTCTTCGCAGTTGCCTGTAACGATGTACGTCATGGAACGTTTTCTCCTTAAGAAGCCAATCGATCCGCAAACCGGATGGGAAGCCTTTCCGGGCCCGGCGGCCAACGGGGGCGGATCTTGGCACATTTTCTTTCCGATGGGGACCCCCGGGACGGCGATCTTCATATAATGTCATCTTCCTGTCTCCCCGTGGGCATGGTCCGGGCGGTTCATCGCCTGGATCTGACAGCAGGAAGGAGCCGGCTGGTGACCACCAACGTACTCTCGTGGACGGATCCCATGATCCGCCCGCTCCGGGACACGGACCCGGAGGTGTGCCAGGCCCTGGCCGACGAAGCGCGGCGCCAGGCTGCGGGCCTGGAGCTCATCGCCTCGGAAAATTTTGTCTCCGAAGCGGTCCTGGAGGCTTTGGGATCGGTTCTCACCAACAAGTACGCCGAGGGGTACCCTGGCCGCCGGTATTATGGCGGGTGCCTCCAGGCCGATCGGGTCGAGCGCCTGGCCCTTGACCGGTGCAAGCGGCTTTTCGGGGCGGATCACGCCAACGTGCAGCCGCATTCCGGAACCCAGGCCAATACTGCGGTTTATCTGACGGTGCTGGCGCCCGGCGACACCCTGCTGGGGATGGACCTGTCCCACGGCGGCCATCTCACCCACGGACATCCATTGAACGTCTCGGGAATCCTGTACAAAGTCGTTTCCTACGGCGTTCGGCGTGAAGACGAGACCATCGACTACGGCCAGCTCGAGAGGCTTGCCCAGGCCCACCGCCCACGGTTGATCATCGCGGGTGCGTCCAATTATTCCCGCATCATCAACTTCGAGCGTTTCGCCGCAGTGGCCCGGGACGTGGGAGCAGTGCTCATGGTGGATATGGCGCACATCGCCGGCCTGGTGGCAGCGGGCCTCCATCCGAGCCCTGTTCCCCACGCTGATTTTGTCACCTCCACCACTCACAAGACGCTGCGTGGACCCCGGGGCGGACTGGTGCTCTGCCGTGAGAAGTGGGCCCGGGAGCTGGACCGGAGGCTTTTCCCCGGTTCCCAGGGCGGACCGCTCATGCATGTCATCGCCGCCAAGGCCGTGGGGTTCAAGGAAGCTCTGGACCCGTCCTTCCGGTCCTACCAGGACCGGGTGGTCGCCAACGCCCGCGCCCTGGCCAGCGCACTGAACGAGTCCGGATACCGGATTGTCTCCGGTGGAACCGATACTCATCTCTTCTCGGTCGATGTCTTCGACCGGGGTCTCACCGGCCGGGTGGCCGAGGCCGAGCTGGAGAAGGCGGGTCTCACCGTGAACAAGAACACGATACCGTTTGATTCTCAGCCACCGCTGGTGGCTTCGGGCATCCGCATGGGCACGCCCGCTCTGACCACCCGCGGCATGGGGACCTCGGAGATGCGCGTCATCGCCGGACTGATCCACCAGGTGCTCTCCGCCATTCGTGGCGAGGGCAGAGAGGCGGCCGCTGATCCCACGGTGGTCCGCCAAGTCCGCGGCCAGGTGGAAAGGCTGGCGGCCCGTTTTCCGATCTACCAGGTCCGGCAGGCCGCCGGCGCCTGAAGTGCGGCCCGCTCCTTGAGCTCCTTCACCGCCGAGGAGCTTTTCACGCCGGGTGGGGCCCTGGCAGCGGCGCAGCGGGAGTTCGAGTTCCGGCCCGGGCAACTGGAGATGGCTCGCGCGGTGGAAGGCGTGTTCGAGCGGGGCGGGCGTCTCCTGGTGGAGGCCGGAACCGGCACCGGAAAGACGCTGGCCTACCTGGCGCCCGCCGTTCAGGCGGGCCGGCGTGTGGTGATCTCGACCGCGACTCGCAACCTGCAGGAGCAGGTCGCCAGGAAGGAGGTCCCTTTTCTCCAGGAACGGCTGGGCCTCCCGTTTTCCGCCATGACCATGAAGGGACGGGATAACTACCTTTGCCTGCACCGCCTGGATGCTTTCCGCCGCCGGCCGCGCTTCCGGTTCATGGACGAGATGGATCATTTCGGTACGGTGGACCGGTGGGCCGCCGCCACCCAGGTAGGCGATCGGGGGGAAGTGCCCGGTCTTCCCGACAACGTGCGATTCTGGCAGGAGATTAGCGCCCGCGCCGAGACCTGTCTGGGCCGGCGCTGTCCCGTCTACGACGATTGCTTCCTGGTGAAGATGCGCCGGCGCGCCGAAGAAACCCAGGTTCTCATTGTCAATCATCATCTTCTTCTGGCCGATCTGGCGGTGCGCGTCGGCGACTTCGGCCAGGTCATTCCGGACTACGACTGCCTCATTCTTGACGAGGCGCACCGGGTGGAGGCCATCGCCACCCTGTACTTCGGGCGGCGATTGACCTCATGGCGCCTGCGCGAGCTGGTCGAGGATGTTCGCCGGCATGCCGGGAAGCAGACGGACCTGGCGGCCCTCCTGGCGGCCGGCGCCGCGGTGGACCGGGAGGCGGCGCGGATGTTCCAGCGTCTCGCGGAAACCGGGACCGGGTGCCATCGCCTGGAGCCAGGACCCGCCGGGAAGGAGATCCGGAGATCCGCCCGCGCCCTGAGGCGTGAGCTGGAGCGGCTCGGCGCCCAGTGCGGTTTGCTCGGCGGGCAGGAGGACCCGGACGAAGAGGTAGCGGCGGCCCTGCGCCGCCGCAGCAGCGAAATGGGCGCCGACCTGGAGGCGATTCTCGAGAGCGATGACCCTGCTTTCGTCCGCTGGTTCGAGGTGAAGCCCGGAGGCGTGGCGATGCATGCTTCCCCCGTCGACGTGTCGGGACCGTTACGGGAACATCTCTTCACGCCACTGCACACCGTTGTCGCGACCTCCGCCACGCTGACCGTGGCCGGCTCCTTCGCCTTCGTGCGCCGCCGCCTGGGGATCGACCCCGTCCAGGAAGTGTGTGTCGGTTCACCGTTCCAGTATGCCGAGCAGGGAATGCTTTACCTGCCGCCCGCTCTTCCGCCGCCGCAGGCGGCCGGGTTCATCCCGCAGGCGGCCGGGGTCGTGCGCGAGCTCCTGGCGATCACCGGAGGAAGGGCCTTCTTGCTCTTCACGTCTTTTTCACACCTGCGGGCCATGGCGGAACGGCTGAGGACGGAGACGGACTACCCGTTGCTGGTCCAGGGGGATCAACCCCGGGATTACCTGATCCAGCGCTTCACCCGCACCCCGGAGGCGGTTCTCCTGGGAACCACGTCATTCTGGGAAGGAGTGGACGTTCCCGGTCCAGCGCTCTCCCTGGTGGTCATCGACCGCCTCCCCTTCGCCGTTCCGGATGATCCGCTCCTGGCGGCCCGCCTGGACGGCGTACGGCGCGCGGGAGGGCGTCCCTTCATGGACTATCAGCTTCCCGATGCGGTCCTCTCTCTCAAGCAGGGAGCGGGCCGCCTGATCCGGACCCGCCGCGATCGGGGCATCCTGTGTATCCTCGATTCCCGGCTGCGGCACCGGCCGTACGGCGCCGCCTTCCTGCGCTCCCTGCCGCCCTTCCCCCCGACCTCCGATCTGGAGGCCGTCCGCCGATTCTTCCGTCCGGCCAGCCTGCCTTGACCGCACCCCTTGCATCGGGGAGAATCGCGCATTCCTTGGCAGCGGGATTCCATTGACTTCACCTCGCGTCAACTCTCCACGGCCTGCGGCCGCGCCCAGGGTTCTGGTGACCTCGGCGCTTCCGTATGCCAATGGACCGATCCACTTCGGCCATATTGCGGGAGCCTATCTGCCCGCTGATATCTACGTGCGCCTGCGGCGCGGCCGCGGCCACCGCGTGGTCTATATTTGCGGCACCGACGAGCACGGTGTGGCGATCACCCTGAGTGCGCGACAGGCCGGGGTGACTCCCCGGGACCATGTGGACCGATGGCACCGGGAAATCAAGGCCATCTTCCGGAGGTTCAACATCGACTTCGATCACTTCTCCCGCACGTCCACCCCGCGGCATGCCGCCGTCTCGCAGGGTTTCTTTCGCAACCTGCTGGAGAAAGATCTGGTCACTCCAGCGGATTCGGAGCAGCTCTTCTGCCCCCGGGATGCCATGTTCCTCCCGGATCGCTACGTGACCGGCATCTGTCCCGCCTGCGGATTCGAGGCGGCCCGGGGTGATGAGTGCCCGCAGTGCGGAGCCTGGATCGACCCGCTCAAGCTGCGGCGCCCGTCCTGCAAGCTCTGCGGCGCCCGGCCCGAGAAACGGACCACGCGCCACTGGTACCTGCGCCTCGATTCCATGCAGCCTCGGCTCGAGTCTTTTATCAGCCAGCGGCGGCACTGGAAGCGCAACGTGCTGCGTTTTGTGGATGGCCTGCTGCGGGAGGGCTTGCAGCCGCGTCCGGTCACCCGCGACCTGGACTGGGGCGTCCCGGTGCCCTTGCCGGAAGCCGCGGGAAAAGTGATCTACGTGTGGTTCGATGCTCCGCTCGGGTACATCACCGCCACTCAGGAGTGGGCCGAGCGCGCCGGCACTCCTGAGGAGTGGAGAGCGTTCTGGCAGGACTCAGAGGCCCAGATCGTGCATTTCATCGGGAAGGACAACATTCCCTTCCACTGCCTGACCTTCCCGGCCATGCTCATGGGCCAGGACGCGGAATGGAACCTCGCCCGCGATGTTCCTGCCAATGAGTTCTTCAACCTGGAGGGAGGGAAGTTCAACACCTCGACAGGCTGGTACATCGATCTGGATGCATTCTTCTCCAAGTATTCCACTGATATGATCCGCTGGGCCATCACCCGCAATCTGCCGGAGACCGCCGACGCGGAGTTTACCTGGTCCGACTTTCAGGCCAAGGTGAATGGAGAGCTGGCTGATATCTACGGCAACCTGGCGCACCGGGTGCAGACCTTCATTCACCGCGCTTTCCAGGGGGTGGTCCCGCCTGCCGGCCCCCCGAGCCCGGAGGATGTCAAGCTCGAGGAGATACGCCGGCAAGCCCCGGGACGGATCGCGGCGGCCGTTGAGAGCTTCCGGATTCGCGAGGGCGCGGTGCATCTGATGGATCTTGCCAGGGCCGGGAACCGCTACTTCGACGCCGTGGCGCCATGGACGACGCAGAGATCCGACCCGGACCGTTGTGGCGCCACCCTCAACCGTTGTGTTGCTCTCCTGGAGACCCTGGCGGTCCTGACTTTTCCGTTTCTGCCCGGGACCGCCCGGCGGCTGTTCGCCATGCTGGGCCAGGATCGGGAGGTGGCCGGCGTGAACTGGGACGAGGCGGCCCGGCTTCCGGACCCTGCTGGACGGTCCCTCCGGCCCCCGGCCCCTCTGTTTCAGAAGATCGACGACCATGCCATCGAGCAAGAAGTGGCCGCTCTGCACCGGCAAGCGGCTGGACGGGAGCAGAACCTGAACCAGGAGCCATCCATGAACGAACGAGATGCGGCCGCCAACACGGACGGATTGCCGGGACTCCGGCCCCAGATCACGCTAGAAGATTTCCAGAAATGCGACCTGCGGCTTGGCCGTATCGTCGAGGCCGAGCCGGTCTCCGGCTCGAAGAAACTGCTGCGCTTCACCGTGGATATCGGCCTGGATCGCCGCACCATCCTGGCAGGTATCCAGGAAAACTATGCGCCGGAGAATCTGCTCGGGAAGACGGTGGTGGTCATTGCCAATCTGGCGTCCCGCCGGATGATGGGGTTCGATTCCCAGGGGATGATCCTGGCCGCCGAGGCGGACGGCAAGCTCACGGTCCTGGTGCCCTTGACCGAGGGACTGCCTCCCGGGGCCCGGCTGAGCTGAACGGATGGCCGCATCCGCCGGAAGCGGGGAGGTTTTCATGCGCCAGGCCCTCTCTCTGGCCCGGGAGGCCCTGGCCACCGGGAGCGGCGGTCCTTTCGGGGCGGTGGTGGTCCGCGGGGATGCGGTGATCGGCAGCGGACGGAACCGGGTCCTGGAAACCGGAGATCCCACGGCCCACGCGGAGATGGAGGCCATCCGTGAGGCGTGCCGCCGCCAGGGCACCTTCGCCCTGGACGGCGCCCTCATCTACACCAGTTGTGAGCCGTGCCCCATGTGCCTGGGCGCGATCTACTGGGCGCGCCTGGACCGGATCTTTTATGCCGCCAGCCGCGACGACGCGGCCGCCGCCGGGTTCGACGATCGGTTCATCCATGAGGAGATGGTGCGGACCGACCGGCGGCTTCCCGCGGACCAGATCCTGCGCGAGGCGGCCTTGCCGGCGCTTCGCCGGTGGGCCGCGGACGCCGGCCGCACGCGCTACTGAGCCCAGCCCGGGAGCCGCGCCCCGCGTGGCGCCGGTCCCCGACAGATAGCCGCCGTCTCACTCCCGGCGAACGATCCGCCCCTGATGCATGACGAAGAGCGGCCGGGCGAGGGTTTCCACCCGCTCGAGCGGGTTGCCCTCCACGGCGACCAGGTCGGCGACCTTCCCGGCCTCGATCGTGCCCACCTCGTTCTCCAGCCCCAAGAGCTCCGCCGCGTTGCGGGTCCCGGCCAGGATGGCCTGCATGGGGTCCATGCCGTTTTCGACCATGAGAATGAACTCGCGTCCCTGCAAGCCATGGGGAAAAACTCCCGAGTCCGACCCCAGGGCGATCTTCACCCCGCCGGCCACCGCCTTGCGAAAGGAAGCCCGGGCGCGGGGAGCGATGTACAGCGCCTTCCGGGCCCGGAGCCCGGAGAGAAGCCCTTCCTTGGCTTGTCTCTCCACCGCCTCCTGCGCCATCAGAGTGGGCACCAGGAAGGTACCGTGCCGCCGGAACAGGGCGATAGCCTCGTCGTCCAGCTCCGAGCCATGCTCGATGGAGTCGACTCCGGCCCGGATGGCCGCCTTGATGCCGGCGTTGCCGTGGGCGTGGGCGGCGACCTTCCGGTCTGTCAGGTGGGCGGTCTGGACCATGACGCGCATCTCCTCCGCGGTGTACTGCTGCACCCCCACGGCGTCTCCTTCCGACAGCACCCCGCCGGTGGCGCAAAACTTGATCACATCAGCGCCGCGCTTCACCTGGAGGCGGACCTCGCGGAGGATCGCGGCGGTCCCATCCGCCACGCCCCGGCCCGGATACGGCTCCAGGACGCCGGGGATGTAGCCGTTCAGATCACAATGACCGCCGGTGATGCCCAGTGAATGTCCCGCGGCCAGAATCCTGGGGCCGGGGATGACCTGCTGCTGGATCATGTTGCGCAGGGCGATGTCGGAAAAATCCCGGGCGCCGACATTGCGGACGGTGGTGAAGCCCCCTTGGAGAGTCAGCCGGGCATTGCGGACGCCGCGGATGGCATCCTCCTGGGGCAGGTCCCGCACCGGTGAATCTTCCCAGTTCGATCCTTCGCCGATATGCCGGCCCGTCAGGTGAACGTGAGCGTCGATGAAGCCGGGAAGGACGGTCTGGCCCGACAGATCGATGATCGTGCTCCGGCGCGGGATGTGGAGATCCACCCCCACGTCCTGGATGTGACCATCCACGACCACGATCAAGGCGTTCTTGAGCGGCTTGGCGCCCGTTCCGTCGATGAGGGTGCCCGCCCGGATGACCACCGGCCGGTCCGGGCCGTCGGGACCGCCGGGGGCGGCGTGGCCCATCGAGAAAGGGAGGAGGACGACGGCGAGGCTCAGGGAAATGCGGCTGGCGGTTCGGTGGATCATGGTGCGCTCCTGTCGGGTGTTCTCCGGTGGATGAAGAACCCTGTTTATCCCAGCCCATGCCATTCGTCAACCGGGAGGGAAGGCAGGGCGTGGGCGCCGGAGTTCCCGAGGGCCGTGGTAGACTGCCGCGGTGAGTGTGAAGAAGAACCTGCCCCGTCTCTGGCTCGTCGACGGAACCGCCAATATCTTCCGCGCCTACTACGCGCTCCGCGGACGTTTCATCACCCGTGACGGCCTGCCCACCAATGCGATCTATGGGTTCACCGCCATGCTGCGCAAGCTGATCAAGGACGCGGCGCCCGGGTATCTGGGGGTATGCTTCGATCGCGCGGAGCCCACCTTCCGGCACGAGCAGTACGCGGCCTACAAGGCCAACCGCCCGGAACCTCCCGAGGATCTCATCCGCCAGATTCCCCTGGTGCTGGAAATCACCCGGGCGCACAATATCCCGGTGGTCGAACGGCAAGGCTGGGAAGCGGACGATCTGATGGGAACCCTGGCACGCCAGGCGGTGGAGGCCGGGTTCGATGTGGTCCTGGTTTCCTCCGACAAGGATCTCTACCAGCTGGTGGGGGACCACGTCATGATGATGAACCCACACAAGAACAACCTGATGGTCGATGCGGCGGGAGTGAAGAAGGTTTTCGGTGTACGGCCCGATCAGGTGGCGGATGTGCTGGCGCTCATGGGCGATGCCACGGACAACATTCCCGGCGTGCCAGGGATCGGCGAGAAGGGGGCGAAGAGTCTTCTGGCCGAGTTCGAAACCCTGGAGAACCTGCTCAACCATGCCCGCTCGGTCAAGAAACGATCCTACCGGGAGGCTCTCCTGAACCATCAAGATCAGGCTCGCCTTTCGTACTCGCTGGCGACCGTCCGCCTGGATGCGCCGGTCACATTCGACCCGGAAACCCTGAAGATGGGCCCGCCGGACATCGAACATCTGCGCCGGATTTTTGCCCGCCTGGAATTCAATTCGTTGCTCAAGGATCTCTCGCCCGCCTCATCCACCTCGGGTGCCCACTATCGCGCGGTGAGCAAGGTGCCCGAGCTGAAGAAGGTTCTGGAGGAGATCGAAAAGGCTGGACGAGTCTCGGTGGACCTGGAAACCACCGGGCTCGATCCCATGCGAGTGGAAATCCTGGGAATTGCCCTTTCCGTTGCGCCGGGGGAGGCGGTCTACATTCCCATCCGGCACCAGGCGGGCGTGACCGAGCAGATCGATCCGGATACGGCGCTCCGCCTGCTGAAACCGATGCTGGAATCGCCCGGGGTCCTCAAGGTGGGCCAGAACTGCAAGTACGAGTACGTGGTCCTGCGGAGAGCCGGGATCCGTCTCTGCCCGGTCGACTTCGACACCATGATTGCGACCTATCTCCTTGATCCGGCCCGTTCGCACAAGCTGGACGATCTGGCCGCCGACTTTCTGGGCGTGCGCATGATCCCCTACACGGATCTAGCGGGGAAAGGGTCGCGGCAGGTGACGCTGGATCAGGTCGACCTGGCGCGGGTGGTGGACTACGCGGGCGAAGATGCCGATATCGCGCTGCGGCTGGTGGACCGATTGCGCCCGGAGCTGGAGGCGTCCCGCCTCTTCACTCTCTTCTCGGAGCTGGAAATGCCCCTGGTTCCCATCCTCGGGGAAATGGAGCACGCCGGTGTGCGCATCGACACGGAGCATCTGCGTGCCATGTCCCGGCGGCTCGAGGCGGACATGGGCCGGGTGCAAGCCAGGATCCATGCAGAGGTGGGCTGCGAATTCAACATCAATTCGCCCAAGCAGCTCGGAGAGATTCTCTTCCATCGCCTCGGCCTGAAGCCGCTGGGGAAAACGGCCAAGACCCGGGCCTTCTCCACCAGCCAGGCGGTCCTCGAGGAGCTGGCTGCGGAGCATCCCGTGTGTGCCTGGATTCTGGAGTGGCGGAGCCTGGCCAAGCTGCGAGGCACCTACACCGAGGCGTTGCCCGCCCTGGTGCATCCGGATACGGGGCGGGTCCACACCAGCTTCAACCAGGCCGCGACGGCAACGGGCCGCCTCTCGTCGTCCGATCCCAACCTGCAGAACATCCCCGCGCGCGGCGAGATCGGCCGCGAGATCCGCCGGGCTTTCATCCCGGCCGACGGCGCGGTGCTCCTGGTCGCTGACTACAACCAGGTGGAACTCCGCATCCTGGCTCACCTGAGCGGAGATCCTGTGCTCCTCCAGGCGTTCCGCAGCGGGGAGGACATCCACACCCGGACCGCCGCTGAGATATTCGGCGTGGACGACTCCCTGGTCACCCGCGAGATGCGCCAGCGCGCCAAGGCGATCAATTTCGGGATTCTCTACGGGATGGGACCGCAGCGCCTGGCGCGAGAGCAAGGGGTGCCGTTCCGGGATGCGCGGGCCTTCATTTCTTCTTACTTTGAACGTTTCGCCCAGGTGAAGCAGTATATCGACGCCACCGTGGCCTTCGCCGAGGCCCATGGATACGTGGCCACCTTGTTGGGACGCATCCGCCGCTTCCCGGAGCTGGAGACCGGGAACCGGATGATCCGGCAGCAGGCGTTGCGGGCCGCCGTGAACACCACCATTCAGGGTACGGCCGCCGACCTCATCAAGAAGGCCATGATCGCCATCCACACGGAGCTCCTGGCGCGCGAGCTCGAGGGCCGCATGATCCTGCAAGTCCACGATGAGCTGGTCCTCGAGGTGCGGCACCGCGCTCTCCAGGAGGTTTCCTCCCTGGTGCAGTCCGCCATGGAAACGGTCTATCCCCTCAAAGTGCCACTCACCGTGGATTTGGGGTCCGGCCCGAGCTGGCTGGGGGCCAAGGAGTCTTGACAAGCACAGGATGGGCGAGCACGAATTCGTATTTTCCCGCCGGTCAGCTTGCTTGAACCTCCTTTCCTGACGCCTATATTGGACAAGCGAATCTCCTGCGCGACAGCGAGAGCCGACCGGGCAGGGTCAAAAGACACCGCCGGCAAAGAACCGACACGAGGGAGCAAAGACTTGTCCACGGCGAGCTACGCTGGGTACGCGATCGATCGCAAGCGTCGAACCAATATTCTCATTGTTGATGACGAGTGCTCCATCCGGGAAGTGCTGGCGGAAGGGCTCATCGGCGCCGGATACCCTTGCTCGACGGCGAGCAGCACCGATGACGCCCTGCAGAAGCTCAGGAGCGTCCGTTTCCACCTAATCCTGTCCGATATCCGCATGCCAGGGAGGGATGGCATCAGTCTCTTGAAGGAGATCAAGAGCCATGACCCCGGCATCGACGTGATCATGGTCAGCGGTGTGGTGGATACAGAGACTGCCATCACCTCCATCCGCGAGGGAGCTTGCGACTACGTCACCAAGCCGTTCAATCTCACCGAGGTTCTCTTCACCATCGAACGGGTGGTGGAGAAGCGCCGGCTCATCGAAGAGAATGCGGCCTATCAGTGGGACCTGGAGGTGAAGGTCTCCGAGCGTACTGAAGAGCTGTCCCGGAAAAATAGGGAGATACAGTCTCTTTTTACCGAGCTGAAAACCGCGTTCAAGGAGATTCATTCGACATACGAGGCCACCCTGGAGGCCCTCATCGCGGCGCTTGACTCGCGCGACAGCGAGACTCAGGGGCACTCCATGCGTGTGTCCGAATACACCGCCCTGGTCGCCAGGCACATGGGCATCTCCGAGCCGGAGCTCACCGACATCCGCCGCGGCGCCCTCCTTCACGATGTGGGCAAGATCGGCATTCCCGATGCCATTTTGCGCAAGCCGGGTCCTCTCACTGAGGAGGAATGGAAGATCATGAAAGAACATCCCGTGCTGGGATACCGGATGCTCCGGGGCATCACGTTTCTGGAAGGAGCCATACCGATCGTGCTGGCCCACCAGGAAAAATTCGACGGCACGGGATACCCGCAACATCTCGCAGGCGAGCAGATCCCTCTAGGGGCCCGCATTTTTGCCGTGGTGGATACTTATGATGCCATCACCTCGACGCGCCCCTACCGGGCCGGACGGTCCTACGAGGTAGCGCGCGACGAGATCGTGAAGTTCTCCGAGACCCAGTTTGATCCCAAGGTGGTGCAAACTTTCCTGAAAATCCCGCAACAAGAGATGGAGGGCATCCGTGACCGGATTCGCCGGGATTTTCTTCAGCGAGAGAAGAGCTGAAGGCGGATCCCGTTGGACGTGGAGTACCCGAAACGGTATAGTCAGTATCGTTTGGCCGGGAGCGGGGTCCTCCAGGAACAGAGACAACCGGGGAGCGAGTCGGTGGATGCCCATCCTGATCACCTGTCTGGAACCGTGCCGTTTTCCACCGCCGCTGGCGAGGTCGGCGCTCTCATGGAGGCTGTCGAGAGCGTCATCCGGGGCAAGTCCCAGGCAGTCCGCCGCGCGATGGTGACCCTCCTGGCCGGCGGGCACCTTCTCATCGAGGACATTCCAGGTGTTGGCAAGACCACCCTCGCCCGCGCGCTGGCCCGGGGCATGGGGGGAACCTTCCGCCGCGTGCAATTCACATCGGACCTCCTGCCCGCCGATATCCTCGGTGTCAATGTCTTCGACCCCGCCACCCGGGAATTCCGGTTTCGTCCCGGGCCGATCTTCTGCCATGTTTTCCTCGCCGATGAGATCAACCGCACCACGCCGAGGACTCAGAGCGCTCTCCTGCAGGCCATGGAGGAGCACCAGATCACCATGGACGGCATCACCCATCCACTTCCCGAGCCGTTCCTGGTGATTGCCACCCAGAACCCGGTGGAGCATCATGGAACCTACCCGCTTCCCGAATCCCAGATGGATCGATTCCTGATGCGGCTCTCCGTGGGGTATCCCGACCGGGAGGCCGAACGGCAACTCATCATCGGCCAGGCGCGCGCGCATCCACTGGCGGACCTGGAGCCGGTCCTCACGCCGGCCTCCCTGGTGACGGCGCGTGAGCATGTGCGCCAGGTGCGCCTGGACAACAGCCTGCTGGATTACCTCTTGCGCCTGGTTCACCAGACCCGCTCCCACGCGGATCTGCTGCTGGGCGCCTCGCCGCGAGCCAGCCTGGCGCTCAGCCGTGCTGCGCGCGCCGCCGCCTCCCTGGCAAGGCGCGATTTCGTGGTGCCCGACGATATCAAGTCGCTGGTGGAACCGATCCTAGCCCACCGCCTCTTGCCCCGGGATGGGGCCGTCGACCCGGTGTCCCGCCAGGACCAGGTGCGCGCCATCTTGAGCGAGGTCGTCGAGAGGACCCCGGTGCCCCTGTAGGCCGCAGGATGCCTGCGTCGCGGTCATCCGTGGGAGGCCATTCGAGGCCGCCCCATGCCTCGCGGATCGGCTTGCCCCGGCCCACGGGCACGGCATGGGGTCTCTTGCTGCTGGGGCTGGCCCTCCTGGCCGCCGCCATCAACACCGGCAACAATCTCCTCTACTTGCTTTTCGGCCTGCTGGCGGCTTCCTTGCCGGTCTCCATGGCCGGGTCCCTGCTGAACCTGGTCCGCGTCCAGCTCGACGTGCGCCTGCCGCAGATGCCCCGGGCCGGGGTGCCGTTCACGCTGGACGTGCGGGTGGACAGCCGGCGCCGCCGCCGCGCGGCGCGGGGGCTGCGGCTGAGTGTTGTCACCGACACCGGAGAGGTGGGCCCGGCCTTCGTGGAACGGGTCGAGGCGGGTGAGGAGATGCGCCTCGTCCTCCCGGCGCGGGTTGCCGCGCGCGGCCCCTGGCGGGTCAGGGGATTGCGCCTGCGAACGACCTTTCCCCTCGGCCTTCTGGAACGCCGGCGGTTTTTCCCCCGCCCCCACGATCTGCTGATCCTGCCGGCGGGGGAGGGGCGGAGTTCGGGAAGCCCGCAGACCGAGGATCGCGTTGGACTGACGGCTTTCTCCGCCAGGGTGAGTGGGACCGAATTCGAAGGCCTGCGCCGGGGCGGGGAGGGGTCGGACGCACGGCGCGTCGACTGGAAGTCCACGGCGCGGTGCGGCGTCCTCATGGTGCGCGAGAACCGCGGAGAGGGCCGGGCATGGTACCGCCTTTCCATCCGGACACGGCGGAGCGGCGACCCGGCCGCCGCGCGGACCCTGTTCGAGAAGGAGATCCGGCGGCTGGCCGGGACGGGGGAGGCGGCCCTGGCCAGCGGTGGCTCGGTCCATCTGGAGGTGGACGATGCCGGTGCGAAGGTCTTTCATGGAGCCGGTGGGCGTCCGGCGTTCCTCAGGCACCTGGCGCGCCTGGCGCCGACGGATTCGGCGGGCCGGCCACTGCCGCCGCAGGCCTCGAAGCCGCCCCAGGCCGGTGTCGTGCCCGGAGCGGGCGGGACGGGTACCCATCCGCTCCGCAGCCCCGCCGGGCGGGTGCATGGTCAGTCGGTTCTTCTGGCGCTGGCCGTCAGTCTCGTCGCCCTCTTGTCTTACGGCGGCCTGGGCCCGGTGGCCTTTCTGGCGCTGGCCCTCTCCCTCCTGCTGGTGGTGGCCACCGGCCGGCGCCTGGTTCAGGGAAGCCGGATCGCCGCGGCTCTCTGGCGCCTGTCCGCCTTGGCGGCGCTGGCCTATTTCTTCGTGGATCTCTTCCTCTTGCACAAAAACCCTCTCACGGCGTCGCTGGACCTCATCACCTTCATCACGCTTTATTCCCTGTTCAACGCGCGCAGCGTTCGGGACGATCGGAAGATCCTCCTGATCTCCATGTTGCAGATCATCCTGGCGGCAGCTCTGACCACGGGCGTTTCCTTCGCTCTCCCACTGATTGTCTGGCTGCTCGCGGCAACCCATGCGCAGGTGGCCTGGACCTCTCTGCCCTGGGAGAAGCGGAAGCGCTGTTGTCCGGCCCGGTTCGCGAGCGGACGCTCCCGGGTGCGGTATGCGGGACCTGCGGTCGGCGCCACCGCGTCCCTCCTGGCCGCGGGTATGGCGATCTTCCTGCTGGTGCCTCATCTGGGAACGGGGACCTTTGCTCCCGGGGCCTTCCGGCAAGCCTCTCTGAGTGGATTCTCGGAGACGAGCCGGCTCGGCGACATCGGACGGATCAAGCTGGATCGCTCCAGGGTCATGGAGGTTTCGGTGCGGGGAGCCGTTCCCGAGCGGGAGGATCTCAGGTGGCGCGGCCTTTCCCTCAATCTTTTCGATGGCCGCTCCTGGAGCCGCAGCCCCGGCGTCGTCCAGTGGCTCACCGCGGATACCCAGGGCCGCTTTTTCCCGGAAGGCCCCGCCTCTGCCGGGCCAGCCGCCACCGCCCGGCTCGTTCGCCAGGAGATCCGCCTGGAGCCGCTCCCTTCGCCGGTTCTCTTCGCGGCGGGGTCCCCGCAGATCATCGCCTCCGAGGACTTTTTCTTCCTGGCGCGGGATGACTCCGGTTCCCTGAGGCTCAGGGACCGGCCCCGGCGTCGTCTCTCCTACGCGGCGGTGTCCCGCCTGTCCCCCAGGGAGCCTGACCGGTTGCGGCGCGCCGCCGGAGCCGACCCGGCCCGGGTGCGCCGGCTGTATCTGGGGCTGCCGCCGCTCGACCAGCGGGTGGGCGCCCTGGCCCGCCGCCTGACCAGCAGCGCGCCCACCCGCTATGACGCCGCCCGTGCCCTGGAGCGCTGGCTCTCCACCAACCTGTCGTATTCCCTCCAGGTGTCCGATGCCGGCCGGGAAGATCCCCTGGCGGCTTTTCTCTTCGACGGCATGGCCGCCCACTGCGAGTACTTTGCCACCTCCATGGTGGTTCTGGCCCGGTCGGTGGGCATCCCGGCCCGCTTCGTGGCAGGTTATCTGCCCGGCGAGAAAAGCCGCTTCTCCCACCGTTACACGGTACGGCAGTCGGACGCGCACTCCTGGGTGGAGGTTTTCTTCCCGGGTACCGGATGGATCTCCTTCGACCCGACACCGTCGGAGGGACGCGATGTCACCGACGATCAGGGATGGCGCGGGATAGCGGCCGACCTGTTCGGAACCGTGGCCCGCTGGTGGGATGATTACGTCATCGGGATCGATCTCAACGACCAGGCGCGTGGTTTCCTGGCCGTGCAGGGGGCCCTGGAGACCCTCCTGTCGGCGGGCTGGCGCGGAGAGTGGCTGACCCCGGGCACCTTCGCCCGCGTCGCCGCGGGATGCGTGCTCTTGCTGGCGGCCGTCTTCCTGGGCCGCTCGCTCGTCCGGCGGTCCAGGAGGGGCGGTCTTGACGGCCGGCAACCGCCACGGGCCAGGCCCCTGCCAGCCTTCTACCGCCGGCTGCTGGCTTTCCTGAGCCGCCGGGATCTCCGGCGGCGGCCCGGCGAGACGGCTGCCGAGCTGGCACGCCGGGCCGCGGAGGTTCTTCCGGGCGTCGCCGCCGTCCGGGTGCGGGATCTCACGGACCTCTACTATCGAGTGCGCTTTGACGGCTTCACCACGGAACGGGAGGTGCGTTCCCTGGCCCGGCATCTCCTCGAGGATCTGCGCCGGGGAATCCTGGCTACGCCCCGTCCGGGTCGATGGTGAGCGGCTGGCTCTCCGGGAACAAGACGAACCCGGCCTCTTGCGCCTGGCGTCGAAAGGCCGCGACCTCCTTGTGGAACAACTCGTTGAAGTCCACCAGGATCTCCTGAAGAGTGGAGGTCGCCTCCTCGAGATACCTCTCCTGGGCCGGCGTGGGAGGGTCCCAGGACGAGGTGAGATTGGACAGCGCGTAGCTGATCCGGGACAGGGCATCTTTCTGAGGTCCGATCCCCTTGTCCCCGGGCGGTGTGCGCAGCCGCTTCTCCATGGCCTCCACGGAGGAGATGAGATCTCGACCCGCGTCGATCAGGTTCTTGAAGGGATTTTCCTGGTCTCCGCCGGTCTTCTCTCCCTGCTGGAGGTCCTGGCCGGCCTGGGTCGCCTTCTTGATCACCACTTCAATGTCGGCCCGGGTCTCGAGGAGCCGTTTCACCGCCTTGGCCGCCGTCTCCTGGATCCGCCCGGCCCTGAGGGTGGCCTCCCAGTTGGCCCGGCGCTCGGACGGCAGAATGTGAAAACGGGGATCGGCCACCACCTGCACGGTGCCCTCGGCCTTGTGATTCTTGTAGGTGATGGTGATCCGGTACTCGCCCGGCGGCACTTCCGGACCGCGAGGCTCGAAGGGGAAGGGGGTCTCGCGGGGCGGCCGCTGGAATGCGTCCCGGTGCAGGTCCCAGGCGGCGCGGTTGATGCCCAGAGTGGCGGGCGCCTTGAAGGTTCGGATCGGCGTGCCGTCGGCATCCTGGACGGAGATGGTGACCTGAGGGCCCTGCTCACCGGCCTTCTCCTGCTTGGCGGCCTCAGGGCCGGTCTCGGAAGGAGCGCGCCGGTGCTGGCTGGCGGTGGACGCCGGTTCTCCCTGGCGGCGCTTCGCCCGGCGCCTGGCCTCCTTGCGGGCTTTTTCCTTCTTCTTGTCCGGATAGGGCAGGTCTTCTTCATTGAGGGAGAAGGTGATGAGGGCACCGTACGGCCGGTTTTCACCCCGGAATTCGCCGTTGCCCGGAAAGCGGGAGGCACCGGTCTGCTTCACGCGGTACTGCTGGGCGTCGGGAATCGCGAAGCGGTGGATGGGCTCTTCCAGGATCTGGCTGGTGAGGGTGCGGAGAGGACGGATGTCATCCAGGATGAAGGCGGCCCGGCCATGAGTCCCGATGACCAGGTCCTGGTCGCGCGGATGGACCAACAGATCGCGCACGCCCACCGTGGGCAGGCCGTGGTGGAAGGGAAGCCAGCTCTGCCCGGCATCCAGGCTGATCCAGAGGCCGAACTCGGTGCCCAGAAACAGCAGGTCTTCATCCACCGGATCCTGGGCGATGGTCAGGCAATAACCCCGGATCTCCGGTGTCGTGAGGTTCTTCCAGGTATGGCCGTAGTTGGTGGTCCGGAAGAGATAGGGGGTCCAGTTGGAGCGCCGGTGGTCGTCCAGCACCACGAATGCGGTTCCGGCGGCGAAGGAGGAGGCCGTGATCTGGGGAATCCAGGTGTGGGCGGGCACGCCCCTCAACCTTTTCTCGACGCTGGTCCAGGTCTGTCCGCCATCCTGGGTGACATGGAGACGGCCGTCGTCGGTGCCGACCCAGATGACGCCCTTGCGAACCGGGCTCGGGGCGATGGAGATGATGGTGGTGAAATTCTCGGCGCCGGTCACGTCCGGGGTCAATCCGCCGGACTCGTCCTGCTTCTGCCATTCGGGATTGTTGGTGGTCAGATCGTCGCTGATGATCTGCCAGGTGTTCCCCCGGTCGGTGGATCGGTGAACGAACTGGCTCCCGAAGTACAGCGTGTCCGGGTCAAAGGGGTCCAGGGCCAGCGCGGAATTCCAGTTGAAGCGCAGCTCCAATCCAACCGGGGCCGAGGGGCGGATATCCTTGCGCTCTCCGGTGCGCAGGTTCCAGCGCCGGATGAATCCTTCCTGGCTCATGGAGTAACCGGCAAGAGAATCATCGGGAAAGGGCGCCGTGTCGAAGCCGTCGCCGAAACCGACTTCTTCCCAGTGGTGGTTCCGAATGCCGCCGTTTTCCCACACGCTGCTCGGTCCGCGCCATGAGCCGTTATCCTGCATGCCGCCGTAGACGTGATAGGGCGTGTCCATGTCCACGCGGATGTGGTAGTACTGCGCCAGCGGCAGGTTGCCGGCGAAACGCCAGGTTTCGCCCCGGTCACGGCTGAAGGCGACTCCGCCGTCGTTGCCGACGATGATCTGTTCGGGATCGGCCGGGTTGATCCACATGGCGTGGTGGTCGGGATGCACGGCGCGGAACGGCACCAGCACCCGGAAGGTCTTGCCGCCGTCGTCGGAGACACTGATCAGCGACCAGAGGCTGTAAACCCGGTCCGGCCACCGGGGATCCACGCGGAGGCCGGCGAAGTAGAACGGCCGGTTGCCCGCCTGCCGGCTGTCGCCGGCCTTGGTCCAGCTCTCGCCGCCATCCCGGGAAACGTAAACAGCGTTCTTCTCGGCCTCCACCAGGGCGTAGACGATCCGGGGGTCGGATGGCGCGATGGCGACGCCGATCCGCCCCAGGTCTCCCTCCGGAAGACCGTCCTCTGGGGTCAGCCGGGTCCAGTTCTGGCCCCCGTCGTGCGTCACGAACAATCCGGAGCCCGGCCCGCCGGACCGGAAAGACCATGGCCAGCGCCGGTAATCCCACATGGCGGCGAACAGCTTGTCGGGGTTTGTGGGATCCATCACCAGGTCGGCGCCTCCCGTGCGCCGGTCAACGAAGAGAATGCGCTTCCAGGTCTTGCCGCCGTCCACCGTCTTGAACACGCCGCGCTGATCGTTCTCTCCCCAGACCCGGCCCAGGGCCGCCACGTAGGCGACGTCGCGATCCTCCGGGTCGAGCACGATACGCTGGATATGTTCGGTTTCTTCCAGCCCCAGGTGGGCCCAGGTGCTCCCGCCGTCAAGCGACTTGTAGACCCCGTTGCCCACCGAGATGCTGTTCCTGGGGTTCCCTTCGCCGGTGCCGACCCAGACGATATCGGGCGAGGGCTGGAAGACGGCCACCGCGCCGATGGAGGCCACCGGTTGATCATCGAAGATGGGTTTCCAGGTCAAGCCGCCGTTGACCGATTTCCAGAGACCGCCGGTGGAGGCGCCCACGTAGACGATCGCCGGGTCCGACTCCACGGCGTCGATGGCCACCACGCGGCCGCTCATTCCAGCAGGACCGATGGACCGGGCTTTCATGCCGGCCAGGAGATCCGGCTCGATGCGGGCCTGGGGAAAAGTGGGGGAAAAGGCTCCCAGAACGAACAGGGCGGTGAGAAGGGAACGGCGCTTCATGCTTCCTCCAGGGATCGAGACCGACCGAGGCGCGAAGCATACCCGGAGCCGCGGGGCCGGAGCAAGGGAGGTGAGGGCCCCGGTCGCGGTTCAGGCCGGCCGGATGCCCGCGCGACCCTCCGGCCCCGGGGGCGCCGGCACTGGAGGGCAGGCGGCGGGATCCCCTATCATGAGACCATCCGGTCCAGCATCGACTCGCCGTTCATGCGGGAGGGGCGCGGTGTTTCAGGAAACGATCATTCCGGTGAAGCCAGCCATCGCCCGGGGGGCGGTGATCGGGAGCATGGAGGAGTACGCGCGCCGGTACCGGCGTTCCCTGGAGGATCCGGCGGGGTTCTGGGCCGAGGAGGCCGAGTGCTTGACCTGGTTCCATCCCTGGCACACCGTGGTGGAGGAGAGCGCGGATCATGTGGACTTCGGCTGGTTCCTGGGCGGCCGGCTCAATGCCTGCTTCAACTGTGTGGACCGGCATCTGGAGTCGCGGGGTGAGCAGGCGGCTTTGATCTGGGCCGCCGACGAGCCGGGTACCTACGAGACCATCACCTACCGCCGCCTGGGGCGCGAGGTGTGCCGGGTGGCCAATGTCCTGCGGCGGCTCGGTGTGCGGAAGGGGGATCGGGTCTGCCTCTACCTCCCCATGATTCCCCAGATCGTCTACGCCATGCTGGCGTGCGCCCGCATCGGCGCCGTGCACTCGGTGGTGTTCGCCGGTTTCAGCGCCGAGGCCCTGCGGGAGCGGATCCAGGATGCCGGTTGCGGCGTGGTTCTGACCGCCAACGAGGGAATGCGCGGCGGCCGGGCGATTCCGCTGAAGGCCATTGTGGACGAGGCGCTGGCGGACGAGGCCGGAGTGAAAGTGGTCCTGGTGGCCCGCCGGACCGGGAGCGAGGTTCCCATGCAGCCGGGCCGCGACCTGTGGCTGGATGAGGAATGCCGGCGCGAGCGCGGCACGTGCCCGGTGGAATGGATGGACGCGGAGGATCCCCTCTTCACCCTCTACACCTCCGGCAGCACCGGCCACCCCAAGGGTGTGCTGCATACCACCGGGGGGTACCTGGTCTTTGCGGCGCTGACCCACCGGCTGGTCTTCGATTACCACCCCGGAGACGTCTACTGCTGCGCGGCGGATATCGGCTGGATCACGGGCCACAGCTACATCGTTTACGGCCCACTGGCCAACGGTGCGACCAGTGTGCTGTTTGAATCGACGCCGCTTTATCCCGATCCCGGCCGTTACTGGCGGATGGTGGACGATCTGAGTATCGCGATCTTCTATACCGCGCCCACGGCGCTGCGCGCCATCGCGCAGAAAGGGGACGAGTGGGTCCGGCGGACACGGCGCGGCTCGCTGCGGGTGCTGGGGACGGTGGGCGAGCCCATCAACCCGGAGACCTGGCGCTGGTACCACGATGTGGTGGGGAATGGCCGGTGCGCGGTGGTCGATACCTGGTGGCAGACGGAGACCGGAGGCATTCTCATCACGCCCCTTCCGGGAGCCACGCCCGCCAAACCCGGCTCCGCGACCTTTCCATTCTTCGGCGTCCAGCCCGTGCTCATGGATGCAAGCGGGGCCATCCTCGACGGCAACGACGTCCGCGGAGCCCTTTGCCTGCGCGGTTCCTGGCCGGGCCAGGCCCGCACCCTCTGGGGCGATCACCAGCGCTTCCGGGAGACCTATTTCTCACAGCATCCCGGCGTCTACTTCACCGGAGACGGGTGCCAGCGCGACCAGGATGGTTACTACTGGATCACCGGGCGCGTGGACGATGTGCTCAACGTCTCCGGGCATCGCCTGGGAACGGCCGAGATCGAGAGCGCCCTGGTGGCCCACGAGGCCGTGGCCGAGGCCGCCGTGGTGGGCTTTCCCCATGCCGTCAAGGGAACCGGGATCTACGCGTACGTCACCTTGATCCCGGACCGCGCCGGGGATGGCGCCGACAATCTGATCGGCCAGCTCAAGGAGCAAGTGCGCCGCGCCATCGGCCCGTTCGCGACGCCGGACCAGGTGCATCTCACCGCCGGACTTCCCAAGACCCGCAGCGGAAAGATCATGCGGCGCATCCTCCGGAAGATCGCCGCTCATGAATACCATGGCCTCGGCGATACGACCACGCTGGCGGAGCCGGAGGTGGTGGCGCGATTGATCCGCGAGCACCAGGGCCGCAGCTCCGGCGGCTGAGGCGCGAGGAGGAGGATGGGCCTGTGGAAGAGATCGTCGTCTCCAGCTGGCAGGATGTGAACGAGCAGCTCTACAAGAATGCGTGGAAGCCGGACATCGGGCGCTTCCGCTCGCGGTACGCCTTTCGCGGCCTCTCCACGTCCGATTACCGGCTCGAGACCACTCTCTCGCGCCTGCGCGGCCGGCCGGCCCGCCTGGAGGGGCACCTGCTCAGGAACTTCCGCAAGTATGCCCACCGGGACGTGGTGGAGCGCGATTTCCTCTGGAACTGGATGTCGGTGGCGCAGCACCACCGGCTTCCCACCCGTCTCCTGGACTGGACCTACTCGCCCTATGTGGCCCTGCATTTTGCCACCGCCAACACCGAGAAATTCCACACCGACGGGGCGGTCTGGTGCGTGGATTTTGCCCGGGCCAATGAACGTCTTCCCCGCAAGCTGCGGGACGCCCTGACCGCCGAGGGGGCGGATGTGTTCACCGTGGAGATGCTCACGCGGCTGGCCAGCCGCCTGGAATCGTTTGACGGACTGGCGGCGTCACCTTTCGTGGTCTTTTTCGAGCCTCCCTCCCTGGATGATCGCATCATCAACCAGTACGCTCTTTTTTCCGTTCTTTCCGACCCGGAGGCGATCCTGGATGACTGGATCGTCGCCCACCCGGGAATGGGGCGCAAGCTGATCATCCCGGCCGGCCTGAAATGGGAGATCCGGGACAAGCTGGACCAGGCCAACATCTCGGAGCGCGTGCTGTTCCCCGGCCTGGACGGCCTCAGCGGGTGGCTCAAGCGGCACTACTCCCAGAGAAGTTAGGGAACGGGAGAGCCGTGGGCCGTTTTGCGGAGCCCGTGCATGCGCATCTCGACGGCCAGAGTGAAGGGGATTCTCACCCGCGCGTCCGGCTTTCTGCGCCCGGTCTGTTCCCACTCGCTGCAGCCGTACCGGGGATGTAGTTTCGGCAGGGCGCTGTGCGGCGCCGGTTGCTACGTGCAGCACAATCCCTGGCTCAACCCGGAGGGAGCCTGGGGGCGTTTTCTCGAGGCGCGGGTGAATGCCCCCCAGGTCTATCGGGCCACCTACCACCGGGAGCGTGCCTGGGCGCGTTCGCGGCGGGGCGGTTTTTCCATCTTCATGTCCAGCTCCACCGACCCGTTCGTACCGCAGGAGAGACGGTTTCGGATCACACGGCGTCTTCTGCAGACCATGACGGCCCGGCCGCCGGATGTCCTGATCCTCCAGACTCACACCCACCGGGTGTTGTGGGATCTGGATCTTTGCCGCCGCCTGGCCGGATGCTGCGACCTGCGTGTTCATATCTCCATCGAGAGCGACCGGAACCGTCTGCCGGGACTGCCGCCGCCCGCCAGTTCCGTGGAGCGGCGTCTGGAGGCAGCCGGCCGCTTGAAAAGGGCTGGAGTCCGGGTGGTGGCGACGGTCGCTCCTCTCCTGCCCATCCAGAGGCCGGACGATTTCTTCCGCCGCATCAGGGCATGCGCCGATGCGGTGGTTCTCGATCACTTCGTGGGTGGGGACGGCAGCCGCCATGGAGAGCGGACCCTGAGAACCGCCCTGCCCCGCTCCATGGCGCGGATCGATCCGGAATCGGTGGGGCTGGCTTACCTCGAGCGCATGGTGAAGGTGGCCCGGGAGATCATGCCCGGACGGGTGGGAGTGGGCGCCGAGGGATTCGCCGGCCGCTTTCCGGCCGCCGAGCCACCCGGCCGGGTCACGGAACGCGGCAGCCCTTCAGGCCCTTCTTCTCCAGGTACTGCTGGTGGTACTCCTCGGCGGGGTAGAACGCCCCGGCAGGCGTGATCTCCGTGACAATGGGTTCCGGATACCGCCCGGATCGTTCCAGCGCCTCGCGGGAAGCCGTGGCCGCCTCCTGCTGCTCGGGCGTCTGAAAGAAGACGGCGGAACGGTACTGGGAGCCCACATCCGGCCCCTGCCGGTTCAAGGTCGTCGGATCGTGACAGCTCCAGAAGACCTCCAGGAGCTGTGAATAGGTCACCCGGGCGGAGTCGTACTCCACCTGAACGGCCTCGGCATGGCCGGTCTCACCGCTGCAGACGCCCTCATAGGTCGGCTCGACGGTCGCTCCGCCCATGTAGCCGGCCGTGGTCGAGAGAACACCCTCCACCTGCCTGAAGGCCGCCTCCACTCCCCAGAAGCATCCGGCTGCAAAGATCGCTGTTTCCACGCTCATTCGGAGAACCGTACCATACCGAGAACCGTGGCGGACCGGTCTTCGCGAGCGTGGAGATAACTGAGTGGTGGCTGCGGTGGTTCGGGATCGGCCCACGGAGACCCCGAGAGGCCGCGGCGTGCTGGCTGCCCCGGCCGGCCGCCGGCGTCGCCGGTCAGGATCGCCGGCCGCCCGCGCCGAGCCAGCCGGCGTAGAGGTCCGGCCGGCGGTCGCGGAGGAACAGGCGCCGCGCGTGGGAATGGGCCACCTGCTCCAGGTCGAGAGTGGCCGTCAGGATCTCCTCCGTACCGGCTCCGGCCCGGGCGATGACCTCGCCCGCAGGATCGCATATGAACGACTCGCCGGCGAAGGTCAGCCGGGGCTCTGCTCCCACCCGGTTGCACAGGGCCGTGAAGAAGCCGTTCTGAAAGGCAGCCACCCGCATTTCCGCCTCGAACAACCCCTGGGGCCATTCCCCCACGGCGCCGGCTTGGGGGACCGCCACCAGCTGGGCGCCGGCCAGGGCCAGGGCGCGCAGGTACTCCGGGTAATGGCGGTCGTAGCAGATGGCCACGCCGATGCGGCCGCGGGCCGTGTCGTAGACCGGTGCTCCCCGGTCGCCCGGCGCGTAGTACCCCTGCTCGTGGAAACAGGGGTACTCGGTGATGTGGACCATCCGGGTACACCCCAGCAAGGTGCCATCGGCGTCGATGACCGGCGAGGTGTCGTAGGTGCGCTTCCCGGCGCGCTCGAAGAGATTGAGCACCAGGACGACCCCCAGCGCGGCGGCGCGCGCCGCGAAGACCTCGGTGGTGGGCCCGGGGATCGGCTCGGCCCGGTCCAGGGTGGCCGGCGTGGCCGGGTCCTGGGGATAGAACGGGTCGAAAGCCAGCTCGGCGAAGACGACGACCTGGGCGCCTTGGCCGGCGGCCCGGTCGACCGCCTCCAGGGCGCGGGTCCGGTTGGCCTGCCGGTTCTGCGAGGCTCGTTGCTGGACCAGGGCGATCTTCATCCTGGCGAGTCTCCTCCCGCTGGCCTGAGCCGCCGGAGACCTCTCCGGCCAGGCTTGCCTACCGGCCGCGCTGGTAGGTCCCGATGAGCTCTCCCCGCGCCAGCACATGGCCCTCCATGGCCTGGAGGAGATCCGCCTTGGTGGGCTGGTCGAGCTCCGGGAGCATCACGTCGAGAGCATAGATCTTGTGGAAATACCGGTGCCGGCCGATGGGTGGACAGGGTCCGCCGAACCCGGTCCGCTTCCAGTCGTTGAGACCTTCACGGGTCCCCCCGGGCAGGTCGGCCGGCGCGACGGCCTCCGGCAGGCCGCGGGTTTCGGGCGGAAGGTTGTAGAGCACCCAGTGCACCCAGGTCATCCTGGGAGCCCTGGGATCCGGAGCATCGGGATCGTCGACCAGGAGAACCAGGCTGCGCGTTCCATCGGGCACGCCGGCCCAGGAGAGTGGCGGCGACTGGTCGCGGCCGTCACAGGTATACACCTTGGGAATGGCGCCGTTGTGCGCGAATGCGGAAGAGGTCACCACAAGGGACGTCCGAGCCGGCATCTTCGCCTCCTGGTCCTGAGCCTGGACCCGCGCAGGCTCTCCCCCGGCGCACGAGCAAGGAAGGAGCGCCAGGGTGAGAAGCCACCTGCATCTCCGAGAAGAGTGTACCGCCTCTGGCCGCGCCAGGCGGGGAGCGGCGGCCCTCAAGACCGGCTCCCACCGGGAGGCAGCGTGACGGGTGGGCCGGGCGGTTCTCCAGGCGCACGGTCCTCTTGAGGCCCGCCGCCGGCGGCCGACGGAGGCGAGGGAGCGAGCTCGACCTGGGTCGGCGCCGGGAGCTCGCCATGGCCGAGTCCCAGTTCCTGGAAGCGCCGCGCCGCCGGAACGAGACGGCGGTCGTAGGAGCCCACGGCCCGGTTGTAGCGGTCCACGGACTTTCCCAGCGCCTCGCCTACCTCGGCGAAACGCCGGGTGAACGTCTCCAGACGGCCGTAGAGGTCGCGGCCCTGCTGTGCGATCCGGAGGGCGTTCTCGGCCACCTGGTTCTGCTGCCAGCCATACGCCACCGCGCGCAGGAGGGCCAGGAGATTCACCGGCGAGCTGACCAGGACATTCTTGCCGATGGCGTACTCGAGAAGCTCCGGGTCGAACTCGAAGGCCGCGCTGAAGCACGCCTCGTTGGGGACGAACATCACCACGAAATGAGGAGAGGCCTCGAACTGCTCCCAGTATTGCTTCTGTCCGAGCTCCTTGACGCGGCTGCGCATCGCCCGGGCGTGTCCCTCCAGGTGTCTCCTGCGCGAGGCCTCATCGGAGCTCTCGGCGGCCGCCAGGTAGGCGTCCAGGGGCACCTTGGCGTCAACCGGAAGGACTCCCCCGTGGGGAAGATGAACGATCATGTCGGGACGGCCCTGGTCGGTGACCGCCTGTTCGTCGAAGTCGACGTGCTTGACCATTCCGGCCAGCTCGACGACGCGGCGGAGTTGCAGCTCGCCCCACCGGCCGCGCACCGTGGGGGACTGCAGCGCCTGCGCCAGGGTGGTGGTGGTGTCCTGAAGCTGCGTGTGGGCCTGATGAAGCTGTGAGAGCTGTTGCTCCAGAGACTTATAGGCTCCCGCACGGGCCTTCTCCAGCTCGCGCACATGGCCGTCCAGCGAGGCGAGATCCTTCTTGAGCGGATCCACTACGCCCAGGAGATCCCGCCGGGCATGGGCGCTCAGGGTTTCCGAGTTGGACTTGAGGACATCGCTGGCCAGGGCCTTGAACGCCTCACGCATCTTCTCCTCGGCCTTCTCCACCCAGCCGAGCTTCTCGGCATCCCCCTGGCGTTCTTTCGCCAGCGTGGCCAGGCGCACCTCGAGAACCGCGCGGTGCCGGCCGGCCCGGGACCGGCTGCGCTGCCAGGCCGCGAGTCCGATGAGCAGCCCCACCAGGAAGGCGGTCAAGCTGGCAAAGAGGGTGAGCATGTTTCACTTCCCGGTGAATCGGATGGCGCGCCATGTTCTCCCGGGCGGGACCAGGCGCGCCCACCATGCTACCACCGGTCCACGAGGCCTGTTCCATCCGCCCGCTCTTCCCGGACCGCGTCGTGGTGTGACCGCGTATCGAAACAGCCCAGAACCTGGCGGGCGGCGGCGGCGCGGCAAGAGACCGGCGCGGATCAGGCGGTGAGAAGAGAGGAGAGCAGGAAGATTCCACCGATGAAAAAGATCCAGAAGGCGAACCAGAGGACGTCGGAGCGGGTCCTGAACAGAGGTTGGATGCGGTGCCGCCGCTGTTCGAGCAGCGGGAGACGTTCACTGAGCTCCCCGGGGCGGTTCCGGTAGGTGAGAAGCCACAAGGCGAGACCCAAAAAGAGTGCGCCCAGGCCTGCCAGGAGCGCGCCCAATCCAACGGATCCTTCCATCTTACCTTTCCTGCGGGACCCTGCCGCGGACATCTTTCATGACGATCCCGGCCGGCATGGCGATGCTCTCCAGAACTTCGCTAGACGCCGGCTTCCTTGAATGCCCTTGCGGCCCGCCGGGATTCAAATATCTTCACGATCACGTAGGCGATCAGCGCCACGACGAAGAACACGAGCAGCATCCAGGCAATGGCCTGCAGTGATTCAATGATCGTGCGGTAGACCTCCAGAATCCAACGATCGCGGTTCAGGACAATGGGGTCCCGCTCCTGCCATGTGGGGTTGATGTACCGTTCCAAGGAGTGCACCCGCACTCCGCCGGATATGCCAACAACGTACAGTGCGAACTTGATGTACCTCACCCACGCGTGGCTTATTTGATCTGAGATGATGCGATCGAGAATGCTCGCGATCGGCCGGGAGAAGATCCTCTCGACGACAAGACAGACCCCCAGGGAGATCAAAAACGTCACGACAAGAAGGGTCAGGAACATCGCCCTACCTCCGTCCGGCGAACACTCCGGAAGACGACGGCAACCAGGTGGCTCCAGCCATCGTGGCCGCAGAAAACGTGGGCCAGGTCCATGGCCCAGCGAGCGTTGCTTCGTGCTGTCCGGCGGCTCCGGCGATGGCCAAAGGCCGGAGACCGCTGGATGATCAGGTGAGTCCGGGTAAAGAGAACCCCATCACCCACCAGGAGATTCCTCCGGGCGCCTGACAAGCGTACTCCCCGCGATCATATCATCCCCTCGCGCTCCAGGAACTGTGCCACGACCTGTCGATTCTCGCGGAATGCCTCCCACACCGAGGCGCACCACGCGTTGATGGCCTGGTCTCGCTCGGAGCCGGCGGAGGCAGCCATGACGTCGCTTGCGGTCATCGCACCTCGCTCGGAGGGCAGGGTGAACGTGGGCCAGTTCCGCTTGCGCCGGCCGAGCGCCATGTGCGCCCGCTGCACCTGTCTCCCCGAGAACCCCTTCTCGACGTGCAGAAAAAGTCCGATGAGGGCGAACGCCAGCCCAATCGGCTTGGTTTCCTCTTTCGCGTGCTGTGCAGCCCATGCATCCACCGCATGTTGATGACTGAAGGTGGGGTCGCCATGTGTGAGCGTATAGCACTGCAGCTCATCGTAAGCCTGCTGCTCCGAATGCATGTCCGTTGCTCCGCCCGAGAGTGATGGAGCGCCTTCCCGACGCGGCCGGCCTCAGGGGGCCGGCGTGGGAGGAACCTTGATATGGCGCGGGGGATGGCGTTCCAGCTCGTCCAAGAGCACCTGGATCGCTTTCTCGAGGGACGGGTCGCGCCCGCGGGCCACCTGGTCGGGACGGTCCACCACCTCGATGTCCGGCTTGACGCCCTCGTTTTCCACCGCCCACTGCCCATCGGTGGCCAGGAAGCGGAAGGTGGGGGCCAGCACCGCCCCGCCGTCCACCAGCGACGGGTTTCCCGAGATACCGATGAGCCCTCCCCAGGTGCGGGTTCCGATGAGCAGCCCCAGGCCGCGCTTGCGGAAGTAATAGGGGAAAGCGTCTCCTCCTGAGCTGGAATAGCCGTTGATGAGACAGACCTTCGGCCCCTCGTGGGAGAAGACCGGAGTGGGCTCGGGACGGATGCCGCGCCGGACCCAGTAGTTCAGCCGCGGACGGTCCAGCAACTCGATCATGCGGTCGGGAATGAAACCGCCGCCGTTGTAACGGTCGTCGATGATCAGGGCATCGGCATCGGACTGGGGGTAGAAGTACTTGAACAGCTCGCGGTTTCCGTTCACCGCCGTATCGGGAATGTGAATGTAGCCGATGCGGCCGCCGGAAGCTTTCTCGACCCGCCTCCGGCGCTCCAGGACCCAGTCCAGGTAACGGAGGTTGGTCTCCCGGGCGATGGGACGCACGGTTTCCTGCCGGGAGCCGTCCTGGTCCGGCCGGTCGTTCACGGTGAGCGTCACCAGGTGTCCGGCCTTGCCGTCCAGGAACCGGTAGGGATTGTCCCGGGTCGTGACCTGGCGGCCGTCGATGGCCAGGAGAAAGTCGCCCTCCTTCACCGAGACACCCGGCTCGGTCAAAGGCGAGCGGAAGTCGGGGTGCCAGTTCTCTCCTGGAAAGATCTTCGTGATCCGGTAGCGGCCGGAGCGGTGGGCGGTGAGCTCCGCCCCGAGGAGGCCGCCGTCTTGCCGCTTCACCGCCTTTTGGTCGCCGGACTGCACGTACACGTGGCTGCTGCTCAGCTCGCCTCCCAGCTCGCCCAGGATGGCGTCCAGATCGGCCCGGTGGGCCACGAACGGGACCAGGGCGCCGTACCGCTCGCGCATGCCGGGCCAGTCCACGCCGTGCATCCCCGGGTCGTAGAACCAGTCCCGCAGGATGCGCCACGCATCGTCGAAGATCTGCGCCCACTCGGCCCGTGGATCGATCTTCATCTCCAGCGTCTCCAGCTTCAGGCGGCCCTCGGTGTTCTTCTTGCCGGCCTGGTTGTCGACGATGCCGTATTCCTTGCCGGTTGTATAGAGGATTTTCTTGCCGTCGGCGGACACGGCGTAGCCGGAGATCTTCTCCAGGATGGTCTTCTCTTCTTCCTTCTTCATGTCGAAGAATTTCAGCGTGGCCGGTCCGCTGGTTCCGGGTTGATTCAGGTACAGGACGCCGTCCGGGGTCGCTTGCAGTCGCCGGTATCGGCCCGATGAGCCGGGCAGGGCCACCACGCGGTTGTCGAAGCCGTCGATCTGGATGGTCACGGGCTGGACGCCGTGCGTGCGGGTCTCCTTCTGATCCTGATCGCCTCTGGTTCCAGCGGCGGCCCGGTCTCCGGCCGGCGTCTCGTCGGCGGAGGCCTCCCCGGACGTTCCTTCCCCGCCGTGCGGCTTTTCCTCGTCGGTCTTGGGCCGGAACGGAAGCGGGATGTCTTGGTTGAGGGTGCCGGCATAGATCCGCGTCGGGCCGGTATAGACGTAGCTGAATTCCCAGGAGCTGAACGTCAGGTTGAAGTCGCGGTTGGAAAGGAAATAGAGATACCGCCCTCCCGGGTCGAAGACCGGGTCGAAGTTGCTCACCAGTGGGGAGGTGAGCACCTGGGCATGGCGGCCTTCCACGGAGTAGAGCCAGATCACCATCATCTGGTTGGAGGCGGTCTTGGTGTAGGCGAGCCACCGGCTGTCCGGAGACCAGACGTAAGTGGTGATGTCGTTGGTGTCGCTGTGATCGACATCCACCACCCGGCCGCTCTCGACCTCCACGTAGCGCAGCCGCTGTTTCTTGTCGGCGAAGGCGATCTTCTGGCTATCGGGAGACCATACCGGAGGAAAGCGCCAGATATCCCCGTCGGTGGTCAGGCGCCGCTCCTCCCCGGAGCCGTCCTGGTGGCGCAGGGCGATCTCGTACTCCCCGCTGCGGTCGCTGAGGTAGGCAATCCAGCCTCCATCCGGGGACCAGACGGGGGACATCTCCCGCACGCCCTGGGAGTTGGTGATGTTGCGGATCGCCCCGTTCTCGGCGGGCACCGTGAAGACGTCCCCGCGAGCGTCCATGAGGGCGCGGGCGCCGCTGGGCGAGATCTCCGCCGAGGTGATCCAGTCCTGCACGTTTTTGAGAACCGGGTAGGCGTCTGGCCGATCGCCGGACACCCGGATCGGCACGCGTACGGATTGATCGTGGGCCGGATCGTAGCGACAGATGAACCCGCCGTTCTCGTAGACCACGCTCTCGGGTCCGCCGCTGGGCCAGAGAACGTCGTACTCTTCATGGTGGGTGACCGGCTGGATTGCTCCGGAGGCCGGATCGACGGCATAGAGGTTGAGCTTGCGGGAAGGCTCCCGGTCGGAGGTGAAGTAGATGGTGTCGCCCACCCAGACCGGCTGGTTGTCGGTTCCGGGGTCGTGGGTGAGAGGCCGCGCCCGGCCGTTTTTCAGGTCATAGATCCAGACGTCCTGGGCGCGGCCGCCCCGGTAGCGCTTCCAGGTGCGGAACTCCCGGTCGATGGGGGTGTAGGCCATGCGGCGGCCGTCCGGGGAGAGATCCCCCCCACCCCCCTCGGGGATGCCCAGGGGCGTTTCCAGGCCGCCGTCCACCGGGACCTTGTAGGGGCGTCCCATGCGCACCCCCCACGGCAGACGGTTCGCCCGGAAGACCACGTGGGTGCCGTCCGGGGTCCACCCCAACACCCGGTTGTCGAAACCACCCCGGGGCGGCATGGGTCCCACATCGTTATAAAAGGTGAGTTGCCGCGGGGTTCCGCCGTCGATGCTGATGACATACACCTGCCGGGTGCCGCCATACTCCCCGGAGAAGGCGATCCATTTCCCGTCCGGAGAGAACTTGGGGAACAGCTCCAGTCCTTGGTGAGACGTGAGGCGGCGCGCCAATCCGCCCTCCGAGGCGACGATCCACAGATCGCCGCCATAGACGAAGGCGATCCGGTCGCGGTGAATGTCCGGGAAACGCAGGAGCCGGGTCAGACCGCCCGTATCCCCTGCCGCGGCCGCTGGGACGGCGGCGGGAAGCATGGCGAGGAGGCAGAAGAGGGCCGTGGAAAGCAGCCGGGAGTGTCGCACGTATCAGTCTCCTTGATCTTTGGGGACAGGGCTCGCGGGCAGCCCCTCTATGGTCTCTGTGACGACGCCGTCCTCGGCCAGAAACGAACGGGGCAGCGTCCGGTAAAGGGGATCCAGGAGGACCCGCGGGATCTCCACCACCTCGGTGCCGAAGTGGCAGATCCACGTGGCTCCGTCCCGGGACAGGACATCGGAGGGTGTCAGCATCCAGTACTGCGCCTCCGGGTGGGCGTCGGCAAAGGCGTAGAACGACTCGGGCACGTCATCGCAGCTCTCCAGATTCATCTCGGTCAGGACGACCACATGCCGGCCGGAGGCGAGATCGGGCAGCGCCTCGAGAAGCTGGAGATCCGCCAGGGAGGCGCCCGGCTTCAGGCGTGTGGCGAAGTTGTCCAGGGGAAGGGACGGCGCGGCTAGCGGCAGTCCGATCCCTACCGCGGCGGCCAGGGCCAGGAGGGTGCCCCGCCAGCGTGTGAGCCGCGAGCCGCGGCCGCCGGCCAGCCCCAGGATGAGGGCGCCCAGCATGAGGGCATCCTCGCGGATCGCCTGAACCGGGGTGCGCACCACGAAGTTCCCGAAGCAACCGCACGAGGCGGCGTCATCGGTTCCCAGCTTGGGAACGGTGACACCCAGAAAAACCAGGATGAGCACGCCTCCCACGCCGAGCAGAAGGCGGTGCCGGAACCCCAGAAGGTAGGCGGTGCCCAGGAGGATCTCACCCGCGATGCCCCCCAGCGCCAGGAGGGGCGCCAGGCCCGACAGAAGCGGCACATCGGTCCGCATCTGCGTGGCAAAGCCGGCTGGATCGAGCCCCTTCAGGAGTCCGGCCGCGAGCAGCATGCCGCCCACCGCGGCGGTCGCCAGGTAAGCGGGCAGGCGGCGCCAGAGGCTCATGGCCCGATCTTCTCCGCCGCCGCGGCCGGGTGGACGGGGCGCACCACAGGGTGGTCCGTCACCGTCTCGAGGCGGGGCTCATGGCCGGCGTGAGTCAAGGTGCGGAACTCCCCATCCATCCTGACCGGGCGGCGCCACCATCCGCGGCCC
Organism: Acidobacteriota bacterium; assembly: GCA_046757405.1. GTDB lineage: Bacteria > Acidobacteriota > Polarisedimenticolia > SMYD01 > SMYD01 > JBHHYE01. Next base: position 5,851 of record JBHHYE010000026.1, on the reverse strand, counting down.
ATGACCATGGGCGAACGGGGCGTCCCATGCGCAGCATTCCCGGCAGGGCGGGGATCCTAGCATGCGTCTTCCACAGGCAAGGGACCTCCTTTCTCCCGCAGACCCGCCGGCTCGAGGGGATATCGGCCTCCGGCGCGGGTCTCAGGCAGCGCCGCCGGCCTGCGGCCGCTTGCGCTGGCCACTTTCCTGCCGTAGCATGAGTCGTATCTTCTGGAGCCTGGCTCCACGGATTCCGCCCGATGAGAAAGCTCCCGATCATCATCCGCCTCTTCGCTGTGGTGCTCGCGGCCGTGCCGCCAGCCGTGGGACCGGTGGCCCTGGATATCGGCGACGCCGACGTGAGCCTGCCCGCTCTCAGCGAGGCGCAGCGGCTGGACACCATCCTAGCCCGGTTCGACCAGGCTCAGGAGAAGATCCGGACCCTGGAGGCCGATTTCTCCGAGGAGAAGAATCTCGCCATTCTGGTGGAGCCGCTGGAGTCGACGGGCCGTTTCTTCTATGCCAGCCCCGACCAGGCCAAGTGGGAGTACCTGGAGCCGGACGAGCGGGTTTTCATCATCAGCGAGAACACGCTCATGCAGTACTTTCCGGCCGACAAGCTGCTGGAGAGGAAGGATCTCCGGGCGGCCAACACCGGCCGGCTGTTCAAGCTGTTCGGGATGGGGCAGACATCGAGGCAGCTCCGGGATTTTTACCGGATCAGCCTTGGCCCTGCGGACAAGAAAGCGGGCACCTACCAGATCATCCTGACGCCCCGCCGCCGGGCGGTGGAGAAGAGAATCAGGAGGGTGCTGCTCTGGGTGGGCGACCATGACTTTCTCCCGCGTGGCATGCGGTACGAGGAGGGAGATGGCGATCGCACCGAGCTGCACTTCCGGAACGTTCGCATCAACACCGCCCTGGCCCAAGACACCTTCAAGCTCGATATCCCCGCGGATGTCCGCGTCAAGAAGAGCATCAGCCTGTTCACCAATTCCGGTGACGGAGGGGCACGCTAGCGGACTGGGAAGGGGGCCCCATGGGCCGCACGGGTTTCGTCTTTCACCCGCTCTACACCGACCACCTCACCGGCCTCGAACATCCGGAGAAGCCGGAGCGGGTGCTCACGATTGTCCGGCGCCTGCGGAGCGCCGGGCTCCTGGACGATCTGGATCGCCTGGAGCCGGAGCCCGTGGAGACTTGCTGGCTGGAGGCGGTGCATGACGCAGAGTACATCCGCCGCGTCCAGAAGGCATGTCAGGGGGGCCGGCCGATCATGGACTCGTCCGACACCGCCATCTCCGCCGGGTCGTACCACGCGGCGCGGCTGGCCGCGGGCGGCGGGCTGGCGGCAGCGGATCGGGTGATGGACGGCACATGGTCCAATGCGTTCGTGGCGTGCCGTCCCCCGGGGCACCACGCCGAATCATCCCTGGCCATGGGTTTCTGCCTGTTCAACAACGCCGCCGTGACCGCCGCCTACCTCAGGCGGCGCCATGGTGTGAAACGGGTGGCCATCGTCGACTGGGATGTGCACCATGGCAACGGCACCCAGCATCTCTTCGAGGAGGATCCCTCGGTGTACTACATTAGCTTGCACCAGTGGCCCCTTTATCCGGGAACAGGGCGCGTCGACGAGCGCGGCCGCGGGAAGGGCCGGGGGGCCACGCTGAACTGCCCCATGGATCCGGGCGATGGTGATGATGCTTACCTGAGCACCTTCGAGAGCGCCGTCCTGCCCGAGCTGGAGCGGTTTTCTCCCGGAGTGGTGATCCTCTCGGCCGGTTTCGACGCCCACGCCGCCGACCCCCTTTCGGCCACACAGGTCACGGCGGCCGGATTCCGGCGCATGAGCCGCCTGGTGATCGGCCTGGCCGGCGCCACATCGAGGGGGCGGATCGTGTCTCTCCTGGAGGGGGGGTACGATCTGGAGGCCTTGGCCGGGTCGGTGCAGGCGCATGTGGAAGAGCTGCGGGGCGCCCCTGCCGCACCCACGGCCGGGCCGGGAGGCGGCCACGGGCCGGCGGGTGGTTGAGGAACCCGGACCTCGGTCCGGCCGTACCAAGTTGGGGAGGCGGTCATGATCCGGGTCGAGAATCTCCGCAAGGTTTACGGGACGCACGTGGCCGTGGACGACGTGTCGTTCGAGGCCCGTCCCGGCGAGATCTTCGGTCTGCTGGGCCCCAACGGCGCCGGAAAGACCACCACCATCTCGGTTCTGGCCGGGCTCCTGAAGGCCTCCGGCGGCACCGTCCTGGTGGATGGCCGGCCCATGAGCCCGCGCGCCACCGCGGTCAAGATGATCATGGGGGTGGTTCCCCAGGAAGTGGCTCTCTACCAGGAGCTGACGGCGCGGGAGAATCTGTCGTTCTGGGGCGGCCTGTACGGGCTGGGCCGGGCGGCCCTCCGGCGGCGCGTCGGGATCATCCTGGAGCGCACCGGCCTGGCGGAGCGCGCCGACGACCGGGTGAAGACCTACTCGGGCGGCATGAAGCGCCGCCTCAACCTGGGCGTGGGCCTGGTGCATCAACCCAAGGTCCTGCTCCTGGATGAGCCGACGGTGGGTGTCGATCCCCAGGCGCGGATCAACATCCTCGACGTGATCCGGGAGATCAGTCGCCAGGGGGCCACGGTTCTCTACACCACGCACTACATGGGGGAGGCCGAGGAGCTGTGCCACCGGCTGGCGGTCCTGGACCACGGCCGGATCCTCGCCGAAGGGAGCGTGGCCGAGCTCAAGAAAATGGTAGGGGAGGGGGAAGTGATCACGGTGAAGGGGCAGTTCTCCGCCGAGGAGATGCGGCGCTCTCTGGATGGATTCGACGGGGTGCGGGCGGTCAGCCTGGCGGACCACCAGGCCATGCTGTCCGTCCAGGGCGAAGGTGGCACGGCCCGCCTGCTGCAGGGTCTCCTGGGCCGGTCCCTGGCCATCGAGCAGGTGGCCGTCCGCGAACCGAGCCTGGAGCAGGTGTTCCTCAAGCTCACCGGGCGGGAGCTCCGCGACTGATGGCCCTGATCACGGGCCTGGTGGCCAAGGACTTTCGCCGCCGCCTGCGAACGCCGGTGGGGCTGGTGGTCATGTTGATCTTTCCCCTGGCCTTCGCCGGCATGGTGGGCCTCGCCTTCGGGCCCGCCCGGGACTCGGACGGCGGCTTGCCCCGCATCAAGATTCTCCTGGTGGACCACGACCAGAAATTCCTGTCGGGCTTCCTGTCCAACGCCGGTGGCAACCCGCAGTTTCAGGAGCAGTTCGACCTGGTCAACGTCGAGGAGGAGGACGAGGCCCGCCGCATGATGGAGGACGGGGAGGCCTCGGCCCTGCTGATCATCCCGGAGGGATTCACGGACGATCTCTTCGACGGCAAGGAGACCACCCTCACCCTTCTCAAGAACCCTGCCGAGTCGATCCTGCCCCAGGTGGTGGAGGAGATGGTCGGAGTCTCTTCGGTCTTCCTGGATGCCGGCCTCCGGGTGGTCGGCGAGCCTCTGGAAGAGGTGGCGGAGACTTTTTCCGGACTGGACGAGGATGCGTCCCGGTTTCCCCGGAACGAGGAGCTTGCAACACTGGTCGTGAGCCTCGCCGACCGGATCCGCCCGCTGGCCCATTACCTGTTCCCGCCGGCGGTGGTCTTCGACACCGCCAGCGAGGAGGATGTCCCCCTGCCTGTCCTGCTGGCCGCCCGGGCCGGCGAGAGCCTGGAGCAGGTCCGGAAGCGCGTCGCCCACGCGGCCCCGCCCGCCGTGAAGGACGAGGACGGCACCTCCGGCTTCAACATCTTCGGTGTGCTTCTTCCCATGGTGACCCTGATGTCCATCCTGTTTCTGGGCGAGAACGGCATGCGCGATCTCATGACCGAGCAACGGGCGGGAACCCTTTCCCGCCTCTTTTCTTCTCCCACCGGGCTGGGGCGCGTGCTCGCCGCGAAGATTCTCTTCACGCTTCTCCTCTGCGCTTTCGCCATGGCCATCCTGGCGGTGGTCGGCCTGGCCCTGGGCTGGATCGACTGGTTCGTGAGCCTTCCCGGAGCGCTGGTGCAGGTCGCCGCCATCGCCTTTGCCTCCACCGGGCTGGCGACCCTGGTGCACGGCCTGGCCCGATCCGAGCGCGCGGCCACCACCCTTCACTCCGTCCTGGTCATGAGCATGTCGTTCCTGGGGGGGTCCTTCATACCGGTGAGCCAGATGCCGGCCCCGTTGCGCCGGCTGGCCCCCTATACCATCAACTACTGGGGAATCCAGGGTCTCCTGGACCTGATCCAGCGCCAGGGTGGCGTGGGGGAGGTCATGCCCCGCGCCGGCGTCCTCTTGCTCATCGGCGCGGCCGGCGTCATCCTGGGCGGCCGCCGCCTGGCCCGGCGTTTCGCCGCCGCGGGGGCTGTATGATTTTCCGCATCCTGCGCCTGGGCGCCAACGAGGTGCGTCTCACCGCCAAGGATCGCACGTCGGCCATCTGGATGCTGATCATGCCGGTGGCCTTCATTCTTTTTTTTGGCAGCGCCAGCAGCGGCGGCGCCCGGGAGCCGTCCGACACGACCATCTCCCTGGGGGTGGTGGACAGCGATGTCTCCTGGCTCTCCCGGGCGCTGGTGGAGACGCTCGAGGGGGAGGACTTCGCCGTGAAGGAGGCGACGGGCGAGGAGATGATGGAGGAGGATCCCGGGCGGATCCGGACCCTTCTCATCCCCGCCGGGTTCGCCGACGCGGTGGCGCGCAAGGAGCAGGTCACGCTCTTCCTGGTCACCGCCCCGGGGGCACGCAGCGAGCCCAACGCGGTGGCGGCCTTGCATGTGACCCGGAGCCTCGCCCGGTTGATCGGCAACCTGGTCGAGATGCGGCAGGTCGCCGGTGAGGCCGAGCCCCTCGGGCGGCAGGCGGACCGGCTGCAGGCCTACCGGGCCCTGGCGGGGAGGAAGCCGCTGGTCGCGGTGGAGACCTCCTATGCCGGGACCGGCCGGCCGGTCCCCCAGGGGTTCGGACAGGCCGTCCCGGGAATGATGACCCAGTTCATCATCATGATGGTGCTCATCATCGGCACGGTCTATCTCACCGAGGAGAAGGTCAGCGGCGTGCTCCGGCGGTTGGCCGTGGCGCCGTTCACCCCGGGCAGCCTGATGGCCGGCAAGCTCGCCGGCCTGGTCATGCTGGCCCTGCTCCAGGCCGGTGTCCTCATCGCCGCGGGCACCGTCATCGGCTCGTTCCGGATCCTGGGCGCCGAGTTCTTCTGGGGACATTCGCCCCTGGGCCTGGCGCTGGTGGTCACGGCCTTCTCGTTCGCTGCCGCCGGTATCACCCTGTTCGCCGGCGCCTTTCTCTCATCGCCCGCCCAGGCCCATTCCGTGGGTTGGCTCCTGGGGATGATCATGGCCGGCCTGGGCGGCTGCTGGTGGCCGCTCGAGATCGTTCCCGGGTGGCTGCACACCGCGGGGCATGTCTTTCCCACCGCCTGGATGATGGACGCCCTCCACGATCTGATCTCCTTCGGCAAGGGAGTCGACGCGGTGCTGCCCGAAGCGGCGGTCTTGCTGGCGTACGGCCTGCTCTTCGCTTTCCTCGGCGGGCGCCTGCTGAAGGTGCAGGCCTGAAGCCGGACGGCGGGCGGAGGATCAGCCCCCGGCCAGCTCAAGGACGGCATCCAGCTCCGCCGGGGTGACCGGACTCACCGAGAGGCGGCTCTGCCGGACCAACGGCATGGCCCGGGTGCGAGGATCGTGTCGGAGAGCGGAGAGCGGCACCGGCCGGCGGAGAGGTTGCTCCGGGACCACATCCACCGCCACCCAGCGCGGGTCTCCGGCGGTGGGGTCCGGGTACGCCGGGCGCACCACCCGCGCGATCCCGACCACGGCTCGATCGCGGTTGGAGTGGTAGAAGAGGC
>JBHHYE010000025.1:0-48253 GCA_046757405.1 Acidobacteriota bacterium | reverse complement strand
CATAGTGACTTAAACGCTGGATGGCACCGAAAAGGCGGGGGAACTTTGGCCTAGGCGGGATGCTGCGGGAGATAAGCGGAGGGCAACCGGGGAGAGTGACGTTTTGGTGATCGAGGAGATAGCCCTCTCAGACGGAGAGGACCAGGTCGGCCAGCCTGCCGATGGTGGCCGGGGCATGGCCCGCGAAGTGATTGTTGGCGTAAACGAAGACCGTTCCCGTCCGCTCCATGAGATGCCTGATGAACCCTGCCCAGCGCTCCAGGCGGGGGAGGCGGTCGATGACAATCCGGTCAAAGGTCCTGGTGCGGGCTTCCACGGCCCGGCGGTCTCCGATCAGGCGGATATAGGCAAAATCGGCGGTCAGCAGATTTATCTGGCCGGGGAGATCCTCCGGATGGGGCATGTACGGGAGGTCCGCCAGGACCAGCGCGGCGCCGTGGCGGCGAAGCACCTCGAGCAACGGCTCCGCAATCCAGTTCCTGTTTCTCACCTCGACCGCGTACCGGAAGCGGCCAGGCAGCCGCTCCAGGAACCGATCCAGCCGCGCCAGGAACTCCATGGGCTCCGCAAAGACCGAGCGGGCAAAGTAGGGAAACTGAAGAACCAGCGGACCGCACTTGTGACCGAGACCGTCCATGGCGTCCAGGAACATCCGGGTCTCCTGCCACACCGTCTCGGCCACCAGAATCTTCTCCGGGTCGGGGCGGCGGGAATCGCCGGCGTGAACGATGGCGCGCGGAAACTTGGCGGAGAGAATGAAGGTCTCGGGGGTCTTGCGGTCCCACCCCCGCACCATCCCTGTGCCGGGAACACGGTAATAGGTCACGTCCGCCTCCACGGTGGGAAACTGCGCGGCATAATGGGCCAGGAAGTCGGCGGGCCGCATGTCCGGCGGATAGAAAACCCCTTTCCAGCCAGGCGCCGACCAGCTCGACGTGCCATGAAGCAGCCGTCCCACGCCGGTCACTCGGGGGAGGGCGCTTTCAGCTCCCCGCCAGCCGCATCGGGATGGTGGCATGGATCTGGGCGAGGCGGCATGCCATGGCGGGTCATGGGCTCCTCTCGGCGGCGGCCCATCCTGGTTCGGGGGACGGGAGACCCATTGTCCTCGCCCGGCGGCGCATTGTCCAGCCGGACCGGCGGCTGCCGCCCGCCCGCGGCGATGAGAACCCCGACCGGTGAGAGCCCCGCCCCGCGATGCAGCGCCCCGGAACGCCGGGCCCGGTGCAGGTCAGGGTTCAGGAGGGACCACGGTGCCTTCCATCTCGATCGAGACCTCGACCTCCTTGTGAACGCGGAGAAAGGCCGCGCTGGGGTTCTTCATGCCCCATGCGACATACGGAATGGTGAGGGAAGCGGTTCCGTGGAGATGGAGTCCTTCCCTTCGCACATGCACGGTCACCTTCATGGGATGCTGTCCCCCGTGGATGGCCATCCGGCCTTCCACCTCGAGGTCGTTCTCGCCAGCCTCGGGCAGCCGGCCCAGGATACGCGTGGGAGTGAAGACGAAATCGGGATAGGTGCCGCTCTCGAGAACCTTCTTGTGCATGGCCCGGTCGCGTTTGGCGTTGTGAGTGGTCGTGCTGGTGGCATCGGCCACGACGCGTCCCGTGGCCTGGCCCCCCTCCGGGTTGAAGTGAATCTCCCCCCCGGTCACGGTGACCGTTCCGTGCACGGTATGAAAGGTCGCACCCAGCTGGAAGACAACCGAGCTGTGCTCTCCATCGATCCGCAAGGTCCAGGATCCCGTCGATGCCCCGCGAACGGGAAAGACCGCGGCCAGAACGGCCAGGGCGAGAGCGGCTCCGCGCCCGGCGCGAGAGAGGCGCGTCATCGGGTCGAGGCACCCGACGGCGAGTGCCTGAGAGGGCGCGCCGCCTTCGGAGTGGAGGCCGGCCACAGCGAGCGAGTGTGCAGCCCCAGGAGTCCGTTGAAGAGAACGGGAGCCGACCGCAGCATCCGGAGAGCCGCACGGCGGGTTCGCCGCCTGCGGTCCACGCTGAGGAGAAGCCGTGTCATGGCCGACGGCAGTCTCATGAGCCGCCGGTGTGCGGCGTCATAGAGGGAGAGATTCTCCCGGCGGAGGGCGCGCGCCAGGGCGACGGCCTGGTGGACACCCAGGCTGATCCCGTCGCCGGTGATGGCGTCCACCGATCCGGATGCGTCTCCCACCAGGGCCAGCCGGCCCAGGACCACCGGATGGACCGACTGAAAAACCGACCCCGCTCCCAGAAGACGGCTGGCCACCGGTGCGGTCCCGAGGCGGTGAGCCAGCGACGGAAAGCGCGCCAGGGCCTCATCGAAGCGAGGCGACGCCGCGCCGGTCAGCATCGCCACGCACACCAGGCGAGGACCGACCGGCGTGATGTACGCTTCCACTCCGTCCGCCCAGTAGACTTCCACATAGTCCGACCAGGGCCGGATGGCGTAGTGCCGCCGGAGGCCGAAGCGCCGGCTATGAACCGTCCTGTTCAGTGCCACCGCGCTTCGCAAGCGCGACGAGGCGCCGTCGGCGGCGATCACCCAGCGGGCCGGGACCGGTCCGTGGTCGGTGTCGACTCCTTCCGGATGCAACCCCTGCACCGTGACACCGAATCGGAGGCGCACCCCGGCCTCACGGGCACGCTGAAGAAGGGCTGCCTGCAGAACGGTGCGGCGTATTCCTTGACCCGGCCTGCCGCGGAAACGGGCCGTTGCGACGATATCTCCATCAATGAAGCGGATGCCCACAAACGGCATGGCATCCGGGGGGGCGAGGGAGACGCCCAGGCTGGAGAGGATCTCCACGCCATCCGGCATGATCCCTTCGCCGCATGCCTTCTCCAGGGGCGGTTGCCGGCGCTCCAGGAGCACCACCTCCAGGCCGAGCTGGCGCGCGGCAATGGCGGTGGCCAGTCCGATGGGCCCTCCTCCCACCACGGCCAGGCCGGCGCGGCGCCGGTCCTCCGCTCGGCCCGGTGGTGCGGGCGCCGTCACCAGCGCACCAGGATCATCTCGCTGCAGAAGCCGGGACCCATGGCGAACAGGAGGCCGTAGGATCCCGCAGCGGGGCGGCGTGATTCCATGGTTTCCTTGAGAACGAGGAGAACCGAGGCGGAGGAGATGTTTCCTTTCTCCTCGAGACCGTGCCAGGCCAGGTCAAGGGCGCCGGGTGGAAGGTTCAAGGCGTGGTCCACGGTGGTCAGGATCTTCGGTCCGCCGGCATGGACCATCCAGACCCCGATATCGTGCCGTTGCAGGCCGTGGTCACCCAGAAAGCCGTCCACATCCGAGGGCAGATGATCACGGATCAGGTCCGAGATCTCCGGAGAAAGGACCAGATGAAACCCGCGCTCGGAGATGTTCCATCCCATCACATGTCCGGTCCCCGGGTAAAGGACGGACCGGGTGGCCACGATCCGTGGGCCGGAGCCTCCTGCCGCATCGTGGACCACCACCGCTGCCGCGGCCCCGTCACCGAAGAGACTGGCGGCGATCATGTTGGCGACCGAGGTATCATCAGGCTGAAAGGTCAGCGAGCAGAGTTCCACCGCAAGCAGCACCACCGCTCCTGCCGGCCCGGTTCCACCAGGTCGGCGCAGCGGGCCAGGCCCGCGTCCCCGGCCACACAGCCGAGCCCGAAGAGCGGAAGCCGTCTCACGGTCACCGGCAAAGCGAGCCGGTTCACCAGGCGCGCATTGATGGACGGCGTGGACAGCCCGGTCACCGAAACGAAGATGAGCGTTCCCACGTCGCCGACCTGGAGCCCGGCCCGTCCCAGCGCGTCCAGGATGGCCCGGGCCCCGAGCTTCTCGGCGAGGTCGCTCCAGAGAGTGTTGCAGTCGCCCCAGGAGGACCCGGCATGATAGGCCTCCAGCGGCAGAGCGAAATGCCGCCGTCGAACGCCGGTCCTGCGGCTCAGCCTGGCCAGTCTCTCGTGGTCCAGATCGATGTTCCGCCAGACGCGCTTGAGAGCCTGGAGGACATCTGGCTGCCGGTAGGAATGTTCCGGGAACGCCGTACCGACTGCCGCAATCTGCGCCACGATGAATCTCTCTCCACACCAGACACCCCCCAGTTCACAGGTGACAGGAAAACTCTAATGCCACCGGATGAAGACATCCTGGCGGTACGGTGACAACTTCTTCATCTACTTCAAGCGGCATCTGCGTGTGAGAATCGGGGCAAGGACAGCCGGATGCATGCGCCGCGCGGCTTGCGGTCGTGAATGGCGATGGTGCCGCCGTGGGCCATGGCCACGGCGCGGACCAGGGGAAGCCCGAGCCCGAACCCCTTGGAGGCCGGGCCTTTTACGTACCGTTCGAAAACCGTGTCGCGCAGCGCGTCCGGGAAACCGGGACCATCATCCTCCACCTCGAGGATCACCTCGCCGGCCTGGACGCGTGTGGAAACGCGAACATGGCTGGAAGGGGGCAGATGCTCGATGGCATTGTCCAGGAGATTGGCCACCGCGCGGCGGATCAGATCAGGGTCGAGCCAGGCCATGGCGGTGCCGCTGGAGTCGGCCTTCATCTCGATGCCTCTCTCCTCGGCCGGAGCCTGGTAGATCCCGACCAGCTCTTGGGCGAGGACGGACAGATCGATCTGTTCCCGGTGCAGGCGCAGGGCTCCGGCTTTGGCCTCTGCCACATCGAGAGAGGTGTTCAGCATACAGAGAAGCCGGTCGAGCCCCTCGATGCTGAAGGCTGCCGCCTCAAAAAGGTGGAGGGCTCCCTCGTCGGAGAGACCGAGGTAAGTGCCTCCGCCCAGGCGTGTCTGGTGGGCCACAACCCGGAATGGATGGTTCCAGCCTGGCACCTTGACGGAGCGCGGCGCTTCAGCGGGAGGTTCATCAGCCTGGAGTGTGGCAAGAAACGGCTGAGCGTCGTCCGGTCCCACCCACATCACCGGATGGCCCCCCTGGTCGGTGACCAGGAAGAAAACCGGCAGGTCGCCGGACGACCATTCTTCCCCGTTCATCTCCTGGACTGCGTGCTCGGCGGTTTCCCGGACCAGCGTCCGCCATTCCCCTGTCCCATCGCCGCTATTCACCACATCCAGGAGGGTGCCGGCCTCGCCAGAGAGCCACTGGTCGGTTCGGGTGCGGATGATGTGGTTCACGAGGAGATAGGCGATCAGGAAGGCGGCGGCGGAGCCGATGGCGGAGGCAACGGTGGCCAGGAGCGAGAACCGCCAGGCGGCCGTGGCCCTCAGCCGTTCAAGCCTTTTGGAGAACATATCCCGCTCCTCGGATGGTCCGGATCCGTGTCGTGGGGCCGTTCCCCTCGACCTTGGCCCGCAGGCGATGGATATGGACATCCACCACGTTGGTTGCCGGGTCGATGCGCATTCCCCAGACATGGTCGAGGATCATGGTTCGTGTCACCACACGTCCCGCGTTCCGGCACAGGTAGTCCAGAAGGGCGAACTCCTTCGCGGTGAGAGGAAGAAGACAGGTTCCGCGCCACGCTTCGCGCCGGAGAAGATCCAGCTTCAGGTCGCCCACGCACAGTTCTTGCGGGGAACCGGCGCTCTGGCCGCCCCGGCGGAGGAGCGCCCGGATGCGCGCCAGGAGCTCGGCCAGTGAGAACGGCTTGGTCAAGTAGTCGTCTCCTCCTTGCTCCAGGCCCTTCACCCGTTCGTCCACACTGCGGCGGGCGGAGAGGATCAACACGGGGGCCGTCACACCCTGTGCGCGGCACCTGGAGATGAAATCCAGCCCGTCCATGCCGGGAAGATTGAGATCGACGATGAGCAGGTCGGGCAGACCGCCGAGGGCGGGACCGAGGGCTTCTTCTGCGGTGGAGACAGCGGTCACCTGGTACCCTTCTTCCTTCAAGGCACGATGGATGAAGTCACGAATGGGGGGATCATCTTCGACCAGGAGGAGATGCATGGTGACCAGCGGATCTTAGCTGTTCCCCGCCGCCGGCGACAAACGTCAGATCCTGAGAGCCCTGGGAATCATCCCCAGCCCCTGGCGCCAGAAGCCCGTTCCGGCGTGGATGCGGCGTACGGTGCGCTCCAGGGCGTCGACGAAGGCTTGTAGGTGATCTTCATGGGTGGTCAAGGGAGGGGCTGCCTTGAGCACCATGAAATTGTTCCCGCAGGTCTGGGTGAGAATGTTCTCTCGGCGGAAAAGATCGGAGACCAGCATTTGTCCGAACATTCCCGGGTGAATCCGTTGGAAGGCATGGTACATGAATTTCAAGCGGCGGCTGGTGGGGGGACGGAAGGCGATCCCGCACAGGAGGCCGGCCCCGCGGATTTCTTCGATCATGGCAAATCCCGCGAGTCTCGATCTCAGGCCGGCGCGCATGGCGAGACGGTTCTCGCCGAAGGTCGAGGCCTGTATGAAGGCGCGGGAGAGGGAGCTGTAGACGGAACGGTGAATCTCATCCCGCATCAGGAGCGCCCCGACCGGAACCAGGCCGCCGCTCATGGCCTTGGCCAGGACCACCATGTCCGGCTCCAGGCCGTAGGAATGAGCGGCAAGAAACGGCCCGCAGCGGTGAAAACCGGTCTGCACTTCGTCGAGGACCATGAGGGTCCCGTGCTGGCGGCAAAGATCCTGGGCGGCCGCCAGATATGAGGGCGCCGGCACCCGGATGCCGGCCTCGGCCTGGATCGGTTCGACCACGAAGGCCGCGGCCTGGCGTCGGGAGAGCTGCTCTTCCAGGGCACCCAGGTCTCCGAAAGGAACCGGATGGACATGGGCGAGCAAGGGTCCAAATCCTTCGCTCCACCATGGATTTCCCATGATCGAGAGGGCGCCCATGGTCAGGCCGTGGAACGCCCCCTGGCAAGAGATCAATCCCGGGCGCCGCGTGTGGGCCCGGGCGAACTTGATGGCCGTCTCGATCCCCTCGCTGCCGGAGCTGGTGAAATACGCTTTCTCGAGCCCGCCGCCGGCCCGCCGGCAGAGCTCCCCGGCCAGCTCTCCGGCCAGGACCGGGACATGACTCTGCAGCATGGTGGGCGCGTCGTGGTGGAGCTCTTCGATGAGCTCGCCCAGGACATCCGGGTGGTTGTGGCCGATGTTGTAGACACAGTAGCCGGAGAGGAAATCGGGAATGCGACGGCCATCAGCGGTGCGCAAGGTGGTTCCCCGGCAGCTCGCGTAGTCGATATTCATGCCGAGGAAATCCAGGAGGTGAACCCACTGGGCATTGATGTGGCGTGCGTGGAGAGTCCCAGTGGCGATCCGCCTGGCCGTCGCGAACATGACGGAGTCATCCTAATGGCCGGGCATGAACGCAGCGTGACGCCGGAATTTCGAAGGTGTCATCTATTATGAAGACGGGCGGAGCGCGTCTCCCGGATGGTCTCCTCCCCACGCGGGCCGCGAGGCCCGGATCCCGCGCCCGGTGGGGCGATCAGGCCCCCAGCATGTATACTGATGCGCTCCGTTGCCAGGGAAGGGAAATCGCCCATGATCCGGCTCGCCATTCGGCATCCTCATGTCATCATCGTCGTGGCCCTGGCCACCGTGGTGCTGGGCGTGACCTCGTACCGCCAGCTCCCTGCCGACCTTCTCCCCATCTTCAGGACTCCTGCCGTGCAGGTGGTGACGTTCTATCCCGGCATGCCGCCGAAGGTGATGGAGAGGGACATCATGAGCCGGCTGGAGCGCTGGACCGGCCAGTCCGTCGGCATCGAGCACCAGGAGGCCAAGGCGATGATGGGTGTGTCGGTGGTGAAGGACTTTTTCCACGAGGGGATCACCCTGGACACGGCCATGAGCCAGGTCACGTCCTATGCCGTCAGCGATATGTTCTACCTCCCTCCTGGAACGATCCCGCCCATGATCATGCCGTTTGATCCCACGGCCTCCGTCCCCTTGTGCCTGGTGAGCGTCTCCAGCCCCGACATGAACGAGAAGGAGCTTTACGACGTCGCCTACTTCGAGCTCCGCAACCGCCTGCAGTCGATCCGCGGCGTCATCGCGCCGGCGGTCTACGGGGGAAAGCTGCGCCGCATCCTCGCCTACGTGGACCGGGCCAAGCTCGAGTCTCGCGGCCTGTCTCCCATGGATGTGGTCCACGCCCTCAAGAAGCAGAATGTCTTCATACCGGCCGGCAACATGAAGGCCGGCAGTGTTGACTACCAGATCTTCGCGGATGCCATGCTACCCCGGGTGGAGCAGCTCAACGACATCCCGGTGGCGATTCGCGGTGGGGCGCCGGTGCTCCTCCGGGACGTGGCCCGGGTCGAGGATTCGGCGCAGATCCAGAGCAACATCGTGCGCATCAACGGGCGGAGGCAGGTGTATATCCCGATTTATCGACAGCCCGGAGCCAACACCATCGAGATTGTCAACTCCATCCAGCGCAATCTCGAGCGGATCAAGCAGCGGCTGCGCGAGATGGATCCGAAGGCCGCACACCTGGCCCTGGGGCTGGTCCTGGACCAGTCGGTCTACGTGCGTGGGTCGTTGCGCTCCCTCCAGCTCGAGGCGCTCCTGGGCGCCGGCTTCGCGGCTCTGGTGGTGTTTCTCCTGCTCCGCCGGTTGCGCTCGACCCTGATCGTCCTGATCACGATTCCCCTGTCGATCCTTGCGGCCATGATCGGCCTTTTCTTTCTGGGGTCGACCCTGAACGCCATGACCCTGGGCGGTCTGGCCCTGGTCATCGGCATCCTGGTGGACCAATCCATTGTCGTGGTCGAGGCGGTGGTCCGCCACATGGAAGAGGGCGAGAGCTCGTTTGCCGCCGCGCTCAACGGGACCCGGGAAGTGGCCGCCCCGGCCCTGATCTCCACCGTGACCTTCTGCGTGGTCTTTCTCCCGGTGATCTTTCTTTCAGGGATGGCCCGTTATTTATTCAGTCCCGTGGCGGTGGCAGCCACCATGGCCATGGCGGCCTCCTACCTGTTTGCCATCACGCTGGTGCCGGCATTCTGCGCCCGGCTTCTCAAGGGGAAGCCGGGGGAGACCGGGAAGCCGGCGGGGCAAAGCTGGAAACCGGGAGTCGTGTATGCCCGGTTCATGGCCCGGGCCATCCGCTGGCGGTGGCCCATCCTCGTCTCGGTGGCCCTGGTGTTCGTGGGGTCGCTCCTGCTGTTGTCCCGTGCCGGCAGCGAACTGTTTCCCCAGGTGGACACCGGGCAGTTCAAGATTCTCGTCCATCTTCCCTCGGGGACCCGCATCGAGAAGACCGAGTCCACCATCATTGCCGTCGAGAAAGCCATCATGGCCGAGACCGGGGAGCCGGATGCCGAGTATCCCGTGGTGGAACGGTATCCCGACTCGGACCTGCGCATTCTGATCTCGAATCTCGGCGTGCTCATGGACTGGCCCGCGGCCTACACTCCCAACAGCGGTCCCATGGACGCCTTCATTCTCGTCCAGCTCAAGGGGAAGAAGGGCCGGCCGGGCTCGTTCCAGACCGTGGCGCGCTTGCGCGAGGTCCTGCGCGACCAGTTCCCGGGCGTGAAGTTTTCCTTTGACACCGGCGGCCTTCTGACGGCGGCCGTCAACCTGGGGGAGCCGGCTCCCATCCATATCCAGGTGTCGGGAAGCCATCTGGCCACCGCACACCGTCTGGCTGAACTCATCCGCCAAGAGGCTTCCCGGGTGGACGGCACCGTTGATGTGCGCACGGCCCAGCGCATGGACTACCCGATCCTCGACCTGGAAATTGACCGGCTGAAGGCAGCCTACGCCGGCGTGACCGTCGAGGACATCATGAAAAACCTGGTGACGGCCACCAATTCCAGCATCGGCTTCGACCCGGCTTTCTGGATTGATGAGCACAACGGCAACCATTACTTCATCGGCGCGCAGTATCCGGAGGCCGACCTGGTGTCGCTGGAGACCCTCCGGAATATTCCGATCACCGGCGTCCACAATGCCGCGCCGGTGTCCCTACGCACCGTGGCCCGGATAAAGAAAAGGACCGGGCCGGCGGTGATCAGCCACCGGAACATCACGCGGGTCGTGGATGTCTATGCGGGGGTCCGCCCGAGCCACGATATCGGCAGCGTGGTTGGCGCCATCGAGCGCCGCCTGGCGGCGTCCAGGGTCCTGGGGCCCGTGTTGCACGCATCGGACCGCGGGCCATACTTCGAGTTCACCGGCCCGGAGTTCGTCGGCAAGGGGTACAGTTACACTCTTTCCGGCGAGGTCCGCAGCATGAGGGAGGCGTTCGACCAGTTTCTCGGAGGACTGCTTCTGGCCATCATCCTGGTCTACCTGGTCATGGTGATCCAGTTCCAGTCGTTCCTCGACCCGCTGGTGATCCTGCTGACCGTCCCCCTGGGCCTGATCGGCGTCACGGCAGCCCTGCTGCTCACCGGGACCTACCTGAGTCTCATGGCGGCGATGGGTGTGATCATGATCGTGGGGATGGTGGTGGCCTACAGCATCCTCCTGGTCGACTACGCCAACAAGATGCTGGCCCGCGGCATGCGGCCGCCGGAGGCGGTGGGCCGCGCCGGCCAGGTGCGTCTCCGGCCCATCCTGATGACCTCCCTCTCCACGGTTCTCGCGCTGATTCCGATGGCGGTGGGAGGGGCCGGAGCCGAGGCCAATGCACCCCTGGCCCGGGCCATCATCGGCGGGGTGCTGGGAGCGGGCTTCTTGTCGCTGGTGGTGGTGCCCTGCCTGTACGTCATCTTGAAGAGAGGGTCCGGATCGAGACTTTCAGACCCGGATGGGCTCGGCGGCCTGGCGGGACAGACCGCGTGAGAGTCTCCCCCTGCGATCGGACGGCGGATGCCGGCCGACGGCTCGAGAAGCGGCGCCAGGGCGCCCCCCGGGGACGGAGTCTGGCCGGCCTGGGCCTTCTGGTCTTCGTGTGCGGTTGTGCGGTCCAGGACAACGATGCTCCGCCGGTTCCGGATCCGGCGACCCGGGGGGAGGTGGCCCCGGGCCCCACGGTTGGTCCGGAAACCGGCGCGGACGGCGGGGTCCGCGTGCGGGCCGCCCGTCTGCGCCCGCTGACCCGGAGCCGGGAGGTGACGCTCCCGGGGAGCTTCGAGCCGTACGAGCGGGCCCTCCTGCACTCCCGGGTGGACGGGTATGTCCGCCAGGTCAAGGTCGATATCGGGTCGCGGATCCGGAAGGGCGACCCGCTGGTCGTCCTGGAGGTTCCCGGGGTGGAGGCCGAGCTGGCCAAGGCCCGGGCCGACCGTCAGGCGGCCGAGGCCCGGCTCCTGGAGCGCCGGGCTGCCGCCGAGCAGGCCCGCATCACGCACCATCGGTTCGCCGGTCTCGCCGCATCGGAGCCGATGGCGGTGACGCCGCAGGAGGTGGACGCCGCCGGGGCCGGGGAGAAAGTGGCGATGGCCCGGGTGAAAGTCGCCGAGGCGGAGATCGAGGTGGCCCGGGCCGAGGAGTCGCGGCTGGAGACGCTGGAGTCCTTCGCGGTCATCCGGGCGCCCTTCGACGGCATGGTGGCCCGGCGCCTGGTGGATACAGGGGCGCTGGTGGTCCAGGGAGCGGACGGCGGCGAGCCGGTCCTGGAGGTGGCGCGCACCGATCACCTGCGGCTGGTGGTGCATGTGCCTGAGGCGCTGGTGCCGGAGGTGGGGCCCGGACTTCCGGCGCGGGTCGAGGTGGACGCTCTACCGGGGCGCGACCTCCGTGTCCCGGTCTCGCGCTGCGCCGGGGCGCTGCGCAACGATACCCGCACCATGCGCGCCGAGTTGGATGTCGACCCTGAAGGCACGGAACTGCGCCCGGGCATGTACGCCACCGTTCATCTCGAATTGAAGGTGCCCACGGGCCGCCTCGATGTTCCCGCCGCGGCGGTTCGCCGGACGGCGGAGGGGGCTTTCCTCTGGGCGGTGCGGGACGGGAAGGCCCACAAGGTAGCCGTCGACGCCGGAGGCGGCGACGGCGCGCTCACCGTGCAGGGTGACGGGGTCGAGGAAGGAATGCTGGTTGTCCTGAACGGCGGCCCGGATCTTCGCGAGGGGCAGTTCTTGCAGGTCGAGGAGCAAGGGAGGGAGCCGTGAACGGCCGGTCCCGCCCGGGAAGAGCGCGGAGCGGTGCAGGGCCGGCGGCCCTGGTCCTCCTGTGGTGCGCAGCCTGCGCCGGCCTGGCCGCGCCCCCCGCCCGCGCCGAGCCCGTGCCGGAGGCTCTGTCCGGGATCTCCGTGGCCCTGGGCCCGCGGGAAGGGGATGTGGCCACCGGGCCCGTCCGGCCTCTGGCCCTGGGCGAGGCCCTGGACGTGGCCCTGTCGGAAAACCTTGACCTGGCCCTGGCCCGGGCGGAGGAGCAGGTGGCCCATGGGAAGCATCGCGTCGCCCAGGGGGAGTTGCTGCCCTCACTGGAAGTGGGTGCCCTGGCCGGGCGGACCGACGGCCGCGTGCAGGGAAGCTTCGGGAAGCTGAGGGATGTCACCTTCTCTACCTACCGGGCGGACGTGGCCCTGACCTACCGATCCAACCTCGGCTCGCGCTTGCGGCAGGCCATGGCGGAGAAGAACGGCCTGCGCGCCGCCACCCTCCTGGCTCTGGATGTGCAGCAGAAGCTGCTGGTGCGCGTGAGCCAGCTGTACCACGATGTTCTCCTGGCGACGGCGGGAGTCCGCATCGCCGGAGATGTGGTCAAGGGGAGCGAGGAGTTCCTGAGAATTGTCGAGGCGCGTTCCCGGGGCGGTGTGGGCGAGGGGAGCGATGTGACTCTGGCCCGGGCCAAGCTCGCGGCCGACCGGCAGGCCTGGGTCCAGGCGCGCCTCCTGCGTGACGGAGCGAGCATGCGGCTGGCCACGGTGCTTCATCTGGATCCCGCCATGCTCCTGGAACCGGCGGACGATCGCCTGGAGCCGCGTTCCTTTGGCCGCGAAAGCCAGGGGTCGGCGGCTCCGGAGGGCATCCCGGATCGCCCCGATGTGCAGGCGGCGCGGAGCCGGGTGCATGCGGCGGAGGACGCGCTTTCCGCGGCTCGCTGGGAAATCTATGGACCGGACCTGGTGGCGGAGATACGCAGGACGGAGATCGGCACCGACATCGACGACCTGGAGAGGGGATCGCGGAACCAGGCCCTGCTCCTCTGGGATCTTTCGCCGGCCCGTTTCAGCCGTCTCCCCCAGCGCCGGGCCGAGCGGCGTGTCGCCGAGATCTCGGCCCGGGCGGTGGAAGACCGGGCCCGGGGCGAGGTTCTAGCGGCCCGGGCGGATCTCCGGGCCAGCCGGGAAGAGATTCCCCTGGCCCACGCCGGCCTCCAGGCTGCCACGGATAACCTGCGCCTCAACCAGG
Organism: Acidobacteriota bacterium; assembly: GCA_046757405.1. Classification (GTDB taxonomy): domain Bacteria; phylum Acidobacteriota; class Polarisedimenticolia; order SMYD01; family SMYD01; genus JBHHYE01. The sequence goes on along the minus strand of JBHHYE010000025.1, from coordinate 35,071 downwards.
CTCGTTTCCAGGCCGGCACGGCGCTCGCCCTGGAAGTCCTGGGCGCCGAGGACACCCTGGCCGGCGCCACCCTCAACCTGGCGCGTGCCATCCTCAGGTACAACATGGCGCAGGTCAAGCTGCTGGCGTCCACGGGCAAGATCCGTCGCGAGGCCTTCCCGTCCCCCTGATCGGGCGCGCGGCCGGCCGGTGGGTACCGACCGCTGGAGCCCGCCCGGCGCCAGCCAGGTGCGGCGCCTGAGCGGATGCGGCGTTACGTGATCCCGCGGATGCGGGCCCTGAGAAAATCGCGGTTCATCCGGGCGATCCAGTCGGTGGAGATCTCCTTGGGACAGACCGCCTCGCATTCGCGATAGTTGGAGCAGCTCCCGAAGCCTTCCTCTTCCATCTGGCCGGTCATGCGGACGACCCGCTCCAGCCGCTCAGGCTGTCCTTGCGGGAGCAGCCCCAGGTGGGCGACCTTGGCGGCGGTGAAGAGCTGGGCCGCGGCGTTGGGACACTGGGCCACGCAGGCGCCGCAGCCGATGCAAGTGGCGGCGTTGAAGGCCTGCTCGGCGGCCTCCCTGGGCACGGGGATGAGATTGGCCTCGGGGGCGCTTCCGGTGCGAATGGAGATATATCCGCCGGCCTGGATGATGCGGTCGAAGGCGCTCCGATCGACCACCAGGTCGCGAATGATCGGAAAGGCGCGGGCGCGCCAGGGCTCGATCTGGATGAGATCGCCATCGGAGAAATGACGCATGTGGAGCTGGCAGGCCGTGGTGCGGGCTTGCGGCCCGTGCGCCATGCCGTTGATCATCATGCCGCACGAGCCGCAGATCCCTTCGCGGCAATCGTGCTCGAAGGCCACGGGGCGGTCTCCCTGTTCCAGAAGGCGTTCATTGAGAAGGTCCAGCATCTCCAGGAAGGAGGCGTCGGGGCTCACCTGGTCCAGCTCATAGTCCGCCAGGCGGCCGGGGGCCCCGGGGCCATCCTGGCGCCAGATCTTGAGTTTCACCCGCATCACTTGTAACTCCTCTGGGACAGGTGGACGTTCTCGAAGGCGAGTGGCTCGCGATGCAGGCCGGGGGGGCGATCGGCCCCGCCGTATTCCCAGGCCGAGACGTGGGCAAAGGCGTCATCCACGCGCAAGGCCTCGCCGTCGCCTGTCTGATGCTCCTCCCTGAAATGACAGCCGCAGGATTCGTCGCGCTCCAGGGCGTCGCGGCAGATGAGCTCGGCCAGCTCGAGGAAGTCGGCCACCCGGTTGGCGGTCTCCAGGGTCTGGTTGAGCCCCTCTCCGTCTCCCACCGCCGCGAGGTTGTCCCAGAACTCGGCGCGCAGGGCGGGGATCTTCTCCAGGGCTTGCCGGAGCCCGCCGGCGTTCCGGGACATGCCGCACTCATCCCAGAGGATGCGCCCCAGTTCCCGGTGAAAGGACAGGGCCGTTCTCCGGCCATGAGCGGCCTGCAGCCTGTGAAGCCGCTGTCGAACCGCGTCCTCGGCGCCGCGGAATGCGTCCGACTTCGTGTCCGGCATTTCACCCAGGTGCGCGGCCAGGTATCCCGCCGCCGTGTAAGGAGCCACGAAGTATCCATCAGCGAGGCCTTGCATGAGCGCGCTGGCACCGAGACGGTTGGCGCCATGGTCGGAGAAGTTGGCTTCCCCGATGACGAAGAGGCCGGGGTGGTTGCTCATGAGGTTGTAATCCACCCAGAGCCCGCCCATGGTGTAATGGGGGGCCGGAAAAATCCGCATGGGCGCCTGGTACGGGTTCTCGGCCGTGATGCGCTCGTACATCTCGAAAAGGTTGCCATAGCGGCCGGCAAGGGTCTCCCTTCCCAGGCGGCGGAAGGCGTCGCTGAAATCCAGGTAGACGCCATTGGCCCGCGGGCCGACTCCATGCCCGCTGTCAACCGCTTCCTTGGCGCTGCGCGAGGCCACGTCCCGCGGAACAAGGTTGCCGAAGGTGGGGTACTTGCGTTCCAGGTAGTAGTCCCGCTCACTCTCCGGAATGGCGGCGGGCGGGCGCCTATCGCCCTTTTTCTTCGGCACCCAGATCCGGCCGTCATTGCGCAGCGACTCGCTCATGAGGGTGAGCTTGGACTGGTGGTCCCCCGCCTGCGGGATGCAGGTGGGATGGATCTGGGTGAAGCAGGGATTGGCGAAGAACGCGCCGCGGCGGTAGGCGCGCCAGATGGCCGTGGTGTTGGAGGCCTTGGCGTTGGTCGAGAGGTAGAAGACGTTGGCATATCCGCCGGTGGCCAGGATCACGGCATGGCCGGCGTGGGACTCGATGCCGCCGGTCAAGAGGTTGCGGACGACAATCCCGGTGGCGCGGCCCCGGTCCACCACCAGGTCGAGCAGTTCGTGGCGGGCGTAGAGGGAGACCGTGCCGGAATGGATCTGCCGCGACAGGGCCTGGTAGGCGCCCAGCAGGAGTTGCTGGCCGGTCTGGCCCCTGGCATAGAAGGTGCGGGAGACTTGCGCGCCGCCAAAGGAGCGGTTGTCCAGAAGCCCGCCATACTCGCGGGCAAAGGGGACTCCCTGTGCCACGGCCTGATCGATGATGTTCAGGCTTGACTCGGCCAGGCGATAAACATTCGCCTCCCGCGAGCGGAAGTCGCCGCCCTTGATGGTGTCGTGGAAGAGGCGCCAGATGCTGTCCCCGTCGTTGCGGTAGTTCTTGGCCGCATTGATGCCTCCCTGGGCCGCGATGGAGTGCGCCCGGCGCGGGCTGTCATGATAGGTAAAACACTTGACGGTATAACCGAGCTCACCCAGGCTGGCGGCCGCCGCGGCCCCGGCCAGCCCGGTGCCGACGACCAGGACGGTGAACTTGGGGCGGTTGCCCGGGTTCACCAGCTTGATTTGGTCCAGGTGGCGCCGCCACTTGCCGGCCAGCGGGCCGGAGGGCACGTGCGAGTCGAGGGTCAAGATGGTCTCCCTCGTATCACGAGATCACTCCGGCCAGGACCGCCAGCGGGACAGCGACGAAGCCGGTGGTGACGACCACCGCGAACACAACGGCGAAGATTCGCCGCCAGGAGTTGTAGCGCGGATGGTTCCACCCCAGCGACTGGAACATGCTCCACAGGCCGTGGTAAAGGTGGAGCCCCAGCAGCAGGTTCGCGGCAATGTAAACGGCCGAGACCGGCGCCACGCGGAAGCCGGAGATGACGTTGCGGTACGGATCCTCCGGCAAGAAATGGGGATGGGCGATGCCCAGTGTGAGATGCATGATGTGGTAGACGACGTAGAGAGCGACGAGAAGCCCCGTCCAGATCATGGTGCGCTCGGAGTAACCGGCTTGCACGGTTTTCCTCAGCACGTACCGTGAGCCGCGGGCGTGCCGGTTCATTCGGGCGAGCTGGAGCGCAGCGGTGATGTGGACGGCCACGGAGGCCAGCAGGATGAGGCGCGTCAGCCAGAGCAAGCCGCCGTGGGGCACCGCCGGCTCGCCGACCTGGCGCAGCCACCGGGCGTAGGCATTGAACTCCGCCTGCCCGAGAAAGATCTTCAGGTTGCCGGCCACATGGGCCAAGACAAACCCGAACAAGACCATGCCGGACACCGCCATGGCCACCTTCTTGCCCAGGGCCGAGGCGTAGAAGCCGGCAAACCAGTTCAGGGACGAAGGCGGCGAGGCGATGGCGTGATCTCCCCCACGAAGACGGGCGCGTCCTGTTGAACAACCCTGGGCCGGTCAGCCCGGAACCGGGCCACGGATTCCAGGTTAGCACTGACGAATGGCCGCATGTCGCGAGCGGTTCGCTGGGAGTCACCGCGGGGCGGCTGGATCCATGGCCCCCTGAGTCGGAGGACGGAGGAAAGAGCTGGGCGCTGCGGGGGCCTCCTGGTGCGGACCTTCCATGTCCTGGAGTTTATCGAGCATGTTCTCGAGGCGATCGCAGAGCTCCGTGTGGTCACACTGGCTCTGCAGGTTCTCCAACCAGCGTTGTCGGGCGTCCCGATCGTCCTCCGGGAAGAGCTGGAGGGCGCGCCGGGATTGGCCCTGGAGAAGGCTTCGTTGAGTGATCGGGCCGGGCTGGTCTCGCTGCCGCGCCGCCAGGCTGCGGGGCTCCCTGTCAGGGAGGCGCGGCAGGAGCTTGCGAATCAGGGCAAGCGCTTCCGGAATCTCATCCCCTGCAATCAGCTTCTCCAGGTGGGCCAGATGAGCGTCCAGCACCAGGGCTCGCGCGCTGGCGGTCTGCGCGGGCGGAGCGATCGGTGCCAGGACCTCCTCCACCAGGGCCCTGGCCTTGTCCCGCTCGCCGCGGTCCAGGGAGAGGAGCACCAGGTTGTAGACCACATTCGTCTCCTTCGGCAGCAGCCGGTGCGCGGTCTCGAGCGCCTGGATGCCGGGTACGGCATCCTGGGTGCCGATCAGGAAGCTCTCTCCCAGACGGGCGTATGCATGCCCGCGGCCGGGATCGATGGCCAGGCTCGCCCGGAACATGCGGCGGGCCTGATCCAGGAGCGGGGGATGGGCCGGGATCCGGAACTGGCCGGGCAGCAAGGGCGGCAGCGTCCTTGCCACCTGCATCAGGTAGGCTTCTCCCCGCAGCAAGGGATAGAGAGCGTTGTGCGGATCCCGGTCCATCGCCTGGGCGAGAAGGGCAGCCGCCTGGTGATACTCCTTCCGGGCCAGGCTCAGCTCTCCCAGCCCGGCATAGGGCAAGGGGCTGGATGGGTCCAGGGAACGGGCCTCGGCGAAAAGCTCTCCGGCTTCTCTCGTCTTCTCGGGCTGGGTGTGGGCGAGCAGATCGCCCAGGCGGCAGAGGGCGTCCGACGGCCGGAGAGGCTCGATGCGCACCTTCGCCTGGAAACCAAGGTCCGAGATGTTCGTGCGCGTGAACGGAAAGCTCGCCCGTCCGGAGAGGTCGTCGGCCGTCACATATTGGAGAAGCTCGATCAGAAGCTCCTGGTAGGTCACGCCGAAGGCCGCCTGGAACGCTTCATCCACCGGGCTCCCCCGGTCCAGGAGCTCGAGAAAATGGACGGTCTGTGGAGTGCGGACCGGATTCCCGCGCAGAAGGTAGTGGACCAGCGCCCAGGATTCGGCGTAGAAGATGCCGCTCTTGGAATCCCCGTGGTACTGCGGGGAGTCGCGGGTGATCGAGAACAGCACCGGGAGCGGAATCAGCCGATGATGGATCAACCAGTGGACATGGTCAGCCACGGGTCTCCCGATTTCAGCTATCTTCTTGTTGCTCCGGAAAGTGCTGTAGTACTCGGCCAGGCCCTCATCCAGCCAGAGGGGGACGCCGATGAAGTTGTTATGAATGATGTAGTGGACGTACTCATGGTACACGGTCCCGTACGGTGCGCCCGGAAGACCGATGTTGATGGCGGCGCGGTTCGCATTCACTCCAGGCGAGAAGAACCCGGCGGTGGCCGTGGGACTTCGTTCGGCCCACGGGTTGAAAGGCTGGAACGTCGATGCGTTCCTGAAAATGTAGATATAGGTCGGTACGGGCGAGCGCACTTCGATGTCCTGGAAGAAGTGCGACAGGATCAGCCTGAGCTTCTCCAGGCGCAGCGCGACCTTGCGCGTGGCGCGGTCGCTGGCGTTGCTGAAGAGGAGAAAGTGCTCCGTGTCGGCCCGTTTCCATCCCGCGCCGCCGGCCGCCCCCGGCGTGGGGTGAGGAACCATGGCCAGGCTGGCCCAGACAACGATGAGTGCGCCCAGAGCTGAGAAGGGGCGGCCCGGCGGTGCATGTCCGGCGGCCGCCATGGCCGGTCACCGCGCCAGGGAGGATCCCTCCACCTGGGGCTGGGGCCGGCGGATGGGGTCTGGCGATGCAACCATGCTTCCCAGAAGCCGGTTGCCCTGGACCTTCCGGTGAACGTCCAGGTAAGTGAGCGGATCGGTCAAGGCCTTGAGAGCCTTGGGGACTCGCGCAAGCCGTGGAATGAGCCAGGGGGAGTGGAGTCCCATCAGGCTGAGCTGCTTGACGATCCCGAAGCTGAACTGGACCTGGTTGGCTTCCCGGAAGAGGCGCGCCACCTGCTCGTAGAACTCGCGCACTTCCAGCCGGGTGGGAGTCAGAGCGGTGAACAGGGAAAAGGCGGAATGGGCCACCGTCATCCGGTCCGCCAGGTCAGGGAAACGGCGCTGTGCCTCCTGGTAAAGGTCCGTGCCCGGCAGCGGGGTCGCAATGGTGAAATTCGCATTGCGGATCCAGCGCCTGTGGGCCTTGATGAACCGGATGGTCTCATCGAAATGGGCGCGATCGGCATCGCATGGAATGACGAACTGGGCGGTGACCATGGCACCGGCTTCGGTGGCGTGCCGCATGGCTTCGCTGTTCTGATCAACCGTGTTGCGCTTGCTGTAGGACTTCAGCTGTTCGTCGGTTACGGCTTCCACGCCGAAGAAGATTCTCTTGAGTCCCGCCCGGGAAATCCAGGCCTTGAACCGCGCTTCCTGGCGCAGGTAGAGATCGGTGCGCGTCTCGACCGTCAGCCAGAAATCGCCGCGCCGCGGCAGATAATCGGCGACCATCCATTCAAGGAGAGGATCGTAAAGCGATTGGACCTGCCGCTCGCTGGCCTGCATCCAGATGTCATCGGCGAAGAAGAAGCCGCGGACGGAGCGCGGCAAGGACAGGAAGTCATGCTGGATATTGGCGAGAGAGGCGAGGTTCACGCGCCGGCCATGAGTCTTCCAGACGCTGCAGAAGGTGCAGTCGTAAGGGCACCCCTCGCTGCTCTGGCCGATGCCGGTGGGCCGGCAGCCCTGGAAATAGGCGCGCCAGTAGCGGGCGGGAAGCAGATGCCAGGCGAACGGGCGCAGATCGGAGAGCGGGAGAGCCGGCGGCCCGGGGTCCAGGACCCACTGATCGCCCTCCCGGTGAAAGAAACCGGGGAAGCGATCCGGAACGGCCCCGGTGGTGCGGATTTCCTGCACCAGCGCCGCGAACGCCAGGTCGCCCGCCCGGTGACAGATGAAATCGACCGGCGCATCGAAAAAGGAGGCCGGGTCTTCCGAGGCGGCTGTCCCTCCCAGGACGATGGCAGTGGACGGCGATGCCTGGCGGATCCTCTGGGTGGCGCTGATCGCCTCATCGCCGTTGGAGGTGAAAGTGAGGGAGATTCCAACCACGGCCGGCGCATCGTTCCGGATGCGCCGGAAAAACTTTTCCCGTTCCCCCTTGATCCGGAAATCGACGATTTCCACATTTCCCCCGTCGATCTGGGCGGCCAGGCGCACCGGGCCGAGAGGAGGGTAGCTGGCGATGCTGGGGAAGCTGAAACGCCGGGTGACCGCATTGATATCCGGTTCGATGAGCACGACCTGTTGCCGCCGTGTGGTCGCCAACTGCCACCTCCCTCCTTTGAAGTTGCGGGCTCTCGGGCGACAACCGAGCTGGGAGCCAGTCTAGACAGCTTGCATCCTCTCCACAAGAGCCGGGTGTGCGCGCCCGGGCGGCGGCCGGGCCAGGGGGCCTCCGGAAGCTGGAGAAAGTGTGAATTTTCGCGCCAGGTGTGAGAGAATCAGCCGATGGCCTGGATCCGCACCATCGATCCCGGACAGGCCACGGGCCTGCTCGGGAGCCTCTACGAGTCGGCCCTCAAGCGGACGGGGAAGGTCTTTCATATCCTGCAGATCCAGAGCCTCCATCCTCGCGTCCTGAGGATCTCCACCCAGCTCTACCTGGAACTGATGCAGGCGCCGGACCACGCCCTGACGCGGGCCCGCCGCGAGATGATCGCCACGGCTGTCTCCCGCGCCAACGACTGCTTTTACTGAATCCAGGCCCACGGGCAGGATCTCCGGGCGGAGATCCAGGATCAGCCGGGAGGTGTCGAGCGCGCGAGGGCCGTGATGGAGGATTACCTCCAGGCGGACCTGCCGGCGGCGGAGCGCCGGATGCTCGATTTCGCCGTCAAGCTCACCCGAACTCCCGGAGCCATGTCCCGGGCGGACATCGGGGCGCTGCGGCGGTGCGGCTTCACCGACCCGGCGATTCACGAGATCGTCCAGATCACGGCCCTGTTCAACTACTACAACCGTCTCGCGCATGGACTGGGCATCGATCCGGAGCCCCCGTGAGACGCCGGGGCTAGCCGTCCAGGCGCCGGACCCGGGAGCCGGGGACCAGGTCGAGGGTGCCCCCGTCCTCGAACCGGACCCAGCACTTGCTGCCGCCATCGTAGTCGCGGGCCCGCAGGAGAAGAGTGGCCGGACGGCCCAGGGCCAGGCAGGGCCTCTCGATGATCTCGTCCGCATGTCGCCAGGCGCGGATGAACGGGTTGTGCTTCCACTCGTCGCCGATATCGGTGGGCTGGGTATGGCCTGGATGCACCAGGGTCGCGTGCGGCAGCTTCATGAGCCGCTCCATGATGGAATGATGGAGGTCCTCGAAGGTGGTGTGGCCGGGGCCGCGCGTTCCGCCGACACTGCGCCGGAAGAGCGTATCACCGGTGAAAACGCGTTCCCTGTTGACCAGGAAACCGAGCTGGCCCAGGGTGTGTCCGGGAATGTGGAGCGCGCGGATCCGCAGCCCGCCCGTGGCTATCTCGTCACCGTCCTCCAGGAGCAGGTCCAGGCGGTCGAACCAGGCGCGCTCCGCCGGGTGGCCGGCAACGGGACAGCCGAAACGCCTCCTGTAGAAGGCGTTGTTCTGGACGTGATCCACGTGGTGGTGCGTGCAGAGCACGTGGGTCACCGTGACATGCAACGCGCCGATGGCTTCCAGGATCGGTCCGGTGGGGCCTCCGGTGTCGATGATCACCGCGTGGCCGCCGGGCCGGTCGGCCACCAGGTAGGTGTTCGATAGCCAGGTCTCATGCATCGAATGCTCCAGGATCACCCGTGTGCCTCCTTCCCGGGAGGGATGCGGCTCATGAATCGAAGCGGATCACCGAGCGGATGCCGTCCCGGGCTTCCATCCACTGGAATCCTCGATGGACCTCGTCCAGGGTGAGGCGGTGGGAGACCAGGCTCTCCAAGTCGATCTTTCCCTGGAGCGCCAGCTCCACCAGCTGGGGAACCTGCGAGCGCCCCCGGGCGCCGCCGAAGCTGCCTCCCTGGACCCGCCGGCCGGTGATGAGAAGGCGCGGGATGATCTTCAGCGTCTCTCCCTTTCCGGCGACCCCGAGGATGGTGCACAAGCCCCATCCCATGCGGGCCGCCTCGACGGCCTGCCGCATGACATCCACCCTGCCGGTCGCCTCGAAGGTGAAGTCGGCCCCGGAACCGCCGGTGAGCTCCAGGATCTGCTCCACCGGGTTCTCCTCCGCCAGCAGGGTGTGGGTGGCCCCGTGGTGGCGGGCCAGCTCCAGGCGATCCCGCGAGAGGTCGACCGCGATGATGCGGCGGGAGGCGGACAATCTGCAGCCGGCCACGGCGCCGAGGCCCACCAGCCCGCACCCGAAGACCGCGCAGGTGGATTCCGGCTCCACCTCGGCCTTCCACAGGGCGGCCGCCAGGCCGGTGGTGGCGCCGCAGGCCAGCAGGCACACGGTCTCCAGCGCCGCCTCGGGGTTCACCTTCGCCAGTGCAATCTCGGGCATGACGGTGTACTCGGCGAATGTGCTGGTGCCCATGAAATGGCGCAGCGGCACGCCGTCCCGGGAAAGCCGTGTGGTCCCGTCTGGCAGGTATCCCTTCCCCTGGAGCTCGCGAATGGCCAGGCAGATGTTGGTTCTCCCGCTCCGGCAATGGGCGCAGTGGCCGCATTCGGGCGAGAAAAGGGTGACCACGTGGTCTCCTTCCGCCACCAGAGACACGTCCTCTCCCACCTGTTCGACGATCCCGGCTCCCTCATGCCCCAGGACGCAGGGGACGTATCCTCCCGGATCGGCGCCGCTCGCGGTGTAGAGATCGGTGTGGCAGATTCCGCACGCGTGGAGCTTGACCAGCACCTCTCCCCTGCGGGGGGCGTCCAGGTCCACGGTCTGGACGACCAAGGGCTTTCCGAATTCCTCGAGGACCGCGGCGCGTATCTTCATGGTTCGAGCCCGGGAAGGAGCCGGCTCACCGCCCCGGGCGCACCCCCGGGGCCGGTCCGGCCGGCGGGCCCGGTTCGTCGGCCTCGTAGGGAAAACGGTGAATTTCGCGGATGCATTCCGAGAGGGCCTTGAGCAGGGTGCTGCCCCACCCCCTGGGCGTGAAGGGGATGGTTTTTTGGTTCGTCTGTGGATCGGCCTCCGCGAGGAAGCGCAGGGCCTGGTCCTGGGGTGCGGTCACGTATTCACGGACGGTGATGGTGAACGGAATGTTCCTCTTCCCCTGCTGCTTCTGCATGGAGAAGAAGTGGAGCCTGGCGAGCTGTTCACCAGGGTTGGACTGGGCGAAGGTCCACTCGTCGGCCATGGGCGTGATCCTTTCCTGGCCAGGTGAGCCGGGCCGCCGGCGGGCCATGCGTCAGCCTGGATCTTCTGGCCGATTCTCGTGCCCCGTCGATCAGAACGAGACCGGGTCCGGACAGTTTACCTCGCCCACCTGGAGGGAGTCGGCGGTCAGCCGCTCCCGGGGCCCCGGCCCCGTGGAGGCCGGGTCCCGGAGCGCTGGAGCCGTCTGCATGGCCGGTGTCTCGAGTATTATCGTCATCTGAGTCGGTACCGCATCACGGCCCGGAGCCGGTAGGAACCGGCTCCCGTGGAGAGTGGGCCATGCTCCGGAAATTCACCCAGGCGAACCGGAATCTCCTGGTCAACATCAACGGCGACCTCCTGCCGCGCGATCAGGCGGGGATCAGCCCCTTCGACTCATCGGTCCAGGGAAGCGACGCCGTGTGGGAGGGGCTCCGTCTTTACCGCGGGCGAATCTTCAGGCTGGCGGCGCACGCTGGCGGCCAACAAGATGTTTGACGGAGTGCATATTCGTCTGACCCTCACCCGTGGCGTGAAGATCACCTCCGGCATGGACCCCCGGCTCAACCAGTCCGGGCCGCCTCCACCCCCTGCCGTGCGGTTTTGAAACTTCGCCGGGGTCCAGGACGTGTCATTCAGTGAACAGTTCGGCGCAAGCGGTCTGACTGACGGGAGGCCTGTGGTGGAGCGAGTGGCATCCATCCCGGGGCGGGTGCCTGGACGGTATGGGAAAAAGGAGCTCGTCGCCGATGAGCCCCTGATGGAGGCCGTGTGCCGGGGAGACGAGAAGGCGTTCGAGATGCTCGTGAAACGGTACAAGACGCCGATCATCAACTATGTCGGCGGCATCATCCGCGAACGGGACCGCGCCCGGGATGTGGCCCAGGAAACCTTTCTGAAGGTCTTCCGGTTCGCCTCCCGGTACCGGCCGGACGGCTCCTTCTCCACCTGGCTCTACGCCATCGCCACCAACCTGGCCATCGAGGAGCTCCGCCGCAAGAAGCGCCGGGCGCGATATTTTGTGGATTCCGCCCGCGGGGATGTCCAGGAAACGCTGCTGAACGTGGCTCCGGAGGCCTCGCCGGATTCGCGCTCTCGACTCTTGCAGGACGAGCTGGCCGCCAGGGTCCGGAGTGCCATTCATTCGCTCCCGGCCCGGTACCGCTTCGTGGTCGTGCTCCGGGATCTTCAGGAGCTGCCGTACCGGGACATTGCCCGCACGACCCGGCTGCGCCTGAGCACGGTGAAGACACGTCTCAACCGGGGAAGGCTGCTCCTGAAGGAGAAGCTTCGTTCTTATGTGGAGGAGCAGGCGCGATGATTTTTTTGAGGAGCTGGTTCATGATGCATCGTCGAAATCTGCGCACGTATTACTCGGATGCCCTGGATGGCGCCCTCGACGAAAAACGGCGGCGCCGTTTCTGGGACGTGCTGGCGCGGCATCCGGATCTGCGGCGCGATTACGAGCTCTTCGTCAAGACCCATGAGCTGGTGCGCGCCGCGCCCCGGGAGGCCGCGGATCCGGACTTCGAGAAGGAAGTCCTGGCTCGGCTGGCAGGCCCCGGGAGAGAAGGAACCGGCCGGTTCCTTGCCGTTCGCCCCGCGGTTCGCGGGTCCTTGGCAGCGGCCGTCCTTCTCATGGCCGCCGCGACGCTGTGGCTGACCCGTCCGTGGGCGAGGACCGGCTCTCCGGGCGGAGCCCCGATCGGCCCGGTGCCGGCGGTGCAAGAGGCGCGCGCGCCGGTCCTGGAGGACCCGTCGGTGAAGCGCCAGATCGAGGAAATCGCGGCTCTCATCGCGAAGATCAACAGGCTGAACCAGCAGGCGCGTCGTTCCCAGCGGGAGTACCTCCTGGGCGTGTACCGGGACCAGGAACTCGTCTTCCGGCCGTCGCCGTACTACCAGTTCGCCAGCCAGCCCATTCAACGGGACCTTTCCCCCGGCAACGCCGGCAGCCATGCTCACTGAATCCAGAAAGGAGCCATCCATCATGCCATCGATCGATTTCATGAAGAAAACCGCGGCGGGTTTCGCCGCGGCGTGCCTGGTTCTCGGGGGCGGCCTTTCTCTCGCCGCGCATGGAAAGGACCAGCACGCGGACCGGGCCTGGATGGGCGTGATGTTCCAGCCTGCCGAGGACGGGGTCCTCGTTGTGAAGGTGTTCAAGAAGGATCCGGCCGATCTGGCGGGTCTCAAGGAGGGCGATGTCATCACCGATCTGGATGGCCATCCCATCGACACCACAAGCGATTTCCTCCGGGCCTTTGATGACCTGAAGCCCGGAGACCATGTCACCGCCACGGTCCGCCGCAAGGGTGAGGCGTTCGACATCGACGTGACCCTGGTGGATCGGAAGGACGCGCATGCGGCTTTTCCGGCCCGGATGGTCTTCCCTGCCCTGCAGCGGTTCCGGTCGCACATGGCGGGACCCGAGATGCGCCAGAGGGGATATCTCGGCGTGGAAGCCCAGACGATGACCGATGAGCTCCGGGAGTACTTTGGTGCTCCCGACGGGGCAGGCATCCTGGTGGCCCGGGTGGAGGACGGCTCTCCCGCCGAGAAGGCCGGTCTTCTGGTGGGCGATGTGATCACGGAGGCGGACGGGGAGCCGATCGACTCGGTGCCGGATCTGGTCCGTGTTCTCAGGGACAAGAAGGAAGGGGATCCGGTGGATCTGACGTATTACCGCGGGGGCCGGCGCGGCAGCCTGGAAGCCCTGGCCGGCGTCACGGAGCACAGGGTGTGGGAACTACACTCACTGGCTGAATGTGGCGACGAAGACGATGACGACTGTGGCTCCCGCTTCAACGTTTTCTTGGATCCGGAGGACCTGCCATCGGGAAGCTCCGGGGGATGGGGAACCTCCCTGGGCATGGATCCCGGTTTTTCCGAAGGGATGAAGCGGCTCCAGGAATACCTGGGCAGCCCGGAATTCCACCAGCAGATTCAGAGGTCGATTCAGATCGAGAAGCAACTCCAGGAAAAATCTGAGGAGCTCGAGAAGCGGCTGGAGGAGCTGGAGAGGCGCTTGCAGGCGATGCCGAAGGAGAATGGGGAGACCCACCGCCGGGGCGCGGGCCGCTCCGCCCACCGCCGCAACCTGGCCTGACCCGGATTGCGGACACCTCGATAGATCGGTCCCCATCCGCGGCGGTGGCGGGCGTCAAACGGCGCGGTGTCGTGGAATTCGGTTGAAAGGCCGGCCGCGGGTCTGGTAAACTGCGGCCACACTGGACATTCCGTCTGGCACCGTGGGAGGGGGGCCTATGTCTCGACAGCGCTTGTCGGTTCAGCGTTTCATCACTGGTGTGGGCGTGCCTGCCATGGCGGCCCTGGTCTTCGCCGGAAGTTTTCCTTCCTGGCCCGCCGCGCAGGCGGCTGGATGCTCGCCCGATGAGATGGTCTCGGACGCGGATGGGGACGGCACGGTCGATTGCGATGATAACTGTCCGCTGGTTGCCAACGCCCCCCAGGAAGATTTCGATGGCGACGGGCTCGGGGACTCATGCGAGACGGGACCGGTCCTCGCGGATATTGATAACTCCGGGCGTGTCGACGGGTTCGATCTCGCGCTGTTCGGACGGGCGTTCGCCACCGCCCCGACCGATCCAAACTACGATCCCAGAGCCGATCTGGATCGTGACGGGGATGTGTCGGGCATGGATCAGGCCACCCTGGCCAATGACTTTGCCGGCGAGGTCGATTCATCGCACCGCCTCTTTTTTCCGGATGGTTGCCGCCCGCTGTTTTTTTCCGGTGAGTTCCTGCAGGCCGACGAATGCCTGCGGGGAAAGCTGGACGTCAATCCAGGCGATCGAGAAGCCAACTTCTTCCGGGCTCTCACGCGGCTCCTGGCGATCCTCCACCATGAACCTGCCGGCACCGATGCGCAGGCGCCCGGCGCCGGCCTCCAGGCCCTCGTGCTGCGCCTCGGAGCCACCATGGTCTCCAACGGTCCGCTGGACCTTTCCATCGCCATGCCCGATACCCTGCCGGTCGATGCACCCACCAGCGGCGAGGTGCAGCAATTCCTGGAGGCCGTGTTCCTCCAGGAAATCGGAGCGGCGGTCACCGAAAACCTCGCCGCCATCGACACGGACTTTTCTCTCACCCTCACGGCCGAGGAAGCGGCCGTCCTGGGCCTGGGTGCCGGTCCCGTTCCGGAGATCGACTTCGGCGATGTGAAGATTCTCCAGGCGGCGCTGGGGGCGCTGAAGGGCGTGCTGCAGACCTTTCTGATTGCCCAGGATCTGGACGTCGACCTGAATACGGTCCGCCTGATGGATGTTTTCCGGCTGCCGGACTTTCTCGCGGCGAACCCTGATTTCCTGACGCTGGCTCCGGATGGAGCCGCTGTCCTGGCGGACGCCAAGCAGATCCTTCTCGCCGCCATCCAGAATTACTTTGCCGGATCGCACTTCATACGCACGCTGGACGACGCCGACCAGACCGATGACCTGGTGACCATCGAGCCCGCTGATCTGCCCGGGGAGGAAGCCCTGCGCACCCGCCTGGGCGAGATCGGCTGCTCGCTGGATGGCCTTCCCCTGGAGGCGATCACCAGCATGGACTTCTCCTGCCTGGAGACCGGAACACCCCTGGTCCAGGGCAGAGCTCTCAATCTGAGCGGCTACTACGACACGCCGTTCGGTTTCCGGGACATGCTGCCGCCCGCCGGTTTCGATGAGACGTGCGGTCAGAGCTTCTTTGACACCACCGGCCCCAGCCCTTTTCCGGATCCCACCATCGGAGGAGTTTTTCCGGATTTGACCCAGGACGACCTGCGCCAGGTTTTCAGCCCACAGGTGGATTTCTTCCTCTCGCTCCACGAGTTCCTGGTGATGCCCGGAGAGACGGCCCAAGGATTCGTGTTCTTCTTCAGTGATGGCCCTGATCTGGCTCCTCCTCTCCAGCTCACCGACATCACCCTGGCCGATGGATCGGTCTTCAGTCTGGTTCTCCCCGGCACTCCTCCCTTGTTCCTCTGTGCCGATGGTGATCGGGACTTTGTTCAGGTGGAGGTCCTCTTTAGCCCCGCCGAGGCGGGATGCTTCACGGATACGCTCACCGTGGAGACCAACGATGAACACCAGCCGGTGTTGACCTTTCCGCTCACGGGTCGCTCCGGCGTGGCGTCCTGCCCTCCCTAGCCGGGAGCGGGGCAGGTGTGATCCGTCCGGCCGGGCTCAGCGTGAACACCTGGTTCCGGCCGGGGCGGGTCCGTTCCAGATCGTGAAAGAGGTAGGGGCCCGGGACCCGGAAACGCATCCCAGGCGCCTCCCACAGCCCCGCCCGTGCCTCGAGCCGCTGGCCGAGGGCGGATTGCAGGATGAACCGGCCCTCCAGGCGGATCGGGCTGGACGGCCCCTGGAGGAGAGCCGTCTGTCCCTCGATGGTCAGCCGCTCCGTGCCGCTCACCACGAGATGCGCCCGCAGACCATGAACCCGGATGCGACTGATGAACTCCAGTTGCCGGGAGGCCAGGGCCTGGTCGATGAAGGAGCGCACCGGAAGGTCCAGGGTGTCCGGCGCGCCGCTGTCTCCGGCGCGGGGTCCGGGCAGTTGAACGGTGAGGTCCAGATCCGTGATCGTGATCTCCTGGACCGGGCCCAGGGTCAGCGGCCCCACCTTTCTGCTCTGCTGGATCAGCTCCTTGGCCTTCAGGGTGAACTCCATCCCGCGCGGGCCGGGCGCGGAGGTGTAGGAGACTCCCGAGATGCGGAAACGATCGCGGCCGGAGGGGTTGCCGCGATCCGGCCCGCCGCTGCGCCCGGCCGGGGCCTTGACCAGCAGGAGGCTGAGGGCCAGGAGGGCCACGACCAGGACGGCAAGGCCGGGCCCCAGGATCTTCATCCCGGGCCGATGGCGCGGCGATGATGGCATCGGCCCATGTTACTCCGGTGCGGGGATCTTCTCCTCGCGGACGGCACCTGGCCCAGGGGCGGTTTTCCGGCCCCGTGGGCGGGTATCCGGCGGTGCCGGCCAGGATCGGATCTGCTCCGGGGTGGGGCGGGCGCTCGTGGAGGCGCCGCGGATCAACGCTGCCAGCATGGATGCCGCATCCGCCAGGCGGTCGATCATGAATTCCCGGCCCGGGGCGACTTCCAGCGTCCCGTCGCGCTCCATGCGGTAGAGAGGTTCCACCTCCTGGAAGGACCGCCGCAGGAAGGCGAGAAGGGCGTCCCAGGGGTCGTCGGGGTTCACCGATCGGATCGGTTTCATGCGCGGCCGCACCTGGGCAGCGGTGACGTGGTGCACGCCGGCCAGGGTGCCGTCCACGTAGGCATGAAAGGTGTGGGCGCGGGTGTAATGGCGCGGGTTGACACCCGACCACCCGTGATGATGCCGGGTGGTGTGGAGCGGCTGGGCCGCGTCGCCCACCAGGTGGCTGAGCATGCCCAGGTGGTAGATGGTGTTGGCGCGCGACTGGGTCAGCTGCATGGACTCCCGTGGGTCGCGCCGTGCTTCCAGGATGAGGGTTTCATGCAGGGTCGCCTGCAAGAAGCCGTACTGTTCCGAGACGGCATGCGCCAGGAAACCGGGCCACTGATGGGTGCGCGCCGGATCTTTGCGGGGGCTGTACGGTCTCATCCGTTCGGGATGCGACCGCCCGGCCAGCACCATCACGCGCAGGAATTCCCGCCGCAGCCGGGGCATGGTCTCCAGTGTCAGACCGTACGCGCCCAGCCGGTCGATGTCCAGGAAATGATCCGGCTCGTTGAGATGCCGGAGCGCCAGGGCGGGCCACCCCCGCCAGCGATCCAGCTCGCCGGACTGAAAGGCGACCCGCTCCTGAACGGCTGGCTCCCGCAGCCAGGCAGGGGCGTCGCCGGTGAGAGCGTCCAGGGCCAGGAGCGTGATCAGGCGGTGCCCCTGGGCGTTCCAGGCCGCCGGTTCCGCCAGGCTGGCCGACGAGAGAAGAACACCGATGAGAAGGCGGCGCATGGGTGGCTCCATGGGCGGCGGGGGCGAAGGCTGTGGAAACCGGTTCCAGTCTAGCCGAGACAGGGGGATCGGCCCGCGCCGGGAGACGGAAAATGGCTGGCCCGGAGGCCGCCGGTCACGGCACGATCCGGTACGCCCACACCGCCTGGGCGCGCCGGGCCGCTGGAATCCCGACCAGCCAGCGGTTCAGCGCCACGAGCGATGGCTGAAGGGGCCGAGTTCTTGTCCTGCCGGAGACGCCGGTTGTTCCGAACGGCAGGGGAAGCGGATCGCGGGTGGCCAGGGCCAGAAGGAGCCCGGCATCCCGGGACTTGCCCTCGGGGAGCACCATGCGCAACGCGAGCCCTCTCTCGCGCTGGCTGGGGGAAGGGAGAGTGAGCGACTGGCCCGCGGTGAGATGATTCTCCTGGCTGAGGCGGTTGGGGAAGAGAAGAACCATCCGGTCGCTCGAGAGGACATCCAGCAGGGTGATATAGCAGTCACGGGAGGCGGTCAGGGTCACCTGGAGCTGTTCTCCCGCACGAAAGGTATGGCTTTCGGGAACGGCGCGGAGCCGGAGCCGGAAGCCGGGATCCTCCTGGTCCTTCTCCAGAGCCACATCGGCGCGCAGCCGCACCCGGTAAACGGGGGTCTCGCCGTCCAGCAAGGTCTCGTAGTGGACCGTCTCCTTGACGATGCGTCCGCGCGTGGAGGTCTGGATGGCGGCCGCGAAGGCGTCGGCGAAGCCCTGGGGGTCCTCGCCCTTGATGCGCCAGTCGCTGGCGCTGAGATCGATGCCCCCCACCTGCTGAATAGCTTCCAGGCGGGCGCGCTGGAGCGCTTCGCGCCGCGCCTCCTCCGGAGTGCGAGCCGTGCCACGAACGCTGGCCACCACCTCCACGGTGCGCACCGGCGCCTCGTGAGGCCGTGCCGGGACCGGGATGCCCGGAAGGAGAGCCAGCCACAGCAGGAGCATCCGGGTTCCGGGCCGCCGGAGGGGGGTGCCGGCTGCGGCCGGCGAAGGGCTACCGGGCTCCGCCCGCTTCCGGCTCCGGACCATGCTGCTGAGCTCCTTTCTCCAGGCCCTTGTAGGCCTCGCTCTCGCGGAGGCTCTTGTAGAGATCCGATTGCTCCTGGATCCTCTCCACGAGCCGGCGTGTGGCCTCGCCCAAGGGCATTTCCATCATGACGTACACCCGGTAGAGATCGTCCTGCTGCGTCAGCTTCTGCCGGGCGATGCGGGTTCCGGACAGCGACTCGGCCATCACCGACTCGGTCGTGCGGTTGAAATGATCACGGAGCCGGGCGTCCTCGCTCAGGATCGTCTCATCAACGAAGCGCTTCGACAGGTCCTTCATGTTGATCGAGAGCTGCCGGGCGATCTCGGCCCGGCCGTCTTGACGGGCCTTGTCGATGGCCGTTTGCAGATCCCGGGATGCCGCGGAGGCCACCGCGATGAGCCGCTTCTCGGGTTGGGGAGGGTTTGCGTACCACCTGGGCACGTGCATCCTCTGACCTGCCGGGGTGACAAGCTTCCCGGGCCCGCCGCACTGGACGGCGGCCAGGACGAGCGGCAGGAACAGGATGGCGCTGGCGCGTTTCATGACGGACCTCCTCTTGCTCTTGGCGTTTTCGGGGATCCCGGGTAGCGGACCAGGATGCGGGCCTGGGAACCGGTCAGCCGTGGATTCTGATCCCGGCCATAGAGGCGCCGGGCGGTGTAGGGGACCTGTTGGCTCACGTAGGCCTGGATCTCCTCCGGGGTGAGCGCATCATCGCCGTTGGCGTCTGCCGATCCCAGGGCACCCCGCAGGAAGAAATAGGTGAAGAGACTGTGGTGCGTGGCAGGATACCAGTGGCTGACCTCCTCTCCCCGGCTGCTGGTGAAGAGAGTCCCCTGGGAGAGCAACGCCTCGGGGCGCTCGAGGGACAGGCGGACCGGGCTGACCCCATCCAGCAGCGACCCCCCGTCCACCCGGCCCGAGAAGCAGGATTCCAGGACCACCGTCAGGTGGCGGGCCGGCAACTGTGAAAGATTCGTGTAGAGGGTCTCCAGGGAATAGCCTGTGAGACGGAGACGTGCCGGATCGGCGTCCACCGGGACCAGAAAGGCCTTGCGGGTTTCCAGGTCGGGTGCGCCATGGCCGGAGTAATAGACGAACACATCGGAAACTCCGGGACGGACAGCGCTGAAGAGCCGCCCCCTGTATTCGGCGGCGGTGCCGAAGATGGCCTCCATGTCGGCCTTGTGGGCGTTCTCTACATGAATGACATTTCCCGGGCGGTATCCCATGGCCGTGATCACGAACTCCCGCATGGTCAGGGCGTCACTGAGGGCGAACTCCGCCGCTGGAACGCCGGCGCCGTAGTCGCGGTTTCCCATGATGACGGCCACGGCATCGGGGCGCGCTTCCGCGCCGGGCCGGATCGACTCCACCGAGGCCGGCGTCTTGCCTCCTGCGTCCTCCCGCCTGGAGAGAGTGAAGGCACGGCGCGAGGTGCGCCCACGGGCGTCCTCGGCCAGGACCTCCACCTGATTGTCTCCCACCTTCAACCGGATCGTCCGGAGAAAGAACCCATGGTCATCCAGGGAAGCCGGCTGCCCGTTCACCAGAACCCGGGCGATCCCCTCCGGTGAGACCGCCTGGCCGCGGACGGTGAAGAGATATCCCTCGACTTCGGCGGCGGAGGTCGGGCCGTCCGGCGAGGCGGGCGCGATGGGCGGCGAGACCAGGGTGATGGACGGCGCGCCGCTGGCCGCCTCTCGCTCCGCTCCACCACCGAGGAGGGAGCGCAACGGGAGCAGATCGACCTCGAAGTTGACTGAAAGAAGACCGACTCCGGTCAGGTGCAGGACAGATGCCTCCAGGGGAGCCGTGACCGAGAAGGTCTCCGTGGCATCGGCCTGGATCGTGTGGAGAGGGCCCCGGGTGATTCCATCCACCTGCACTGGCATCTGATGGTCGGCCGTGACGTTGTCCAGCTTGAGGGTGCAGGACGAGGCCGCGCGGTTCAGGAAATAGAAGGAGAGGATCCATCGTCCTTCGCTCCGGCCCACCCGGCCCAGGTAGAGATCCAGCCCGGGAGCCACGGTTCCCAGCCGCCGGTTGATGACCAGGCCGGGGAGGTGGGTGGTCTCGTTCGAGGCCGGCGCCGGGCAGAACACGGCCAGGAAGACGGCCACGGACAGAAGGCTCCGCTGACGGTCATGCAGGAGGCCCCGCCTGCTCTGGATGAGGCGCACCATGATGATGGGGCCCGCTCGGGCGGTCACCGCCCGCGAGCATCCTGGATCATAACATGAGGCGGTGCGGTCCTCGAGGCCGCGGCCAGCACGTTGCCGCCGCCATCCAGCGCCTCCGCCTGGATTCCCACGGTTGCCCGGGCGGCCTCCCGGCCCAGGGCGGCCCAGGCAGTCCAGGTGGCCGGCGGACCGGCGGCCTCGGACCTCAGCTGCGCCTCGACGCAGGCGGCGGAGCCGGCCTCCAGGCAGAAGCGGACCCGGCCGTCGGCGGGCAGCCCGTTCACCCGGGTCATCACCAGGATCGGCCAGCTGGCCGGTGCGGGGTGATCCTCGGAAAGAAAGATCCGCCGGCCGTCGGCCAGGCCGAACAGGAGCTTCCCGGTGGGGGTGAGAAGGCGGTGGTCTCCGCCCGGGACCAGGAGGATGGGTGCTCCCACCCGCGTTCCCGTCTTCTCCACGGGCCGGGCCGGCAAGGAGAAGGACGCGGCCCCCGGCTTCCGGGAGGTGCCGTCCAGGGCGAGGAGAACCAGCTCGGCCGGCTGCTCGAGGGAGACCGTGGCGGTTTCCTGCATGACCAGGCGGCGCGGCGGGTGGACCGGATCCACGCGGAGAGCATACCGGGAGCGGAACAGCTCCCGGCGGCGTCCGGAGGTGTCGCGCAGCAGGCCGTGCACCTCGATCGCTCCCTGGCGCCGGCCGCCCTCGGCAGCGATCCAGGCCAGGGCCACGGCCGGCAGGACCATCTGCACCTGCAGCTCGGTCTCGCCGCCGGGCGCGGGCATGTAATGGACGGAGGCTTCCAGGGGGAGCTCCCGGAACTGGTCCGGCAGGAGGGCCGCGCCGGCCAGGAGCGTCCGGTCGTCGAATCCCCGCTCGCCGTCCACGTACTCGGTGCGGTAAGAGAGATCGAGATGGGCGCGGCCCTCCTGCACCTGGCGGCGCACCCGCACCTGGATGCTGTGAGCGGTGCCCGGCTGGCCCGCTGCCGCCGGATGGAAACCGATGAGATAGATCCAGCGGGGCTGGGCGGAGGCGGCCTCGAGCTCCCGCACGAAATCGTTGAGGGTCCGCGGCGTCCGGCCGCCCGTTTCGTTGGCCAGGTACCAGAGAGAGTCGAACAGCTCGTCGGAGAAAGAATTGATGGGCATTCCCTGCAGGCTGATGGGCGAGAGAGCCACCCCCGCTTTCTTGAAGACGCGGGTGGTGGCGCGGAACTCGGCGTCCAAGTCCACGGTCTCGCGCGCCAGATCGAGACTGCCCATGGCGTAGTTCAAGCCGGCCTGGGAGCGGATGCCGTCGGTGAGGAGGACGACGTTCTTGCGCCCCGGGAGATGGGCCATTGCCGCCGACAGCGCTTCCAGAGCCTCGAGGACATGCCGGACCCGCAGGCTCTGTTCGGCGCTGTACCCTGCCACCACGGGCGGCCTGTAAATCGCCTCCTCGATCTCCCGGTACCGTTCCCTCTCGTGCATCACCCAGGTGTCCATCAGCTCCGTGCGGTGGGAGATCTCCTCCAGGCCCGTCTCCAGGCGGGCCGCATCGGTGGTGAACGGAATGAGCGTGCGGAGCTCTCCCCTGGTGATGGCGAACAGGCCCGCGGAGGTCGCCTGCGGGAGACCCTCCTCGAGAAAGGTGCGTGTGGCCTCGATGGCGGCGCCCATGCGGGTGAGGCGGGTCTGGTAAAGGTCGAGGACCAGGGCGACGTGGCTCGGAGGCGGGCCGGCTGCCGGCCGGCCCGCCGGCTGGTCCGGAGTTTCGCCGGCATCCCCGGGTACGGCTGGTTCTCCCGCCTCTGGCCCCGGACGGTCCGGAGGTGTCCCCTTCCCGGGCCCGGCGGGGGCGGGAGCGGCCGGAACTCTGGATTTCCTCCATCGCCGGCGGAAGCGCTCCGCCGTCTCCGGCGGGGCCAGAGGCGGGTCGAAGGTGGCGATCGCATGGGGAAGTCCGTCCACCAGGAGCTCGAAATCGTCCCGGGCGAGATCCAGCACGGGCCGCAGCCGGCGGTCCATGACCGTGACGGGAACCAGGATGAGCCGGGTCTCGGCTCTTTCCCGGTAAGGAATATAGATGGGGAGCTCGGCTCCGGCCGGTGCCGGGTCGCCTGGCCGGGCCGCTGAGGGACTCTCGGCGGACGAAGAGGGTGGAGCCTGGGGTGACCGCGGCGCCGGCACCGAGCTCCCGGCAAGAGCGGCGAAGAGCAGAAAAACCGTGCGGCGCCGGAGGCGGCTTCTCCGTGCTCGGGACCGGGGAAACATGATTCTGAGTACCAGAGGGTGTCCGGTCCTGTCAAGGACCTTCTCCTCCCGGAGCCACGGAATGCGGCGGGCCGGCGGGAGCGGGGAGGACCGGTCTACGGTTTCACCACCATGTGGGGCACCGTCCCGGCCTCCCAGTCGATCACGAGTCCTCGAGCGATGCCGCGGGCCGCCGGCCGTCCGTACAACCGTTCCGCCAGCCACAGCGCCACCTCGAAGGAGCGGGCGCCTCCCACCGAGGTCAATGCCTGCCCGGCATCCACGAACGAGACCTCGCGAATCAGCCGGACCTGGGGAAACCGCGCGGCGAAGCGGTCTTGATCGGCGGGGAAGGTCGTGGCGGGCTGGCCATCCAGGAGGCCGGCGCGGGCCAGGACAAAAGCGCCATCGCAGAGGGAGACGACGTGCAGGGCTCGCCGGCCGACCCGCCGCACCCACTGGATCATCGCTTCATTTTCCAGGTCCGTGTCCATGGAATGCTCGGCCGACGGCACCACCAGAACGTCAATGGGCGGCGCGGTGGCGAAGGAGTGATCCGCATGAATGACCAGGCCCTCGAAGGTGTGCACCGCCCGGCCGTCGGGTGAGACCAGGATAGTCCGCGGCGCGTCGGGCGCGTGGAAGCGAACGTGCTGCAGCACGTCCAGCGGAGCCGTGAGCTCGGTATCGTAGACGCCGTCCACCACGAGGAAGGCGATGACCTGGGGCGGGACGGCACGGGGCGCCGCAGGCGCTTCCGCGCGCGGGTGGCAGAAAACCGCCGCCGCCAGCAGAACGAAGGCCAGCCGTGCCCGGACGGCGGTGGCCCGTCCCGGAAGGCCCGGGGAGTGGCGGACCTGCCCAGCGCCTCTCATGACGCGCTATGGTAGTCCAGACCGGTGAACGGGTGGAGGCAAACATGGGAGATCGATTGAAGTCGGCCTACGAGCTGGCCGTGGAGCGCCTGGCAAAGAAGGATGGGGCCCGGGGATCGCGCCGGCGCCCTCTGCGCCTCACCCCGAAGCAGAAACAGAAGATTGCCGCGATCCGGGCGGAGTACCGGGCGAAGCTGGCCGAGCGTGAGATCCTCCACGGGTCCCGGCGTGAGGAGCTGGCGGGCGATCCGGAAGCGCTGGGGCGGCTGGAGGAGGGGTACCGGCGGGAGCGCGAACATTTGCAGGCACAGTGCGACCTGAAGATCCGGCAGGTGAAAAAGGGCGGGAAATCCTAGTCTCACGTTGATTTGGGCGCGGCCCGATGGTAAAATATCTCGTTTGTGTAAGCCAGCGGTCGGATGGCCTCGGCACGTGGGGGCGAACGTGAGAGCAGGGGAGACAAGCGGTTGAACGCCGACCTGGAAGCACTGATCCGCCTGCAAGAAACAAACGACCACATCCGGACCCTCACCACACGCATCGAGACGGAAATCCCTCGTCACATCGCCGAGCTGGAATCAGAGTTGCGCGGTGTGCGCGATCGAGTCGAGGCCGGCGAGGCCGCCATACAAGAAGCCCAGCGAGAGCGCGCCCGCCTGGAGCTCGATCTCAAGTCGGCGGAAGAAAAAGTCAACAAGTACAAGGTCGCCCTCATGCAGGTGAAGACCAATGACGAGTACCGGGCCGCGCTCAACGAGATCGACTACACCAACCGTATCCGTTCCGATCTCGAGTCCCGTGTCCTGGAGCTCATGGAGGCCGTGGAAAACCGCCTGCAGGAGATGGAAGGACTCAAGGAAGAGCTGCGCACCGAGGACGCGAAGATCCACGCTGACCGCAAGGTCCTGGAGGACGAACGGGACGGGCTGGTGAAGGATCGCGCCGGCAAGCAAGAGGAAGCCAACCATATCCAGAAGTCGCTGCCGGACCACATTCTGCGAACCTACAGCCGTATCGCGGCGGTTCGTGGAGGTGTGGCACTCACCCAGGCGATCAACTCCTTGTGCGGCTCCTGCAACATGCGCCTCAGGCCTTCTGTTTTTCAACAGGTGAAGCGCAACGACCAGGTCATGACCTGTGACTCGTGCGGTCGTATCATCTACTATCGCGACCCGCCGGCGAAAGAAGAGGGGGACGCCGGAGGCCGGACGCCGACCGCCGTGGCCGGAGCCACGGCCGTCTCGGCGACGACCCAGGGGGAATGAAGCATCCCGTCCGCGTCTTCACCGACGGGGGCTCGCGCGGGAATCCCGGCCCGGCGGGGTTCGGGGTGCATGCGGAGGACTATCGGGGCCGTCCGCTGGCCGATCTGTATGGATACCTGGGCCGGGCCACCAACAATGTCGCCGAGTACGCGGCTCTCATCGTAGCTCTTGACTGGGCCGTGGCGCGGTCCCTGACCGCGGTGTGTCTCTTCTCCGACTCGGAGCTGCTGGTGAAGCAGATGACGGGACGGTACCGGGTGCGGAACCCGGGGTTGCGCCCTCTGTTCGAGCGCAGCCGGTCTCTCGCACGCCGCATCCCCGGGCTGGAGATCCGCCATGTTCGCCGCGAGGGGAACCGGCCCGCCGATGCCCTGGCCAACCGCGCCATGGATGAGCAATCGGGGAACGTGCCCTCGCCCCTCTGACCGGCCCTTCTGTTTGACACGGTCCTGGCCGGGAACAATATTGAAAGGCGTCCGACCGGACGGATGGCCGGCGCCTCCCCCGGGCCGCTGCCGTGGAGACCAGAGAGCATGAAAATCACTCCCCTCGAAGTTCATAATCACCAGTTCGGAACCTCCTTCCGCGGCTTTGATCGTGACGAGGTGCGCGCCTTCCTGGCCATTGTTTCCGAGGAGTACGAGCAGGCCATCTCGGAAAACGCCCGGCTCAAGGATCAAATGACGGACCTCCGCGAGCAGCTAGCCCGCCGCATGGAACGGGAGAAAACCATCGAGAAGGCGCTCCAGGCGGCTGATCGCATCGGCCAGGAGATGAAAGACAATGCCCGCCGCGAGGGCGATCTGATGGTGAAGGAGGCGCGGCTCAAGGCGAACAAGCTCCTGGAACAGACCCAGAGCCGTGTTCTGGGTCTCGAAGATCGCGTGCAAGAGTTGAAGGTGATTCGTGATCAGCTGGATCATCAGCTGCGCACCATCGTGGAGGACCATCTGCGGACCCTCGACCGCTCCCGGTCCATGGACGAGGAGGAGAAGATCTTCCCGTTGAGACGGCCGACAAGCGCGTGACCCCCAAGGATTCAACGGGAAAGATTGCACGGGCGGCTTGACGCGCGCTTGCGGCGCGGAAAGCCTGGGGTCGGCCGGTGGGGGGCCGGCCCCTTTTTTTTTGTGCACCCGGTGAAAACCTCGGGCTAGCGTTCCGCCACGTAGGCGAAGGCGGGTGGAAGATTGCGCCAGACCACCGGCGTGGTCCATACCCGGGTGAAGTTCTGGCGCAGCTTCTTCTGAAAACGCTGCGCCGGCGGCAGGAGGAGCCCTTGCAGGTAGGCGAAGGTGATGAATCGTCCGCCGGGCCGGAGGAGGTCCCGGATCACCACCAGCAGGGCGTCCTGGCGCGCCCGGCCCAGGGACGCCCAGGGTAATCCCGAGAAGATCACGTCGCAGTGGGTTTCTCCCGCCGCCTCCAGGTGGGTGCGCGCGTTCAGGGCGTCATCCAGGTGGACGGTGACCTGGGGACACCGCCGCCGCGTCGCGCTGGCGAAGGCTGGATTGATCTCCACCGCCATGAAGCACGTGTTCGGATGAACCCTCTTGAGGATCTGCTCGGTGGTGCTGCCATTTCCCGGGCCCAACTCCAGGACCACCGAGGCACTCTCGAGCACGGCATGGTCGAGCATGACGCCGGTGAGGCGGTGGGAGCTGGCGGCAAACGCTCCTGTCCGCATGGGGGCACGCGCAAACTCGCGAATGAAACCGAGTCCGTTCACGAGGCCAAAGGTTAGCATGCCGGACCCTGCCAGCGCGGGCTTCCGGCCGGAAGATCTTTTCCTTGAAAAGTGCGGTCCATCGTGGTATCAAGGTGCTTGTCATTCCGAGCGTCCGGGTTCCGGGAAAGGGGTGTGAATCCCCTGCCGCCCGGCGACTGTGAACGGCGAGGTCGGGCTACATGTCTCACGGTGGGACGATGCGGTGAGACAGCCACTGGGGTTGGAAGCCCCGGGAAGGCGTGGCCGGCCGCTGAGCCGTGAGCCAGGAGATCGGACCGGGCGCGGAAGGCTGAGCCGACCCAGGGGCAGGTTCCGCCGTCACCCGTCTGGAAAGACGCCCCTCGCCGGAGCCGGTTATTCTCGTTGAGCTCCGGAGCGGGGTGTTTTTTTGAGAACCGTTCGTGATGCGGCAGGGAGCCGGGCCATGAGTCCGGCCCCCATGCACGGCGGCGGCCCCCGGGGGGCAGGACGCATGACCGGGATCCCTTCCGAAGAAAGGGATTCCATGCGTTTTTGGGCTCTTGGGCTGGTGGCCCTGCTCTCGATCCCCCGGCCGCAGGCCGGAGAACATCCGCCGCCCTCCGACAACACGCTTTCCCCGCCGGCCGCGGGTGTCAGCGTTTACTTCACCCGCGACCCGCTGGCTCGCCGCGATCTGGTCCTGTCCGGCGATCCGCTGGCGCGGGTGACCTGGCATCGCGACCGGCCCGCTTTCCCCGGGGACCGGCCCGGGTCCCTGACCGCCCTCTACGATGCCACGCAGCCTGCCGGGCTCATGGGGTTCGCCCTGCCGGACGTCTGGACCCAGCACGATCCGTTCACCGCGCTGGCGGTGTTCGTCATCCGTTCCGAACGGTTTCTGGCCGACCCGGCCGGTTTTTTCCAGATCTCCTGGGGGTTCTGGAATTCACGCACCACGGGCCTGAACCGCACGGGACGCCCGGACGATTTCGCCGGGGATGCCTTCGAGCTCCTGGAGTTTGACTATTTCCCCAACCGATCCGTCTTCGGAGGTCCCTTCCTGTCTCCCACCGTCACCGGCGCGGCGATCCGAGATGCCCCCCTTTTTCCCCTGCTGGGCTCTTTCGCCAACTTCACCTTCGCTTCGGTGGAGGTGGGGCTGCCCCTGGACACCCCTCTGGCGGCTCTCGTGGAACACCGCCCCGGGGATGGGGCATGGGTGGTCTCGGTGTTTCGCATCCTCGCCAACGGCCGCCTCTTGCCGCTGGACGGAGCGGTCACCGTGGTGCCGCTGGATGGCCTGTCCCTGCGGCAGTACCAGGTGGACACGCTGGGGCTCACCCTCTGGCACGACGGATTCACAGGCGACACACCGTCCGTGCGCGCCACCCTGACCTATCATGCGCTCCTGGCACGGCCAGGTGTCGGCTGGGCGCCGGGTGTCCTCCTCCATGCCCCGGCGCACGTACGGTAGCGGCCGGGAGAGCTGGCGGCCGGGCTGGGGCCTGGCGCTGGCCCTGGCCGTCCCGGCAGGAGCGATGGCGTCTTCATCCCTGGCGGTGGACTGCCTTCCCGACCAGGTGGTCTGGCAGGCGGCGGACCCGGACCCGGAGCTTCGGTTCGGCGCCGCGAACCTGCCGGGAATCGTCCTCGGCCCGCCCGGCGACTCGCCGGCCGTGCAGGGCTCCAGCTCGGTGGCGTCCCTGGGCCACGGCGGCTCCGTCACCCTGGGCTTCCAGGATATCGTCATCGAGGATCGTCCCGGCGCCGATTTCATCATCTTCGAGAATGCTTTCTTCATCGGCGCCTCCCCGCCGGCCACCGTGGAAGATTTCTTCGTCTTCGCGGAGCCCGCTTTCGTGGAAGTCTCCGGGGACGGTCTGGAGTGGCTCCTCTTTCCCTTTGATCCACAATCCCTCCAGCAGGCCAGCGGCGTGGCAGGGGTCTCCCACGATCTCTTCGTGGCCCTGTCGGGCCTCGCCGGCGTGACGCCGACGTTCACCGGAAACTGGACCATGCCGGACGAGAGGGCGGTGTGGGATCCGGCCGGAACCGGAGGCGTCTCCGGGGCCGGAGGGGACGCCTTCGACCTGGCGCAGGTGGGGTTGAGCGAGGCGCGCTTCGTCCGGATCACGGACGCCGGGGCCATGAACGGTTTCGCCGGAGCCGCCGAGGGGTTTGATCTGGACGGCGTCGTGGTTCTCCACGGACGCCCGGCGGCCGGAGGGGCCGGCGATCAGGATGGAGACGGCCTGGACGACCTGGCGGAGACGGCCATCTACCACACCTCCCCGGCGACCGCCGATTCCGATGGAGACGGCGTCGACGACGGCCGCGAGGTGGCAGGCTGCCGGGACGCGGCGGGAGCCGGTGTCGCAGCCGTGACGCCCTCGGAGCCCAGGCTCTGGATGGTTCCCGGCGGCGGTTGCACCGAGGCGCGCTGGACCTTCCTGGGCACCGGGACGACCTTCGACCTCATCCGGGGGAACCTCTCGGAGGTGGGAGTGTCCGGCCCGATGGTGGATCTGGGGGCCGCCGGCTGCCTGGCGGATGACCTTGCCGCCGTCGCCTGGTCATGTGATGCCGCCGTGCCAGCTCCCGCGCAGGCTCTCTTCTACCTGGTGCGCCGGTCAGCTCTCGGCGGCTACGGTTTTTCCTCGGCCCTGGAAGAACGCCAGGCGGGATCCGGGTGCCCATGAGGTGGATGGCGGCCGTGATGGTCCTGGTGCCGGGGCTCCTGGGACCGGTCGCCCTGCGGGGGGCAGAGGCGTCGCCGGCCCCCGCGGCGCCGGCGCATGAGGAACCCCCGGAGAAGGACCAGGCGCCCCCGGAGGCCGAGGGAAGCCGGGAGAAGAAGCCGCCGCCGGCGCTGGAAGAGACCATGGAAGTCGCGGTGGGCCGGCCGGGTTCCCTGGACGTGGCGGCCTTTGCCACGGTTCTTGACACGGAGGAGATTGCCAGCCGGGGGGAGGACCTGGCCTCGGTCTTGCGGCGGGTGCCCGGGGCGCATGTGCGGGAGTTCGGGGGGGTTGGACGGACGGCCACTCTTTCCCTGCGCAGCTCCACCGCCGAGCAGGTGACCGTCCTGGTGGACGGCGTCCCCCAGAACCGCGCCCTGGGCGGGCCGGTGGATCTTTCCTTCATCCCGGCCACCCAGATCGGGCAGGTGACCGTTTACCGCGGTTTCGGACCGGCCGCCGCCGGCGTGGGAGGCATCGGCGGCGTGGTCGACATCCGCACGGACCGCCCCGGGGACACAGCCGAGAGCCGGGTGGATCTGGTGGCGGGCGATCTGGGCACGACCCGTCTTTCCACGGCTGTATCCCTCCGGGCGGGACCGGCCGCGCGGATGCGGCTGGGCGGGGAATGGATGCAGAGCCGCGGGGATTTCTTCTTCCGCGATACCCGCGAGACCCTCTTCGATCCGGGCGACGACGTGGTTCGCCGGCGGCAGAACAACGGTCTGCGCAGCTCGTCCCTCCTGTACCGGGGCGTCTGGAAGGAGGCCGGCCCCGGCCGCCTGTCCGTGTCCACCCGCCTCCAGGAGCGGGAGCAGGGCGTGCCGGGCGTGGGGACCGCCTCCTCGGATTCGGCCCGCCTCGAGGAGGCGCTGCAAGAGACCGCCCTCGCCTGGAGCTGGCGCGGCAGCCGGCATCCCCTTCTGGGAGTCGACCTGCTGGCCGATGGTTTCCGGAACCGTTCGGAGTTCCGCGACCTGGAGGGTGACCTGGGAAGGGTTCAGGATCGCACCACGCGGCTGACCGGCGGGGGCGCGGCGATTCTGCTGCGCGGCGACCGGGCCAGGAACGGCTGGCTGGTGCGGCTCGACCTGCGCCGCGAGGCGGCCCGGATCCGGGACTCCGAGAGCCTCGTTCCGAACCTGGGCGGGGCGGACCGTGACCTCCTGGCGGCGACCGCCGAGGATGTCATCCGGATCGGACCGCTGACCCTGGCTCCCTCCCTGCGCTGGGAATCCCGCCGGGATCGTTTCATCCCGGCGGACGACGGCACCCTCCCACCGCCCGACGATGACCTGCGCACGGCGGACCTGTCGGGAAAGATCGGAGCCTCCCTGGCCGTCACCGCGCATTGCGATGTCAGGGGATCCCTGGGGACCTTCTTCCGCAACCCGAATCTCGTGGAACTGTTCGGGGACCGCGGCTCGGTGGTGGGGAACCCGTTCTTGCGGCCGGAACGGGGCGATGCCGGGGAGCTGGGCATCGGATGCGGCGGGAAAAGGGCCCGCCAGCACTGGTCGGCCGAGCTGGTCGCCTTCGGCCGGAACGTGGACGATCTCGTCTTCTTTCGCTCCGTGAGCCAGGGGATCACCCGGGCCGACAACCTGGAGCAGGCCCGGATCCGCGGCGCCGAGGCCTGGTTCTCCTGGTCCGGTCCGGGCGGCTGGAGCGTGACGGCATCGGGGACGCTGCAGGACGCCGTCGATGCCTCCGGCGGTCGCAACGACGGCAAGCCGATCGTGCACCAGCCGCGCCGCCTGGGGTACCTGGGCCTGGGTTGGGGCCGCCGCTGGCACGGCCGCTGGGAGGTCACCTTCGTCGGCGAGAACAGCTCCGACCGGGCCGATACGCCATCCCAGCGGTTGCCGTCCAGGGTGCTCCACGACGCGACGCTTTCCCTGGATCTGCCGGGAGGGATGCGGCTGGGAGTCGATGCCCGCAACCTCTTCGATCGCCGGACCGTGGACGTGGCGCGGTTCCCGCTCCCTGGCCGGACGGTTTTTCTCCATCTCGGCTGGCGGATGGGCGGGAGCGGCGGGTGACCCGGACCGGGAGGACGGTGGCCTTCTTGATCCCCTTCCTGGCGGCGCTTGCGGGAGGAGGGTGCGGTTCCAGCTTCACGCCGACCCCTCTCGAGACCACTGGTCAGCCGGCCGAGCCGCTGGGTCCGGTGTTCGACCTGGAGATCTCCCTGCCACAGCTGTTCGTGCCCGAGGCGGGGAGCCGCGGTCTGGAGCTGGAGCTGCGCCTGGACCTGGAGGCGGCCGGGCCGGGCCAGCATGCGGCCCGCTACACGGTGGAGGGGGCGACGGCCGGGATGAACCGGATGGTCGAGGTCACCGATCTGGGCGATGGGAGCACCTCGATTCTCGTCACCGGCGAGACGTGGCGGAGCGATCGGATCGGCCCGCTGAAGGTGGGGACCATGGCCTTCGAGATGCTCCTGGACGGCGCGCCGGAGGACGGCGGGCGCCATGTCTCCGGTGAGGCCCTGGAGAGTCAGACCAACCTGGGCGGACCGTTCACCGGCTGGAGCCGCCACCGCTTCCTGGTGGCCGCCAGCGAGTTCGCGAACGCCGGGCGGATCACCGAGGTGGCCCTGATCAAGGAGCGGGAGATCCGGGTGCGGGAGATCCTGGTGGAGGTGAGCGGTGATCCGGCAGTCCGGAGGACGCGGCGGGCCGTCTTCGTTCTCAACCGGTTCACCTTCGACAACATCCAGCGGCTCGACCCGGACCGGGATTTTTCCACCACCTGGCAGGCGGGTATGGGCGCCGGCTCCAACCCCCACGACATTCTGCTCCTGGAGGACGGGCGCGCCTATGTGACGCGCTACGAGCCGCCCTTCAACGATCTGGCCGTCATCGATGCCGCCAGCGGGGAGATCCTGTCGACCATTCCGCTGGCCGGGCTCGCCGAGAACCGGGACGGCACCCCGCGCGCCGATCGCCTGGCCGCGGCCGGCGGGGCTGTCTTCGCCGGTCTCCAGGACATCGATCGGACCTTCACGCGGTTCGCCGAGGGGAAGCTGGCGGTCATCGATCCCCTCCGCGACCAGGTGGTGGGGGTTGTGCCGCTGGGCGGGAAGAATCCCGGCGCCATGGATGTGCTCATGGGAGAGGACGGCCGCCTCCGGATCTACGTGGCCCTGGCCGGCATCTTCCCCGGGTTGCAGCCCCAGGAGCTGTCCGGTGGAGTGGCGGTGGTGGACGTGGCCAACCGGGCCTTCGAGCGGCTGGCGCTGGACGACGATGATGCCGGAGGCAATCTCGGCGCCCTGGCCATGGTCTCCGAACGGCTCGGATACGTGGTCCGCACCGACGCCGCCCTGGAGAACAGCGTGCTGGCCTTCGACCCCGAGGCGGGAACCGTGCGGCGGACGGTGGTCCAGTCTTCGGACTTCATCCCCGAGATCGAGGCCGACCACGGGGGAGTGCTGGCTGTGCCGGATCGGGCTTTTCTGACTCCCCGCCTCTGCCTCTACCGGATCCCGGCCGACCCCGGGGCGGCCGAAACGCTGGTCGGATGCGGTGACCTTGAGGTGTCTCCCTTCTCGCTGGAAGCCCTGGACTGACCCTGTGGAGGAGATATAGATGAAGCGAACGAGTGTGGCGGCAGCCCTGATCCTTCCTGTCCTCCTGGCGGCCGGCCTGGAGATGAACCGAACGAATGCTGCCCTCTCCGGCAGGGGTGTCGGCGAGCTGAGCCTGGACCGGGTGGCGATCCGATCCCTGGTG
This sequence comes from Acidobacteriota bacterium, assembly GCA_046757405.1. Taxonomy (GTDB): domain Bacteria; phylum Acidobacteriota; class Polarisedimenticolia; order SMYD01; family SMYD01; genus JBHHYE01. The sequence goes on along the minus strand of JBHHYE010000025.1, from coordinate 2,062 downwards.
GTCCAGGCCATGCCGCGCAACCTGCGGGTGCCGGTTCCGGCCATGGGGACCCTGGAGGTGCACCTGGACGCACCCGAGGGAGTGTTCTTTCACGAGAACGGAATCGAGGCGGAGATCCGGTTCCGCCTGGAGGCGCTGGGCGCTTCCGGATCGATCCAGGTGCGGTACGTGCCGGATGTGGAGCCGAAAAGCGGCAGGGTGCGGCTCCGGGCCGAGAAAGCCCTTGCGGATGCCGTCTTCCCGGCGGGCCTGGACCTGGCGCCGTTGCTTCCCCCGGTGGAGCTCCCGCGCCGCTTCGCCTGGAACCTGAACGGCCTGGGCGGCCGGCCGCTGCCGGTGACCGCTTTCGTCCAGGGTGTGCGGGTGACGGAGGACCGCGTGGTGGTGCTCCTGGCCTTCGCGTCGCCCCATGGCACATGATCGCCAGGCCGTATAATACGCAAGTGAGCCGGAGCATCCAGGCGGATCTCATCCTGTGGGATGCCAGCGAGGTGGTGACCTTCCGGGATCTGCCCGCCACCCGGCTGAAGGATGCGGTCCAGGCCACCACCCTATCCGAAGCCTCGGTGGCTGCCTGCCGGGGGCGCATCGTGTTCGTCGGTCCGAGCGAGGAGTGCCGCCGCCGCGTGCGGCCGGCCGACTGCGGCGAGGAGATCGATTGCAGCGGGCAGGTGATTCTCCCGGGGCTCATCGACTGCCACACCCACCTGCCGTTTGCCGGCGATCGGGCCCACGAGTTTCGCCTGCGGCTGCGCGGCGTCAGCTACGAGGAGATCGCCCGGGGGGGCGGCGGCATTGTCGCGACCGTGAGGGAGACGCGCCAGGCCGACGAGGATCTGCTGGTGGAGGGTTGCCTGCGGCGCATGGACCGGATGCTGCTTCACGGCGCCACCACGGCCGAGGCCAAGAGCGGTTACGGACTCTCTCTGCGCGACGAGGTGCGCCAGCTCCGCGCCGTGGACCGGGCGCACCGGAGCCATCCGCTGGATCTGGTGCCGACGCTGCTGGCCGCGCACGTGGTGCCCCCGGAATACGCCGGGAGACGGAACGATTACGTCGGCCTGGTGACGGACGAGATCATCCCGGTGGTGGGCCGGGAGGGCCTGGCCCGTTTCTGTGATGTCTTCGTGGAGGACGGCGCTTTCTCGGTGGAGGAAGCCCGCGCGATCCTGCGGGCCGGACGCCGGGCCGGCCTGGTTCCCCGTTTGCACGTGGATCAGCTGGGGCCGGGGCAGGGTGCGGAGCTGGCCGCTGAGGTCGAGGCGGCCAGCGCGGATCACCTGGAGCATGTGAGCCGGGCCGGCATGGACGCCCTGGCCCGATCGGGCACCGTGGCGGTGCTCCTTCCGGCCGTGAATCTCTTCCTGCGCAAGCCGATCGCTCCGCCGGCCGTGGAGCTGATGCAAGCCGGGGTCCCGGTGGCGGTGGCCAGCGACTGCAATCCCGGATCTTGCATGACGGAGAACCTGGTCCTGTGCGCCAGCCTGGCCTGCATGACCACGGGCATGGACACCGACGAGGCGCTGGCCGGCATCACCGTGCAGGCGGCCCGCTCCCTGGGGCTGGAGGCGAGCCGCGGCACCCTCGAGCCGGGCAAGGTGGCGGACCTGGCGGTGTTCCAGGGGCCGGAGAGGACATCGATCCTCTACCACTTCGGCATCAATCACTGCCGGACCGTGGTGAAAGGCGGTCGCGTGGTGGTCCGGGACGGCCGCCGCGAGCCCGATGGAGCTGACTGAACCCAACGATGTGTCAGCCTGAGCCTGCAAAAAACAGCATTCGCCCTGCATTTTCTTGAACTTACACCCGACCCTGGCATCCTGCGCCTCGCGGATGGCCGGGGCCCCGCGGGGTTGACAGGGCGGGATTTCGTGTGTACACTATTTAGTCCAAGGTTCCCCCGCCTTTTCGGTGCCATCCAGCGTTTAAGTCACTATGGGTGTGGGACTTGAGGTGCGAGCATCATCTGCTGGTTGTAGCCACTAATATGTATTGATATATCGAACATCCATGGTGCGCCGTGAAGCAGACCCGGTGAAGAGTACGAGGCCGAGGTCTGTCC
>JBHHYE010000024.1:0-49078 GCA_046757405.1 Acidobacteriota bacterium | reverse complement strand
TTGATATGCTTCGGCTTGCGCCGATTCGTGTCAGCGGAAACTGTCAAAGTCGGGTATGACGGCCAGGTCGGTGTCCTGGCGGCCATCGAGGTGGCTCAGGTGCTGCACGACCACCAATACCCCACCCGGCATCCTCTGGAGGTCGTCATCTTCGTGGACGAGGAGGGCGGCCTCATCGGCTCCAAGAGCTTCGCCGGCCTGCTGTCGCCGGAAGCCCTGGCGGAGACCAGCCACGCCGGGGTCAGCATCGCCGAGGGGATCCGCCGCCTGGGCGGCGACCCGGCGCGGCTCGCCAGTGCCCGCGCGCCGGCGCGGTCGGTATGCCGCCTACCTGGAACTGCACATCGAGCAGGGCGCGGTGCTGGACAGCGCCGGCATCGACATCGGCGTCGTCGAGGGGATCGTCGGCATCGACTGGTGGGACATCATCGTCGAGGGAGCCGCCAACCACGCCGGCACCACCCCCATGGATCGGCGCCGCGACGCCATGCTGGCCGCCGCGCAGATGGTCCTGGCGGTGAACCGGGTCATCACCTCAGAGCCGGGCAGGCAGGTGGGCACCGTCGGCCGTCTGCGCGCCGAACCAGGCGTCCCCAATGTCATCCCGGGGCGGGTGGTCGCCAGCCTGGAGATCCGCGACCTGTCCAACGCCCGCATCCTGGAACTGTTCACGCGTATCGAGGCCGAGGCCGCCGGGATCGCCCGGCAGACCGGCACGCGGATCGCGTTCCGCAAGAGCCCGATCCACGAGGTGGCGACGGCAACCGACCCGCGCATCCGGGAATTCATCGCCGCTGCCGCCGACCGCCTCGGCTATTCCCACCGGCAGATGCCGTCAGGGGCCGGCCACGACGCCCAGGCCATCGCCACCATCGCTCCCATGGGGATGATCTTCGTGCCCAGCGCCGGCGGCATCAGCCACTCGCCACGGGAGTTCACCCGGCCCGAGGACATGGCCCGTGGCGCCGGCGTCCTCCTGCACACCGTCCTCGCCATCGACAGCGGCGCGTTACGCTCGCCTGCACGGCAGGATTAGCCCTCACTGCAGGGGTGGTCGCGGCAGGGACGCCAGTTTCCCAGATCTGCTACAAGAAATCTCATCGTTCCGTTTGAACCTGCCACTGACGCCAGCCCGAGTATATTCCTCTCCTCGCCAGCAAGACCGGATCCTTCTCTTCGATCTGTTCCTACAATTGCCGAGATTCGCCCCCAGGCCGCCAGCGGTCGATACGACGAATAAGCTGCGTTTCTGGCGTCCGATGGCCTACCGTCTGTCCACTTTGCTGGGATTCCGGGCGGATGCCTGGCACCTACGGGCGAGTCTCGCTGCCCTATGGATGCTTGGACCCGACGAGCGAATCTCGCCGCCGTGTGGCGTCGCGCACCATCGGAGGCTGCGCGACGTGGAGACATGACCGGGGGAAGGGCTTGGCTTCCTAGGAGCGGCGCAGGAAGGACCACCGGCGACGGCCCGTGGTCTTCACATCGTCCAGTCGAGTCTCCAGGCGCATGCAGCGTTCACCCAGATCATCCATGGCTTTCCGCAGCTTGAGGTTTTCCTGAACCAGACCCTCGGTGGCCTCCAGGAGGAGGTCCACCGTGGAGGCCACCGGGAGGGGAGGGACGGAGACCTCTCCATCCTCATGACAAAGAGGATCGGCGCCGGCCGAAACGGCCGGGAGAGTATCCGCCGGTGAGGGGGCTTCCAGCGGCGGGAACAGACGGGCCTTGATCTCCTCCACACCCATCTGCTCCTCGTCCAGGAGCCGCTTGATCTCCTGGAGGTGGTCCATGTCATGGGCGGAGAAAAGACGGTTGCCGGCCGGCGTCCTGCGGATCTCCAGGATGGAACCCATCTCGTCCTCCAGCCATTTCAGGGTGTCCACCGAGAGGCCGGTCTTGTGGCAGACATGGGAGACAGTGAACAGCTCGTTGGGTATGTCCATCCTCGGTTTCCCCCGCTCCCTAGAAAATGGGAGCAGTGGCCCGCTGGTTGTATTGCCAGTCGGTCCTGTAGAGTGTGAGATCGACGGGAATGGAATAGCTTGCCGTGATGATGTAAAGGCCGCCGTCGCGCTTGATGACCAGCTTGTTGGCCTCCAGCGGGATACCCAGTTGCTTCGCCTTCTTGAACAGGCGCTGGTGAACCACGTCGTCCTTCTTGTTCACGGCGCCGTAGCGGGCCTCGGTGCGCATGGCGTCCAGAAACTCGTAGGCCCTGATGCGGATCGGTATCAGAACGTAGGCGGAATAGATGGCCGCCAGGAGGACGGCCAGGGAGAGGAGCACGCCGACGCGTCCTTCCCCCCGTTGTCCGGCCTTTTGGTCCCGCATGTCCGGTCCTCCTCGCGCCGCCCTCCCCTTCCACTGCCAGAAGGGACCACGCGGGCGTATCCCCGACGGTCGCGATCAATATAGGGCCGGCCTGGGGGCCTTTCAAGCGATCGAGAGGCGGCGGATCCGGGGCCCCGAGGACCCGCCGGAGGCAGGGCCAGCCGCCCCCGGGGGGCCGGTTTCAGTCGAGCTTGAGGAGAGCCAGAAAGGCGTCCTGCGGAATCTCCACCCGTCCCACCTGCTTCATGCGCTTCTTGCCTTCCTTTTGCTTTTCCAGGAGCTTGCGCTTGCGGGTCACGTCTCCCCCGTAGCACTTGGCCAGGACATTCTTGCGCAGGGCCTTGACGTTGGTCCGGGCGATGACCTTGCTGCCGATGGCGGCCTGGATGGCGACGTCGTAGAGCTGGCGCGGGATCAGCTCCTTCATCTTCGAGGCCAGGGCCTGTCCGCGGCTGAAAGCCTTGTCCCGATGGATGATCAGCGACAGCGCGTCCACCGGAGAACCGTTCACCAGGATATCGAGCTTCACCAGGTCGCTCTTCCACCAGCCGGTGACGTGATAGTCGAGCGAGGCATACCCGCGGGAGATCGACTTGAGGCGGTCATAGAAGTCCAGGACGATCTCGTTGAGGGGCAGCTCATAGGCGATGAGCACCCGGTTGGCGTGCAGGTACTTGAGCTCCTTCTGCACTCCGCGCCTCTCTTCGGTCGCCTTGAGAATGCCGCCCACGTAGTCGGGGGGGGTGATGATGGTGGCCTCGATGTAGGGCTCCTCGATGAAAGAGATCTTCTGCGGGGGCGGGAGCTCGGTGGGCGAATGGATCTCCTGGAGCGTGCCGTCGCTCCCGCCGATGCGGTACGAGACCCCGGGGCAGGTGACGATGAGATCCAGGTTGAACTCCCGCTCCAGGCGGGACTGGACGATATCCATGTGCAGGCGGCCGAGAAAGCCGCACCGGAATCCGAACCCCAGGGCGCTGGAGGTCTCCGGCTGAAAGGTGAAAGAGGAGTCGTTCAGGCGCAGCTTGTCCATGGCCTCGCGCAGATCGGCGTAGGCGGCGGTCTCGGTGGGATAGAGGCCGGCAAACACCAGCGGCTTGACCTCCTTGAATCCCGGGAAGGGGTCGGAGGTCGGCCGGTCCAGATCCGTGAGAGTGTCGCCGATCCGGGTCTCCTCCAGATTCTTGATTCCGGCGATCAGGAAGCCCACTTCCCCCGCGGCCAGCTCGGGGACCTTCACCGCCTTGGGGGTGAACAGCCCGGTCTCCTCCACCACATGCTTGGCGCCGGTGGCCATGAGGCGGATGGCGCAGCCTGGAAAGATCCGGCCATGGATGACCCGCACCAGGACGATCACGCCCCGGTAGGCGTCATACCAGGAATCGAAGATCATCGCCTTGAGGGGCGCGCCGGGATCTCCCGTGGGTGCCGGCACCTGGCGGATGATGGCCTCCAGGATGGCGTCCACACCGGTCCCTTCCTTGGCCGAGGCGAGAATGGCCTCGTCGCCCGGCAGGCCGATGACCTCCTCGATCTGCTCCTTCACCCGGTCGGGCTCCGCCGAAGGAAGATCGATCTTGTTGATCACCGTTTGCAGGTGCAGATCGTTTTCCACCGCCATGTAGGCGTTGGCCAGGGTCTGGGCTTCCACGCCCTGGGTGGCATCCACCACCAGCAGCGCCCCCTCGCAGGCCGCCAGGGAGCGGCTGACCTCGTAAGCGAAGTCCACATGGCCTGGTGTGTCGATGAGGTTCAGGCTGTAGGTGTCGCCATCGCGGGCCTCATAGGTGAGGGTCACGGCATGGCTCTTGATGGTGATCCCGCGCTCGCGCTCCAGGTCCATGGTGTCCAGCACCTGCTCCGACATCTCCCGGGCCTCGAGGGCTCCGGTCCGCTCCAGGAGGCGATCACAGAGGGTCGTCTTTCCATGATCGATATGGGCGATGATCGAGAAGTTCCGGATGTGCTTCAAGTCCACCAGGTTCTCCCGGAGACAGGGTGCCGGGGAGGGAGCGCTCCACCGGGCCGTTCACTCTCCCAGCGTGAGATCGGGCACCGCCTCCAGATCGAGGTCGCTGACCCGCTTGTTCTTCAGCAGAAGACAGCCGGCGGCCGCCACCATGGCGCCATTATCCGAGCACAAGGCCGGCCGCGGCCAGGCCGTCTGGAAACCATGGGCGGCGCCGGCGGCGGCAAGCTCGGCCCTCAGGCGGGAATTGCAGGCCACACCTCCGGAGATGGCCACCGTGGCAACGCCGGTCTGCTCGACCGCCTTGATGATGCGGTGCACCAGCAGGGAGACCACCGCCCGCTGAAACGAGGCGAACAGGTCGCGCACCAGGGGAGGCGCCGCAGCCTCGAGTTCCCGGCCGGAAGAAAGATCACGGACGGTGCCCGAGAGCGGTTCGATCCCTTCCTTGCGCATGGTGAGAAGGGCCGCGGTCTTGAGGCCCGAGAATGAGAAGTCCAGGCTGCCGTCGCTCATCTTGGGGCGCGAGAACGGGAAGGCTCCATCGTCTCCCTTCGCCGCCAGCCGGTCCACCACGGGTCCGCCCGGGTAGCCGAACCCCAGGTACTTGGCCACCTTGTCGAAGGCTTCGCCCGCGGCGTCGTCGCGGGTGGCCGCCAGAAGCTCGTACCGGCCTTCCCGGGGCAGGCGGTAAAGAGACGTGTGGCCCCCGGAGACCACCAGGCCGAGCAACGGATAGGCCAGGTCCGGATGATCGAGAAAGACCGCGCGCAGGTGCGCTTCCAGATGGTTCACACCCAGGAGCGGGAGCCCGTGGGCGTAGGCCAGAGCCTTGGCGGTGCAGACACCGACCAGCAGGGAGCCCACCAGGCCGGGACCGTGTGTGACCGCGATGCCGTCCAGGCCGGCGAAACCGGTGGAGGCGCCCTCCAGGGCGGCTTGCACCACCGGACCGATGTCCTCCAGGTGGCTGCGCGAGGCCAGCTCCGGCACGACGCCGCCGTACGGAGCGTGGATCTTCACCTGGCTGGCGGCCACGCTGGAGAGAACGCCATGCGGATCCTCCACCACGCCGGCGGCGGTGTCATCGCAGCTCGTCTCGATGCCCAGGATCTTCAATCGCCGGTGTCCAGGAGAGCCTTCAGGCTCGCCGGGTAGGGCGGCCGGGCGATGCCGTTCTCGGTGATGATGGCCGTGATGAGCGGCGCCGGGGTCACATCGAAGGCGGGGTTGGCCGCCGCGACGCCGGCGGGGGCGATCGGCCGTCCGCCCATCACGGTGAGCTCCCGCGGGTCGCGTTCCTCGATCGGAATGTGCTCACCGTCCGCGGTGAGGAGATCGACCGTGGAAGTGGGAGCGGCCACATAGAACGGGACGTTGTTCTCCCGGGCCAGCACCGCCACGGAGTAGGTTCCGATCTTGTTGGCCGTGTCGCCGTTGGCGGCGATACGGTCGGCGCCGACGATGACCGCGTCCAGTGCCCGCCGGCGCATGAAGTACCCGGCCATGGAGTCGGCGATGAGCGTGACGGGAATGCCCTCCTTTTGCAGCTCCCAGGCGGTGAGGCGCGCCCCCTGGAGGAAAGGACGGGTCTCGTCGGCGTACACCATGGCCACCTTGCCGGCCGCCCGGCCCGCGCGGATGACTCCCAGGGCCGTGCCGTAGCCGCAGGTGGCCAGTCCGCCCGCGTTGCAATGAGTGAGAACCCGGCTATCGGCCGCCAGGAGGGCGGCGCCGTGCCGGCCCATGGCGCGGCAAGCGCGCAGATCCTCCGCCTTCATGCGCGCCGCCTCGGCGACGAGAAGCATGGCGATATTCTCGGGCGAGGTGTCGTGGTGCTGGTGAACCAGCGCCCGCATGCGCTCGATGGCCCAGAACAGATTGCGGGCCGTCGGCCGGGTTTCGGCGAAGAAACGGCAAAGATCCTCGAACCGTTCCTCGAACTCCCGGATCGACTTGGCCTCGATGCGGGAGGCTCCCAGGGCCAGACCCATGGCCGCCGTCACGCCAATGGCGGGGGCGCCGCGCACGACCATGTCGCGAATGGCGGCCGCCACCTCCTCCGGGGTGCGCAATGTCAGATATTTTTCCTCGGCCGGCAGGAGGCGCTGATCCAGGAGGACAACCGCCTCATCCCGCCATGCGAGGGTCTCGAACGCCATCCCGGGCCTATTCCACCCGGCGAAGCGCCGGCGCCGTCAGGACGCCGCGGGCTCCGGGAGCGACGACCTGGCGCGCGCTGCGGGCGGCCGGCTGGATCTCGCGCAGGATCTGCAGCACCGCCGCGGCGGCCGCGGCCGGATCGCTGCTCGAAGACGACGGGCTTGTCCATTTTTCCCAGAAGCTCTTCTCGGGGGGGAACTTCCGCAGGCGGATGGGCTCATCCGCAGCGAGGCCGGCCGCCTCCCGTGCCAGCTTCAGGGCGGTGGGGAACCCTCCCAGCTCGTCCACGAGACCCAGCTCGAGCGCGTCTTCTCCGGTCCAGACGCGCCCCCGGGCAATTTCTTTCACCCGCTCCAGGGGCAGGCTGCGGCCCGCCGCGACCTTGGACGTGAAGTCGCCGTAAATGCGGTCCAGCCAGTTCTGGAACGCCTGCCATTCAGGCGGTGTGTAGTCGAAGGAGCCGCTGTAAAGAGTGGCCGAATCGGATGTCTGGACGGCGTCCCAGTCGATCCCGAGCCAGTCCCAGAAGTCATGGGTGAGCATCTTGCCGCCCAGCACCCCGATGGAGGCGGTGATGGTCCCCGGCTGGGCGACGATGCGGTCGGCATCCATCGAGACCCAGTAACCTCCCGACGCCGCCACGTTGCCCATGGAGACGATGACGGGAATCCCCTTCTCCTTGGCCCGGACGGTCTCGCGCCAGATCGTGTCCGAGGCCACCGCCGAGCCGCCCGGGCTGTCCACCCGGAACAGGATGGCGGCCACCTCCTGGTCCACTGCGGCGCGGAAGGCGGAGGCGACCGTATCGGAGCCCATGCTGACACTGCCGAAGAGCGGGCTGTAGCCGCTGGCGCCCCGCTGCACCGGGCCGGCGCCGTAGATCAGGGCAATGGTGGGGCCTTTGGTGTGGGGGCGGCCGGCGCGCTTGAGGTACGCGTCCAGGAAGAGGAGCTTCGCTTTCGTTCCGGCCTTCTCCTTCACGTGCGCGTTGACTTCATCCCAGTACCCCATGTGGTCCACCAGCCCCGCCTCCTGGGCCTGCTGGCCCAGAAGGGGTCCGGCGTCGAACAGATGGCGCACCTTCTCCTGGGGCAGGTCCCTTCCCGTGGCGATCCCCTGCACCACCTGGCCGAACTGTGACTCGATGAGCCGGGTCAGGGCCTCCCTGTGGGGCGCGGTCATTTTCCGCCGCGTGAACATGTCCATGGCATTCTTGTACTCGTACCGGTGGTCCATGCGGGGGCTGACCCCCAGCTTGGTCAGGGCGCCATTGATGAACAGGGACTCCGCCAGGAACCCGGTGAGATTGAGGTCGCCGGAGGGCTGCAGCCAGATCTCGTCGAAGGCGGTGGCCAGGTAGTAGCCCACGTTCCCCGGCGCGACTTCCCCGAAGGTCTCCGAGAAGGCCACGGCAAACTTTCCCTGTTGGCGGAAGGCGGTGATGGCATCCCGCATCTCCTGGACGACGGCCAGCCCCGAGCCTCCGCCGCCGACGTGCGCCACCAGCCCGGCCACGCGGTCGTCCCGGCCGGCCCGCTCCAGGGCTTCCACGAAGTCCCGGACCCTGGGGCTACCCTGAAACATGACGGTGGCGGTCGGAACAGCGGGAACGTCCTCGACGAACGGTGTTTCGAGATTGACTTCCAGGACGGTCTTCGACGGAACCCGGTTCTTGAGGGTCCAGCGAGCCAGGCCGACGGCGATGCCGATCCCGGCCAGCGCCAGTGCCAGAGCGCCGGTCAGGATCAAGATGACCAGCAACGCCTTTTTCATAGTCGCCTCCTCTTCCGCAGACGGGAACAGCCTGAGAGCTTAGTCGAGAAGGTCTCTCGGGCTCAACACGGGAACGAGCCGCAGGGGTCAGTGGTCCAGGGCGCCGCGGAAGTCGTCCAGGAGGTCCTGGATGGCCTCGATGCCCACCGAGACCCGGATCAAGCTGTCCTGAATGCCGATGGCCCGCCGCTCCTCCGGCGCGAGCCCCAGGTGGGATGTGCTGGCAGGCAGGGTCACGAGCGTCTCCACCCCTCCCAGGCTGGGAGCGATAACGGGAAGACGGACGGAGTCCATGAACCGCCGGGCGGCGGGCAGTCCTTCCTTGAGCTCGAAGCTGAGCATGCCGCCGAAGCCGTCAAACAGCTCCCGGGCGCGCTGGTGGCGCGGATGGGTCTCGAGGCCGGGATAGTTCACGGCCTCCACGCCCGGGTGCGCGGCAAGCATGCGGGACAGCTCCAGGGCGCTCTGGCACTGCTGGCGCACCCGGAGGGCCAGGGTCTTCACGCCGCGGTTCAGGAGGAAGCAAGCGTGGGGGTCCAGGGACCCGCCCAGGTGGTTGAGCTTGCGGGTGGCGGCCTTGACCAGGTCGGCGCGTCCGAGGATCGCTCCGGCGACAAGGTCCGAGTGTCCATTGAGATACTTGGTGCAGCTGTGCAGCACCAGGTCGAAGCCATGTTCCAGAGGCCGGAACAGCACCGGGCTGGCGAAGGTGTTGTCGATGAGCGAGACCAGCGAGTGCTCGCGGGCGAAGGACGCCACGGCCTCCAGGTCCGCCAGTTGCAGGAGCGGGTTGGTGAGGGTCTCCACGTAGATGGCCCGGGTATTGGGCCGCAGCTTTTCCTCCCAGGTGTCGGGCCGGTCGCCGTCGATGAAGTCGCAGGCGATGCCGAAGGCCGGGAAGTCCTTGGTGATCAGGTCGTGAGTTCCGCCGTAGAGGCATTCCTGGACCAGGAGATGATCGCCTGCCGAGAGAACGGCCAGGAGCGCGGTGGAGATGGCTGCCATGCCACTGGAGGTCACCACCGCGTCCTCGGCTCCTTCCAGGCTGGCCAGCTTGGCATGCAGGGCGGTATGGCTGGGTGTGTTGTTGAGACGGATGTATTTGATCTGGTGGTAGTCGGTTTCTCCGGTGTACTCGAAGGTCGCCGACTGGAAGATGGGGAACACCACGGCCCCCTGGATCCTGGATTCGGGCTCGCCGGCATGGACCAGTCGTGTCTCGATCTGTCTGGAGTCGCGCGTCATCTGGGATCCCTCCGGGTTGCGGCGTCCTCCTGATTGTCATCGCTCGGCGGCCGAAACGCAAGGAGGGAGGGCGGCGGCCCAGGCGCTGCGTTGATCTCGGCGCCCCGCTTCTGGAAGAATGACCGCTGGTGAGCCCGGCTCTCGTCACGTTTTTCTGCTTTCTCGGTTACACGGCAGCCTATTTTCTCTACGCCCGTTTTCTGGCGCGCCGCGTCTTCCGCCTCGATCAGGCCGCCGTCACCCCCGCCCATGCGCTCGCCGACGGCGTGGATTACGTGCCCACCAACCGGTACGTGCTCTTCGGCCACCACTACGCCAGCATCGCGGGCCTGTCCCCCATGCTGGGGCCGGCGGTGGCGGTCATCTGGGGCTGGCTTCCCGCGCTGATCTGGGTCGTGGTGGGCACGGCCTTCATCGGCGGCGTGCATGATTTCGCCGCCCTGGTTCTCTCCATCCGGGCGCGGGGCATGTCCATCGGCAAGGTCGCCGAGGACATCATGGGCCCCCGGGCCAAGACCCTGTTTCATATCATCATCTTCTTTCTGGTGGCGCTGGCCATGGGGGTGTTCGTCTACGTGGTGGCCGACCTGTTCACCAGCGCCTACCACCCGGAGGCGGTGGGGCCGACCTTCTCCCTCATGATCCTGGCCCTGATCATGGGCTGGCTCATCTACCGGAAGGGATTCCGGATCGCGCCGCTCACCGCTTCTGCCTTCGTCCTCATGCTGATCCTGGTCTGGGTGGGGATGGATGTCCCAGTGGGCGGGGTGAGCAACGAGATCTGGTCCTGCATTCTCCTGGCTTATGCCTTTCTGGCCTCGGTGCTCCCGGTGTGGATGCTCTTGCAGCCGCGCGACTATCTCAACTCGCTTCTCCTGTATCTGGGCGTGGGACTGATGTTCGGCGGTTTCTTTCTCCTGGGGCCGTCGTTTCAGGCACCGGCCATCGACCTGAGCCCGCAGGGGGCTCCCCCCATCTTCCCCTTTGTCTTCATCACCATTGCCTGCGGCGCCATCAGCGGCTTCCATGGCCTGGTCTCATCGGGCACCACGGCGAAGCAGATCGATCGGGAAACGGATGCGACCTTCATTGGCTACGGAGGGATGGTGGGCGAGTCGCTTCTGGGCCTCTCCGCGGTGCTGGCCACCACCACCGGCTTCGCCTCGGCCGGCGCCTGGGCGGCTCACTACCGGGACTGGGCGGTGGCCCAGCAACTCTCGGCCAACCTGGGTGCTTTCATCGACGGCGCGGGATTGTTCATTTCCCAGTTCGGTGTTCCCCTGGAGACCGGCCGGTCCTTCATGGCCATCGTGGCCATCGCCTTTGCCCTGACCTCCCTGGACACGGCCGCCCGCCTCCTGCGTTTCAATATCACCGAGATTGGCCAGACCTTGAACGTCCCGGCCCTGAAGAACCGCGCCCTGGCCGCCGCCCTGGCCATCGGGGCCATTGCCTTTTTCACCTTCTTCCGCATCGACGGCCGGCCGGCCGGCTTGACCTTGTGGCAGCTGTTCGGGACCACCAACCAGATCCTCGGCGGCCTGACCTTGCTGGCGGCCAGTCTCTACCTGCTCCAGAAACACCGGCCGGCGGTTTACACGCTCCTGCCCATGGCCTTCATGATGCTGACGACCTTGTCGGCCATGGTGGCCAAGATCCGTGATTTCTTCGCGGCCTGGATGGCCCGGGGCGCCCTGGGCAGCCTGCTTCTCTTGCTCCTGGGCGCCCTCCTCTTCGGCCTGTCGGTCTGGCTCTCGGTGGAGGCCGTGGTGCGCTTCATCCAGTTCCGGAGGGGCACCCTCCCCCCGCTGCGCCTCGGCGCCTCCCAGGGAACGGGGTCTACCCCGCCAGGCTCCCCGCCGCCCGCAGGACCGCCCGCTTGAGGGCCACGCGGGCCAGGCGGATCTTGTAGTCGTTGTGTCCCAGTCCCCGGGCGTTGCGCAGGGCGGCCTCGCCCGCCACATCGCCCAGGCGCGCCGTGGCCGCCCGGCCGGCCAGAACGGCCTCGGCCTCGGGCGCCGGCCAGGGAACGGGAGCCACCTGGCCCAGGACGATCCGCGCCTGCCGGATCACGTCTCCGTCCAGCTCCAGGACGGCCGCGGCCGCGGCCAGCGGCCAGTCCAGCGCCTGCCGCTGGCGAATCTCGTAGGTGGCGTTCCGGCGGCCGGCGGCCGCCGGGATCCGGAGCTCTGCCAGGATCTCTCCGTGGTCCAGGTCGAGCTCCCGGTCCGCTTCGCGGACCGGCGTGCGGTAGAGGCGGGCGAGGGGGACCTCCCGCGTGCCTCCCGGTCCCATGAGCACGGCGGTGGCCCCCAGGGCGATCAGCGGCGGTGCCAGGCTGGACGGGTTGACAAAGGCCGCGAGCCCCTCGTTGCCGAGAATGGCGTGATGACGATTCTCGCCCTCTTCCAACATGGACCGGCCCTCGCGCCGGGCCAGGAGGCCAAAGCCGTTGCGGAAGTACCAGCAGCGCGGACGCTGGCACAGATCGCCTCCCACCGTGCCCACGCACCGGATCTGGGGGCTGCGGATGCCGCCGGCGGCCTGAACCAGGGCGGGGTAGTCCCGCCGGAGAGCAGTGTCCGCCAGCAGGTCGTCGAGGCTGGCGAGAGCCCCGATGCGGATGCCGCCGCCGGGCAGGGAGACGATCCCGCGCAAGGAGTCCAGCGCCGTGAGGCTCACCAGCCGCCGGGGCGCGAGGATGCCGCTCTTCATGAGTGGAAGGAGATCCGTGCCGCCGGCCAGGGCGGCGGTCGCCACGCCGGGCTCCCCGAGCAGGCGGATCGCCTCGTCCACCGACCGCGGCCGGGCGTATTCGAAGGCCCGCATCAGGCGGGCTCCCCTTGTTCCAGCGCGCCGACCACCCGGCCGGGCGTGAGAGGAAGGCCAGGCACGCGGATGCCGACGGCATTGGCCACGGCGTTGGAGATGGCTGCGGCAGGAGAGATCACCGGCGGCTCACCGAGGCCGAGGATTCCCTGCCGGTGGTATCTCTCGCCGGCCATCAGGTGCACCACCAGCTCGCCCACGTCGCCGGGTCCGGCAAGCCTGTAGAAGTCCATGCCGGTGTTGAGAGGACGGCCGGTGATCGGGTCCAGGATGCGCTCCTCGCACAGGGTGGTGCTGATCCCCATGACCAGCCCCCCTTGCACCTGGCTCTCGGCCCGCTGCCGGTCCACCACGTGCCCGCAGTCCTGCACCGCGACCATCTTGCGGAGACGCACCAGGCCGGTCTCCATGTCCACCTGGACCTCGGCCATCTGCACACCGCCCACATCCGCCGAGGCGGGCCCGTCCGCGGCCGGCTGGGTCCCCCGGGCCCGGATGAGACCGGCTCCCATCCGCTGGACCGCGCGGCTCCAGGGGAGTTCCTTCCCCGGCTTCCCCCGGACCCGGATCCATCCTCCGGATGCCGCGAGCTGTCCGGGGTTCGCCTCCAGGAGAGGGGCCAGGCGGGCAAAGATCTGCTCCAGAACGGCACGGGCGGCCCGCCGCGTGGCACCGGCGACCGACCGCGCCGTGGCGCCTCCCGACGAGGGGCCGGACAACGGCAAGCGGCTGTCGCCGAGGCGGACTTTCACCTGGGCCGGCCCGAGCCCGAACATCCGGGCCAGGATGGTGGCCACCACGGTCCGTGTGCCGGTTCAGGGATCCGGTGCGGATAGCCTGCCTTCCACCGTGCCAACCGGATGGACCAGAACCTCGCAGGTGCAGCCGTGGCGACGGGCGCGCCAGGTATGGATCGACAGGCCGAGCCCCCGGCGGCAAGGGCCCTCCCTCTGCTGCTGTCCCCGAGGGCGCCAGCGGCGCTTCCAGTCCATCAGGCGGGCGGCGACCTCGAGCTCTTCCCGGTACGTCCCTGCCAGAGGGCCGGTCAGCGACAGGTTCCGGAGGAACAGGTCCAGGGGGTCCATTCCCAGGCGGGCTGCCGCATCCTCCAGGGCCGACATGGTGAAGAAGCAGGCCTGGGGATGCAGGGGCGCGCGCCAGCAGCGGGAGGGGGCTCGTGGACCGGCACGGTGAGGTGCCGCCGGCGCCGGTGCGGAATGGCGAAGACGTACGGCAGGGGGAGAATCTCCGGCCGGTCGGGCCGGCCCGGACTCCATGATTCCGAGGTCCAGCCCAGGAGAGTTCCTTCCGGGTCGAGGCCGATCCGGATGCGGGCGCCGGCCGCGGGCCGGTGCCCCCCCACCGCCACGTCGGCTTCCGGCGGGAGCAGGAGGCGTACCGGGGAGCGGCTGATGCGGGCCAGATCCGCACTCTCGAACTGGGAGTCATCCAGCCCGAGCTTGCTCCCGAATCCGCCTCCCACATGACTCGCTGTGACCCGCACCCGGCCGGGCGGGATCTGGAACCTCTCGGCCAGCCGCGCGGCGAGCCCGGCAGGGTCCTGGGTCGAGGACCAGACCCGGAGGTTCCCGCCGGCCTCCCACCGGGAGACCTGTCCGTGTGGCTCCGGGCAGGCATGGGCGACCGAGGCGATCTGGTAGAAGCGGGTCAGCTTGGCCGGCGCCGCCGCGATCGCCTGATCGGGATCGCCTTGGGTCTCCTCCGGCCCCGGTCCGCTCCCCGGCGGTGGATCCGGCCCGGGGGGCGGGAGGCGGAGGGGCAAGCTCTCGTACTCCACGCGGATGGCGCCCGCGGCATCCTCGGCGAGGGCCGGGCTGGTGGCGGCCACCACGGCCACCGCCTCCTGCCCCCAGCGGATCTCGCTGCCCGGCCCCCGGATCACCTTCACAGCCCGGACGCCTTTCATTTGTTCGGCAGCCGAGGTGTCCAGGGTCCGGACCCTGCCGTGGGCCAGGGGAGAGCGGACCATGCGGGCGAAGAGCAGCCCGGGAGGGCGAATGTCCGTGGTGAAGCGCGCGGCCCCGGTGACCTTGCCCGGACCCTCTTGCCGCGGGGAGAAGACCGGATCCTCCCGGTCTTCGCTGGGGGCGCTCTCCCGCGGCGGTTCGCTCCCGCCCGTCCTTCCCCCGAACGCGGTCTCCAGGACGGCGCGGCGCAGGCCCGCGTAGCTGCCGCAACGGCAGAGGTTGCCGTCCAGGGCGGCGTCGACGGCCCCCGCCACAGGATCGGGACGGTGCGTGAGCCAGCCGGCACAGGCCATGAGGAATCCGGGCGTGCAGAAGCCGCACTGCAAGGCGTCGTGCTTCAGGAAGGCCGCCTGCAGCGGATGGAGTGATGCAGGCGACGCGAGACCTTCCACCGTCCGGATGTCCTTCCCCTGGGCCTCCAGGGCCAGGAGGGTGCAGGAGTAGACCGGCCGCCCCTCCAAGAGAACGGTGCAGGCGCCGCAGGCCGCCCGGTCGCAGATTTTCTTCGTCCCCGTGAGGCCGAGTGAATCCCGCAGCGCATCCACCAGGGTGACGCGGGGCTCCAGCCGGATCTTGCGAAGGCGGCCGTTGACCCGGAGGCGCACGGAAGCTGTCCCGGCCACCAGGGATCTTCCGGCAGGGGGCTGCCGGCCGGCGACGCCTGGCAGAGGCGTGCATCTCAGGAGTTCGGTGGAGAGCGCCCCCAGGGCGCTCAGCTTCATGAACTGGCGCCGGGGGAGACCGGACGCCCTCCGGTTCGGCTTGTCCTGCTGGGGCATGGGGCTCCGTCGGCTTCGGGGCGAGGTTAGGGAGCGGCAGGATGGCCTGTCAACCCACCCGGGACCCCGGCCCGCGCCGCGTTGATCCGGCTGCTGGGCCCATGAAAGAATGCCAGCGGCCACAGGATGGCGTCCGGCGGAGCTCTGGGGATCATGAGTCGAGGTGGAAAGGAAGATGGTCGGGAGCGACTCAGGCGCTCCCTGGAGCAATGGCGGCGGACCGTGCGGCGCCGCGCCCTGGAGAAGCTTCCGGAACGCCGGCCCCGGTTC
This sequence comes from Acidobacteriota bacterium, assembly GCA_046757405.1. Taxonomy (GTDB): domain Bacteria; phylum Acidobacteriota; class Polarisedimenticolia; order SMYD01; family SMYD01; genus JBHHYE01. Next base: position 33,728 of record JBHHYE010000024.1, on the reverse strand, counting down.
ACCACCGCGTCGGGCCTCGAGGTGCCTCCCCTGCCGACCGCCCTCGACCTGGACGAGGCGTTCGATCTCACCGAGCTGGGCTTCCCGGGAGAGTACCCCTTCACCCGGGGGATCCAGGCCACCATGTACCGGGCGCGGCCCTGGACCATGCGCCAGTACGCAGGGTTCGGCTCGGCCGAGGAATCCAACCGCCGCTATCGCTATCTTCTCCAGCAAGGGACCACGGGCCTCTCGGTCGCCTTCGACCTGCCCACGCAAATGGGATACGACTCGGACCACCCAATGGCCGGCGGCGAGGTGGGACGGGTGGGGGTCGCCATCGACTCCCTGGCCGACATGGAGATCCTGTTCCGGGCGATTCCCCTGGCCCGCGTCTCGACCTCCATGACCATCAATGCCACGGCGGCGATTCTTGTCTGCCTCTACGTGGCGGTGGCGCGCAAGCAGGGGGTCGATCCCGCGGCGCTGCGGGGGACGGTGCAGAACGACATCCTCAAGGAGTATGCGGCCCGGGGAACCTTCATCTATCCTCCCGGGCCCTCCCTGCGGCTGGCCACCGATGCGATCACCTACTGCGCTGACCGGTTGCCGGCCTGGAACCCCATCAGTATTTCCGGCTACCACATCCGGGAAGCCGGTGCGACGGCCGTCCAGGAAGTGGCGTTCACCCTCGCCAACGGCAGCGCCTACGCGGAGCACCTGAAGGCGCGCGGGGTGCCGCCCGACCGGTTCGGCAGGAGACTGTCCTTCTTCTTTGCCGCCCACTCCGATTTCCTCGAGGAGATTGCCAAGTTCCGGGCGGCGCGCCGCCTGTGGGCGCGGCTCATGAAGGAGCGGCTGGGAGCCCGGGAGCCGGAGAGCATGAAGCTCCGCTTCCACGCGCAGACGGCAGGATCGACCCTGACCGTCCAGCAGCCGGAGAATAACCTGGCGCGGGTCACCCTCCAGGCTCTCGCCGCGGTCCTGGGCGGCGCGCAGTCGTTGCACACCAACAGCATGGATGAAGCTCTGGGCCTGCCCACCGAGAAGGCGGCTCGCCTCGCCCTGAGGACGCAGCAGATCCTCGCCCACGAGAGCGGGGTGGCCGATTGGGTGGACCCCATGGGCGGTTCTTACGCCGTGGAGCGGCTGACCGGCCAGATCGAGGCGGCCGCTCTGGAGATCCTGGAACGGATCGATAAGATGGGCGGCGCGGTGGCCGCCCTGAAGGCGGGACAGGTGCAGCGCGACATCGCGGAGTCAGCCTACCGGACCCAGAAAGCCCTGGATGCGGACGAGAAAGTGCTGGTCGGGGTCAACCGGTTTCGCACCTCCGGGTCCAGCTCCCCGGTGAGCCGGCAGGAGATCGATCCGGATCTGGAGCGGCGCCAGGCGGAGCGCACCCGCAGCGTGCGCGCCGGGCGGGACGCGGCCCGGCTGGAGAAGGCCCTGGAGCGGATCCAGGAGACCGCGCGCGGCGAGGGGAATCTCCTGGAGCCTATCCTGGAGGCGGTGGAGGCCTATGCCACCCTGGGAGAGATCTCCGATGTCCTGGGCCGCGTCTTCGGCCGTCATCAGGAGATCACAGCCGGCGTGTGAGCCATCTCCTCGACATCCAGGACCTGGTGAGCGTCTTCCACGGACGGGAAGGGTCCGTGCGCGCCGTGGACGGTGTGAGTCTGCATGTGGATGCCGGGGAGATGCTGGGCCTGGTGGGCGAATCGGGATGCGGCAAGACGGCCCTGGCGCTCTCCGTCCTGCGCCTCCTGGGCGGATCGGGACGGACCGTCTCGGGGCGTATCCTGTGGCGGGGCCGCGACCTGCTGGCCTTGTCCCCGAGGGAGTTGCGCTCGGTGCGCGGGCGGGAGATCGCCATGATCTTCCAGGAGCCGATGACCTCCCTGAACCCGGTCTTCACCGTGGGGAACCAGATCGCCGAGGGGATCGTGGTCCACCAGAAGAAAAGCTGGAAGGCGGCCAGGGCCGAGGCGGTGGAGCTGCTGCGCACGGTGGCCATGCCGGACCCGGAGCACCGTGTGCATGACTACCCGCACCAGATGAGCGGCGGGATGCGCCAGCGCGTGCTGATGGCCATGGCGCTTTCGTGCCATCCAGCCCTGATCATTGCCGACGAGCCCACCACGGCCCTGGACGTGACCATCCAGGCCCAGATCCTCGACCTCTTGCAGCAGCTGCGCCGGGAACGCGGCATGGCGGTGCTGCTCATCACCCATGACCTGGGTGTGGTGGCCGAGGTGGCGGACCGGGTGGCGATCATGTACACCGGCCGGATCGTGGAGGAAGCGCCGGTGGAGCGTCTCTTCAGCTCCCCCCGGCACCCCTACACGGTGGGACTCCTGGGCTCGCTCCCGGCTCCCGGGCGTGCAGGGGCCTCCCGGAAGCTTCCAGCCATTCCCGGCAGGGTGCCGCAGCCGGGGCACCTGCCGGAAGGGTGCCATTTCGCTCCCCGCTGCCCGGATGTTTTCGAGGCGTGCCGGAAGGTGGACCCTCCTCTTTATCCTCTGGGCGAGGGATGCACGGCGGCGTGCGAGAAGTACAAGGAGGCCGGCCCTGTCCTCTCCTGAGCTCCTGAAGATCAGCGGCCTGGTGAAACGGTTTCCCCGGACCCGGTCCCTTCTGGGCCGTCCGCACAGCTGGGTGTACGCCGTGGACGGAGTCGACCTGTCCGTCCACCAGGGCGAGACCCTGGGGCTGGTGGGGGAATCGGGGAGCGGCAAGACGACCCTGGGGCGCTGCATTCTCCGCCTGATCGAGCCAACGTCCGGCCGGGTGGAGTTCGATGGCGTCGATATCCTGTCCCTCTCTTCCCGGCGGCTGCGGCGGCAGATGCAGGTCATCTTCCAGGACCCGTACGGCTCACTGGATCCGCGGATGAGAGTGGGGGCATCCGTTGCGGAGCCGCTGGTCATCCACCGCCTGGTTCCCCGCCGCCAGCGGCCGCGCCGGGTGGCCGAACTCCTGGAGAATGTGGGGCTCGAGGAAGCTCTCTCCCGCCGGTATCCCCACGAGCTGTCCGGAGGCCAGAGGCAGCGGGTCGGGATCGCCCGTGCTCTGGCCCTGTCACCGAAGCTGATCATCGCCGACGAGCCGGTGTCCGCGCTGGACGTCTCGGTCCGGGCGCAGGTGCTCAATCTGATGGTGGATCTGCAGGAGCGGATGGGGCTCACCTATCTCTTCATTGCCCATGATCTCTCGGTGGTGCGCCACATTGCCGACCGGGTCGCGGTGATGTACCTGGGGAAAATCGTGGAACTGGCGCCGGTGGCGGACCTGTACGAATCTCCCCTGCATCCGTACACACGGGCCCTCCTGGCCTCGATCCCGGTGCCCGATCCCGGACAGCGGCGGGAGCGCCCACCCCTCCAGGGCGAGCCCTCCACGCTCGCGGGACGGGGTTGCGGCTGTTCCTTCCATCCCCGCTGCCCCCTGGCCGAGGAGCGCTGCCGCCGCGAATCGCCGGCGATCGAGCGGTTTCCAGGAGGCCGTCTCGCCGCCTGCCACCTGGTGGAATCATCCCCCTCGGGCCCTCGCCTGCCGGTGTCCCGGCCGGCGCCCGCGCCGCCGGCGGCTTCCGGCCGGGAGCCAATCTCGTGAAACATCTTTCCGGCATCGGGCGTATATGTCGTGTCCCCCTGGCGGGGATGAATCGCTGACCGGCGAACGGGCGGGCTGTGGCCCGGTTTCTTGAACTCTAGCTGAAGGGGTGCGAACCCATGAGGATCACCATCCGAGGGAAGGCGCGCGCATGCGGGCGCCGCACGACTCTGGCTTTCACTCTTTTGATGCTCTTCATGGCCGGGCCGCTGGCCCAGGAGTCCACCGTGCCCTTGGAGTTTCCCGTGGAGCCCGAGGAGGTCGATGGGGTGCCCATCACCCTGAAAGAAGCGCTGGCCACGGCCATGGATAACAATCTGTCCATCGCCGTGCGGCGCTATGATCCCAGGATTGCGGACCATTCCATCCTGTTCCAGCGCGGCGCTTTCGATCCCAGCCTCACCCTCTTTTCCCAGCACCTCAGCCGCACCGACCCCAGCCGGCAGAGCTTCATCGCCGGGGCGACGGTTCTCGCCCTCGACCAGAGGGATGCGCAGGTCGCTTATGACGATCCTTTTTCGATCGGCGGCAATCTCAACGTGACCGTTGCGGCCCGGCGCACGGGCACCAACTCCACCCAGTCCTCCTTCAATCCTGCCTTCTCGACCAGTCTCACCTTCACCTATGATCAGTCATTGCTGCGCAACTTCGGTTTCGATGTGAACACCGCCAGCATCCGCATCGCCCGCCGCAACGCCGATCTCTCCCGGAGCCAGTTCCGGCAGACGGTCCTGGACACCATCCAGAGCGTGGAGAAGGCCTACTGGGACCTCAAGTTCGCCCTCAAGGATCTCGCCGTGAAGCGCCAGTCCATGAAGCTGTCGGAAGAAACTCTGGCCCAGAACCGCATCCGCGTCCAGGTGGGGACCATGGCCCCCATCGATGTGACCACGGCGGAGGCCGAGGTCGCCAGCCGGCAAGAAGCGGTCTTGCTGGCCGAGAACACCCTGGACAACGCCCGCGACGCCCTGCTCCTCCTGCTGAATCTGCCGCGCACTTCCCCGGTCTGGGTTCTGCCCGTGAATCCCGTGGATGACCTTCCGTTCCAGGCCAATCTCACCATCGACGTGGAGGCGGCGATCCAGGAGGCCTTCGAGAACCGTCCCGACCTGGAGCAGACCGGGTACGAGATCGACAACGACGTCGACCGGGTCAAGCAGATGCGGAGCGGCCTGCGCTGGGACCTGGTGGGAAGGGCGCAGTACGGTCGCGTCGGGCTGACGGGGAAGCAGTTCGATATCTCGCAGTTTCCAGCTCCCTTGTCCGGCCAGACCGACCTCTTCGACGGGCTCGGAGATCTGCTGGACGAGAGCTTCGACAACTGGCTTGTCTCGCTCAACCTGGTTATTCCGCTGGGCAACAAGCAGGCCAAGGCCAACTACCTGAACGCTCGCCTGACCCAGGAGCAACGGGCGGAGCAGCTGGATTCTCAGCGGCTGGGCGCCGTGATCGAAGTCCGGAACGCGGCCCGCGCCGTGCGCAACACCATCGAGCGGGTGAAGGCGGCGCGTGCGAATGTCCGCCTGCAGAAGGCGCGTCTGAATGCGGAGAACAAGCGCTACGAGAACGGGATGACCACGACCTTCGACCTTTTCCAGTTCCAGGATGACCTGACCCAGGCCGAGAGCACGGTGCTCCTGGCGTTGGTGGATTACAACAAGGCTCTGGCTGATCTGGAGGCCGCCAAGGGAACGCTGGTCCAGTCGCGCGGCGTCGAGGTGACGGACCTCCTGGCCCAGGGCGCGGAAGAACCGGAGTTGCCCTGAGCCAGGGGGCGGCTCCGGGGAGAGAGGGCGTCATGAGAAGGAACCGGGCCGTGCGGCCCGCCTGGGGGAGGGCAAGATGATGCGGACAGCGGAGCAGGCCAGGGAAGATGCGGGCGCTGCCGGACCGGCCACGGCGCTCAGGCGCCTGGGGGGGGTCCTGGTCGCGCCGGTCAGGACATTCCGCGAGCTGGGCCGGGCGGCGAACTGGTCCGACTGGGGCGTGCCGCTCCTCGTGTCCCTGATGCTGCTCACCGTCCTGACCCTAGCGAGCGCTCCGTATCTGGATGTGGAGACACCGGTGCGCGAAAAGCTGGAGGCACAGGGCGCCCCGGAGAGCCAGATCCAGAAGTTCGTGGCGCTGCAGAGCAAGATCCTGAAGAAGGCCGCCGTGCCCATCAGCCTGGGGGCCTACCTGGGGGTGCTGATGGTTCTGGCGCTGGTTTACTGGGGGGGCACCAACGCCTTCGGCGGGAGAATCACCTTCAGCCTCACTCTTGCCGTGCTCAGCTATGCCTGGCTGGTAAAGATCCTCGAGGGAGGACTCCGGTTCCTGTCCATGTGGGGGGGCGACCCCGTCCGCGTGGACCAGGTCGACCTGGTGCTGGCCACCAGCCCGGCGGCGCTCCTGGGAGCCGGCAGCGCGGGCACCCTGTTCTTTCAATTTGCGCGCACGCTGAACGTGTTCACTCTCTGGAGCCAGGCCCTCCTGGCTCTGGGGCTCGCGGAGGTCGGCGGGCTGTCACGGGGCGCGGCCTTTGGCCTGGTGATTCTCCTGTTCACGTTCTATGTGGCCGGCAGCGTCGGTCTGGCGGCCCTCACCTAGAGATTTCCACGGGATTGGTCTCGATGCCAAACGCAGGCACAACGCGTCAAGGATCGCCGCCCGGCGCCGGTACGGCCGGGCCGCGGCCCCTGCTCATACGCCTGCGGGACCTGAAGAAGGTCTACCAGATGGGGAACCAGGAGGTCCGCGCCCTGGACGGGGTGAACCTGGAGATCGAGGCCGGTGAGTTCATCGCCATCATGGGCCCCTCGGGATCCGGCAAGTCGACTCTCATGAACCTGATCGGCTGCCTGGATACACCGACCAGTGGCTCCTACACTCTGAATGGCCAGGAGGTCAGCCGCATGGATGAAACCGAGCTGGCGGATCTCAGGAACCGCGAGATCGGGTTCGTGTTCCAGACCTTCAATCTTCTGCCGCGCGCCACGGCGCTGCAGAACGTGGAGCTGCCGCTGGTCTATGCCGGTGTTCCAAGGAAGGAGCGCCGGCGCCGCGCCCAGGTGGCGCTGGAGGCGGTGCAGCTTGGCGACCGGATGGACCATCGTCCCGGTGAGCTCTCGGGCGGCCAGCGGCAGCGGGTGGCTCTGGCGCGCGCCCTGATCAACCGACCATCCCTGTTGCTGGCCGATGAGCCGACGGGCAACCTGGACAGCAAGACCGGCAACGAGATCATGAATGTTTTCCAGGCGCTGCATACCGCGGGCAACACCATCCTGCTGGTGACCCACGAGGAAGAGATCGCCCGCCATGCCGCCCGGACCGTGCGCATGCTGGACGGGTGTATTCGAAGCGACCTGCGCCGTCCGGCGGCGGTGGCGCCGGGCGCCCCCGTCTCGCCTTGACACCCCCGCACCCTCCGTTTAGTATCCGGCCCATTGCTCGAACAGACCGAGTCCCGAGTGGAGCGGCCCTTCCAGGTGAACTTTGCTGAGTTCATACAGCGGGAGGTGGAGCGTTTCTTGACCATTTCGGGCCGATTTGGGTACGATCCAATCCTGCCGCCACGATTCGTGAGGCCGTGCGCGGCGGATACCTGAGCCCAGAAGAGGCCACGCCAGGAGGGAAGCGATCGATGTTTGGTGCCACGCTGCTGAAGTATTTCTATGACGGGGGATGGGTCATGTATCCCCTTCTCCTGATCTCCATCCTCTCCATTGGTTTCATCATGGAGCGAAGTTACTTCATTCTCCTCAAGTCCCGGGTCAACACCAATCAGTTGATCCAGAAGGTCCGCAAGGCGCTGCTGCGCGGGGATCTGCGCGCCGCCACCAAGGTCTGCGAGGAATTCAAGGGGCCGGTGGCGGCCATTCTCAAGGCGGGCATCCTCAAGCACGGGGCGCCCAAGGAAGAGGTCGAAAAGACCATTGAAAACTCTGCCCTCCACGAGCTGGCCCGGCTGGAGCGCGGCCTGGCCGTGCTGGCCTCGGCGTCGAACATCGCCCCCATCATCGGCTTTCTCGGCACCGTCGTCGGCATGATCCAGTCGTTCGATGTCATTGCATCACAGGGCCTGAATAACCCGGGCCTGGTGGCGAAGGGGATTTCGGTGGCCCTCATCACCACGGCCGCCGGGCTGATCGTGGCGGTCATCACCCTGCCGTTCTACAATTTTTTCACCAGCCGGGTCGCCATCTTCATGCGTGAAATGGAGACCTCGGCCAACATCCTGCTGGAAACCTTCGGTGAGATGGAATCTGCCGGGGGAGGACAGCCCACGCCCGCGTCGGCCGGCTAGCGTGCTCGGATGACTTTCCGCAAGGCAAAAGAGATCTCGGCCTATATTCCCACGGCTTCCATGGCCGACATTGCCTTTCTGCTCATCATCTTCTTCATGGTCACCACGGTCTTCCAGGTGGACAAGACATCCGTCAACCTGCCCTCGACGTGGGAACGACCCCGGGAAATTCCCCGCGGCGCGGCTTTCGTGGTCCTGGCCAAGCTGGTCTCCGGCGCCGGGGGAGAGGAGCTGGTTTACAAGTTCTCCGCCGGCGAGGACACGTCGCAGATCATCAATGGCACCGACGGCCTTTATTTCGAGGTGGTGAACATCACGGGAACCAATCCGCTGCACGAGTTCGTCATCAAGATTGACAAGGATGTCAAGTATCGGCTGGTGGACGAGGTTCTCGATGCCATGCGCCGGGCGGGTGCCAAGAATCTCATCCTGATGACCGAGCAGCGGACCGTGGGATAGGGAGGAGGTGTTCTCATGAACCTGGCGAAGAAGAGAAACGAGGTGGAGATTCCCACGGCTTCCATGGCCGACATTGCCTTTCTGCTCATCATCTTCTTCATGGTCACCACCGTCTTCTCGGCCACCAAGGGGCTCGATTTCAAGCTGCCCAAGGACGAGGAAGAGAACCTCGAGACCGAGACCATCGAGGCGGTCTACATCAAGGTCCAACCGGGCGGGAGCCTGCTGGTGGACCACCAGCCCATGACTCTTCAACAGATCCTTCCCTACCTGCAGCCCAAGCTGGAGCGCTGGCCCGACAAGCCGATCATTCTTTACACCGATCCCGAGGCCACCTACGAGAACATGATTGCCGTCTACGATATCCTCAACCAGGGGGAAAAACAGATCGGCATCAAGGTGAAGAACATCGGCATACCAACCCACAAAGAGATCGAGCAGTACATCCAGGTCTTTGGCTACAACCCGTTTGACTAGAACCTATCTCAAAATGCATTCAAACTGGGTTGATTCTGATATGATCGCCAGCAATGTTTCGGCTGACCGACGAGCATTGGGAACGAATCCGAGAGCACTTCCCGGAAGAGAACATCCCCGAAGGTCGTGCCGGACGAAAACCAATACCCACTCGGAGAGTCTTGGAGGGGGTGCTTTGGATCTTGAACACCGGCGCACAGTGGCACATGCTGCCCCAGGCCTACCCCAACTACAAGACAATCCATCGTCGGTTTCAAAAATGGTGCCAGCAAGAAGTCCTGCGCAATGTCCTGACGGACCTCGCCAACATTCTTCGTGATGAGGGGGCGCTCGATGAGTCCGAGTGCTTCATCGACGCGATGTTCTCCTCGGCCAAGGGCGGAGGCGAAGAGATTGGTCCCACGAAACGCGGTAAGGGCGTGAAGATCATGGGAATCGTGGATCGTCATGGGTTACCGTTGGCGGTGAGCACTCATGCTGCGAATCACCATGAGGTCACCTTGGTCCAGTTGAGTTTCGACTTCTATATGATCGAAGCGAAACCGGAAATTCTGATCGGTGATAAAGCCTACGACAGCGACAAGCTTGATGAAGAGCTGAAGAAGGACGGCGTGGAAATGATCGCGCCGCATCGCAAGAACCGAAAGAAACGCAAGACCCAGGATGGGCGTAAGCTCCGTCGATACGAACGTCGTTGGCTGGTTGAGCGGTTCTTTGCATGGCTTCAGTGGCAACGTCGTCTTCTCGTCCGATGGGAATTCTACGCAACGAACTTTCTAGGATTTGTTCAACTGGCATCCATCGTGATCTTGCTCAAACGATTTTGAGATAGGTTCTAGGCAGAACCACCGTGGAAACCAAGGATCTCGAAAAGCTCACGGATGATGAGCGCCAGCAAATGCTGGACGCCGAGACACAGGTGTACAGCCGGTACTTCGAGGGCGGGGCAGAAGACCGGAAGCCGACCCAGCTGGCCATCCTGGCGGCCATCCTGCTGCATGTCTTCATCCTTTACGTGACGTTCCCGCAGTTCAAGATGCAGCCGCCGAGCCTCAACCCCAACAAGATCATCTATGTGCGCGAGTGGCGCCCGCCGCCGCCTCCCCAGAAGGAACCGCCCAAGCCGATCAAGGAACGCAAACTCAAGACCAAGAAGATTCCCATCCCCGATCCGACTCCCGAGGAGCCCGAGCCGATCAAGGAGCCGGAACCGGAGCCCGAGCCCGAACCTCTGCCGCCGGACGCCATCGCCCTCATCGGCACGCCGGCGCCCCCGCCGGTGGGGGCCACCGGTCCGCTCTTCGCGGGCGTGAACGGAGTGACCAACCCGGTGGCGATTGAAAAGCCGGAGCCGACTTATCCGGAGCTGGCCCGGAAGGCCGGAATTCCGGGGAAGGTCTTCCTGCAGGCCGTGATCGGCAAGGACGGAATGGTCAAGGATGTGTCGGTCATTTCGGTGAATGCTCCCAAGATGGGCTTCGAGGATGCCGCCGTCGAGGCGGTCAGGAGGTGGCGGTACAAGCCGGCGGAGCAGAACGGACACCCGGTGGAGGTGTATTTCACGGTGGCCCTGGATTTCACCATCGACTGAGGAGCCCGGGGAAGGGGTCTCCCGGGGCCTGGGCCGGTGCGGCTATTCGGGGAAGATCGCCGGTCTGCCGGCGTTATATGACGTAGAGAAGGAGTGAAAATGATGAAGAATCGACCGATTCCTCGGTCATTCCGCCTGTTCCTTGCCGGGATCCTGGTGCTGGCCTGGGGGCCGGCCGCGGCCCAGGAGGACATGACCGCCAAGGTGAACGCCGGCTGGCAGGCCCTCCAGAAGGGCCAGCTCGCCGAGGCCCGGGCCGCCTTCCAGTCCGTCCTGGATGCATCACCGACCTACGAGTTTGGCTGGTACGCCCTGGGGCAGGTAGCCACCCGGGAAGGAAAATTCGATGAGGCCATCCTGGACTTCCAGAAAGCTTCCGAGCTCGATGCCAATCAGTTCAGAAACCACTATGGCCTGGCGGCGGTGTACCGTTCCAAGGGGAGCTATGACCAGGCCATCACGACGCTGAACAATGCCGAGCTGCTGGCCTCGGACAAGCAGAGCAAGTATCTCCTGCATCTGGAGCGGGGCCTGTCCTATCTGTCTCTTCACAAGTACAAAGAGGCGAGTGCCGACCTGGAGCAGGCGGTTGCCATACAGCCCGGCAACAAGATGGCGGAACAGCGTTACGGCATGGCCCTTTACGGACTGAGGCAGTACCAGCAGGCGGTGGACCACCTCAAGAAGGCCGCCGCCCAGGACGCCGCCGACTACACCACCCAGCTCTACCTGGCCCGGGGCTACATTCACCTGGGCCAGCAGCAGCCGGACAAGGAGAAAAAGGCGAGACTGTATGCCGAAGCGGTCCACGCGGGGAAGGTGGCGCTGGGCGCCCGGCAGGGATTCGAGGCCCAAAATGTACTGGCCCGCGCCTATCTGGGAGCCAGGAGTTTCGACGGGGCCATCCGGGAATTTCAGGGTGTCATCAAGAGCCGGCCGAAGTACTGCGCCGCGCGCGCCAACTTGGGCCAGGCGTATATCGGCAAGCATTCCTGGCCGGAGGCCGTCCAGGCGCTGGAGGGTGCCTCGGAATGCGACCCCAGAAACACCACGACCCTGAATCTTCTCGCCTATGCCTACATGAAGCAGGAGGTTCTGGACAAGTCCCTGGCGACCTACCAGAAATCGTACGAAATGAAGCAGGACCCGCTGGTGGCGGAACATATCGAGCTGGTGAAGAAGAACATGGAGATTGCCGGGGAGAACGCCCAGATCGAGAGTTTCAACGAGGAACAACAGGCCCTCCTGGCCCAGGAGCAGGAGGAGTTCGAACGCAAGATGAAGGCTTTCGAGGAAGAGCAGCGCCGCATCCAGGAATACAAAGAGAGCGACAACTGACGGCGCAGCTCCGGGCGCCGGGAGAGAGAGGAGAAGGGCTCGGATGAGGAGCCCTTTTTCATTGTATTCCAGTCACTTGGAACATTGGTCCCCGCTTGACGTCCCCTCTATCCCATGGTAATAATACCGGTCCGTCGGAGTTGTGAAAACTTGCACGAGCCCCTTGTATCACCTCGCTGGGGGCCGGCCTCTCGCCGCCGACCGCGGCGGTCCAGGGTGATATGAACCGGGCTCTGCTGCCCTACCTGCCCATCCTGATCTTTTTCCTCTTCGCGCTGAGCCTGGCCGCCAGTTTGATCGTGTTCTCCACCCTCCTGGGGAGGAGACGACGGTACGATCCGGTGACGGATCTTTCCACCTACGAGTGCGGCATCGTTCCAACGGATTCCCACGGCAGGCGCTACACGGTGCGCTTCTACCTGGTGGCCATGGTCTTCATCCTGTTCGACCTGGAAGTGGCCTTTCTCTACCCCTGGGCCGTGGTTTACCGGTCGCTGGGCTGGTATGGTTTTGCTCTCATGGCGGTCTTCATGGGAGTCCTCGGGATCGGATTCGTCTATGTCTGGGGCAAGGGAGCGCTGGACTGGAACAAGGAGGACGTGCCCGGTCCCCGTCCGGCGGGGAGAAGCGGTTGCTGATCCACTGGCTGAAGATGAAGACCATCAGAGGGATCCGTCCGGTTCCCGAGGAGCGCCCGGGACCGCGGCCGGCCCCCTGGCGGCGGCCGGACCAGGATCCGGCCGTGGCGCCGGAGCGCCTGGCGCGGCTGGTGGAGCGCTTCGGAGAAAGTGTGCGCCCGATCCTTCCGGTCTTCCGCGGCGAGGAGGCCGGCTGGGTCGACCGGGAGCACGTCGTGGAGGTCTGCCGCCACCTCCGGGACGTGGAGGAAATGGACTTCCTCACGGATCTCTGCGCAGTGCACACGCCGGACCGGGAGCACCTGTTCGAGGTGGTCATTCACCTGTACTCGTCGACGCGCAACGAGCGGTTGCGCCTGAAGGTCCCGCTGAGGACGGGAGAGAGCATGCCGTCTCTCACCAGTGTGTGGGAGGGCGCCAACTGGCACGAACGGGAGGCCCACGACCTGGTGGGCGTGCCGTTCCGGGGGCATCCGGATCTCCGGCGCATCCTTCTGCCCGAGGGATTCGACGGCCATCCGCTGCAAAAAGATTTTCCTCTGAAGGGCTGAGACGGTGGGGCAGACACGGCAGGTGGTCCTGGAGCACGGGGCGGTGGAGGATCGGGCCGCCGGCGAAACCTTCGAACTGAACATGGGCCCGCAGCACCCGGCCACGCACGGTGTCTTGCGGCTGGTCCTGCAACTGGACGGCGAGCGGGTCACCGGGTGTCAGGTGCATATCGGCTACCTCCACCGGGGCGTCGAGAAGATCGGCGAGAACAAGACCTTTCTCCAGTTCATCCCTTACACCGATCGATTGGACTATCTGGCGCCTCTCTCCTCCAACGTGGGCTACATTCTCGCGGTGGAGAAGCTCCTGGATATCCAGGTTCCCGAGCGCTGCCGGGTGATCCGGGTCATGGCCTGCGAGATCGCGCGGATCTCCGCGCATCTGCTCTGGTTGGGAACCCACGCCCTGGACCTGGGAGCGGTGACTCTCTTTTTCCACACCTTCAGGGAGCGGGAGACGCTGTACAACCTCATTGAAATGATGACCGGGGCCCGGCTGACCACCTCCTACACCCGGGTGGGCGGCTTGAGCCGCGATCTTCCCGAACAGTTCGTGCCGCTCCTGGAGCAATGGAGGTCCACCTTCGGGCCGACCGTGGACGAGTTTGAGCGTCTTCTCACCCGGAACCGGATCTGGGTCGATCGAACCAAGAACATCGGCGTGATTTCCCGGGAGAAGGCCGTCGCCCTGGGCCTCACCGGGCCCAGCCTGCGCGCCTCGGGGGTTCCCCTGGACCTGCGCAAGGCGCAGCCTTACTCGGGATACGAGGAGTATGATTTCGAGGTTCCCTACGCCACCGACGGCGACGTCTACGCGCGCTACATGGTCAGGCTGGAGGAAATGCGCCAGTCTCTGCGCCTCCTGGGCCAGGCGGCCTCCCGCCTGCGCCCCGGGCCCATCTGGGCCGACCATGCGAAGGTCGTTCCGCCTCCCAAGGACAAGGTGCTCACTCGCATGGACGAGTTGATCCACCACTTCATGATCATCACCGAGGGAATGAATCCGCCGGTGGGAGAGGTCTATCACGCCGTGGAAGCGCCCAAGGGGGAGCTGGGGTTTTATATCGTCAGCGACGGGGGGAAGACGGCCTATCGCCTGCACATCCGGAGCCCGTCCTTCGTCAATCTCCAGGCGCTGGAAAGCGTGACCATCGGCGGGACTATCTCGGATGTGGTGGCCATCATCGCCAGCCTGGACCCGGTCATGGGTGAGGTGGACCGGTGACCGCGGAGCAGCCGGCGGCCGAGGCCCGGCCCGGGAGCGGCATCAGCGACGACGATCTCCGCCGGGAGCTGGAATCGATGGTGGCCCGCTACCCGGAGCGGCGGGCGGGCGCCCTCATGTGCCTTCACCGGGTGCAGCAGCATCGCGGCCGGATCGGCCTGGAGGACCAGGTGCTGGTAGCCGGCATCCTGGGCATCAGTCCCGCTCATGTCCGGGAACTCATGTCCTTCTACACCATGTTCCACGAAGAGAAGCCCGGACGGTACCACCTGCAGCTGTGCCGCACCCTGACCTGCCATCTGCGGGGAGCCGGGGCCCTGAAGCAACGGATCCGGGAGCGCCTGGGGATCGAGCCGGGCCAGTCGACGCCGGACGGCCTGTTTCACCTGACGGAGGTGGAGTGCCTGGCTTCCTGTGGTACGGCGCCGGTGGTCCAGGTCAACGAGGACTACTTCGAGGGCTTGACGACCGAGTCCCTGGATCGCCTCCTGGATGAGCTCCGCCGCCGGGCCGGGGCCGGGGAGGAAAGCTGATGTCGTTCGAGCCGGTCCTGACCCGCAACCTGGGGAACGAAGCGGTCCGGACCCTGCGCGGGTACGAGGCGGTCGGCGGTTACCAGGCGCTGCGCAAGGCCCTCAAGGAGATGACCCCCGAGGCCGTGGCCGGAGAAGTCAAGAAGGCGGGCCTGCGGGGGCGCGGGGGAGCCGGCTTTCCCACCGGCGTCAAGTGGGGCTTCATCCCGCGCGACGGGAAGCAGCCGGTCTATCTCATCAACAACTGTGATGAGTCGGAGCCCGGCACCTTCAAGGATCGGCTTCTGGTCACCCACGATCCCCACCTGGTCCTGGAGGGCACCCTGCTGGCGGCTTACGCCATCGATTGCCGCCACGCCTTCATCTACATGCGCGGAGAGTTCACCCGGGAATACCGGATTCTGGAGCGGGCTCTCGCGGAGATCCGCCAGGCGGGCTATCTGGGCCGGAACATCATGGGAAGCCGGTATGACCTGGAACTGACCATCGTGCGCGGCGCCGGCGCCTATATCTGCGGGGAGGAGACGGCGCTCATGAACTCCCTGGAGGGAAAGCGGGGAGAGCCGCGGATCAAGCCGCCCTTCCCGGCGCAGAGAGGGGTTTTCGCCTGCCCCACCAACGTCAACAACACCGAGACCCTGGCCAACGTCCCGTTCATCATCGAGCGGGGCGCCGACTGGTACGCATCCATCGGCAAGGAGCGGAATTCCGGCCCCAAGCTCTTCTGCGTCTCGGGGCATGTGAAGCGCCCCGGTGCCTTCGAGCTTCCCATGACCGTGACCTGCCGCGAGCTGATCGAGGAGCACGCGGGCGGCATGCTTGCCGAGGGCCACCCGGTGAAGGGAGTGATCCCCGGCGGGTCATCGACGCCGGTGCTGCTCCCCGAGGAGCTGGATGTGGTGATGAGCTTCGATGATCTGGCCGCCATCGGATCCATGCTCGGCTCGGCGGGCTGCATCGTCATGGATGACACCGTCTGCATGGTGGACGCTCTCCGCAACCTCGAGGCCTTCTACCACCACGAATCGTGCGGCCAGTGCACTCCCTGCCGCGAGGGTTGCGGCTGGCTCCACGCCTTGCTGGTGCGGCTGGAGGCCGGCGGCGGTGTGCCCGAGGATATCCCCCTCATCGCCGAGCTGGCCGACAACATCCAGGGTCATACCATCTGTCCGCTGGGAGACGCGGCGGCCATGCCGGCCCGCGCCTTTGTCCACAAGTTCGAATCCGAGTTCCGGGCCCACGTCGAGCAGAAGGGCTGTCCCTTGCGCCGCGTGTCCGTGGCGCACTGAGGAGATCATGGGAGGGGAGAAAGAAACCGTCACCATCCGGATCGACGGGCAGTCGTACCCGGCGGATCCTTCGCGGACGGTGCTCCAGGTGGCGCTGGAGAACGGCATCCAGATCCCTTATTTCTGCTATCACCCCTATCTCTCCATCCCGGGCAACTGCCGCCAGTGCCAGGTCAAGGTGGAGAAGATGCCGAAGCTGGTGGTCTCCTGCAGCACCCGGGTGGCGGATGGCATGGTGGTGGACACCCGCTGTGAGGAGGTCAAGAAAGCCCAGGCCGCCAACATGGAGTTCTTGCTGCTCAACCACCCTCTGGATTGTCCTATCTGTGACCAGGTGGGTGAATGCTGGTTGCAGGAGCACGCTTATACCGTGGGTCCCGGGAGGACCCGCTTCCGGGAAGAGAAGCTGCACTTCGACAAGCGGGTGGACATCGGGCGGCACGTGATGCTCGACAAGGAGCGCTGTATCCAGTGCACGCGCTGCATCCGGTTCTGCGACGAGGTGACCGGCACATCCGAGCTGGCGCTTGTCTCACGCAGCAACCGCACGGAAGTGGACATCTTCCCCGGCCGGCCCCTGGACAACCCGTACTCGGGCAACGTGGTGGATATCTGCCCGGTGGGAGCCTTGACCCTCAAGGAGTTTCGTTTCCAGTCCAGGCTCTGGTTCCTGGAGACCGAATCGAGCGTCTGTCCCGGCTGTGCCCGCGGGTGCAACATCACCGTGTGGCACCGGGACGGCGGGATCGCCAGGATCACGCCCCGGGAAAACCCGGAAGTCAACCGCTGCTGGATCTGCGATCACGGGCGTCTCATCTCGGGCGTCCTGGAGGAAGGAGAACGGCTGCGGGAGCCCCGCGTGGCCGCGGGCCCTGCCGCCGGCCGGCCGGACGATCCATGGGCAGCCGCCCTCGAGGAAGCAGCCTCGATTCTCAGGGACGCCGGGAACCGGGTGGCCGCCGTGGTGGGCGGATGGTCCACGGTGGAAGAGGCGTATCTGGCGATCCGGATCTTGGAGCATCTGGGCGGCGGGAATGGAGCGCCCCGGGTGGCGGTGCCGCCCCACCCGGAGGGGCCGGAGGATGATTTTCTCCTGCGCGCGGACCGGACTCCCAACCGCCGGGGTCTGCTGGAGCTCCTGGCGTCCCGCTCCACCCGGCCGCTGGAACCGGATGCCCTGGCGGACGGCCGTCCGCAGGCGCTCCTGGTGGTGGGAGCGGAGCGGTTCGCGGCCGGCGGGGGAGACATCGGGACACCGGATCCGGGAGTCAAGCGGGTGGTTCTGGCCACCCACGATGGCCCTGCCACCCAAGGAGCCTCGGTGGTGCTCCCCATGGGGCTCTTCCCGGAAGTGGATGGAACGGTGGTGAACTTCGAGGGCCGGGTGCAGCGCATGAAGGCGGCCTACCCGCCCCCCTTTCTCGGGCGGGCGGGGGTCTGGATCCTGGGCGAGCTGGCGCAGCGCCTGGGCGCGGGAGAGGGAGGGCGAACGGCCCGGGATGTGTTCGCGGAGGTGGCGCGGGAGGTCCCGGCGTTCCGCGGCCTCACGTATGACTGCATAGGCGGGAAGGGGACCGGACTGGCCGCCGTCACGCCGGCCTGAGACAAGAGCCAGTGACAACCATCCTCCTCAAGGAAACGGCGGAGATCGTCGTGCGCATGCTGCTCATCTTCTCGGTGGTCTTCACCGGGGTGGGCTACATGACCCTGGTGGAGCGCAAGGTGTCGGGCTGGATTCAAGATCGCATCGGTCCCAACCGGGTCGGGCCATGGGGTCTTCTCCAGCCGCTGGCCGATGGCCTGAAGCACCTGATGAAAGAGGATGTCACGCCTCCGGGCGTCCACCGGCCGATCTTCCTGCTGGCACCGGTGGTGGCCCTGGTGCCGGCCATCCTGTCCTTCTCCGTCATTCCGTTCGCCGCTCAGCCTCTGAACCTGCGCCAGCTCGGGTTGCCGTGGGACTGGGAGGTGGCACCCTACATCGCGGACGTGGGCGTCGGGCTTCTGATCCTCCTCGGCCTCGCCTCCCTGGAGGTGTACGGGGTCGTGCTGGCCGGCTGGTCATCGGGAAACAAGTACGCGGTCCTGGGAGGGCTGCGTTCCTCGGCGCAGATGATCTCCTACGAGCTGGCCCTGGGTCTGGCCGTGCTGCCTGTGGTTCTCACCAGCGGCAGCCTCCGCTTGCAGACCATCGTCGAGCTCCAGGGAGGGGTCTGGCTCGGCGTTCTGCCGCGGTGGAATGTCTTCATCCAGCCTTTCGGATTCCTGTTCTTGCTCGTCGCCGTCTTTGCCGAGACCAAGCGATTGCCCTTCGACCTGCCCGAGGCGGAGCCGGAGCTGGTGGCCGGGTACCACACCGAGTACTCGTCGATGAAGTTTCTCATGTTCTACATGGCCGAGTACTCGGCCATGATCACCAATTCAGCCCTTCTGGTTACGCTGTTCTTCGGAGGCTGGCAGGTTCCGTGGATCCAGGCTCCCCAACCGTGGATGACCTTGCTCCAGGCCGGCGCCTTCGTGGTGAAAACGTCGGCCATCTTGTTCCTGTTCGTCTGGGTCCGCTGGACGCTGCCGCGGTTCCGTTACGACCAGCTCATGAACCTGGGCTGGAAGGTGCTCCTGGAGCTGGCCTTCGCCAACCTTCTGGCGGTCGCGGCGCTGGCCGCGGCGGGGGTGCTCTGATGAGCCTGGAAGCGCTTCTGTTCATCACCGCCGGCCTGGGAGGGGTCCTCAGCGCTCTCCTGGTGGTCTGGCAGCGCAGCGCGGTGGTGAGCGCCCTCTTTCTCGTGCTCAACCTGGGGTGCGTGGCCATCCTTTTCCTGGCCCTGGGCGGCCAGTTTCTGGCGGCCGTGCAGGTGATCATCTATGCCGGCGCCATCATGGTTCTGTTCCTGTTCGTGATCATGCTGCTGAACCCGTCCCGGCCGGGCCCGCGCCTGGCCGGCGGACCGGCGGCAATCGGCCTGACGTTTGCTCTCGGAGTGCTCTTCGTGGCGGCCCTGGTGCGCGGGATCCTGGCGCTGCCCGGCTCCCGGGCGCCTCTCCCCGCGACACCGGATGACTTTGGCTCGGCAGCCGCCGTGGGACGGCTGCTCTTCACCGGCTATCTCTATCCGTTCCAGCTGGTGGGTGTGCTGCTGGTGGTGGCCATGGTCGGGGCGGTGGTCCTGGCCAAGCGGGAGATCGAGAGCTGATGCCCCTGGCGGCCTATGTCATCCTGTCTTCCCTGCTCTTCGGGATCGGCGTCGTCGGTGTCCTGCTCAAGCGCAGCGCCCTGGTGATCTTCATGTGCATCGAGATCATGTTGAATGCGGTCAACCTGGCTCTGGCCGCGTTCTCCCGCCTGCACGGCGGCATGGACGGCCAGATCTTCGTCTTCTTCGTCATGTCCGTGGCGGCGGCGGAGGCGGCCGTGGGCCTGGCCATCATCATTGCCGTCTACCGCCGGAAGGGCACGACGGACGTGAGCCAGGTGAACCTGTTGAAATGGTGAGCGCGCCTTCCATGACTTTCCTGTCCCTGCTCTGGGTCGTTCCACTGCTTCCCCTGGCGGGATTCCTGGTGAACGGCCTGCTGGGCCGCCGGTTCCTTCCCCGGAAGGCGGTGGCGGCCATTGCCTGCGGGACGGTGCTGGTGTCCCTCGTGCTGTCCGCGGGAGCGGTGTGGGAGTTGCGGCATGCCGGAGAGATCACGGCCGCCGCCGGCGCGGCTTCCGGGCTGCATGTGGACGCTGCCATTCCCCGGGTGCACCAGTTCCAGTGGAACTGGATTGCCCTGGACTCGCTGCGTGTCCCGTGGAGTTACGCCCTGGATCCGCTCTCCGCCGTGATGCTCCTGGTGGTCACCGGCGTCGGTTTCCTGATTCATGTCTACAGCATCGGGTACATGGCCGGTGAGGACGGGTTCGCGCGGTTCTTCGCCTACCTGAACCTGTTCATGGCCATGATGCTGGTCCTGGTGCTGGCCGACAGCTTCCTGGTGATGTTCGTGGGCTGGGAAGGGGTCGGTCTCTGTTCCTACTTGCTCATCGGGTTTCATTACCGTGACATGTTCGATGCCGGCCGCCGGATGTCCTGTGCCGATGCGGGACGCAAGGCGTTCATCGTCAACCGGATCGGTGACTACGGCTTCATGCTGGGCATGCTGCTCATCTTCACCACTTTCGCCACTGTGAGCTTCGACGGAGTCTTCAGCAGGGTGGGGTCCCTGGCCGAGACCCCCTCCGGCCTCGGGCTGCTGACGGCCATGGCCCTGCTCCTCTTCGTGGGGGCCGTGGGGAAATCAGCCCAGATCCCCCTTTATATCTGGCTGCCCGATGCCATGGCCGGTCCGACGCCGGTCTCGGCACTGATCCATGCGGCCACCATGGTGACGGCGGGGGTCTACATGGTGTGCCGCTGCGCGGCCCTCTTCAGCGCGTCTCCCGTGGCCATGGCCGTCATGGCGGTGATCGGGACGGCCACGGCCCTCCTGGCGGCTCTCATCGGCTGCACCCAGTTCGATATCAAGAAGGTCCTGGCCTACTCCACGGTGAGCCAGCTGGGCTACATGTTCCTGGCGGCCGGTGTGGGCGCCTTTTCCTTTGCCATCTTTCATGTGATGACCCACGCCTTCTTCAAGGCGTTGCTCTTCCTGGGCGCCGGATCGGTCATCCATGCCCTGGGAGGGCGCCAGGACATCCGCGCCATGGGCGCCTTGGGACGCGCCATTCCCTGGACTTTCGGGACCTTTCTTCTGGCGGCAGCAGCCATCGCCGGCCTGCCGCCGGCCGCGGGCTTCTTCTCCAAGGATGCGATCCTCGCCGCGACCTTCTCCGAGCAGCCCGCCCTCTGGGGCGTGGGGGTGTTCACCGCCGGCGTGACGGCGTTCTACATCGGCCGGCTCGTGTTCTTGACCTTCCTGTCCACCGACCGCGTGCCGGCTGAGGCGCGTGCCCATCTGCACGAGTCGCCGTGGAGCATGCGGGGGCCGCTGGTTGTCCTGGGAATCCTCTCGGTGATCGGCGGATGGATCGGGGTGCCGGCGCTTCTCGCCGGGCCGTTTTCCGGCGCCGGCGAGATCCTGCCCCGTTACCTGGAGCCGGTCTTCCGGGAGGCCCGGGTTCAGGGCGGAGGAATGGGAGCGCTGGGACACTCGGCCGCCAGGGCGGCCGGGGAGGCCGCCCTGGCCCACCCTTCGCCGGCGGTGGAATGGGGGTTGATGGCGGTGTCGGTCCTCCTGGCCCTGTCCGGCCTGGCGGTCGCCTATGCCTTCTACCGCGCCGGAAGCGACCTGCCGGGACGGGTTGCCGTAAGGCTGGGCGGCTTCTACCGGCTGGCCCGCGATCGATTCCGCGTGGATGAGCTCTATGATCGTCTCTTGCTCCGGCCGTACCGCTTCCTGTGCGCCGCCTCCGATGCAGTGGACCGCATGGTGGTCGACCTGGCGGTCAACGCCGTGGCCATCGTCACCGAGATTGCCGGACATGTTCTGAAGCTGTTCCAGACCGGAGTGGTGCGCACCTACGCGTTGTCGTTCTTCGTCGGCGTGCTGGTGCTTCTGACCATCCTGGTGTTCGGATGATGCCGCTCCCGGCCGTGAATCTTGACTGGCACATGGCGGCGCCGCTCCTGGTCCTGGCCGCCGCGGGGAGCGCCCTCCTGCTCCTGGCCCTCCGCCGGGGCGCCACCGGGAACGGCCTCCCCTACGGCCTGGCCCTGGGAGGGTTGGGCCTGTCCGCCCTCACGGTGGTTTCCCTGCTCGCGGATGCGTCCTCCCAGAGGTCGGCGTTCGGCGGCATGCTGGTCATGGATCGCCCGGCCCTGCTCATGGCGGGGATTGTCCTGGGGGCCGCCGCGCTGGCCGTGCTTCTCTCCCGGCAATACCTGCAGCGCTCCCCGGCCCCGGTCTGCGAGTACTATGCCCTGATCCTCTTCGCCGCGGTGGGCATGATCGCCATGGCAGCCACCAACAACCTGGTGGTGATGTTCGTGGGGCTGGAGGTCCTCTCCGTGGCGCTGTACGTGCTCGTCGGCATCACCCGGACCTGGGAGCGCGCCCTGGAGGCCTCCATGAAGTACTTCATTCTGGGGGCCTTCTCCACCGCGTTCATCCTCTACGGCATGGCCTTTCTGTATGGAGTCACCGGCTCCCTGGATCTGATGAGTATGGGCCGGAGTCTCAACGGGATGGGGATCGGGAAAGGGGCGGCCGGCGCCGGCGCCATGATCCTGCTGGGAGTGAGCCTGATGATGGTGGGCCTCGCCTTCAAGATCGCGGCCGTGCCTTTCCACTGGTGGGCCCCGGACGTCTACGAAGGAGCGCCGACCCCGGTCACGGCCTTCATGGCGGTGGGAACCAAGGGAGTGGCCTTCGTGGCCCTCCTGCGCGTGATGACCGTCGCCTTCGGCAACGTCCTGGTGCCGCGCTGGACCCTGGCGCTGGCGGTGCTGGCTCTCCTGTCCATGGTGTTGGGGAACCTGGTCGCACTGACCCAGAGGAACGTCAAGCGCATGCTCGCCTATTCCGCCGTGGCTCACGCCGGTTATCTCCTGGTGGCGGTGGCCGCGGGCAGCGACCTGGGGTCCAGCGCTCTCCTGTTCTACTTTGCCTCCTACCTGCTCACCACGGTGGGTGCTTTCGGCGTCACGGCCCTGGTGGCGGAAACCGGACAGGGAGGCGACGAGGGGTATGGCCTGCTCCGTTACGCGGGGCTGGGGAGGTCCCACCCGGCCCTGGCCCTGGCCATGACGATCTTCATGATCTCCCTCACCGGGGTGCCGCCGACGTCCGGTTTTCTGGGCAAGTACTTCATCTTTCAGGCAGCCATGGAACGGGCTCTCGCCGGCAGCGGGCTTTTCCTGATCCTGGCGGCGGCGGGACTTCTGACATCGGTGGTGTCGGCGGCCTATTATTTGCGGGTGGTCGTGGTGATGTACATGCAGAAGCCGGACGGAGAAATTCCGCACATCCATACGGCCTTTGACGCGGGCCTTGCCCTGGGAGTGGCCGCCGCCGGGATTCTTCTGCTGGGGCTGTTTCCGTCGTTCATTTACGGGTTCACCCGGAACGTTCATTCGGCGCTCCAGGCCCTGGCCCTGATGCTGGCCTCGTGAGGGCGCCGTGAGCCTCGTGGATCTGATAGATCCGCACCTGGTGGTGCTGGAGCTGGAGGCGCACGATACCGCCGAGGCGCTGTCCATCCTGGTGAAACGGATGGTGGAGGCGGCCCTGCTGGACGACGAGGCGGATGCGCTGCGCAAGCTGGTGGACCGCGAACAGGTGATGTCCACCGGGATCGGTGGCGGGATCGCCATTCCCCATGCGCGCTCTCCGGAGGTCGATCGGACGGTCATTGCGGTCGGCCGCAGCCGGCAGGGCGTGCCGTTCAACGCGGTGGATGGAGCGCCGGTCAAGGCCATCTTCCTGATCCTCGGCCCGCCGGAATCGTCGGCGGAGCATGTCAAGGTCCTGGCGCGCATCGCCCGGCTGGTGAAGCGGCCCGATTTTCTCGAACAGATGGCCGGAGCCGGGACCGAAACGGACCTGCTGGAGATCATCCGCCGCATGGGCTGAAAGGGTGGCCGGCGCCCCGCTGTCCGGCCTTACTGGCTGTGCGCGGTCTGGCCGGAGCTCGTGGCGGCGACGCGGGTGCCCAAGGTTTCCAGGAGCCGCCGCGCCTTGGCTCGATCCACGTCGGACTGCAGGAAGAACACGGTGAGAAGGTACCGGCCCTTGCGGCCGAACAGAACCAGGAAACGCGTGGGAGGCGTATCGCCCAGGATCAGGTTGTACCGTTTTTCGAAGGCCTGGTCCAGGCTGGCCAGTCTGATATCGTCCTCGTCGAGGACCTCTGCGTGGCCTTCTTCTGACTGGTCGGTGGCGTCGATCTCCATCTGCAGCATCTCGATGTTGATCCGGTAAAGGTCCTTTGCGGTTTCCTCGGTCTTCATCTCCACGGTGGTGAGGGAGACGGCCTCGGGGAGCTGGATGCAGCTCAGGTAGTATCCTTCCTTGAATTGTTTCACCAGGGCCGCCAACCGGTCCTTCTTGTAATAACGGGCGTAGCTCGTGAACAGCGAGCTGCCCAGCGCCCGTGCGACCTTGCGTGAGCAGTCGCGGTTGGGAAGGAACATGACCGCGTCATGCATGGCCTCGAGCAGCGGCGGGACCGGCTCCTGATCTCCCAGGGTCTTGCTCTCCACGCGCGGCGTGGGCGCCTGTTGAAGGGTGATGGTCTTCTCCTTGTTGGAAGACGACCCGGGCCGCAGGCCGGACGGTTCCTGGGCCGGGATCCCGGCGGAGGCCGAGCCGGCCGCGGCGGCCAACGTGAGCAGCGCCGGGAGAAGACGCGCGGATCCGCGGGCCAGGGCGCGCATCAGGGCGTCCCGGAAGGCACGGGTTCGGCGCCTCCGGGAAGGGGCGAGGCCATGCCGCGGAGATCCAGCAGGCGCTGCAGGACTTCGCCGATGCGGTTGTTGGGGGTGGAGGCGCCGGCGGTCACTCCGAGGCGGAGCGGCCCCGCAGGCAGCCAGTCCGCCTCGATCAGCTCCTGGTTCCGGCCCACCGGCTTGTAACGGATGCAGTGTTCATCCTGGAGAGCACCGGCCGTCTGGATGTGGTAGGTGCGGGTGGAGGTCTGTGCGGCGAGCTCGGCCAGGTGGTTGGTGTTGGAGGAATTGTACCCGCCGATGACCACGAGAATGTTCAGATCCTGGCGGAGCAGGTCGATCACGGCATCCTGGCGCTCCTGGGTGGCGGAGCAGATGGTGTCGAAGGAACGAAAATGCCTCTCGCGGTGGTCCCGCCCGTAGCGCCGCTCCAGTGACACGGCCAGTCGACGGGCGATGGCCATCGACTCCGATGACAGCATGGTGGTCTGGTTGGCCACTCCAATTCGCTTCAGGTGGAGGTCCGGATCGAAGTCCGGCGACGCCGCCGTCCCGAACTGGTCGAGGAAACCGTTCCGGCTGCCGCCCCGCTCGATGTAGCCGCACACCTGCTCCGTCTCGGCCATGTCCCGCACGACCAGGTACCGTCCCCGGCCGTTCTGTCCCATGGCCCAGGAGGCCGTGGCCCGGGTTTCCTCGTGATGGACCTTGCCGTGAATGATGCTGGTGAATCCGTCCTGGGCATTGCGCTGAACATTCTTCCAGACATTGAGCACCGAGCCGCAGGTCGTATCCACGAGAACCGCGCCCCGCTGCTCCAGGGCCTCCAGGTCCGACGACCGGGCTCCGAAGGCGGGCAGGATGACCACATCCCCCCGCGCCACCGCGGCGACGTCGATCTCCAGGTTGTCCGGGTTGGAGAGGAAATGAATTCCCATCTCCTTCAGGTTCTTGTTGACGTGAGGATTGTGAATGATCTCGCCGGTGATGTGCAGTTGCCGTTCGGGGAACTGCCTGCGGGCCTCATAGGCATAGGCCACCGCTCGTTCCACGCCGTAGCAGAACCCGAACTCGGCGGCCAGGAGGAGGGTGGTGTCCTTCGCCTCCAGTCTGCCGCCATGGTGCCGGAACCATTCCACCAGCTCGGAGTGGTAGTCGGTTTGCAGCGCCGGGCCGATTTCCCGGCCGAGACCGAACCCTTTCCGGTAAACGGTTGTGGCATGCATGCGGAAAGTGTATATCACCCCCCGGGGGGTCGCCACCGCCCGGGAGGGGCCGGAGACCCTTGCCGGGGGAGCCCTGGGCGGCGTTCCGGGACCTCCTCGGGGAGCGGTGCAAGAGAGGCCGATCTCTGTTAGGATCGTGATGACCTGGTGGACGGGAAGAGCGGGGAACACACGGTGATCAAGGATCCGCGGGAGCACCGCTCCGACATCCCAGGGCTGACCGCACGCCGGCTATCCATCTATCTGCGGTGCCTGCAGGTTCTCGAATCAGCCGGCGTCGAGATGATCTCCTCCCGGGAAATTGCCGACCAGTTCCACCTGAATTCGGCCCAGTTCCGCAAAGACCTGGCTTATTTCGGTGAGTTCGGAGTCCGCGGGCTCGGCTACCGGGTGATCGATCTCAAGCATCACCTGGTGGAGATCCTGGGGCTGAACCGGGAAATCCGCCTGGTCATCCTCGGCGCCGGCAACCTGGGCATGGCCCTGGCCGGCTACGCCGGTTTCAACGAGCACGGTTTCCAGGTGGTGTCTCTCTTTGACACTGACCCGGGCAAGATCGGCGATGCCTCCCCGGGCGGCGCCCGGGTGCGCGACCTCGGGGATCTGCACTCCTTCGTCCAGGCCCATCCGGTGGATATCGCCGTCCTGGCCGTCCCGGCTGCCGCCGGGCAGGAGGTTCTCGACCGGGTCGCTTCCGCCGGAATCCAGGCCGTCCTGAACTTCGTACCGGCACGCCTGAAGGTTCCCCAGGGAGTGCGGCTTCAATCCGTTGACTTGAAGGTCCAGGTGGAATCGCTGGTGTTTCACCTGGCGCAGCAGGAGCGGCGCGATCCGTTCCTTGTCGATTCTCCATCAATGAGGTGACTGGCAATGGCCCGACCTAGAACCGTCAAGAAGATGACCCACCGAACCGCGTCGGCACGCGAGACCGCGGTGTTCCGCGAGGACCTCAATCCATTCCATATCGCCGAGGCGCAGTTCGATGTCGCCGCCGGATACCTGAAGCTCGACCCGGGCCTGGCCAAGGTGCTCAAGCAGCCGAAACGCCAGCTCACGGTGTCCATTCCCGTTGAAATGGACAACGGGCGGCTCGAGGTCTTCGAGGGGTATCGCGTGCAGCACGATGTCTCCCGGGGGCCGGCCAAGGGCGGCATCCGTTACCACCCCGCGGTCACGCTGGACGAGATCAAGGCCCTGGCTTCGTGGATGACATGGAAGTGCGCCACGGTCAACATCCCCTATGGCGGCGGCAAGGGAGGCGTGATCTGCGACCCGAAACAACTGTCCATGAAGGAGCTGGAACGGATCACCCGCCGCTTCACCACGGAAATCTCCATCATCATCGGACCGAATCGCGACATCCCGGCGTCGGATGTCTACACCGACGCCCAGACCATGGCATGGATGATGGACACCTACTCCATGACCTTCGGCCACACCGCCCTGGGAGTGGTCACCGGAAAACCCCTGGCCCTGGGAGGATCCCATGGGCGTGCGGAGGCCACCGCCCGCGGCTGCCAGTTCATCATCCGGGAAGCGTGCAAGGAGCGGGGCATTTCCTTGGAGAAAGCACGGGTGGTCGTGCAGGGGTTCGGCAATGCCGGGGCCACGGTGGCCCGGCTTCTCCACGAGGACGGCGCCTCCATCCTGGCGGTCTCCGACTCCCACGGAGGCATCCTCAACCGCAAGAGCGGCCTCGACCCGGTCAAGGTGCTCGCCCACAAGAAGCGCACCGGCCATGTCGGCGGCTTTCCCGGCAGTCGCCGCATTTCCAACGACGAGCTGTTGACGCTGGACTGTGACATCCTGATTCCGGCCGCCCTGGAGAACCAGATCACGCTCGAGAACGCCTCGGACATCAAGGCGGCCATCGTGGCGGAGGCCGCCAACGGCCCCACCAGCCCGGGCGCCGACAAGGTGCTCCACGAGAACGACGTCATGGTGCTTCCCGACATCCTCGCCAACGCCGGCGGGGTCACGGTCTCCTACTTCGAGTGGGTGCAGTCGCTGCAGGCTTTCTTCTGGAATGAAGACGATGTCAACTCCAAGCTGAAGGGAATCATGCAGCGGAGCTTCGCCGACGTGCTGGCGGCTTCCCACCAGTACCGGGTGGCCATGCGCACGGGTGCCTACATTCTGGGCGTGGGCCGCGTCGCGGAGGCCACCCGGCTGCGGGGCATCTACCCGTAGGCGGAAGCCTCCGGGAGAGCTCCGGCGGGACGGCTCCACCCGCGAGGGGGAGGCCCGGTTCCGGGACCCCTCAGGGCTGGGTCCCCCGCCGGTGCTATAATCTTCTGGCAGCGCACGTTGGGGGCGAAACGGCTTCGACGGGATCGATGAGGCCGGGGTAGCACGCCGAGGTCCCACCTCCCTCGTAAAACGGTGGACCCAACTCAAGTGCCAACGATAACGTTGCACTGGCTGCGTAAATAAACGTGGCCCGTCCCCCGTTTCCTCCTCCCGCTGGAGGCGGTCAGGACGTCGCAATGCGGGATGGTCCCGGGGAGCGCCTGGAGCCCCGGGACGAGATCCACAGGCTGGTCCTGACGCACCCCTGCCGGCTCCGGGGGCGGCGGGACGAGACTCAAAGGACCGGCTAAGCGTGTAGAAGCCCCAGGCGGAACGGTTCCGGACGCGGGTTCGACTCCCGCCGCCTCCACCATTGAACCCAAGTCAGATCAATGACTTGGGTTTTCCGTTCCCGCCGCCTTGTCCTGCAGCTCGTTCTTGAGCCGCTGCATATCCTCACTGCCGATCTGATCCAGCCATTTTGAGCCGAGATGGGGACGAGATAGTCCTCGATGATGGTCCGCCTTGCCGCGACTCGATGCCGGGACAACCGCGAGCTCCACGCCGCGCTGCGGACGCTGCGCAGTGATCTTTCCTGACGTTCCGGTACCGCTACTTGCAGGGCAGGAAACGGACGGTTGTCTCCATCTCCGTGAGGACACCTCCGAGGGCGGAGAGGGTGGCGTCGATCTCCTCGGCTGTTGTGGCGTGAGAAAGGGAGAAACGGACCGCGCAGTGTGCCTCTTCGGCGGTCTTCCCCATGGCGAGAAGGACGTGGGTCGGCTCGGGCGAGCCCGACTTGCAGGCCGAGCCGGAAGAGATGGAGATGCCGTGCTGGTCGAGCGCCACGGCGAGCGATTCACCGCGGATTCCGTTCAGGGTCATGTTGAGGGTATTGGACAGGCGCTTCTCCGGGTGGCCGTTGAGCACCGCGTCGGGGACGAGGTCACGGATACCGGCCTCCAGGCGGTCGCGCCGCTCGGTGATACCGGCGCCGTCGCGCAGCGACTCGAGTGCCAGCGCAGCCGCCTTGCCGAGGCCGACGATCGACGGCACGTTCTCCGTGCCGCCCCGCACCTTCCCTTCCTGGCCGCCGCCGTGGATCAGCGGCTCCAGCGCGATTCCCTTGCGCACGTAGAGCGCCCCGATCCCTTTCGGCGCGTGGATCTTGTGTCCGGAAAGGCTGAGGAGATCGACGTCGAGCGCCTCGACGTCGACGCTGACCTTGCCGACGGCCTGCACCGCGTCCGTGTGGAACAGGGCACCATGCTCATGGGCGACCACACACAGTTCCGCGACGGGGAGAATGGTGCCAACCTCGTTGTTGGCCATCATGATGGAGACGAGGATCGTCTCCTTCGTCATCGCCTTGCGCAGCAGCTCGGGGTTGAGCCAGCCGTGCCGGTCGACCTCGAGACGGGTCACCTGGAAGCCCTGTCCCTCCAGGAACTCGCTGGCTGCGAGAGTCGCGGGATGCTCCACGGAGCTGGTGATGATGTGAGTTCCCCGATCGCGCCGGGCGAACGCCACCCCCTTGAGCGCCAGGTTGTTCGACTCGGACCCTCCGCTGGTGAAAATGATCCGGCGCGGCCGCGCGTTGATCAGCCGCGCCACTTGGCGGCGCGCCTTCTCGATCGCCCCCTTTGCGTCCCGCCCGACGCCGTGGATGCTGGACGGGTTGCCGAAAGCCGACTCGAGATACGGCAGCATCGCCTCGCGCACCGCGTCGACCACCCGCGTGGTGGCGTTGTTGTCCAGGTAGATTCGGCGCTTCGGCCAACCCCGACGCGCCACCGGCAAGATCGGCTGCGGGGCGCACGCCATGACGCAGCGGCCGACCGCCTCGCGGTTCTCCGCAGTGGCCGCCTCGGCTTTCACAACCTCACAGAGAAGTGCTTTGTAGACGGGGAAGCCGGAGATCTCATCGAAGTTGCGATTGTCGGTCAGCTCGTTGACGTTGGCGGTGCGCCACGCCTTCGGTCCGACGGGGGTTCCGCCTCCCATGTTGCACTCGACTGCGCCCCGTACGATGTCCTCGCTGGTGCGCGCCCGGAAGCGGATGGTGCCGCGCGGCGAGCGCACCTCGACCAGATCGCCTGCCTCGATACCGCGCTCGCGGGCGTCTTTGATATTCAGCTCGACGGTCGGCTCGGGATTGTCCTTCACCAGTCCCTTGATGCCGTGATGCTGCGAGCGGAAATCGGTGTGCGGCCTCGCACCCGAGTTGAACACCAGGGGGAATTCCTTCGCCAGGATAGGGTTGGCCAGTGGGCCTTCGGTCGGTTCAGTGTATTTCGGCAGCGGTTCGTAGCCGTAATCGGAGAGCATCGTCGAGGCGATCTCGAACTTGCCGGAGGGCGTGTCGAAGCCGGGCTTGCCGTCCTGACGCAGCGCCCCCTTTTCCCACTTGCGGTACTCCATCACCGGCGTCGGCAGCTTCACCGTCCCGCCGGCCTTCTTCACGTCTTCGAGGGAGTAGCCCGATCCGTCGAGCGCCTGGCGGATCATCGCGTCCTCGGTCTGCGGAAAACGCTCGCCATAGCCGAGGTGGCGCGCCAGCTCCGCCATGATCAGATAATCGTTGCGTGCCTCCCCGAGCGGCTCGATAAGCTTCTCGCGCAGACGGAAGATCGGGCCATACGTCATGTACGAATCGATTTCGAACATGGTGGTCGCCGGCAGCACGATATCGGCGTAGGTAGCGTCGGCGGTGTACTGTCGGTCGATGCAGACCATGAAATCGAGCTTCGAAAGGGTCTCCCGCCAGACCGGCGTCTGCGGCCACGAGGTGAGAATGGAGCCGCCGTGCACGATCAGGCCGCGAATCCTGTAGGGGTCCTCGTTGAGGACCGCGTTGACCAGGCCGCTGGCGTGCGACTCGTTACGGTAGTGCGTGTAGATCGGGAAGCGTTCACGGGCGACGGCCCGCTCCAGATTGGGGTTCTCGACGTTGCTCGAGCGGTTGACTGAAAAGTGAGTGTTCAGCATGGCGAGCCCCAGGCCACCCGGCACGTCGAGCTGGCCAGCGAGGGCCCACAGGGTGAACACCGCCCGGATCGCCTGGATGCCGGTGTTGGAGTACTCCAGCCCCGTGTACATTACCGGGCAGCAGCCGGTGGCGCCGCAGATGCGCCGTGCTAGGTTGCGGACGGTCTCCGCCTGCACGCCGGTGATCGACTCGACCACCTCCGGCCGGAAGTGCTGCACGTAGGTCTTCAGATCGTCGAACCCGATGCACCAGTTGTCGGCGAAATCCTCGTCGAGGAGGTCTTCTTCGATCATCGTCTCGATCATGCCGAGGGCGAGCGCGCCGTCGGTGCCGGGGCGGATCGGCACCCACTGGGCGCTGGTGCGTACGGCGGTCTCGGTGCGGCGCGGATCGATGACGACGATATCGGCGCCGCGCTGCGACGCCGCCTCGAGGCGATGCATGTCGAGGGGAGGCGAATCGGTCGCCGGGTTGGTGCCCCAGACGACGATCATCTCGGCGTTCTCGATGTCGTTGAACATATCGGGGAGCTGCCGGCCCATCGTCACGTGTGGCGCGATGACGGCGAACGACACGTAGCAGAGCGCCCCCACGCCCATGGTGTTGGGCGAGCCGAACGGAAACAGGACGCTCGACGCCGACGACGAGCGGGTCCCCTTCGGCTGGTACATGTCGCACAGCGACAGCTCGAAGGCGCCTCGCCCGGTGTAGATCGCCACCGCCTCGGGGCCCGACTCCTTCTTGATCGTATTGAGCCGCTGCGCGATGACGTCGTACGCTTCATCCCAGGAGATCGGTTCGAACTCGAGCGTCCCTTTCGGGCCCATCCGCTTCAGGGGGGTCTTCAGGCGGTGCTCGGAGTAGACAATCTCCGGGGCATGCTGGCCGCGCCGGCAGATCATCCCGAGGGGATGCCCCGAGTCGGGACGAATGTTGACCAGCTTGCCGTCCCGCATGCCGACTTCCACCCAGCAACCGGCGGGGCAGATGCCGCAGATGCCTTTCTTGAAGGACAGTTCCGCGTCTAGCTCGTCCACGTCCTGCTCCTTCCTGGTCTTGAACAGCGGGGTTCTGGATCCGGACTTGCCGAGGGGCGCACCCCGGTGCATTGAAGCCTCCAAGCGGTTGAGGCCTCCCCCCGGAACCCCGCGGCTCTCCTCCGGGCGACCGGAGAAGCCTATCAAGACATCGGCTGAAGGACGAGTCCTGTTCCCGCGTCACTAGCCGGCCGCGGGTTTCCGGGTCGGCTCCCACAATCCACCCCCGTCGGACGTCCGCGTGTCGGAGCGATCTCGGGCGTCGGGACACCGTTCCCGCCGCCCTCCACTATTCCTCCAAGACTCAGGGGGACTCAGGGGGACATCACCGTATATACAAGTATAGAGAGGAGGGCACCGCCGATGATGGGAGAGAAGGCCGTTCAGCCGTCGTTGTACTACAGCCTGTCCCTGGAGAGCTTCGTTCCCGACGACCATCCCCTGCGCCGGATCCGGCCGCTTATTGACGATGAAGAGATCCGGCGGCAGTGTGCTCCGCTGTACTCGTCGACCGGTCGGCCTTCCATCCCGCCGGAGCAGCTGTTTCTGGCTCTGGTGGGCGGCTACCTGCTGGGTGTGCGAAGTGAGCGCCGGCTGATGATGGAGCTGCAGTGCAACATGGCCCTCCGCTGGTTCGTCGGGCTCAATCTTGACCAGGACGCGTGGGATGCCTGGACATTCAGCCAGAACCGGCGCCGCCGATTCGACGACGCGGGCGTGATGGAGAAGTTGTTCGACCATACGGTGAAACGGGCCTTGGAAGCCGGGCTGGTGAGCGAGCATGTCAGTGCAGACGGCCCCTTGGTACGGGCGAATGCCAGCTACAAGAGCTTTGTTCCCATGGAACTGGCCATGGCCCCGGAGGAATACAAGAGAAGGCTGCGAGCCAAGGACTCCAAGCAGAAGGATGACGAGCCCCGAGACTCGGGCAATCCAACCGTCAACTTCCATGGTGAGAAGCGCAGCAACAAGACGCATCGTTCGGGCACCGATCCGGACTGCCGGCTGGTGAGCAAGAGATCGCTGGGAAGGGTGGCCATTCCGGGATACACGGTCAACGCGGTCATGGAGAACCGAAACCGGATTCTGGTGGGCATCGGTGTGGAAACCGGTCATGGAAGCCGGGCCGAGGAAGAAGGTTGCCTGGCGCTTCTGGATGCGAACAGGTGCCAGTTCCGGCCCAAGAGTCTTGGGGCCGACAAGGGATATTTCCACGAGAAGTTCATCAACGAGCTACTGGCGCGCGGCATCGAACCTCACATCGCTGTGAAGAAACAGGGCCGGCAAGCGGCGCATCGACTCGTCCGGCAGCGGATGAGGGGCGCAGTTACAAGTGGTCCCAGCGGTGCCGCAAGAAGATAGAAGAGCTGTTCGGCGAAAGTAAAGACTGGCACGGTCTGAGACGATTCAAGCGTCGTGGATGGCAGAGAGTGCGTGAAGAGACCTACCTGATCGGAACGGTCTTGAACCTGAAGCGGCTTGCCAAGCTGCTCGTTCCCTGGCCGGCGGCAACATGAGCCGGCGCCGGAGCGGAGGAAAACGGCGCAGCATGAAGGCGGATTTGAACAAGTCAGCCGAAGACGAAACCAATTCATAGCCTCGATTCGTTCCCAGCGACCCGGAAATGGCCTGCTTTCCAGGTTTGTCAGCACCCTGTTAAGGTAACGACCTCTTTGCCTTCTATCGTCCAAGTGAGTCCTCCGTCCAAGCTCCGAGCCTGTTCCGTGTAGCACGGCTTGGTGCGGTCCCTGGCATGGTCACTTCGGACGATGGAAGGGTCCAGGGTGATGTCCCTCTGAGCGTTGAAGTTTGACGGTGGTCCCCAACCCCATGCCATC
>JBHHYE010000023.1:0-53594 GCA_046757405.1 Acidobacteriota bacterium | reverse complement strand
CAGACCCGTGTCAACGCACCGGCCCGCCGGTCCCTGGGAGACGGCTGGTCTATCATATTCATCGCCCATGGCGACGGAACCGGCACTCGGCCACGGCCACGAGATTACGGTCGGCGATTTTCGCGGTGAATGGCCGCTGGAGCGCGTCTTTGGCCGGCAGGCGCCGGTGGAGCTCGAGCTCGGGTGCGGGAAGGGACGCTTTATCATCCGCAGCGCCGAGATGTATCCGGAGAGAGACTTCCTGGCGGTGGAGCGCGCCAACCGCTTCTTCCGGATCGCCGCCGAGCGCGCCGGCCGGCGATCCCTGGCCAACCTGAAGCTGATCCGCACCGATGCCCTGGAGTTGACGCGGCTGGTCCTCCCAGCCGCGTCGCTCAGGGCGGTGCACGTTCTCTTTCCGGATCCCTGGCCCAAGAAGCGGCATCACAAGCGCCGGCTGTTCCGTGCCGAGTTCGCAGCGGCGCTCGAGAGAATCCTGGTCCCCGGGGGGGTCCTCAACGTGGCGACCGACCATGCCGCCTATTTTTCCGTGATCCAGGACCTCATCAGCGGGAGGGAGGGCTGGAGCCGGTCCCAGCGCTTCGCCCTCGAGGACCGGCTGCCTGCCGGCGAGAGCGGTCATACGAATTACGAGGTGAAGTATCGCCGTGAAGGACGTCCCATCCAGCAGGCGACCTGGCAATGGCGTGGCCGAGAAGCAAAAGACCCGGAGGGGACGGAGGCGTCCTCCCGGGTCGTGGAATATGGAATGAAATGAGAGGTTATTCTTCTTCTTGTCGCGCGAGCTGCTTGCGCAGGCGCCGGATCGACTGACGCTGCTTGCGCCTGCGGCGCTCGCTCGGCTTCTCGAAAGCCAGGTTCTGCTTGATGTCACGCAAGATTCCGGCCGCCTCGTACTTGCGGCGGAACTTGCGCAAGGCTTTTTCGAGGTCGTCCTTCACTCTGACTTCAACATTTTCGGGCATCACAATCGGGACGGTCTGCACGCAATGCGTGCACCGTCAAAAGACACTCACCTCCTTTTCTTCGAACTCCGGGCAACCTATCATTGGAACCGGTGAAAGTCAAATGAATACAACAAGATGAGCCCATCTCAGGAACATGGTCCGGGAGGGGTGGTCCTCGCCGCCGGCTTCTCCCGGCGGATGGGTGTTCCCAAGGCGTTGCTGCGCATCGGGCACGAGACGTTCCTCGGCCACTGGCTGGCCGGGCTCGAGAGCGCCGGAGTCGGCCAGGTCCGGGTGATTCTCGGCCGGGACGCGGCGGCCATCCGTTCGCGGCACCCTCTCCCGGAAGACCAGGTCGTGGTCAATCCGGCTCCCGAGCGGGGCATGCTGTCGTCGCTGCTGGCGGGTCTCGACCGGCTTTCGCCTGCCCTCCCCGGGGTCCTCCTCTGCCCGGTGGATCATCCGTGTGTCTCGCCGGGGGAGATTCGCGCGCTCCTGGCCCGCCTGTCTCCCGGGCGAGTCGTGGTGCCGGTTCACGACGGCCGGCGGGGCCATCCGGTCCTGTTTGCCCGTGAACTTTTCCATGAGCTGCGCGCGGCTCCTCCCGGCGTGGGAGCACGCTGGGTCGTGCGTGCCGATCCGGGGCGTGTGGTGGAGGTTCCCTGCGGCCCGGGAGTCCTGGTGAATATCGATACTCCGGCCGATTACCGGCGGCTGGCGGAGTTGCCCTGAGGCGGGGAGCCGGCTGCATCGCCCAGGGAAAAGGGAGACAGATCACGTAACCGGGTCACGGCCTGGACTACGATCTCGACGGCGCGATCGACTTCCTCCTCGGTGTTGAATCGTCCCAGTCCGAACCGGATCGCCCCGCGAGCGCTGGCGGCATCCTTTCCCAGGGCCAGGAGGACACGGGAGGGCTCATTCCTCCCCGACGCGCATGCCGACCCTGTGGAAACCGCCAGGTCGGGCATGGCGAGCATCAGGGCCTCGCCCTCGACATTGGCAAAAGAGAGGTTGAGATTGCCCGGCAGGCGCTCCCGGATGTGGCCGTTCACGGTGACGCTTTCCAGCCGGGCCAGGAGCGCCGCCTGCAGCCGGTCGCGCAACCGGCGGACGCGCAGGCCATTCGCCTGCATCTCCTGGCGGGCGAGGCGGCAGGCCTCCCCCAGGCCGACAATGCCCGGGACATTGAGGGTTCCCGGGCGCCGCCCCTGCTCCTGTCCGCCGCCCGAGAAGAGAGGGCGCAGCGGCTGCCGTGAGCCGCTGCGGAGGTACAGGGCTCCAACCCCTTTGGGGCCATGGAGCTTGTGTCCAGAGAGGGAGAGCAGGTCGACTCCCAGGTCGAGAACATCCACCGGGATCTGCCCCACCGCCTGGGCCGCGTCGGTGTGCAGGAGGGCCCCGAACTCACGGCAGGCAGCGCCCACCTTCCGGAGCGGGTGAAGCGTGCCAATCTCGTTGTTGGCCCGCATCACCGACACCAGGGCCGGGCCGCCAGGGAGCGCCTGTCGCAGACGGTCCGGGTCCAGGAGGCCGTCATGGTCCACCGGGAGATAGGTGACCCGGGTGCCCTGCCGCTCCAGGAGCCGCGCGACCTCCAGGACGGAGATGTGCTCCGTCTGGCAGGTGATGAGGCGCCGCCCGGGCGGGCCGCCGCCCATGATGCCCAGGAGCGCCAGGTTGTTGCTTTCCGTGGCGCCCGAGGTGAACAGGATCTCCTCGGGGTGGGCCCCGATCAGCCGGGCCACCTGGTGCCGGGCCTTCTCCACGGCCTTCATGGCTTGCCGCCCGAAGACGTGGCCGGTGGAGGACGGATTCCCGAAACGATCCTGCAGGTAAGGCATCACTGCCTGCACCACCCGGGGATCCATCGGGGTGGTGGCGTGATGGTCCATGTAGATCGGGTGGGCCATGGAGCCACGCCCTCCGTCATGGCTGCGCTGCAAGGACCGATTCTAGCAGCCCGAGAGAGCGTCTCCTCCGGGTCGACCTCCCGCCCGGGCCGGGACGCGCTAAGATGAAACCACGGGGAAGCCGCCGGCGAGGAGCGTGCCGGGCCTGTCTGATCCGGGGAAGGCTGCCCGGATCGTGTCGTATCACTCCAGGAGTCCAGACCTCATGGCGCCGAGCAAAACCGACCCTTTCGGAGCACGGGCCACGCTGGATCTTCCCGGTGGGCCGGTCACGATCTATCGGCTGGAAGCTCTGGAAAAACAAGTCCCGGGCTCCCTCCATCGCCTCCCGTTCTCCATCAAGGTGCTCGCCGAGGCGGTTCTCCGGCAGGTTGACGGGATGCGGATCACGGCGGCGGATGTCCAGAAGCTGCTCTCCTGGGGCCGCCCCCAGGGGGAAACCGTAGAAATTCCATTCAAGCCGGCCCGGGTGCTCATGCAGGACTTCACAGGTGTCCCGGCAGTGGTGGATCTGGCCGCCATGCGGAGCGCCATGGTGGAGATGGGGGGCGACCCGGAGCGGATCAACCCTGTCATCCCCGTTGACCTGGTCATCGATCATTCGGTCCAGGTGGATCGGTTCGGCTCGCCGGAGGCGGCGGCCTACAACGCGGAGCGGGAGTTCCAGCGCAACCGGGAACGGTACGCTTTTCTCCGCTGGGGAGCGGAATCTTTCGACAATTTCCGAGTCATTCCACCGGACACGGGAATCGTCCACCAGGTGAACCTGGAGTACCTGGCGCCGGTGGTGCAGGTCCGCGGCGTGAACGGAGACGTGTGCGCCTTTCCGGACTCCCTGGTGGGCATGGATAGCCACACCACCATGATCAACTCCCTGGGAGTGCTGGGTTGGGGAGTCGGAGGGATCGAGGCGGAGGCGGCCATGCTCGGCCAGCCTCTCTTCATGGCGCCTCCCAGGGTGGTGGGTGTGAGGCTGGAAGGCGAGCTTCCTGCCGGCGCGACGGCCACCGATCTGGTTCTGGCGATCACACAACGGCTGAGGCAACACGGAGTCGTGGGAAAGTTCGTGGAATTCCAGGGCCCGGGGCTCGAGACGCTCAGTGTGGCCGATCGGGCCACGGTCGCCAACATGGCGCCGGAGTACGGCGCCACCATGGGGTTCTTCCCCGTGGACCTGGAGACGCTCAGGTACCTGGCCACCACCGGCAGGGAACCGTCCCAGGTCGAGACCGTCGAGATCTACTGCAAGGAGCAAGGACTGTTTCACACTCCGTCCACTCCGGAGCCGGAATACTCCGAGCGCCTGACCATCGACCTGAGCCGCGTGGAACCCAGCGTGGCGGGTCCCAGGCGTCCCCAGGACCGGGTCTCCCTGGGTCAGGCCAAGCCCGCCTTCCAGAAGGCCCTGGCTGATCTCTACGGCGTCTCCAGCGGCTCGAGCCGTCCCGTGCCGCTCGAAGCCGTGCCTGGAACCATGGACCACGGGTCGGTGGTGATCGCCGCCATCACCAGCTGCACCAACACCTCGAATCCCTCGGTGATGCTGGGCGCCGGACTGCTGGCCAAGAAGGCCGTGGGCAGGGGGCTCCGCGTGGCGCCGCATGTCAAGACCAGCCTGGCGCCCGGCTCGCGGGTGGTCACCCGCTATCTCGAGGCGTCGGGACTGGCAGCCTCCCTGGAAGCCCTGGGCTTTCATCTGGTGGGGTACGGCTGCACCACCTGCATCGGCAACAGCGGTCCATTGCCGGAGCTGGTCAGGGAAGCCATCGAGGCTCACCAGTTGGTGGCGGTCTCGGTGCTCTCCGGCAATCGCAACTTCGAGGGGCGCATCAATCCGCTGGTCAAGGCCAACTATCTTGCCTCGCCCCCCCTGGTGGTGGCCTACGCTCTTGCAGGAACCATGAACATCGATCTTTCCAGGGAACCGCTGGGCCAATCCGAATCAGGCGAACCCGTCTTTCTCCAGGACATCTGGCCCACGCCCCAGGAGGTCCAGGATGCCGTCGCGGGCAGCCTCAAGCCGGAATTCTTCAGGGAGGAGTACGCGAATGTCTTGGAGGCCAACGAGTCTTGGAACCGGATTCCGGTGCGGGGCGGCGCGCTCTATGACTGGCCGGCAGATTCCACCTACATCCGGGAGCCGCCCTTTTTCAAGAAGCTGACACCGGGGAGGCCGTCGGTTTCTCCCATCCGCGATGCGCGGGTGCTGGCCCTCCTGGGCGATTCCGTGACGACGGACCATATCTCTCCGGCGGGTGCCATCCCGGCGAACGGACCGGCCGGGAAGTATCTCGAGGAGCAGGGAGTCCGGCCCGGCGATTTCAATTCCTTTGGCTCCAGACGCGGGAATCACCAGGTGATGCAGCGCGGGGCCTTCGGCAATATCCGCATCCGGAATCAGCTTGTCCCGGGCCGGGAAGGAGGTGTGACGCGCCATCTTCCGTCCGGTGAGATCATGTCCATCTACGATGCTGCGGTTCGTTACGAGGAGGAGGGGGTTCCTCTCCTGGTGATCGCCGGCAAGGAATACGGCACCGGGAGCTCCCGCGACTGGGCGGCCAAGGGGACGCTCCTCCTGGGGGTCCGCGCTGTTCTGGCGCGGAGCTACGAGCGGATTCACCGGAGCAATCTGATTGGCATGGGTATTCTGCCGCTTCAGTTCCGGGAGGGAGACACTCCCTCCACGTTGGATCTCCAGGGAGACGAGCTGTTCAGTATCGCCGGGGTGGAGGGCGATCTGGTCCCGGGCCAGGAGATGCAAGTTGCGGTGCGTGGGCCGCGCCGCACGGAGTGGTCGTTCCGGGCGCTGGCCCGCCTGGACACCCCCATGGCGATCGAGTATTTCCGCAACGGGGGAATCCTCCAGACGGTCCTGCGGGAGCTGAGCCGTTCCTGAAGGCCGCTCGGCGGATGGTGACAGGGCCGGGCGGCGGCCTTGCGAGACCGGGGGTCAGCTTTCTGTCTGCCCGGGCTTTCGTCCCGCCCCTCCCAGGATGAGGCCCAGGGAGGCCAGGGCGAGGGCGCAGGCGACCCAGAACATGGCCGCCTGTCCCATCTTCTCTTTCACCAGGCCGGAGATCATGGTGCCGGCCGTCAGTCCCGCCCCGTAGGTGAGCCCCGAGTAGAGGGCCTGGCCCGTGGCGCGGGTGGACCGCGGGAAGAGGCGGAAGATTGCCTTGACGGCGGCGACGTGGAAACCGGCGTAGGTGAAAGCGTGGAGCCCTTGCCCGAGCACGAGCACCAGAGGCGACAAGGTCACGGCGTACATTCCCCAGCGGAGGGCGGCTGCCGCGACCGACAGGGCGAGGAGCCGGGACACTCCCAGCCTCGCGGCCAGTCGGTCGACCCACAGCATCATGATCACCTCCGCACCGATCGCTCCGCCCCAGGCTGCTCCCACCGCCAGGGATGAGTAGCCGGCCTCCTGGAGCACCAGCGAGAAAAAACCGAGGTAGGCCCCGTGGGAAGCCTGCATGAGAAAGCCCGCTGCCAGGAGCAAGATGATGGGAGGATGCCTGAGAAAGGTGAGCGGCGGCGGCGCCGGCGCCCGCCGTGCCGGCGGCGGTGGAATGATCAAACTGGCGATGCAGGCGTTGATGGCGAGCATGATCAGCATCGCCGGAACGACCCGCGAGGAACTCGCGCTTCCCGCCAGCCAGCCGTAGAGCAGCGCGGTCGATGCGAACCCCAGTGAGCCGGCCACCCGGATGCGGCCGTAGCGGCCGCCGGAGGCCTCGAGCACCTCCAGGGTGGTGGCTTCCACGAAGGGCAGCGCTGGCACGGAGAATGTGGCGTAGAAAGCCATGACCACCAGGCAGGCGGTGAACGATTCGGCCGCGAGGAATCCGGCGAAGGATCCGGCGGCCAGCCAGGTGGAAGCGGCCAGGAGAAGCCGGCGTTGGCCGCTTCGATCGGCGGCCATCCCCCAGACCGCCGGCAGGGTTGCCTTGGCCAGGGGGAGCATGGCCAGCAGGAAGCCGATCTCCCGGTCCGGAAATCCCAGGGCGCGGAGGTGCAGGTTGAAGTAGGGCACATAAAGGCCGAGGGCGGCAAAGCTGGTCAGATAGAAGGTCTGCAGGAGACGGTGGGATCGGCGATACATGGGCTGGTATACTACTGCTGAATTGACGTGATCCATTCTTTTCACCGTGACGCGCCGCCGCTGAGTGTGCCGCCTCATCTGGAGCGGTTTGCGGCGCTGGTCTCGCAGACGCCCGAGTCGATTCCGCTGGCCGAAGCCACCCTCGAGATCGCGCGCGGTGAATACCCGGGCCTGGATGTGCGGGGATACCTGGAAAGGATGGACGGGCTGGTGAGGGACGCCGTCCGGGCGGATCCGGGGCGTCATGCGCCGGCGGATGTCCGCCTCCAGGCGCTCAACCAGGTCCTCTTCCAGGATGCGGGGTTCAGCGGAAACCTGGGAGATGGCGCGGATCCCCGGAATTCCTACCTGAATGACGCCCTGGACCGGCGAACCGGTTTGCCGGTGATTCTCTCGGTGATTTATCTGGAGGTGGGCGCCCGACTGGGGCTGCGGCTGGCCGGTGTGGGAATGCCCTTGCATTTCATCGTCCGCCTCCTGGAAGAGGAGCCGCCGTTATTCATTGATCCCTTCAACAAGGGAACGCTGATGAGCCAGGAAGATTGCCGCGCCCTGCTGCATCGCGTGAGCGCGGGGAAAGTAGAACTTCAGCCGGAGCACCTGCACCCTTGCTCCGGCCGGAGAATCCTGGCCCGCATTCTCCGAAACCTCAAGGCCATCTACGTCAAGGATCGGGACATGGCGCGGGCCCGCAGGGTGGTGGACCAGATCCTGATCGTGCAGCCCGAGGCCGTGGCGGAAATCCGGGACCGCGGCATGATGGCCTACCAGTCCCTGCTGTTCGAACAAGCCGTGGCTGATCTCGAACTTTACCTGGACCTGGCGCCCGAGGCCCGGGATGCACGCACCATCCGTGCCCAGGTGCAGTCGCTCCGCCGGCTGGTCCCGGCTTTCAACTGAGCCGTCAGCGAACCGGTGTCGCGCCGCAGTCGGCGCGCAGGACATCCATGAGGTGCTCGCGCTGGCGGTACAGTCGCTTCAGGGGGCGGGGCGCGTGGCGCGTCAGAGCATAGGCGGCCAGGAGCGGAGCGGCCAGGGTCGAATCGGTGTAGCAGACCACGGCGTCGGGTAGACGCCTGGGATCGACCTTGCCCCAGGAGACCGCCTCGGACGGTGTGGCGCCCGAGAGTCCGCCTGTATCGGGGCGGGCGTCGGTGATCTGCAGGAAGAAATCGTGGCCCGTGTCGTCCAGTCCCAGGATTTCCTGGATCTGGGGCTCGGTCTGCAGGGCGAAATTCTTGGGTGAGCCGCCGCCCAGGATCACGATGCCGCTTTGCCCGCCCCCGCGCTTGACGCCGTGGACGATGGCGGCGGTCTCGTTCACATCTCGACTGACGTCGATGCGCGGGCCGCGCTCCATCAGGTTCAATGCTGCCACGTTCATGCCGATGGAGGAATCGCCGGGTGACGGGACATAGCAGGGGACATCGCACCGGTGGGCCGTGCTGAGCACGCAGGTGTCCATGAGCCCCAGCTCGTCCTCGCGGGCCGCCAGGTACTTGCCCAGCAGGTGATGAAGCTCGGCGGTGGAAAGCGTCTTGCGGAAGGGCGGTTCGGCCAGGATACGGCGCAGGAAAGCATCTGTCTCTAGCAGCACCTGGTAGTCGAGGAGGACATCATGGATACGCACCACGCCTTCCTTGCGCAGGACCCGGTCGTCCAGATCGGAGCGGCCGCGGTGCATTTCCATCCCCAGGCCGAAGTGGGCATCGTGGTAGAGATTGGCGCCGGTGGAGACGATCCAATCAACGAAGCCGGCACGGAGCAGCGGAATGACCACCGACCGGCCCAGGCCAGCGGGTGTCAGGGCTCCGGAGAGAGTCAGGCAGATGGTGACATCCGGCTGGAGCATCCGCTGGACCAGGAGATGGCATCCCTTCTGGAGGCGGCCGGCGTTGTAGGCGAGAAACGCTGAATCCACCAGATCAGCGACTCGAGCCCCTTTCTGGATGGGGTCGGGGTGGATCGGCTCGCCGGAGAGAGAGGAAGGACGGTGAGGAGTGTGGTCCGCCATGGGCTCCCTCCGGGTGGAGCTGCATCATAGCACGGGTTCCGAACACTCCATGTTACATTGACGGGATGGCATTACCGGTTCGCATCGGCCTGGTGGGGATGGGCATCCACGGGATGCGGTATGCCCGGCATCTGCAGGACGATGTCCCCGGGGCCATCCTGTCCGCTGTCTGCCGGCAGGATGCGGTGGCCGGCTCCCGGTGGGCCCGCGACCGGGGGATTCTTTTCTTCGCCGACTACCGTGAGCTGATCGCGGAACAGGGCGTGGACGGAATCGTTGTGGTGACCTCTCCCGGCACCACCGCCCGCGTGGTTCTCGGCGCGCTGGCCGCCGGCAAGCCGGTCCTGGTGGAGAAACCGCTGGCGACCTCCCTGGAGGAGGCCCGCGCCGTGGATGCCGCGGCCCACCGGAAAGG
This sequence comes from Acidobacteriota bacterium, assembly GCA_046757405.1. Taxonomy (GTDB): domain Bacteria; phylum Acidobacteriota; class Polarisedimenticolia; order SMYD01; family SMYD01; genus JBHHYE01. Next base: position 44,203 of record JBHHYE010000023.1, on the reverse strand, counting down.
CGCCGTCTGCGTGATGGCGCACACCTTGCGGTGGAACGCCACCATCCGGGCCTTGAAAGACCGCATCGGGGAGCTGGGCCGCTTGCAGATGCTGGCGTTCAGCCAGCGCCTGGGATCTCTGGAACGGCGCTGGCTCGACCGGCCGGAGCTGGGCGGAGTCCTTTTCAACACCGGCGTGCATGCCTTTGACCTGCTGCGGCACCTTTCGGGCCAGGAGGTGAGAGAGGTTTTCTGCCAGTGCCGGCGGACCGCCTCGCGCCGGACGCCGGATGCGTTCGTGGCTTCGATGGTCCTCTCGGGAACGGCGTTGGCCACGGTGGACAATTGCCGCACCACCCCGGCGCGATCCGGCCGGGTCGAGGTGGTGGGGGAGAGGGGCGAGCTGGCGGGGGACCACATCCACGGGACACTGGCCCGCATCGTCGGCTCCAGGAGAGAGCTCCTCCCGGTTCCCGGCGCCGTGCCCACGGTCCGCGAGGTTCTCCGGGATTTCGTGAAGGCGGCCGCCGGACGCCAGGCTGTCCCGGTGGGGAGCGGGGAGGGGCTCAGAGCGCTGGAGATCGCCGTGGCTTGCCAGACCTCCTGGCGCGAGAGACGGCCGGTCCGCATGAGTGAGCTCAGCGGGGAGTCCGGCGCCGTGCCGCACTCGCCACCGGCGTGAGGCCCAGCCGCCTCGAACCGGGCCGGCCGGCGCGCCTTGCGGGAGAGCGGGACAGGTCTCCGGCGGGGGCTCAGGCGCGCCCGGGAAGGGCGTCGAGGATTTCCTGATCCTCCGGAAAGCGTCCTTCTTTCTTCTTGGAAAAGATGAGATCGCCGTCGACTGAAACCTCGAAGACACCCCCCGATGATTCCTTCAAGGTCGGCTTCTCCGCGGTTTTCTCTTCAATGAGGGCCGCCAGACTGGTGGCCCGGGGCAAGTAGTTTCAAACGCCGCAGTACTCGATCACGATCTTCAATGGGGGACCTCCTTGGGCCGGAGTATAAGCCGCGGTGACCGGCGGGTGCAACGCCGCCGCCAGGCGGCCGGGTTTTCCTTTGGGCAGCGGAACGCTTCAAACGTAGGAGACGGCCGGATGGACCAGGCGGAGAACGACCCGGACGGCCGGCGAGGCGATGAGGCCGAAGAACTTCCAGGCCACCAGCAGGCTGAGGATGGAGAACATGGGATTGCTGCGGAGGAGGCCCAGGAGGGCGCCGAATCGATCCGGGAAGAGACCCTCCGCCACGCCGGCGCCGTCCAGGGGCGGGAGAGGCAGGAGATTGAACAGTCCCAGGAGGACGTTCAGGTTGAGAGCGACGGAGAGGAGCAGGGCCAGGGGAACCAGAAGAGAGCTGCTGGGCGTACCGGCGGCAGGTGACACCAGGTGCGAGAAGTTGACCTTTTCGGGCGCCTCGAACAGACCGCCGGCCAGGAGCAGCCTCAAGGCGGTGAAGGCGACCAGGGCGATGAGAAAGTTGGCGGCCGGTCCGGCCAGGGACATGAGCGCCTGCCGGCCGGGATGGCGGCGGCCCCAGCGCGGATCGAACGGAGTGGAGGCCCAGCCCATCATCCACCCTGCGGCGAGAAAGGAGAGAAGTGGCACGAGAAGGGTGCCGAACGGCTCCCGTTTCAGGTGGGGGATCGGATTGAGGGTCACTTGCCCGCTCCGGTAGGCCGTGTCGTCGCCGCCCAGGTGGGCTGCCAGGGCATGGGCGCCCTCGTGAGCGGTGAGGGAAAAAAGGAAAACCACGTACCAGATGGCGAACTCGCCGGCCAGGAAAGAGCCGGAACCACTCATGGAGCGGGGTCCCCGGAGGCAGCCTCCCCGGAGATGGAGAGCACCACCTTGCCGAACACCTCTCTTTTCTCCAGGGCGGCGTGTCCTTCCGCGGCGCGGGCCAGCGGCAGGATGCGCTCCACCACCGGCTTGAAATGCCCGTCCTCAACCAGTTCGCGGATGCGGCGCAGCTCTCCCTGGCTCCCCATGGTCGAGCCCAGGATGGAAAGGCTCTTGAAGAAAACCGGCCGGAAGTCGGTGCGCAGGTCGAAGCCGGAGGTCGCGCCGCAGAAGACGTACCGGCCGCCGCGGGCGAGAACCTTCACGGAAGCGGCAAAAGTATCGGCGCCCACATGGTCGAAGACCACGTCCACGCCGCGGCGTCCGGTCAGGGCCCGCACCTGGGAGGTGAAATAGGTCGAGCGGTAATTGATGGTGTGGCTGGCTCCCAGGTCCCTGGCCCGGGCCAGCTTCGCCTCGGAGCCGGCGGTGGCGATGATCCGGGCGCCCATGAACCGGGCGATCTGAATCCCGGCCGAGGAGACCCCCGATCCGGCGGCATGAATCAGCACCGTCTCGGCGGGCCGCAGCGCGGCCCGTGAAACCAGCATGTGCCATGCGGTGAGGAACGTGAGGCCGAAAGCACCGGCCGCGGTGAAAGGGAGGTTCTTGGGCTTCCGCATCAGGTTGCGCGCCGGCACCACCATGAACGGGGCATGCGCGCCGTCCCGGGTCTCGCCCAGGATGCCATAGGCCCGGCAGAGCTGATCGCTGCCCGCCAGGCAAGGGGAGCATGTTCCGCAGGACAGGCCGGGGGCGATGACCACCTCGTCCCCTTCCGACCACCCGCGAACCCCCGGTCCCAGGGCATGGACCTGTCCCGCCGCGTCGCATCCCGGCGTGAGCGGAAGTGGGAAGGCATGCCCCTCCACCCCGCGTCGTACCCAGAGGTCGAGATGATTGATGGCCGAGGCGGCGACCTGGACGCGCACCTCTCCAGGGCCTGGCTGGGGAACGGGAAGCTCCTCGAAAACCAGGCAGTCGAGACCGCCGTGCTTTTTGATCCGGAGCGCTTTCATCGCGGGCACCCGAGGCGCGGAGCCATCTTAGCACCGGCATGGAGGGCGCCCTCCTGCCGGCCATCCGCATCTGGCCTATCATGACAGGCGCCGGCACGGCTCACCGGATAACAGATGATGCCTCGGAAGGATTCCTCGTCCTTGGACCAACTCGTGCAGGTTCTTGCCGACCTGATGAATCGGATCGGTCTCAATGGAACGCGCCTCAGGTGGCGGTGGCAGAACTATCGTGTGGCCCGGGCCGAGGCGGGCGCGGAGCGCCAGGTGCGCTTCCGGGCCGTCACCGCCCGCCACAAGATGTGTCCCCAGTGCCGCAGCCTGGTCCCTGTCGGCGCGGTGGTCTGTCCGGAATGTGGCGCGACCATCGCCCATGTCCGCGGCCCTGGCCCCGCCCGCCTGCTGGAGTGGATCCTTCCCGGGGTCATGCCGGTCACCGCCTCCCTCCTGACGGCCAACCTGGCCGTCTTCCTGCTCATGGGGCTCACGGCCGGCTTCCGGGCGCCCTCCGGCGGTGGCCTGGGGAGTCTCTTCGGGATCATGGGGTTCACCGGACCCACCCTCGCCCGCTTTGGATGGGGCGACGGCCGGCTGATCTTGTATGGCGAGGTCTGGCGCCTGGTGACGCCTCTGTTCATCCACGCGGGACTCGTCCATGTCCTTTTCAACTGCATGGTGCTCCTCCAGATCGGAAAGCTCATCGAGGAAGAATTCGGCGGAGCCAGAATGTGGACCATCTATCTCCTTGCGGGTCTCTGCGGCGGATTCAGCTCCAATTTCATCCGCCCTCTCCTGCTGGGGGTGAACGTGCCGTATGTCGGCGCGTCGGGGGCGATCTTCGGGCTCATCGGCCTGGCCATGGTCTACGGCTGGCGGAGAGGAGGCTCCTATGGCGACATGCTCAAGCGGACCATGATCCAGTGGACCATCTATGTGCTGGTGTTCGGTCTCGTGGTCGGGGCCGACAACTTCGCCCACGTCGGAGGGCTCGTGGGAGGCGTGCTCCTGGGGTTGGTGGTACGGCCCGGGCGCGACTCCACTCCGGAAAGCGTTCTGCTGTGGAGGCTGGGTGCCTGGCTTGGCGTGCTGGTCTGCGGCTGGGCCTTCTTCATGGCCGGGATGCATGGTGCCGACGTCCTGCATCTCCGCCGGGCGGGAGCCGGTCAGGGGCCGGCGCAGGACACCTGTTCGAGAGGCAGCCGGGTCGCTTCCTGCTCGGCTCCCACGCCGCAGCTGTTCCGGGCGCGGATGAGGAACCAGGCTCCCTGCCCGGGCGCCAGGGCCGGGGTCGGGCCCTGGTATTCACCGCCGGGAAGGCTTGTGGCCATGCAGCCGGCGCCGGCAAAAGGTTCCGGGCTCCGCAGTCCTTCCAGGGATCCGGACAGGAGGTCATGGACCGTGCCCGCGCCTGCCGTAGCGCTCGCGGCGGTCCAGCGGAACAGTGTCTCGTTCTGGCCGGTCGAGCCAGTGGCCGGCTGCAATTCCAGGCCGGCCACAGTCCCCGGCTGGGCAAAGGCGGTGCCGTCCGCCGGCGCGCAATCGACCGCGTCTCCGACCCCGTCGCCGTCGCTGTCCAGAACAGCCGCCATCACCGTGGCTCCCCGGCTCCACCCCAAGAGATCGATTCCCGCCGCCACCACGCCGTCTCCCGCAGTCACCAGGGAGCCGAAGGAGTCCAGCTGCGCGAACCCCGATCCGGTGGCTGCCTGATCTCCCCCGGAGAGGAGGATATCCAGGCCGGCGTTGCCGGCGCGGACCAGCGCCGGGGTCCCCGGGCCCGGGCCGGCCAGAACGACCGTGTAGATCGTGCCATTCGCATCGACGGCCGGAGCACCGGGATCGAGGATGGTGCCGCCGCCGGGAAAGAGGTCCCCGGTTCCCAGGGCACGCCGCAGACCGGACGCGTCGCCGGCCAGGATCACGACCTGGCCGTCTTCCAGCCCGGCCCGGAAGGCGACGGTTCCGTCGTCTCCCGCCGCGGGGCTCTCCAGCGTTGCGATCAGGCCGCCTCCCGGCGCGGCATCCCCGGTGCGCGCCAGGGCCAGGAGAGGCACCGGGGGCGAACCTGCGGCGGCGGCGCCGGAGGCCAGGAAGATCCCTCCGCCGGTCCGCTCGCCGGAGGTGAAACCCAGGAAGACGCACTGGGCGGATCCCGCGGTCACGGGAGCAAACCCGAAAGCGCTGAACTGCCCGCCACCCGGTGCCGCCTCGCCGGAAAAGGCCACGCTCCTTGCCGGCTCCGCCCCCTGCAGCGTGAAGATGCCCGACGTGGCGCTGGCACCGGCCATGGTGGCGGCAAAGGCAACCCGTCCCATGGCGTCGGCACTCAGGAGGCGCCCCAGGGTCTTGAAGACTCCGCCCAGCGGAGTCGGGTCATCCTGGGTCAGGCGCAGACTGGCCATTCCATTCTCCCCGATGACCAGATAGGCGGCCTGGGACGATGGGGGGGAAAGGTGGACGGCAACGATCACTTCGCCAGGTGCGGTGAGGGAGGGAGGTCCATCCAGGGAAGCGATGGTGGTTCCGCCGGGACCGGGGTCGCCGGGGGCGAGGAACAGATCGGCGGGGATGCCGGGAGCCGCGATGAAGATCCCTTTCCCGGCGGGAAGACCTGAAAGGCTGGCGGTGAAGGCGATCTGGCCGTCCGCGGCGGCTGCCGGGAGCACCTGGCGGCAGCCTCCCCCCAGGAGGCGTCCCACCAGGGGAACGGTCTCACCCGTGGTCGCCACCCAGGCGGCCTCCACCTCGTTCCAGCGCAGCAGGCCCTCCTGCCGTCCGGCTCCGTCGCTGATGGCGTGCACCACGAAGGAACCGGTGGCTTCACCGACCGGATCGTCCAGTTCCACCACGGAGCCTCCCGCCGGCAGAACCTCTCCTTCCGAGAGGAGAGGTGCGGGTCCGCCCGCACCCGCGGCCGCGCCGAGGACAGCCGCCTGCGTGGCCGCCATGGGATCAGGCGGCGCCAGGACCGACCGCCAGGCGGCGCCGCCCGGGCCCCACGGTGTGGGAGAGCCCAGGTCGTCGATGCGGCGGCCGTCCGCCAGGAGGTCTCCGGTGCGGGAGATGATCTGGACCGCTCCCTCTGAGCCGATGCGCAGGAGCGTCTTGCCAGCGGCACCGATCTCCGTGACCACCGCATGAACGGTTCCCTGAGGGCCCAGGGAGGGCACGCCGATGAACGCCTCCACGGCCCGGCCATCCGGGAGAAGATCGCCGGCTGCGAGAAGCGGCTGCAGGGAGCCAGGCAGGCCACGGAAAAGAACGGTCCGGAAGGTCCCGTCATCAACCTGGGCCAGGACCATCAGGTCGCCGGCGCAGTTCATCCGCACGGCCTGGAGATCGGCGATCGTTCCGCCGCCCGGCGCGCTTCCACCGACCTCCAGGAGCAGCAGGAGGTTCCCGCTGGACAGCCGCTGGAGGAGCACGGGAATCAGGTCCTGATCTCGTGCGGCAAGAAACAGGACACGCCCGTCCGCGCCGACCTGGGGAGAGCTTCCCAGGCCGGTGAGCACACCTCCCCCGGGGACACTGTCGCCTGACTGGACCACCAGCTGGATCAGGCCGGTTCCGTCGATCAGAAAAAGGCCGTTGCCATCCGGAGCCGCCGGGTCGGCGCTGGCCAGCGCTCCCCAGAAAGAAACGAACGGGTGGCAGGCGGACGGCGCCTGAAAGGCGGTGAACTCCTGGCCGGTGGGCGCGGGCGTGCCGGCCGCCACCACCACCTGCGGTGCTTCTCCCGGGCGCATCCGGAAAATGGCTGCCGGTGTCTGGCCGGCGGACAACCGGCCGGTGAAGAGGATCGCATCGTCCATGCCATCCAGGGCAGGGGGCAGGGGGAACGCCGACTCTCCGAGCAATCCGCCGGCAACCGCTTGCCCGGTCACGCCGACCGCCAGGCCGACCCGCAACGATTGTCCCCGCGCCGCCCGGGGAGCCAGGACGACCAAGAATGTCAGGAGCCAGACTGCCGCCGGTCGAAGCACAGGCCGTTCCCCCTCCGGGGCGCAGCAACGCCCCCCCGGTTCCACGCTCCGGGTGCGGACCTTCACCGGCGGTGTCAAGATAGATCGCCGGCTCTCTCTTCCGGCTGGTCTGAATCACTTCTCTATACGCTGAGCCGGCTGCGGGGGCAAGCGATGGATGAGGATCCATTAGAATCGGGGGAGCGGGGCCGGTCCCGTGCGCCAGGAGATCGTGAGAGATGACGGAGAAAACCGGGTGGTTGGCCTGGCCGATGGTGTGGATGTTTCTGATGGCCGTTTGCGGATGGGCAAGCCCCCCGGCCGCCACCCTCCCCGTGCCGGATGCGTCGTTCGAGAACTTCACCACCCAGCACTATCGCTTCTTCATCGCGTCGGAGTCGGATGCCGCCGGACGCGAGGTGGTGAGGGACCTGGAAGCCCTGTGGAGTTTTTACAGGAGCACCCTGGGGGCCATCCTCCCTCTGCGTCCCGACCCGGGGCGGGTCACTGTTTACTACTTCACCCATCCCCGCCAGATGGCCAGCTTCCTGCGCCAGATTCCGGCCGCGGAGCTGGATGCTTCCTTTCCCGGGCTCCCCCGGTCTTCCCGGGAAGGGTTCATGGTCATGGACGCCTCGGGGCTGCTGGGTCGCAGTGACCTGGCCATCATTCTTCACGGGGCCGCGCATCTGTGCCATGAACGGTTTCTGTACGATGACGGCGTTTCCGGATCGTGGTGGGTGAGGGAGGGACTGGCCAGCTACTTCATGCAGACCCGTTTCGACCGTGATGACCGGTTCCGTTACGGGGAAATCCGCTCCAGCGAGGGATACATCGAGGATATTTCACCCGGCGGCCGGACCGCCAGCCGCTTCACTCTGGCCGAGGAGCCGAAGAGGGAGTTGAAGAAGATCCGGTCGCTGTACAAGCAGGGCAGGCATATTCCATTGGCCGAGCTCCTGGATCACCCGGCAGGCGCCGCATGGCCGGATCTGGAAACCCGCGATCGCGCCGCGGTGGAATCGTGGATTCTCATGCACTTCCTGGTGCACGGGCAGCGCGGCGAGCTTCGCGAGCGGCTGGCGCTCTTCCTGGAGCGGGAGCGGCACGGGGAGGGGGGCAAGGAGACCTTCCGCAAGACCATCTCGGGTGATCTGCGGGTCTTCGAGGCCGTCATGTACCGTTACGTCAAGAGGATGGCTTGACCGGCGGTCTTGTCCGGCTATCCATGCGGAAGTCCACAAGCAGCCAGTAATAGACGGGCACAGGCTCGCCGTCCCGGGTGACCGGCCGGAAGCGCCAGGTGCGGACGGCCTTGATGGCTGCCTCCTTGAACGGATAATCGGTTCGTCCGGGGCGGGCCAGGGGAATCTCCGCCACCCGCCCCCGGGCGTCGATCTTGACCAGGAGCCAGACGCCGGTCTCGATGCCTCTGAGCCGCGCCCCCTCCGGGTACCGGGGTTTCCGCTGTCGCTGCGCCACGGGGTACCCGACACCATCTTCCCCGGCGACCAGTGCTCCTTCGGGAAAGATCTGGGCCCGTGCCAGTGCTTCGAGCCCCTTGCGGATCTCTTCCTGCCGGCGCAACCTGGCGTACTCCTCGGGGATGAATTCCACGCTCACACGGAGCCGGGCGTCCACCGGCTTGCCATGAAGAAGGGCCGGGACGTACGTCCAGCGGCGCACACTTCTCAGCGCCTCCTTCTCGAATCCGTGCCCCGGGTTGGTCGAGGAGAGCACCCGCGCCTCGCTCACGGTGCCGTTCTGTAGGACGACGATCTCGAGGTCCACAACCCCCTGGATCTCGGCGCGCATGGCGGCGAGAGGGTACCGGGGAAGGTCTCCCTTGACCTTGTACGGCTTGCTGACGCCTCCCTCTCCGGCCGTCGGGGGCCGGTCTCCGGCGCTGACAAGGCCGGCGGCGGCCGCCAGCAAGATCCAGGCCCAGGCCTGCTGCCGCGCGCGTCGCATGGCCGGCATCTTAACATCGGGAACCGCCCGCACACCGGACGGCGGGGCGAGGGGAGGGCTCAGCAAGCCGGGCCGTTGCCCTGAGGCGGGCGCCGGACCGGGCGGTTGCCCCGGGCCAGGAGATGCACCAGGGCGGCGGGCAGCTCCGGGAAGCGGAAGGAAAAGTTCAGCTCCTGAAGCCGTTCCGGCACGGCCCGGGTGCTGGAGAGGAGGACCGCATCGGCCAGCTCGCCGAAGGCGAGGCGGGCGAGCGGGGCGGGGAGCGGCAGGACCGCCGGACGGGAAAGGGCGCGCGCCAGCTCCCGGGTGAAGGCGCGGTTCGTGACCGGGTGTGGGGCGACGGCATTGAGCGGGCCCTCGATGCCGCCATCCGAGACGGCGCGGACGATGACCCGCAGGGCGTCGTCCATGGCGATCCAGCTCATGTACTGGCAGCCGTCTCCAAGGCGTCCCCCCAGGCCCAGCCGGAAGGGGAGGAGCATCTTGCGCAAGGCGCCCCCCGCGGGGCTCAGGATGGCCCCGAAGCGCAGGCGGACCACCCGGATGCCGCGCGCGGATGCCGGCCGGGTGGCTGTTTCCCAGTCGCTGCAGACCCGGGCCAGGAAGTCATCTCCGGCCGGGCTGCTCTCGGTCAGCCGCTCGTCTCCCCGGTCGCCGTAATAGCCGACGGCGGATGCGGAGACCAGGACCTGCGCGGGCTCGGAGAGGCTGGCCAGCGTGCGGCAGAGAAGATCGGTGGCGCCGACGCGGCTTTCCCGGATCCGTTTCTTCTTGGCGGACGTCCAGCGGCCGGTGGCAAGATTCTCTCCCGCCAGGTGGATGACCGCCTGGCATCCTTCCAGGGCCGCAGCCGGGAGAGCGCCCGCCCGCGGATCCCAGAGAAGGTTCCCCGCGCCGCTCCGCGCGGGAGGCCGGCGCAGCCGGACCACCGTGTGGCCGGCTGCCTCGAGACACGGTGCCAAGGCCATGCCGACCATCCCCGACGAACCGGTGATGAGGATTTTCATCCAGCCTGTCCTCCCGGCCGTTCCTCCCCGGCCATGGTCTCATTCCGGCTCCTGTTTGCCAAGGCCGTCGGCGTCCGTTCTCCCGGCGGCGGGCCGGCCCCGGCCGGACCGACCGGCGATGGTACAGTTTCAACCATGGCCGCGGCGGCGCTGGAATTCCGGAACGTCTCCAAGGTTTACAGGCGGACGGATGGCGGGCAGCGGTACGCGCTCCGGGATGTGAGCCTCCAGGTTCCCTCCGGCCGGAGTCTCGCCATCACCGGGCGGAGCGGGAGCGGCAAGTCCACCCTCCTCAACCTGGCCGCCGGGATCGATCGCCCGTCCCGGGGAACCATCCTGGCCGCTGGGCAGAGCCTAGATGCCCTGACCGAGCGGCAGCAGACTCTCCGGCGCCGGGACGAGGTGGGGCTGGTCTTCCAGTTCTTCCATCTGCTGTCCCATCTCACCGTGGCGGAGAACGTGGCGCTCCCTCAGATCATCGCCGGAAAGAAGCGGGCCGTGTTCGAAGCGCGGAGCATGGAACTCCTGGAGCGGGTCGGGCTCGCGGATCACGCCACGGACCCGGTGGAGAGCCTGAGCGGTGGAGAGATGCAGCGTGTTGCCCTGTGCCGGGCCCTGGTGCACCGGCCGCGCCTCCTGCTGGCCGACGAGCCAACCGGCAATCTGGATGATCAGACAGGCCGCATGGTGATGGACCTTCTCTTGCGTCTCACCCGGGAGGCCGGGTGCACGCTGGTGTACGTGACCCATGACCTGTCGCTGGCCCGGCTCTCGGACCTCTCCATGCGCCTGCACAGCGGCATCCTGGACTCCCGGTGATCGGATACCTGGGAAGGACCCTGCTCTGTCATTTCCGCCAGGGGAGAACCCTTTATATCCTGACGCTCCTGGGCATCGCCCTGGGTGTGGCGGCTGTGCTGTGCATCCAGATCCTGAACCGGAATGCTCTCGCCGCTTTTCGAGGCACGGTGGCGGCCGTGAGCAGCCAGGCGGATCTGAGCGTCACCGGTGTTCTTCCCGACCTGGATGAGACCGTGCTGCCCCGGGTCCTGGCGCAGAGGGAAACGGCCGACGCATGGCCCCTGGTGCGCCTGGACGCGGCGCTGGACGGGGAGGAACGGCTCTTCCTGGAGATCATCGGGGTCGATTTCACCCGTCCTGTTCCTCTCCTCCAGGGCCGGCGGGAATGGGAGGCCGGCGCGGCTCTCTCCCGTCCTGGCTGGGTGGCGGTGACCTCGGCGCTGGCCCGGCAGATGGGCTGGACCGTCGGCAGCCGCATCCGGGTCAGCAGTGGTGGGCGTCGAGCCGACCTGGAAGTGGGGGCCCTCCTCGACCTGGCGTCCCTGAGTCCTCTGGCCAGCCGCAAGCTCGCTCTCATGGACATCGCCCAGGCGCAGTCTCTCCTGGGGAGCCGTGGCCGGATCCAGCAGATCGATCTGAAGCTGCGCGAGGGAGTGGATGCGGAACGGTTCAAGGAAGCCCTGGAGAAGCGGGTGGGGCCCGGGGTCCGGGTTCAGACACCGGACCAGCGGCTCCGCGAGGTGAAGTCGCTCCTGGCCGCGTTCCGCCTCAACCTCACCGCTCTCAGTCTGGTCAGCCTCTTCGTGGGCCTCTTCCTCGTGCACACCAGCACGCTCGCCAGCCTGGTGCGCCGCCGGGCGGAGTTCGGTGTGTTGCGCTGCCTGGGAGCGACCCGCGCGCAGGTCCTCGGTCTCATTCTGGGGGAGGTGGCTCTCCTGGGGGTCTTGGGAGTGCTCATCGGAGTGCCGGTGGGGTACGGGCTTGCCCGGGCCAATGTCCATACGGTGAGCCGCACGCTCTCCAGCATTTATCTGCTGGCGGAGATCGAGCAGATGCGGCTCCCCGCGTGGCTGGTTGTTCTGGCGGCCGCGGTCGGGATTGGAGGAGCTGCCAGCGGCTCCCTGCCGGCGGCCCTGGAGATGAGCCGGGACGATCCGCGCACTCTTCTGGCGCCTTACACGCTCCACGAGAGAGCCGGCTGGTCGGCTCCCCGCCAGGCGGCATGGGGACTCCTACTCCTGGCCGGAGCCTCTCTCTGGGCTGTCGGGCCGGGCCGGGACTGGAAGCCGGCGGGCTTCGTCCTCGGCGTCGCCCTGCTGGTGGCCCTTCCGCTCTCATGTCCCCTGGCGATCCGGGAGGCGTGCCGGCATGTGCGGGTGGGAGGGTTCGGCCTGGGGTTCAGTCTGAGGACACTCGCCCAGCGCCTGCAGACGACCTCGTTCGCCGTGGCGGCTCTCACGGTGGCCGTCAGCATGCTCGTCGGGATGACCTTGATGATCGGCAGCTTTCGTTCCACCCTGGAGCAGTGGCTGGAGACGACCATGCAAGCGGATCTCTATGTCTCCAGTCCATCGGTGGGGCGCCCGGGAGGAGACGCCGCGCTGGGCGAAGCCATGGTCCGGGAGCTGGTGGCCTTTCCGGGAGTGAGATATGCCGACCGGCTGCGGCGCCTGAGAGTCTATGCGCGTGAAAGACGCATCACCCTTTCCGGGGTCGACATGTCCCTTCCCGGGGGAGAGAAGCGATTCTCCCTCGTGGATTCCGGGGCGCGCGCCGCGCTGGAGCAGGTGCGCGGCGCGGGAGCGGTTCTCATCAGCGAGCCGCTGTCCCGGAAGAGCGGCCTGGGAAGAGGCGACCGGCTCACCGTGCGCGGGCCGCGCGGCGACCTGGTCTTTCCCATCGCCGGAGTTTACCGGGACTATGCCAGCGAGAACGGTGCCGCCATCACGGCGCTGTCGACGCTGGAGGCGGCGTTTGGTCCGGGCGATCTCACCAGTCTGGCTCTGTACCTGGAGCCGGGACGGAATCTCGACCGGGTGGCGGCCGGTTTGAAGGCGGCCTTTCCCCGCCGCGCCCTGCGGATCCAGACCTATCGTGCCTTGCGCGGGCGGGTGATGGCGCTTTTCGATCAGACCTTCGCCATCACGCGCATCCTCCAGGTGATGAGTCTTGTCATCGCCGCGACCGGAATCACCCTGACCCTCCTGGTGCTTGCCCGGGAACGGGTTGCCGAGCTGGCCCTCTACCGCGCGCTGGGCGCCCGCCGGGGACAGGTCTTCCGTATCTTCGTGGGAGAGGGGATGGCCATGGCGGCGGTCGGTCTGTGCCTGGGCGCCGCCGGAGGTGTGATGCTGGCTCTGATCCTGGTTCGCATCATCAATCGGGCTTACTTCGGCTGGACCATCCAGATGCACTGGCCCTGGGGCATGCTCGCCGGACAGGCCGCGGTGATCCTGGCAGCGAGCCTTCTGGCTTCCATTTACCCGGCGCTGCGCGCCGCCCAGGCGCCGGCAACGGAGTTGAGCCGAGAAAATGTTTTCTGAGCCCGGCAAGCGCTGGAAACGCGCCGTGTCCCTGGTGCCGTGTGCCGCGATCTTCCTGGCCTCTCCGGCCGCGGCCCCGCCGGGACGCGGGCCAGCCCGGGATGCGTGGACTCCGGCCCGGCCGGGCTACTCATGGAGCTTCCCGGAAGACCACTGGGCACACAGAACCTTTCGCAACGAGTGGTGGTATTTCGCCGGCCACCTGCATTCCCTGGAGGAATCCCGGCGGCGCTTCGGTTTTCAGTTTACCCTGTTCCGGATCGGTCTCCTGCCGCGCAGGCCCTTGCTGGATTCCGCCTGGGCTTCGGCGGGGCTTCTCATGGGACACGCCGCGGTGACCGACCTGTCCACGGGGCGGCATGTCTTCAGCGAGCTGCTCTTTCGCGAGGTTCCCTTCCTGGGGCGGTTCGGCCGGTTTCCCGAACGGCTGATTGCCTGGAGCCGCGGGCCGGCGGGGAGCCGGGGGCCGTGGACCCTCCGGTGGAACGGCAGGGGGTTCGAGCTGGCCATGGTGGACGAGTCGAAGGGCATTGCCTTCAACCTGGTGACCGATCCATCCAAACCACTGGTGCTCCAGGCTCCCGGCGGCTACAGCCGGAAGGCGCGGCAGGGGGATGCGGCCAGCGAGTATTACAGCTTCACCCGGCTCCAGACATCCGGCCGCCTGACGGTCGATGGCCGGGAGTTCCAGGTGCGGGGCGAAAGCTGGATGGATCGAGAGTTCGGGTCCAACCAGCTGGCGTCCGGCCAGGTGGGCTGGGACTGGTTCGGCCTGCAGCTCGACGATGGGCGGGAGGTGATGCTCTCCCTGATCCGCACCGCCTCCGGTGCGGTCGATCACGCCTCGGGCACCCTGGTGAGCGCGGCGGGCGAGACGATCTACCTGCGGGACGAAGAGTTCCGGGTCGTCTCCACCGCAACCTGGACCAGCCCGGCGACGGAAGCCACCTATCCCGCGGGCTGGCGTATCGAGCTTCCGGGACGCCGGCTGATCTTGCAGGTCATCCCCCTCCTTCCGGACCAGGAGAACAGAAGCCGCCTGGGAAGGCGGTTGTTCTACTGGGAGGGAGCGGTGAGTGTGCGGGACGCCTCGGGGAGCCCCGCGGGCCATGGCTACGTCGAGCTCACCGGATACGGCGAGGGGAACCGCCCCCCACTCTGAGATGGTCCTGTCCGGATGTCCCGCGCTCACTCCTTCGGCGCGGGCGGCGTGTTGACGGGATGCTCCTTGCCGCGGTGGCATGTGGCACAGGTGGCGCGGGGCGGATCGGAGCCGGCATCCGCGTCGATTTCCCCCAGCAGCGGACCGGCCTCCATGAGGAACGTGTTGTTGATCTCCCGGGTCATCCGGAGCATGATGCGGGCTGTTCGCTTCGTGGGCTTGTCATCGCTGGCGAAGTCATAGGTGGAGAGATCCTCGCCTTCTTTGCCGACGTGGCAAAACCAGCAACGCACTCCCAGGCTCATGGCAAAACCGCGCATGGTCTGGACCAGCTGTTTTTTTTCGATGTTCTTGGGGAGGACCTGCAGGTTCTCGAACTGCGGCGGTGGAGCCTGGGAGCGAACGGGGGCGGGCCAGGCAAGCGCGACGAGGAGGACCGCCAGCAAACCCCATCTGCTGGGACAGCGCATGGCTCCAGAACGGTGGATCGGCAATGTGAGCTCCTTTCGATTATCTACCGCGATGACAGGTCGGCCTCATGATAGACGGAGCCGGGCCGCGGCGGCGAGGCCGGGCCGGGATTTTTTTCCGGCTGATCCGGGAGGATCGCCGGCACTCCCTGCTCATGGATCAACCGGTTGAGCGCGGGAAGATCTTGGTCCCACGCCCGTCGCAGCTGTTTCATCTGGGCGGCGATGCCCGCCTCCAGCTCATCGCGAACCCGCAGCGCTTGATCGGTGGGGCGCCGATCCCCCACCGCGACGGTGCGCGCCAGGGCGCTCAGCTTGTTGTCCAGGCGGATGGGGAAATTGAGCGGATCCTGGCGGCTCTGGTTCTTGGTCTGGTACAGAGCCTCTTCAACCGAGGTGATCTTGGCGTCCAGATCATCGATGGCCTGCCGCACCGCCTGGCCGTCGGGGCCATCCCCGAGTCTTTTCTTGATTTCATCCATCTGCTCCCGCACCCTGCGGATCGAGGCGATGGCGTCATGGATCTCGGTCAGCCGGTCGCGGACCCCGATGAGAAATTGGAACTGCAAGCGGAGATCCTCCAGCGTGCTTGAGCTGCGCGGATCGGCCAGGAGCGTGAAGGGCGCCTCCGGGGCCTGTTCGCCCGCCCGCAGACGGACCCGGTACCGTCCCGGTAGCGCCACGGGCCCGCGGTCCTGTCCGGCCCACAAGACCATGCCCGGAAATCCATGCGGGTCCGGGTAGCGCATGTCCCAGGCGAAACGGTTCATGCCGGCTTTGACTGGCATGGTCTTGGGGGTCGCGCCGTCCGGCTCGTCCTCCTGGTCGGGCCGGGGTTTCTCTTCCTGGGTGCCTTCTTTTTCCCATTCTCCCGTGAACGAGCGCATGACCGTGCCGTCCTCCTGCAGGAACTCCAGCGTGACGTCCTGGTCGATCACCGCGTCTCCCAGGTAAAAATAAACCAAGACTCCCGATGGTGGATTGGTTCCCTGGCCGGGAGGAGTCTCGCCGGAGCGCCCCGGAATCCGGTACGCGGGACGGGGCCGGAACAGGTGAACATCCGACTGGTAGGTCTCCGGCGTGAGCTGTCGCAGCGGGCTCAGATCGTCCAGGACCCAGAATCCCCGTCCCTGAGTCGCGGCGATGAGATCTCCATCCTTCACGGCCAGATCGGTGATGGGGGTCACGGGCAGGTCGAGCTGGAGCGATTGCCAGGTTCGCCCGTCGTCGAATGAGACATGAACACCCTCCTCCGTGCCGGCATAGAGGAGGCCGGGGCGGGCGGGGTCGGCCCGGATCACCCGGGTGAACTGATCCTCCGGAAGACCGCCTGTGATCCGGACCCAGGTCCGGCCGTAGTCCAGAGTCCTGTAGAGGTAGGGGTGGAAATCATCCAGCTTGTAACGGGTGGCTGCGAGGTAGAGTCCGCCGGCCTCGGTGGGGTGGGCCTCCATGGAATTGATCTGCGCCCAGTCGGGCAGCCGGCCGGGAGTCACGTCGGTCCAGGTTGCCCCCGCGTCCCGGGACAGGTGGACCAGCCCGTCGTCGGAGCCCGTCCAGAGAACGCCCGGCTCGTGCGGCGATTCCAGCGCGGCGAAGATGGTTCCGTAATACTCGACGCTCGTATTGTCCTTGGTGATGGGACCGCCGGAAGGGCCTTGCTTGCTCTTGTCGTTGCGGGTCAAGTCGGGGCTCACGGCCTCCCAGCTCTGCCCCTCGTTCCGCGTGCGGAACAAGATGTTGCCGGCGGCATAGAGAGTGCGGGGATCATGCGGGGAGAGGAAGATGGGAAAATTCCACTGGAAGCGGTACTTGAGATCGGCGGCGCCCCAGCCCATGGGATTGTCCGGCCAGGGGTTGATGATGCGCACCTCGTCGGTGGCATGGTCGCGCCGCACCAGGAGTCCACCGTAGGAGCCGCCGTAGACGATGTCGGGACGGTCGGGGCGGGCCACCACGTAGCCGCTCTCACCGCCGGCCGTGGGTTCCCAATCCCGGCGGCTGATGCCGGCTCCCGAGGAGCGGTGCAGGATTCTGAGGGACGAGTTGTCCTGCTGGGCGCCCAGGATCCGGTAGGGAAAATGACGATCCGTGCTGACCCGGTAGATCTGGGCCGTCGGTTGATTGTCCTGGGCGGTCCAGGTCTTGCCGCCATCGAAGCTGACGTTGGCCCCGCCGTCATTCCCCTCGATCATTCTTTGGGGATCTTCCGGGGCGATCCACAGGTCGTGATGGTCGCCGTGGGGTGAGGCGATGGCGGTGAAGGTCTTGCCGCCGTCCTTGGAATGATGAAAGCGCACGTTGAGAACGTAGACCGATTCCTCATCCGCCGGGTCGGCGATGATGCGGCTGTAGTACCAGGCTCGCTGTCTGAGAGCCCGGTCCTGGTTGGTCCGTTCCCAGGTCTTGCCCGCGTCCCGCGAGCGGAAGACGCCGCCTTCCTCGGCCTCGATGATGGCGTAGAGGTTGTCCGGGTTGGAGGGCGACACGGTGATCCCCGCGATTCCCAGGATGCCGCGCGGCAACCCCTTGTGAGTGGTGATATCGACCCAGCTGTCGCCGCCGTCGGTGCTCTTCCAGAGGCCGGATCCGGGGCCTCCGCTGGCCAGGCTGGAGGGCGTGCGGAGGACTCTCCAGAACGTTGCATAGAGGATGCGGGGATTGGTGGGATCCATGGCCAGATCGACTGCGCCCACCTCATCATTCACGAACAGCACTTGTTCCCAGGTGTGCCCGCCATCGGTGGAGCGGTAAATGCCACGCATGGCGCTGGCAGCGAACAGGTGCCCCAGGACGGCCGCGTAGAGGCGATCGGGATCCCGCGGATGGATCCGCAGGCGGGGGATGTGACGGGAATCCTTCAGCCCAGCGGGCTCCCAGGTGCGCCCGGCGTCGGACGATTTCCACACGCCGCTGCCATGGGAGACATTTCCGCGGACCGTCACCTCACCGCCGCCGGCATAGACCACGTTCGGATCCCATTCGCTGACCGCAACGGCTCCAATGGATCCACCGAAGAACCCGTCAGAGACCGGCTTCCACCGCTTCCCTCCATCCACCGTTTTCCAGACGCCTCCCCCGGTGGAGCCGAAATAGTAGACCTCGGTTTCTCCGGGGATTCCCGCCACGGCGGCGCAGCGGCCGCCCCGGTACGGGCCGGCCTCCCGCCATTCCAGGGCGGGGAGGATCTGCGGGGTCTTCTTGGAGGGCTTGGTGCCGGCGGCCGCGGGGCCCAGGCACGCCAGGGCAAGCAGGATACCGGCTGCCCCGGTGGGACGTGTACGATTCATCACGGGATTCTCCCTTTCACCGTCGGCGGTTCGCGGCCATGCGGCCCCCATGTTCGTGGTCAGAATCGGATCGGCCGGCCCCCGCCGGGCTAACGGCCGCTGAAGTGTGGCTCCCGGCGGTCCCGGTTGGCTGCCAGCCCTTCCTGCGCGTCGGCAGTGCGGAACAGCCGGGATTGGAGTTCGCGTTCCAGCGCCAGTCCCTCGGCGAAGCTCATCTCCGCTCCGCTCTGCACCGCCCGCTTGATGAAGCCGGCCGCCAGCGGGGCGGCGCGAGGAGGGGTGAAAGCAAGGGCGAACTCCCGCGCCTGGGCCGTGAAGCCGTCGCCCGGAAGGATCTGATGGATCAGGCCGATGCTCACGGCCTCGCGGAAGGAGAGGAGGCGGCCGGTGACCATCATCTCGAGGGCTCTTCCCTTGCCGACCAGCCGCGCCAGCCTCTGGGTGCCGCCGGTGCCGGGAAGGACTCCCAGCCGGACCTCCGGCAGGCCTACTTTCCCGGGCCCATCCCGCGCCACCCGCAGATCCGCGGCCAGAGCGACCTCGAGCCCTCCCCCCACCGTGTGCCCGTTGAGGGCGGCGATCACCAGCTTGGGAGTTTGCTCCAGGCGGTTGAGAGTCTCGTTGGCATGCAGGCAAAAGTTGTCTTTCTCATCCGGTTCCATCCGGCGGAGCGCGTCGATGTTGGCGCCCGCGCAGAACATTTTCTCACCCTGGCCGGTGATCAGGATGACGTGAACCTTGTGGTCGAACCGGGCCCTGAGAATGGCCGAGTCCAGTTGCTTCATCATCGCGTGGGTGTAGGCGTTGGCGGGCGGATCATTGAGAACGATGCACGCCACGCCGCCGCCAGCCTCGTACATCACCAGGCGGTCCGCGCTCATGACGGACATCCTGCGTGGGCGCGCTCGCCCATGGGCACGTAATGTCTTCGCCGAGCGCCGAGATAGAGCTGCCTGGGCCTGGCAATCTTCTGCTCGGCATCCAGGAGCATCTCTTGCCACTGGGCGAGCCAGCCCACGGTGCGGGGAATGGCAAACAGGACAGGGAACATGTCGATGGGAAAGCCCATCGCCTGGTAAATGATCCCCGAATAGAAATCGACGTTGGGATAGAGCTTGCGCTGGATGAAGTAATCTTCCTGGAGGGCGATCCGTTCCAGCTCCAGTGCGATGTCCAGGAGGGGGTTGCGGCCGGTCACCTGGAAGACCTGGTCGGCAACCTTCTTGATGATGCGGGCGCGCGGATCGTAGCTCTTGTAAACTCGGTGGCCGAAGCCCATGAGGCGGACCTCGCCCTTCTTGACCTTGCGGATGAAATCTCCCACCTTGTCCCGGGTCCCGATCTCGTTGAGCATGCGCAGGACGGCCTCGTTGGCGCCCCCGTGCAAGGGGCCGTAAAGAGCGCCCGCGCCGGCGGACACGGCGGTGTAAGGGTCGGCATGGCTGGACCCGACCGATCGCACGGCGTTGGTGGAGCAGTTCTGTTCGTGATCCGCATGGAGAATGAAGAGAACATCCATGGCTCGCTCGAGGGTCGGGTGCGGCTGGAATGGCTGCTGGGTCATGCGGAAGAGCATGGAGAGAAAGTTGCCGACGTAGGAGAGCCGGTTGTCGGGATAGACGTACGGGAGCCCCTGGCTGTGCCGGTAAGCGAAGGCCGCCAGGGTGGCCATCTTCCCGATCAGACGATAAATCTGCAGGCGCCGCGAGTCGGGATCCTGGATATTCTTGGCGGCGGGGTAAAAGGTGGACAGGGCGGCCGTGGCGGAGATGAGAATACCCATGGGATGGGCGTCATGCTGGAAGCCGTCGATGAATTTCTTGATGCTTTCGTGGAGCAGGGTATGGTGGGTGATCTGGTAGGACAGCTCATCCAGCTGGCTCCGGGTGGGAAGCTCGCCATGGAGCAGGAGGTATGCGGTCTCGATGAACGTGCTCCCCTCGGCCAGCTCCTGGATGGGGTAACCCCTGTACTCCAGAATCCCTTGCTCGCCGTCGACGTAGGTGATGCGGCTCTTGCAGCTCGCCGTGTTGGTGAAGGCCGGGTCGTAGGTCAAGAGACCGAAGTCATCCTCGCTGGCCTTGATCTGCCGGAGCTCGGAGGCGCGGATGGCGCCGTTCTCGATGGGGATCTCGTAGCTCCGGCCGGTTCTGTTATCGACGACGGAAAGGGTCGGTTTGAACATGCTGGCCGCTCCGTGAGTCCGGGTTCAGCGAGAGGATATCCAAAAGACCTCGCCCGGGCGAACCGGGTGTTTCGCCGCCGGCGGGGGCGGCCGGGAGTCCGGCGCGGCCGGCATCGAGCGGCGCCGGCACGTTGAGTTTCGTAAACTTCCGTTACGATCCCGAAAGGATCGCTCGGGGGACGGGTGCAGGAATCCCGCAGGGGGCTTTGCCAACCTCTTGATGTAAAAAGGGTTACCGGTGCCGACTTGACTCGCACTGGGCGAGATTCTCCCGGCATGGAGATTGCCTTCTCAGAGCACATCCCTCCCAACGGTGGTGAGGGACACCGAAGATGGGGTGTGTTGCCTTCATCTTCGAGGGGGAGGCTTCGTGGGGTGGCCTCCCCACATTTTTGTCCCGTGGTGATTTTGCCTGCGGCCGGCCGGAGGGGTTAGGATGGCCGCATGAATCGCCTGCTGTTGCCAACGTCCGGTCGCGCATAGTGGCCGGCACGCGGGGGGTTATCGGCGGGCGCCAGGCTGCTTCCGTGCGCCGCCGGCTCCTGGCTCACTACGATGCGTCCCGCCGCTCCCTGCCCTGGCGGAAGACGCGCGATCCGTATCGAATCCTGGTGTCGGAGTTCATGCTGCAGCAGACCACCGTGGCGGCGGTGATCCCCCATTACCGGCGGTTCGTCCGGTGTTTCCCTCGCCTCGAGAGCCTGGCCTCGGCAGGCGAGGAGGATGTCCTGGCCCAGTGGGCCGGTCTGGGTTACTACGCCCGCGCCCGCCGCCTGTGGCAGGCCTGCCGCGAGCTCACCCAGGTTCATGGAGGCCGGTTCCCGGAGGGTGCCACAGATCTAGCCCGGCTTCCGGGTATCGGCCCGTACACGGCCGGCGCCATCTCGAGCATCGCCTTCGATCACCCGGAGCCGGCGGTGGATGGAAATGTGACCCGGGTGCTTTCCCGCCTCCTGGCGAGCCGGGGCCGGGGAGCCGCCGAGGCCAGGAGAATGAGGGAAGCCGCCGCGCGCCTGGTGGCGGGAAACCGTCCCGGAGATGTGAACCAGGCCCTCATGGAGCTGGGGGCAACTCTCTGCACGCCCCGGTCGCCGGCTTGCCAACGCTGTCCGCTCCGCCGCAGCTGCCTGGCTCGGAGAGAGGGGCGTCCCGGGTATTACCCGCTGCCGCCGCCGCGGCCGAAGAGCGAGAGACGGCATGGATGCGTGGTCGTCTGCCAGAACCGGCAGGGAGGTGTCTACCTGGTGCGGCGGCCGGTGCGGGGATCCCTGCCGGGTCTGTGGGATCTGCCCGGCATCAGCGGCTACGATGCAGGCGAGAGCGCGCCGCCGCAGCGGGCCGTGGAGAAGGCGGCGGTGGCGCAGCTGGGTTGTCCCGTGCGCCTGGGGCGGCCCTTGACCCGGGTGCGGCACACCGTCATGAACCGGCGGATCGTTGTCGAGGTGCGGCAGGGCCGGTTTCACCGCGGCCGTTCTCCGCAGGTCCGGGGAGCGGGCGCCGGGTCGGTCCGTGTTCACACCTTCTTGGAGGAGAACGGCGCGCGCGGACTGACCGCGGGGAGCCGCAAGGTTCTCGAGGCCATGGAGCGTCTCCGGTGATGGGCGGGTCTGGCGATGATGATGCGGGCGCGACCCCGGAAGGTGGCGCCCGCCGGCGCATACCCTCTTTTCCTCCGACCAACCGGGCCGTGGACCTCGTTGGCCCCGAAGGAGCTCTGGAGGCCCTGCTGGAGGAGCCTCCGGCGGACCTCGTTGCGGCCGCCGTGGTCTGTCACCCCCATCCGTTGCACGGCGGAACGATGCACAACAAGGTGGTCTACCGCATGGCCAGGGGAGCGCTGGCAGCGGGGGTCGCGGCGCTCCGCTTCAATTTTCGCGGTGTGGGGCGCTCCCGGGGAAGCCACGATGGAGGGCGGGGTGAACAAGAGGACGTGAAGGCCGCGCTGGATTTCGTGGCGCGCCGTTTTCCGCAGGTTCCCCTCCTGGCGGCCGGGTTCTCCTTCGGCGCCGGGGTGGCGCTGAGAGCCGGCGTCGCCGACCCGAGGGTGCGCGCCCTGGTCGCCGCCGGCACCCCGCTGAGCCGGACCTCGTTCGATTTTCTGCGCCGGGATCACCGTCCCGTTCTCTTTCTCCACGGGGAGCAGGATGAATTCGGCCCCCTGGAAGAGGTCCGCGCCCTGGCTCGTGAGCTGGGGCCGCGCGCCCGGCTGGTCGTGGTGGAGGGGGTGGGGCACTTCTTCGCCGGGCAGCTCGAGCGGGTGAAGGAGGAGGTGTGCCAGTTCTGTCAACGGAACTTCAGCGCGGGCGGTACGCGCCCCCACCATCCATGACCCGGGTCTTCCCGCCGCGCCGGGCGATCCCCGCGCTGGAGAAGGCGTTGTTTCTCCGCAACCGCCGGCGTTTGCTCCGCCGGCTCCGGGGAGGCGTGGCGCTGGTGGGAACCGCCCGGTTGACCAGGCGCTCCAACGACATCGAGCACCCGTTCCGGCCGGACAGCACGTTCTACTACCTGACCGGCTTCGGGGAGCCCGAGGCAGCGGCTCTCCTGGCGCCTGGCCGTCCGGGGGGAGCCTACTGGCTCCTGGTCCGCCCGCGGCATCCGGTCCAGGAGGTCTGGACCGGTCGCCGTGCCGGTGTCCAGGGCGCCCGGGCCCGTTACGGCGCCGACCAGTCCCGCCCGATCGCGGACCTGGAGCCGGTTCTGGAACAGGCGATCGAAGGCTCACCCTGTTTCTACTACTCCTTCGGGCGGAATCCCGACATGGACAGGGTGGTGTCCCGGGTTCTCCGCCGGATGCGCCGATCCCGGGGGAGGCGGCCGCCCCGCCGGGTGGCCGACCTGGCGGACCTCACCGACGAGATGCGTCTGGTGAAAGACCGGACGGAGATCCGCCACATGGGCCGGGTGGCGGCCATCACCTGCGCCGCCCACCGCGCTGCCATGCTGGAGGCGGGGCCGGGAGTGGCCGAGTACCAGGTGCAGGCCGTGCTCGAGTACGAATTCCTGTCCCGTGGCGGCGATGGTCCCGCGTACCCTTCCATCATCGCTTCCGGGGCCAATGCCTGCACATTGCACTACACCTCCAACCGCCGGAGGATGCGCGCCGGCGAGCTGCTTCTCATGGATGCCGGGTGCGAATCCCAGTGCTACAGCGCCGATGTGACGCGGACCATTCCGGTCGGCGGACGGTTCTCACCCTCGCAGCGGGCTCTCTACCAGGTCGTGCTGGAGGCCCAGGAGGCGGCCATCGCGGCGGTGCGTCCCGGCGCCTCATGCCAGACACCGCACCGGGTGGCCGTGCGCCGCCTGGTGGAAGGCATGGTGGCCCTGGGGATCCTGTGGGGGGGAGTGGAGGAAGGGATCCGGGCGGGCAGCTACAAGAAATACTTCATGCACCGGACCAGCCACTGGCTCGGCATGGATGTCCACGACGTGGGAGCCATGGAGCGCGCCGGGCGCCCGCGCCGGCTGGCGGCCGGCATGGTGCTGACGGTGGAGCCCGGCCTTTATTTTCCCGCGGGCGACCCCCGGGTGCCGCCGGCGTACCGTGGTGTGGGAATCCGTATCGAGGATGACGTGCTGGTCACGCACCGCGGGCGGCGGGTCCTGACGGCCGGCGCTCCCAAGACGCCCGAAGAGATCGAGCGGACCATGGATTCGAGGGTCCGCCGCTGAGGAGTTCCGGCGACCCGCGAGTCGCGGCTCACCTCAATCGAAGAATCGCTCCACGCGGAGGGCCACGTCCGGGATGCCGTGGCGGCGCAGCCAGGGGCCGAGAACGTCCACGTACCGCCCGGAGCCGCACAGATACCAGTGCTGTCCCTCCAGGCCGTCACCTGGCGCCAGTGATGGAATCAGCTCGTTGAGATCGCGGTTCTCCCCGTGCCAGTCGCTGTCCGCGCCCGGAACCGTGGGGATGTATTCGAATCCCTCCACCGCCTTCTCCCGCGCCTCGAACTCGCCCCTGAAGACCAGGGCGTGGGGGACGGCAGCCTCTTGGATCAGGGTGACCTTGAAGGGAGGCGGGCCGGGATGAAAGAGACTGGAAAGCATGGCGCGCACCGGCCCGATGCCGACCCAGTCGGCCACGAAGAAAGCCCGGCGGGGTACGGCCGACTGCAGGCGGAAATCTCCATACGGTCCGTGGTACAGGAGGGCGTCCCCCGGAGCCAAATCTCCGAAGCGTGCGGCCCCGGGTCCGCTGCTGTGCAGGGAAGCCAGGACATGGAACGTCCGATCCTGTTCATGCGGTGAGCTGCAGAAGGAGTAGACCCGCCAGATTCCCTTGCCGTCTTCACCCCCCTCCGCGACCTTGAAGCTCAGCCACTGGCCGGCGGAGTAGGTGGGGAGCTCGTCATCGGAGGTGAAGCGCACTTCGCGCAACCCGGCTCCGCGATCCTCCACCCGCTCCACGCGGGCCGTTCTCATCCGGGGGGAAGCCGCCACCTGGGATCTCCGGTTCGTCTCCGGGGGGCATGATACACCCAGGGAAGGGCGCCCGGGGAAGAAGCGACCCGTTCCGGCCGGCGTCCTCCTCCCCTGCGTTGCGGCCGGCGTGCCCCCGAGAGCACGCGCCGGACCGCCGTTCAGTGCAGGTCCACCCAGACGCTCTTCACCTGGGTGTAGCTCTCCAGGGCGTGGCCGCCCAGCTCCCGCCCGAAGCCGCTTTGCTTGTACCCGCCGAAGGGGGAGGCGGGATCGTAGCGGTTGTAGGTGTTGATCCACACGGTGCCCGCCTTGAGAGCGCGGGCGACCCGGTGGGCGCGCGCCACATCCCGCGTCCAGATGCCGGAGGCCAGGCCGTAGGGGGTATCGTTGGCCCGGGCCACCGCCGTCTCCTCGTCGTCAAACTCGACCGTGGCCAGCACCGGGCCGAAGATCTCCTCCCGGGCGATGACATGGTGCGGCTCCACCCGGTCGAAGATGGTGGGCTCGACGAAGTAGCCGCGGCCGTTCACCTTTACGGCGCTTCCCCCGGCCACCAGGCGGGCTCCTTCATTCCGCGCCGTCTGGACATACCGCAGCACCTTGTCCATCTGTTCCCTGGACACCAGGGCACCCATGCGGGTCCGCGGATCCATCGGGTCGCCGGGCGCCATCCGGGACACCCGCGCGCCCATGCTGTCCATCATCTCGTCGTGGGCCGATCGTTCCAGCAGAAGACGCGACCCGGCCGCGCAGACTTCCCCTTTCCCGTAGAAGATCCCCACCAGGGCCCCTTTGGCGGCGGCGCCCAGGTCCGCGTCCGCGAAGACGATGTTGGGCGATTTTCCGCCCAGCTCCAGGGTCACCCGCTTGAGGGTCTCCGCGGAGGCGCGCAGGATGGACTGGCCGGTCCGGGTCTCGCCGGTGAAGGCGATCTTGTCCACGCCGGGATGCTCCACGAGCCCCTGCCCGGCCACCGATCCGGCTCCGGGAAGGACATTGAGCACGCCGGGCGGCAGGTTGGTCTCCTGGCAGACCTGGGCGAGGCGAAGCGCGGTGAGGGGAGTCAGGGAGGCGGGCTTGACGATCACGGTGTTTCCGGCCGCCAGGGCCGGCCCGATCTTCCAGGTGGCCAGGAGAAGAGGGAAATTCCAGGGCACGATGGCGCCGACGACCCCCACCGGCTCGCGCAACGTGTAGTTGAAGAGGTCGCCGCTCACCGGAATGGTCTCGCCCTGGATCTTGTCGGCCCAGCCCGCGTAGTAGTCGAGAATGTCGGCCGCCGCGGGGATCTCGATCTGCCGCGATTCCGAAATCGTCTTGCCGTTGTCTGAAGTCTCCAGGACGGCGAACTCATCGATGGCCTGGCGCAGGCCGGCCGCCAGACGGCGCAGAGCCTGGCCGCGCTCGCGGGCCGCCATCCGCGGCCATGGTCCTGAGTCGAAGGCCGCGCGGGCCGCCTTGACGGCGTGGTCCACATCGGCCCGGTCGGCCGCGGCCACGCTGCAGATGGTTTCTTCCGTGGCCGGATTGAAAGTCTTGAATGTCGTGTGATCCGACGATTCGCACCACTCCCCGCCGATGAACAGGCGGGTCGGGGGCAGGCAATCCTTGAGGCTGAGGGCCATGCTGACCTCCTTGTGCCGGCCATGATATCAGGGCGGCTGATAAGATATTTTCTCCAGAACAGGAGATGGCGATGCGAGCGGTGGGTTCCTGGCGGGTGGTGGTGGTCGGTGCCGGAACCATGGGGCACGGCATTGCCCAGGTGGCGGCCATGGCCGCCCTGCGGGTGACCCTGTGTGACCTGCGTGACGACCTGGTCGAGAACGGGCTGCGCCGCATCCGGGAAAACCTTGAAAAGGGAGTGCGGCGGGGCAAGGTCACGGACCACCAGCGGCAGGCCGCTCTGGCCCGCCTGGAGGGGAGCACTTCTCCTCAGGCGGCCTTCCCCCGGGCCGACCTGGTGGTGGAGGCGGTCCCCGAGGAGCCGGACCTGAAGAGAAAGGTTCTGGCCGGTATCGCGGCCGGAGTGGCCCCCGGCGCGGTCATCGCGACCAACACCTCGTCGCTGCCGCTCTCCCTGCTCTCCTCCGTTCTGCCGCGGCCGGAGCGCTTCATCGGCCTGCACTTCTTCAACCCTCCCCATCTCATGCCGTTGGTGGAAATCGTCGTGGGAAAGAAAACCAGCCGCGAGACCCGCCGGCACGCGCAAGCCCTGGTGGAATGCCTGGGCAAGGAGGCCATTGTCGTCAAGGACTCGCCCGGCTTTGCCACCTCCCGCCTGGGCCTGGCCATCGGCCTGGAGGCCATGCGGATGCTCGAGGAAGGCGTTGCCTCGGCGGCTGACATCGACCGGGCCATGGAACTGGGCTACCGACATCCCATGGGGCCGCTCAAGCTCAGCGATCTGGTGGGTCTCGATGTGCGCCTGGGGATCAGCAAGACTCTGGCCCGCGAGCTGCACCCGGTGCGCTTTGCCCCGCCGGAGATTCTCGTGGAGAAGGTCAAGGAGGGCAAGCTGGGGAAGAAGACCGGCGAGGGGTTCTACCGCTGGAGCGGCTCAGGCAACGAGCCCGTGGAATGACCGCCGCCCCGCCGGTCATCGATTTTCATATTCATATGCAGCCCTGGGAGACCATGAAACCCCAGGTCCTGGAACACATGCGCCGCGGGCGGCCGGAGTTCCACCATCTCCTGGAGCTGGCGCGCTCTCCGGAGGCTTTTCTCCGGTATCTGGACCGGGCCGGCATCGAGCGGGCGGGGATCATCAACTACACGAGCCCCGATCTCATGGGCTTCACCGAGGAGACCAACGCATTCAGCGGCCGGTTCTGCCGCGGCGCGCCGGATCGCCTCCTGGCCTTCGGGTCGGTGCACCCGCGCTTCACCCGCGATCCGGAGGGGGACGTGGAACGACTCCTGGATCTGGGCGTCCGCGCCCTGAAGATTCATCCTCCCCATCAGCTCGTGGCCGCCAACGCCTATCGCGGGCCGTCCGGAGGCCAGGGCCCCTTTCCAGCCCTGGCCAAGATTTACCAGCGGGCCCAGGATCTGGGCATGCCGGTGGCCATCCACACCGGAACCTCCGTCTTTCCAGGCGCGCGGAGCGCGCTGGGCCATCCGCTGGCCATTGATGACGTGGCCGTGGACTTTCCGGACCTCACCATCCTGTTGTCGCACTGCGGCCGGCCTCTGTGGTCCGACGTCTGTTTCTTTCTTGCCAGGCGCCACCCCAACGTCTATCTCGAGCTTTCAGGTATTCCGCCGCATCGCCTCCTGGCAACCTTGCCCCGTCTGGGCGAGCTGGCCCACAAGGCAATCTGGGGAACGGACTGGCCCGGTCCAGGCGTCCCCGAGCCGCACCGTAATCTCGCCGCCTTCC
Source organism: Acidobacteriota bacterium (assembly GCA_046757405.1). GTDB lineage: Bacteria > Acidobacteriota > Polarisedimenticolia > SMYD01 > SMYD01 > JBHHYE01. Next base: position 16,169 of record JBHHYE010000023.1, on the reverse strand, counting down.
AGGCGCTCTCCCTGTCCGGCGAGGCCAAGTCGGCGATTCTCTACGGGAACGCGCGCCGGCTCTGGGAACGGCTGCCTTCCCGGACATAGATCGACTCGCCCGGCGGCGTCGTGGAAAGAGGGGCGGGAAACCGGTTGCCAACCGAAACAATTTCGGCTATGGTCAAGCCGTTTTATTGGGCTCCGCCTGTTCTTCAAGTGGCAGGGAACAAACATCTTGGCGGAAGGAAAGACCATCAGAACCCAGCAGCGCACTGCCGATGCGAGGTCGCGGAAACCCCGGGATGCTCACGCGGCGGGCGCGCCAGTAGGAGGCGGTCAGAAATGAACCACGTGTCCACGACGTTGGGGCAGGGTTTGAGTTCATTGGCGAACGCAGCTTGGAAAGGGGTTCGCGCGGTCGACACGCTGATCCCGGAAAAGACATTTCAGCCCAAGTGGGCGCCTGCTCCCCTCATGAAGTCCAAGGATCGAACCTTCCCGACCCTGGGTTTTCCCCGGCAGACCGATTCGCTCTGCCCCGGATGTGTCAAGGAGGTCCGGGAGGCGATTCTTGCGGGAAAGGTCGACTACAAGATCTTGATCGACGGCAATCCAGGCGAGATCAAGGCTCAGATCATCGAGCGGGACCACCAGGTCTGGATGGTCAAGGATTGCGAGAAACACGGGCATTACGAGGATCTGATGGCCATCGACGCCGATTTTCTCCGCCGCATGGAGCGCCTCTACCCAGGCCGCGACTACCGGATGGTGCCCGATGGCAATCATGACCATGGCACCTCGACCATCAAGTACGGCCGGGGGGCCGTGCTCACCATCGACCTGACCAACCGGTGCAACATGATGTGCAATCCGTGCTTCATGGATGCCAATCAGGTGGGTTATGTCCACGAGCTGACCTGGCCGGAGGTCAAGAAGATCCTGGATGACGCCATCCAGGTCAAGCCGAGGCGGCAGATGTCGGTGCAGTTCTCCGGCGGCGAGCCGACGATTTCACCCCATTTCCTCGAGGCGGTCGCCTACGCCCGCCAGGTGGGATATGACTCGGTGCAAGCCGCCACCAACGGCATCCGCTTCGCCCAGGACCTGGAATTCGCCCGGGCGGCGCAGAAGGCGGGCCTGCGCCTGGCCTACCTGCAGTTCGACGGCGTGGGGAACGAGAACCACGAGCACCGCGGGGTGGGAAACCTCTTCGACGTCAAGCAGCGCGCCATTGACAATCTCCACGCGGCAGGAGTGGATGTCACGCTCGTGACCACCATCATCAACACCATCAACAACCATCAGATCGGGCCCATCGTGCGCTTCATGATCGAGAACCTTCACAAGGTCAATGCCGTGGCTTTCCAGCCGGTTTCGTTCACCGGGCGCGATGAGGACATCGATGACGAAACGCGGAAGAAGCAGCGCTACACGCTGTCACACCTGGCAAGAGACATGAAGGAGCAACTGGGCCAGCTGGAGCCCATGCGGGACTTCTACCCTCTTTCGGCGTCCGGTCCGTTCTCCGATCTGAAGGACCAGCTGTCAGGGGAAGCCTCCGATTGGGGCTCCATGAAGTGCGGTTGCCACCCCAACTGCGGCATCGGCACCATGTTGCTGGTCAACGAGCGCACCAAGGAATGGGTCCCCATCCCCAAGGTCCTGAATGTCGATCGGCTCATGGAGGACGTGAAGAAGATCAACGACTCGGGCCGCGGAAAGAAAGCCTCCACCGTGCAATTCGCCCTGGCCATGCTGCGCAACTTCCGCTGGCGGTTGGCGCCGGCGGGGCTCAGTTTCTGGGACCTGTTCCGGGCCATCGACGGCCATCTGGGGCGCAAGATGGATGTCGCCGAGAAGTTCCGGTATGAATGGCGCATCATCATGGTGGCCGGCATGTGGTTCCAGGACCTGTTCAACTACGATTTCAGGCGCACCGAGATGTGCATCATCCCTTATGGCACCCAGGTGGGAGAGGTGAGCTTTTGCGCCTACAACACCGGTGTGGGGTGGCGGCAGATCGTGGAAGAGCTGTTCCAGACCGCGACCACCGTGGAGTGGTTCAAGTCCAAGGGACGCCACCCGATCTACGCCGGCGGCAAGAGCGTGGCGCTCCCGGCCCTCGGCCGGAAGGGCCAGGCCGTGGCGATCCAGAAGCTTCCCACCTTGACCCGGCAACAGGTGCAGGCCTGAGGCGCCTGTGCGTCGGAACGGGCCGAGCAGGCTCGGCTAGAGACGGCCGGCGGAGGGGCACAGGCGGGAGAGATGGCAGGCCCCGCAATCGGCCTTGCGCGCCTGGCAGACCTGGCGGCCGTGCCAGATGAGGGCGTGGCTGGTGAAAGTCCGGTCCGCCTCGGGAAGGACCTTCTCCAGATCCCGCTCCACTTTCACCGGGTCCAGGTTGAGGGTCAGGCCCAGGCGCCGGGAGAGCCGCCCCACGTGGGTGTCCACGGTGATGGCCGGAAGGTGAAACCAGGTTCCCCGGACCACGTGCGCCGTCTTGCGCCCCACGCCGGGGAGTCTTGTCAGGTCCTCCATGCTGCTGGGAACGCGCCCGCCGTGCTTCTCGATGATGTGGCGGGCGGCCTCCTGGATCGAGCGGGCCTTGCTGCGGAAGAAGCCGGTGGAACGGATGGTCTCCTCCAGCGCCGAGCGGCCGGCCCGGGCAAAGCTCCGGATGGACCGGTACTGGCGGAAGAGAACCGGTGTGACCTTGTTCACGCGCGTATCCGTGCACTGGGCCGAGAGGATGGTGGCCACCAGGAGCTGCCAGGCGCTCCCGTGGCGGAGGGCGCAATCCGCCTCGGGATAGGTCTCATGGAGAGCCTGGATGATCCGGAGAGCCCGGCGCCGGCGCACGGCGAGGGAGGCACGCGCTGCCTGGCGCGCCGCGGCCGGCGGGGAGGCCATCAGCGCCGCACCCGCGCGCGCTGCACCGTCACACGACCTGCGCTCTTTCTTCTTTTCATCGCGAAAGCTCCCGCGGAGAGTGCGCTTGACCCGGGGGCCCGGTGCAGACCGGCAGTATACCAAGCCGCCCCCGCCGGCCTCCCGCAGACCGCTACCGCGGCCGGTGCATGAGCGGCTGGAGGGCAGGGTGGGCCGCGGGGGTGGTCCTTCTTCTGCTCGGGTTCTTCGCCTTGCGCTTCATCTCCTCCGGTGTGGAGGCCATCGATGATGCCTACGTCTCCTTTCGTTATGCCCGCCACCTGGTCGAGGGAGACGGCCTGGTCTACAACCCCGGCGAGCGGGTCCAGGGTTACACCAACTTTCTCTGGGTGATGCTCATTGCGGCCGCCATGGCGGCCGGGCTTCCTCCCGTGGGGACGGCTTGCTGGCTGGGGCTCGGCGCCGGGGCGCTGGTGGTCTGCCTGACAGCGATCCATGCGAACCGCCATCTGGCGCCCGGGCAGGCGGCGGCCGCCGTGCCGGCGGTGCTCCTGGTGGTCAACCAGGGGTTCGTGGTCTGGTCCCTGCGCGGCCTGGAGACCGGATTGTTCACCTTGCTGCTGCTGGCCGCCGGACTGGCGTACCTCCACCGCCCGCCCGGCGGGGCCTTGCCGCCGGCCACCGCCATCCTCCTGGCCCTGGCGACCCTCACCCGCCCCGAGGGGGCGCTGGTTTTCGGATTGACGCTCCTGCACCTGACGGCCAGCCGCGCGTTCCAGTGCCGGCCGCCGCTGGAGCGGGGGGATCTCCGGGCGCTGGCCGCCTACGGGGCGCTGGTGGGGGTCTATGCGCTCTGGGTGACGTCGTACTACGGCAGCCCGTTGCCGAACACCTTCTACGCCAAGGTGGGCGACCCGCTGTCTTCTCTTCCCAGGGGGTGGAACTATCTCTGGCAGTTTGCCGGCCACGGGACGGGCATCCCGCTTCTCCTGCTGCTGTTCACCCTGATGCGCCGTCCCAGAACCGACCAGACGCGCTCCTACGCCATGCTCCTGGTCGCCGGATTCGGTCTCTACATCGTGGGGGTGGGCGGCGATGTCTTTCCGGCCTACCGGTTCCTGGTTCCGGTGCTTCCCTTCCTCTACTTCCTCGTCGGCGATGCGGTTGCGGTCCTGGAGGCGCAAGGGATCGCCGGGAGGTGGCTGCCGTCCGGCGGCTTCCGGGGGCGGGGGGGAGCCGCTTCCGCGGCGGCCCGTTGGGTGGCGGCGCTGGGAGTGGCGCTGCTTCTGGCGCCCATGGCCCTCCTCACGCGCCACCCTTCCATGGCTTATGCCCAGCGTGAATGGAAAAGGGGCAATCGGTACACCCGTGACATGAGAATGGTCGGGCGGTGGCTCAAGGAGCACGTGGTCCCCGGAACATGGATTGCCGTCAATCCGGCCGGCGCGCTGCCGTACGAATCGCGCCTTCCCACCATCGACATGCTCGGACTCAACGACAGGGAGATCGCCCACACGCCGGTCAAGAGCCTGGGCGCGGGCCGCCTGGCAGGCCACGAGAAGGGAAACGGCGCGTCGATTTTCCGCCGTCGTCCCGGCCTGATCCTGGTGGGCGGCGTCATGCTGGAGGATCCCCCTGCATCGGCGGGGTGGACGCCCCATGGCCTTTCCGAAAGGGAGCTTGCCGCCCTGCCGGATCTCTACGCCGTCTACCGGCGGGAGGTGCACCGGATGAAAGACGGCCGCCTCCTCACGGTGCTGAACCTCAAGAGTGCGCGCGTCGATGCGGGTCCGGACGGATCCTGACCTGGTGCCATTGTGTTATGATGCGTCTTCTGCTCCGGACGCGGAATGCGGAGCCCATGAGTCTCAATCCCACGGATGTCGCCGGATGACACCTCCATGGCCGCAACCTCTCTGCATGCCAAGCCGTTGTTGCTGGAGTCTCTCCGCAAGTTGCTCCGCCGGGGCGCGTCCAGCCGCGTCGTCAATCTGCTCTCCAAGCTCCGCCCCGCCGATGTCGCCAGTCTCTTCAAGGACCTGACCGACAGCGAGAAGCTCGAGGTCTTCACCATTCTCGCCCAGCGGGATGCTCCCAGGGCCGCCCAGGTCCTGCGGGAATTCGACGTGCTTCCCGGACTCGCTTATCTCGAGGGAGTCGAGTCGACCGTGCAGGCGTCCGTTCTGGGTTCCATGACACCGGACGACGCGGCCGAGTTCCTCTCGGAGATGGAGGAGGAGCAACGCCAGCAGCTTCTGGAGGCGATGCAGGGACGGGAAGCCCTGGAGATTCGCCACCTGCTGGAGTACGGCAAGGAGACCGCCGGGCGGATCATGACGCCCGACTACTTTGCCATGGAGGAAACGGCCACGGCAGAGGATGCCATCCGGGCGCTGCGGTCGCGGGCGGCCGAGGTGGAGGTTCCCTTCTACCTTTACGTGGTGGACTCCCGCAATCACCTGGTGGGAGTGCTTTCCCTGCGCCAGCTGGTCCTGAGCCCCGCCGAGACTCCCCTGCGCCAGCTGATGACCACCGACGTGGTGTCCGTGAAGACCGGCATGGATCAGGAAGAGGTCGCCCGGCTGGTGTCGCGCTACGAGCTCGTGGCCATTCCCGTGGTGGACGATCAGCACCGGCTGGTGGGGGTGGTGTCCATCGATGACGTGATCGATGTCCTCAAGGCGGAGGCAACGGAAGATTTCTATCGTCTCGCCGGAACCTCCGAGGACGAGCGGCTGTATCGATCGATCTTTCCCGCGGTGCGGCTCCGGATCCCCTGGCTGCTGGCATCGTTCACCGGCGGCCTGCTCGCCTCACAGGTCATCAATCATTATGCCAGCGTGGTGGCCCAGCTCGTGGTTCTGGCCGGCTTCATTCCGGTCATCCTGGGCATGGGAGGGAACATCGGGACGCAGTGCTCGGCCATCATCGTGCGCGGCCTGGCCACCGGCCGCATCGAGGTGCGCGAGCTGTGGCACGTGATCTACCGGGAGGTCCGCATCGCGCTCATCCTGGGAATCATTTACGGGAGCCTCCTGGGGCTGGGAGGCTCGATCCTTCTCAAGGTCCCGGCGATGCTGGCCCTGGTGCTGGGGCTCTCACTCCTGGCCTCCATGCTCATCGCCGCCATCATCGGCTCCGCCGTTCCGCTGCTCTTGAAGAAGATCGGAATCGATCCGGCGGTGGCCACCGGACCGTTCATCACCACCTCGGTGGATGTGCTGGCCACCCTGGCCTTCTTTCATCTGACCACCCTCCTGGTCCTGACCTGAGGTCCCGGCCATGGAGATCAAGACCACCGCGTTTGTCCTTCGCACCTATCCCCTGGCCGAGGCCGACCGGATCGTGGTGCTGTCGAGCCGGGCCGCCGGGAAGCTGAGGGGCGTTGCGCCCCGGGCGGCGGCCAGCCGCAAGCGATTCGGGGGGGCCCTGTCGATCCTGTCCGAGGTGGATCTGCGCTATCGCATGAGGGAAGGGCGTGATCTGGGACGGCTGGAGTCATGCCGTCTCCTGGCGCCCACGCCGGGAGAGGGGCGGGACCTGGAGGCATTCTACGCCTGCGGCTACCTGGCGGAGATCCTGGAGCAGTTCAGCCGGGAAGGGGAGGCGGATGACGCCCTGTATCGCCTGACACAGGCCTCGACCCGGGCGCTGGCCGCCGGCCAGGAGGCGGAGCGCGTGGTGCGCTACTTCGAGATCTGGGTGCTGCGCCTCGCCGGGTTGCTCCCGGACCTGGAAGAGTGCCCCCGCTGCGGGCAGCGGATGACCCGCCTGGGAGCGGCGTTTTTTCCGGGAGGCGAGGCCGTTTGCTGGGCCTGCGCCGGTTCCTCCGCGGCCGGTGTCAGGAAACTTCCGCCCTCCGCGGTGAACATCGTCCGCTGGATGCTGCGAACCCCTCCCGGAAAGCTGGAAGCATGCCGGCCGTCCCGGACTGATCTGGCGGCCATGGCGGCCATGGCCGCCGGCCAGTTTCTCTCGGTGATGGAGCGCCCGTTCCGCCTGGCGGGCCGTGTCGGGAGCGGCCGGCTCGAGAAGCCGACCGCCCTGGAGAAAGCCTCGCCATGACGTTTCAGGAAGTCCTCCTGGCACTGGCGCGCTTCTGGTCGGACAGGGGCTGTGTCCTCCAGATGCCTTATGACCTGGAGGTCGGCGCCGGCACCATGAACCCCGATACCTTCTTCCGCGCCCTGGGCCCCGAGCCCTGGAGGGTGGCGTACTGCCAGCCGTCCCGGCGGCCGGTCGACGGCCGCTACGGAGACAATCCGTACCGCCTGTACAAGCACTATCAGTTCCAGGTTCTCCTCAAGCCCGGCGAGGATGATGTTCAAGACGTGTACTTGCAATCGCTGGGGGCCCTGGGGATCGACCCCTCCCTGCACGAGATCCGCTTCGAGGAGGACAACTGGGAATCACCGAGCCTGGGAGCCGCCGGGGTCGGCTGGCAGGTGATGCTCGACGGCATGGAGATCACGCAGTTCACCTATTTCCAGCAAGCCGGCGGCCTTCCCTTGCAGCCGATTCCGGTGGAGATCACCTACGGAGTCGAGCGCATCGCCATGTACATGACCGGACGGGACAATGTCTTCGACCTTCCCTGGAACAAGACCGTCACCTACGGCGAGGTCCGGCGGCAGGATGAGTTCGAGCAGTCGAGCTACGCCTTCGAGGCGGCCGACGTGAGCTTCTTGCAGGAACAGTTCGAGCGCCACATGGCGGAGGCCGGCAGGATCCTCGAAGTCGGGCTCGTGGTCCCGGCCTACGAGCATGCCCTGCGGAGCTCGCATCTCTTCAACCTCCTGGACGCGCGCGCGGCGGTCTCGGTCACCGAGCGTCCGGCTCTGATCGCCCGCATCCGGCGGATGACCTGCAAGATGGCCGAGGCCTGGCTGGAGCAGCGGAAGACCGCCCGGTTCCCCCTTCTGGAGCGCGAGCAGGCGGACCGGATCCTGGAAGGCGGGGCGGCAGCCGGAAAGGGCGGCCGGCCGGCGCCGCGCGGGACGGGCGCATGAGCGGAACCGGCCGCGACTTTCTCCTGGAGGTCGGGTGTGAAGAGATTCCGCACCGCATGCTCGACCCGGCCCGCCGGGATCTGGCCGAGGCGGTGCGCGCCGCGCTGGTGGCGAGCCGGCTGCTGCCGGATGATGATGAAGACGGCCGGCGCCGGGTCGTTTCCTTCGCGACCCCGCGGCGGCTGGCCGTGCGCATGGCGGAGCTGCCCCCCCGCCAGCCGGATGCGTCCCACGAGATCACCGGTCCGCCGGTGGCCGCGGCCTACGATGCCTCCGGCGCGCCGACCCGCGCGGCGCGTGGGTTTGCGGCCGGCCAGGGTGTGGACGTGGACCAACTCTACAGGGTGGCCGGCCCCCGGGGGGAGGTGGTGGCGGTCCGGCGGACCGAGCGGGGGCTCCCCACACCGGAGGTGCTGGGAACGGTGATCCCAAAGGCGGTCCTCGGGCTCTCCTTTCCCAAGGCCATGTCATGGGGAGCCGGGGAGTACCAGTTCGTGCGTCCCATCCGCTGGGTGGTGGCCCTCCTGGGCCGCCAGGTGGTGGACCTCTCGGTGGCCGGGGTGCGGGCCGGCCGCACCACGCTCCCGCGGCGGGGGTCGGGGCATGCGGCCGTGGAGCTGCCGGATGCCGCAGCGTATGAGGCCGCCCTGCTAGAGGTGGATGTGATGGTGGATCCCGGCCGGCGGCGGGAGGCCGTGCTGGCCGGGATCGAGCATGCGGCCGCTGAGGTGGGGGGGCAGGTGGTGGAGGACGCGCCCCTGGCCGACACCTGCTGCAACCTGGTGGAATATCCTCTTTGCCTGGCCGGGATGTTCTCGCGCGAGTTTCTCGACCTGCCCCGTGAAGTGCTCACCACCACCCTGTGCCACCACCAGCACAGCTTCTCGGTGAAGGACGGCCAGGGTTCCCTGGTGCCCTGTTTCGTCGCCGTGGTCAACGCGCGTTCCGATGCCGGCGGTGCCATCCGGTGGGGGTACGAGCGGGTCATTGCGGGGCGCCTGGCCGATGCCCGCTTCTTCTACAAGGAAGACCGGCGCCAGCCGCTGGAAACAAGAAGAGAGATCCTCGGCCGGACCCGGTTCCACCGGGATCTCGGCTCTTATGCCGGCAAGGTGGCCCGGCTGGAGACCCTGTCCCGGCGCCTGTGCGAGCTGGCGGGGCTCGGGGATGCGGCGGCCGGGCGGGCGGCGCGCGCGGCCCGGCTGTCGAAGTGCGATCTGGCCACCCAGATGGAGAACGAGTTCCCGGAGCTGCAAGGGATCGTCGGCGGCATCTACGCCCGGGAGGAGGGGGAGCCCGGGGAGGTCTGGCGGGCCATCTATGATCATTACCGGCCCGGGGGCCTGCGCGACCCCTTGCCGCGGGATCCGGAGGGAGCCGTGCTGTCGGTGGCGGACCGGCTGGATACTCTCGTGGGGCTCATGGGGGTCGGCGTGACTCCCAAGGGGTCGCGGGATCCGTTCGCCCTGCGGCGGGCGGCCCTGGGGCTGGTGCGCATCCTGGTGGAGCGGCCCCTTCACCTCTCGCTGGAGAAGGCCCTGCACGCCGCCCGGGAGGGGTACGGCGGCGCGGAGATCGCCTGGAAGGAAGACGTCCCGAGCCTGGTCCGGAAGGTCGCGGGATTCATCCAGGCGCGCCTGCGCTACCTGCTGGAGCACGCCGCCCAGGGGCACCGCTATGATTCCATTGCCGCGGTCCTGGCGGCCGGCTGGGACGATCCGGCCGCGGCGTCCCAGCGCCTGAGCGCCCTGAGCCGGCTGCGCGGAGAAGATGACTTCGAGGCCCTGGCCGCCGCCTCCAAGCGGATCCGCAAGATCCTGGAACAGGCCGCCTCCAGGGGCCAGGACGTGGAGGGCCTCTCCGTGGACCGCTCCCTGCTGCGGGAGGCCGCGGAGCGCGAGCTGGAGAAGGCCGCCCGCGCGGCGGCCGATCAGGTCGAAGAGGCACTCGCGGCAGGGGAGCATGAGACCGCCTTGCGGTCCATCGCCGCCTTGAGACCGTACGTGGATCGCTTCTTTGATACGGTGCTGGTCATGGCGGAGGAGCCGGCGACGCGGCGGAACCGGCTGGCTCTCCTGGCCTCCTTGGCGGCGCTCTACACGAGAGAAGCCGATTTTTCCGAGATCGTGGTGGAGGGAATGGCGTGAGTCGACAGATCTATGACTTCGGTCAGGGGAAGGCGGACGGAAACGCCCGGATGAAGCGCGACCTGGGGGGGAAGGGCGCCAATCTCGCCGAGATGACCAACCTGGGCCTGCCCATTCCACCGGGATTCACCATCTCGGCGGAGGTGTGCCGTCAGTTCCTCTCCTCCGGAGAGGCGGTGCTCGAGACCCTGCGCCCGCAGGTCGAGGAGGCTCTCCAGCGGCTGGAGCGCGCCACCGGCAAGAAATTCGGCGCAACGGAGAATCCGCTGCTGGTCTCGGTGCGCTCCGGCGCCGCCGTTTCGATGCCCGGAATGATGGACACCATCCTGAACCTGGGTCTCAACGAGGCGACCGCCGCCGGGCTGGCCCGCTCCTCGGACGACGCGCGGTTCGCGGGCGATTGCTACCGGCGGTTCATCCAGATGTACGGGAACGTGGTCCTGGGGATACTCGGCGAGCAGTTCGAGGCGCTCCTGGAGGCGCTGAAAAAGGATCGCGGCCTGGATCTGGATACCCAGGTGGCGGCGGAAGACTGGATGCGCCTGGTGGCCGAGTACAAGGACCTGGTGCGCCGGGAGACCGGCGCGGAGTTCCCGGAGGATCCCGCCGCCCAGCTCTGGGGGGCGATCGAGGCGGTGTTCCGGTCGTGGAACAACCGCAGGGCCGAAGCTTACCGCCGCATCAACCGGATTCCTTCCGGCCTGGGCACGGCCGTGAACGTGCAAGCCATGGTGTTCGGCAACCTGGGAGACGACTGCGCCACCGGGGTCGCCTTCACGCGGGATCCGGCATCCGGCGAGCGACGGTTTTACGGCGAGTGGCTGCCCAACGCCCAGGGAGAAGACGTGGTCGCGGGCATCCGGACGCCGCGCCACATCAATCGCCGGGAGGGAGACGCCGCCGAGGAGCAGGAGCGCTCGCTGGAAGCGGCCATGCCCGGCATCTACAAGCAGCTCCTGGAGATCTCCGCACGGCTCGAGAAGCACTACCTGGACATGCAGGATATGGAGTTCACCATCGAGCACGGACGGCTCTTCATGCTCCAGACCCGGTCCGGCAAGCGGACGGGGCTCGCGGCGGTGCGCATCGCGGTCGAGATGGTGGATGAGGGCCTCATCAGCAAGTCCCGGGCCCTGCTGAACGTCGAGGCGGATCATCTCTCACAGCTTCTGGCGCCGGTTTTTCCGCTCGAGGAAAAGGCGGCGGCCGTGAAGGAGGGGCGGATCCTGGCCCGGGGGCTGCCTGCCGGGCCGGGAGCGGCCTCGGGCCGCGTGGTCTTGTCCGCCGAGAAAGCCGTGGATATGGTCCGCAACAAGGGGGAGCATGTTCTCCTGGTCCGCACCGAGACCTCGCCGGAGGATATCGAGGGCATGGAGCTGGCGGAGGGGATCCTGACCACCCGAGGGGGGATGACCTCCCACGCCGCCGTGGTGGCCAGGGGACGCGGCAAGGCCTGCGTGGTCGGGTGCGGCAGCCTGGTGGTGGACCAGAGAACCAAGCAGGTGCGCGCCGGGGAGAAGACCGTCCGCCAGGGGGACTGGATCTCCCTGGATGGGACCACCGGCGAGGTGATCCTGGGGCGGTTGCCGACGCGGCCCTCCGAGATCGTCCAGGTTCTGGTGGAGGAATCCCTTCCGGCGGAGCAGTCAGCTGTGTACCAGACCTTCTCCCGCCTCCTGGGCTGGGCCGCCGAGGCCAGGACGTTGAAGGTGCGCACCAATGCGGACGAGCCGGCGGACGCCCGCGTGGCGCGGCGCTTCGGCGCCCAGGGAATCGGCCTCTGCCGGACCGAGCACATGTTCTTCGGCGCCGAGCGGATCCGCGTGGTCCGGGACATGATCCTGGCGGACAGCGTCAAGGCCCGGAAGGAAGCGCTGGAGCGCATTCTTCCCCTGCAGAGAGACGACTTCGAGAAGATCTTCCAGGTGATGGAGGGCTTGCCGGTGACGGTCCGGCTGCTGGATCCGCCGCTGCACGAGTTCCTTCCCGCGGAGCGCGCGGAGATCGAAGGGGTGGCGCGGGACCTGGGCGTGCCGGTGGAGCGTCTGCGCGAGAAGATCGCCGCCATGCAGGAGACGAACCCGATGCTGGGGCATCGCGGCTGCCGCCTGGGACTTTCCCACCCGGAGATCTACGAGGTGCAGATCCAGGCCATCTTCGAGGCGGCGTGCGATCTCACCGCCCGAGGGATCCGGGTGCTTCCCGAGGTGATGATTCCCCTGGTGGGGACCACGGAGGAGTTCCGCCGCGCCCGCCAGATGGTCGTGCGGGTGGCCGAGCGGATCATGGACCGGAAGGAGACGCGGGTGGAGTACCTGGTCGGGACGATGATCGAGATTCCCAGGGCCTGCCTGGTGGCCGGCGAGATTGCCTCCGAGGCGCAGTTCTTCTCCTTCGGCACCAACGACCTGACGCAGATGGGGTTCGGCTTCTCCCGCGACGATGTGGGGACCTTCCTGCCGTTCTATCTCGAGAACGGCATCCTGCCCGCCGATCCGTTCCAGACCCTGGACCAGCCGGGGATCGGGCAGCTCATCACCATGGGGCTGGAACGGGGACGGAAATCCCGGCCGGATCTCAAGGTCGGAATCTGCGGCGAGCACGGCGGGGATCCGGCATCGGTGGAGTTCTTCCACCGGGCGGGACTGGACTACGTCTCCTGCTCACCTTACCGGGTGCCGGTGGCCTGCCTGGCCGCCGCGCGCGCCGCCTTGCTGGAGCAGAAAGAGCCGGACCTTCCCGGCGGCCGCTGAGGCCGGGCCTCAGGCGGAGGCGGCGAGGCGATTGACGCAGCGGCTCAGCCTGGACTTGGTGCGCGAGGCGGCGTTCCGGTGCAGCACACCGAGGGCGACGGAGTGGTCGAGAAGGCCGAGGGTCGGCCGCAGTCTCTCCCGGGCCTGGTCCGTCTCACCGCTGGCGATGAGCACGCGCAGCTTCTTGATCTCGGTCCGCAGACGGGACCGGTTCATCCGGTTGTTCAGGCGGCGCTTATCCGCCTGCCGGCGGGCTTTGAGAGCGGACTTGTGGTTGGCCATGACTCCAGGCCTTTCCGGCGCGCCTGCCGCCCACAGGTGCGGAAGCGCAACCGCGCCAGTCTAACGGCCCCGGGGATGCCCTGTCAAGACGGACATGGAGCGCCGGCCGGCGGGGGAGAGGGGGTGGTAGATTGGATGAGGGGCGGTCACGCCCGGCGGCGGGCGGAGGGGAGAAGGAGAGATTTCATGCTGATGCGAGGCACCCTGCTGGCGGTGGCGGCCCTCGGGCTGGCCATGCCGGTTCTGGCCCGGGATCACGAGTACCGCACCCTTGCGGTCGAGGATGGATCTGAACTGCAGTACGCGCTGGTCCTTCCGGACGGCTACGACCCCCGGCGGACCTATCCGGCCCTGCTGGCCCTGCCGCCCGGGCCGCAGACCAGGGAAATGGTCGAGGCGGGGCTCAACCTCTACTGGGGACGGGACGCGGCCCGCCACGGCTGGCTGGTGGTCAGTCCCGTCGCGCCGGGAGGGCGGCTCTTCTTCCAGGGCCCGGAGCGCCTGATACCTCCGCTGCTCGATCGGATTCAGGATGAGTTCAAGATCGAGGGCGGGAAGTTCCACCTGGCGGGGGTGAGCAACGGCGGGCGCAGCGCCTTCCGCGTCGCCCTGAACTGGCCCGGCCGCTTTCACACTCTCACGGTCTTGCCGGGGTTTCCGCCCGCCGAGGAAGACTTCGCCCGCCTGGAGCGGCTCCGGGGGATTCCGGTCCATCTGTTCGCGGGCGGCGAGGACCGCGTCTGGGTGCGCCAGGAGACCCGCACCCAGCAGCGGCTCGAACAGCTCGGGTTCGATGTGACCCTTGAGGTCTTCCCCGGCGAGGGGCATGTCCCCTCCACCATGAAAGGGCAGGTGATGGACCTCCTGGACACCCTGCGGGTGCCCGGCCCTGGCGGCGGCGAGGCGGCTCCGGGCGATGAACCTGCCGGCGGCGAACCGGCCGGTTCCATTGATGCCGTTCTGGATGACTTTCACCTGGCTGCTTCGGAAGCGGATGCCCGGCGCTACTTCGCGCACTTCGCCCCCGGCGCTGTCTTTCTGGGAACCGATCCGGAGGAGCGCTGGACCCTCGAACAGTTCCGCGCCTACTCCGAGCCGATCTTCGCGGAAGGCCGCGGCTGGACTTACCATCCGCGGTCGCGCCACCATGCCGTGAGCCGTGACGGGTCGGTTGCCTGGTTCGATGAGCGACTCGACAACGCCAAGTACGGAGAGTGCCGGGGGAGCGGCGTCCTGGTCCGGGTCGAGGGCCAGTGGAAGATCGCGCAGTACAACCTGTCCCTGGTCATCCCCAACGATGTCACCCCCCAGGTGGTCACCCTGATCCGGCAGGAGCAGGCGGCGACCGAATAGGAAGCCGCCGCGCCGGCGTCGGGTAGCCAGGCCGACAGCGATATCCAACCGCAGGCCAACCGTGGTATAAATGCCACTGAGTCCCCCAAACCTTGGGCTGGCGAGGGTTTGATGGACAAGCTCGAGCGACTCTACAGAATGCACGGCCTCTTCGACGGCCGCCGTCGGGCGATTTCCCTCGCCGGGATCGCTGAACAACTGGAATGCTCCCCGGCCACAGCGAAACGTGCGATTCGGGAGTTTCGCGATCTTTTCGGCGCGCCGCTGATCTACGACCGGGACCGAGCTGGCTATCGCTACGACACGGCCTGTGGTGAGCCCCGCTTCGAGCTTCCGGGCCTTTGGTTGGCGCGGAGAACTCGCTGCACTCGTAACGCTCCGCGAGGTCCTCTCGCGCCTCGAGCCGGGCGTTCTCGCCGAGACCCTGGCACCGCTCGCACGGCGCCTTCAAAATGTTCTTGCCCGCCGCAGACTTGGCCTCGGCGAGGCCGCCCGCAGGGTGCGGGTCCTTTCCCAGCACGCGCGTCTCCCCGGGGCATCCTTTGCGGCTGCGGCCAAGGCCGTCCTCTCTCGCCAGGTGCTCACCTCCCGGTATGCTCGCCGCATGGACGGCGAGGTGGCCGACCGGCGGGTTGCCCCCCAGCGGCTCACCCGCTACCGGGGTTGCTGGTACCTGGATGCATGGTGCCACGACCGGAGAGCACTGCGCAGTTTCGCGCTGGAGAGGATGGCCGATGTGCGTGTCTTGCCGGAACGGGCGAGAAATGTGCCTGAACGCGATCTCGATGCACACTACGGTGAGGCCTATGGCATCTTCGCAGGACCAGCTACGCAAACAGCGATCCGTCTGGTGGCGCCGCATCGCGCCCGCTGGGTCGTGGACGAGGCCTGGCATCCGCAACAGACCGGAGTGTTCCTGAAGGACGGTACCTACCAGCTCCGCGTACCGTATGGGCGTCCAGAGGAGTTGATCATGGATATTCTGAGGCTGGGGCCGGACATCGAGGTGCTCGGTCCCCGGCCGCTGCGGGAAGAGGTGGCGAAGAGGTTGAGGGAGGCGAGCGCGGTGTACCAGCGCCGAGCGGTCAGGAGGGGCTCTGCCGATACCAGGTGAAGAAATATGGCCCTCATGTAGTTGATGTGGGTGCAGGGAGGGGTGGATGGAGGGCGATTCCTCCGCAACAGAGATGGATCATGGCTTCGAGCGAGGCGGCACCGTGGAAGCCATAGGCCCGTCGAGTGATGAGTCGCGTCTTGTTGTTGAGCCCCTCGGTGAAGCCGTTGGTTTGTCGGCTGGGGATGTAGGCCAGGATGCCGGCCTTGTACTTCCTGATGGTCCGGGCAACCTTGACGAACGGCTGCAGGCGAGAGCGACTGGCCCAAGAGAGCCACTCGTCGAGAGCCTGGGTGGCCCGACCGAGCTGGCAGTAGTCGGAGAGCCTTGGCAAGGGTTTCTTTGAGCAGGTAGGCGCGGTACAGGGGTCGGTTGTGACGCTGGACGGCACTGAGCCGCAGCCTCTCCAGGCCGGTCAGATGCCACGGGTTCTTGAGCAAGGCGTAACGGGCCCGCTTGATGAACTGCCCCTCGTCGGTGCCCTGCAGTTCGCGGACTTGCTGGCGTCGGACTTCATCAACAGCGACACTGGCCAGACGCTGGACGTGGAAGCGGTCGAAGATGATCTCCGCCTGGGGAGCGCGGCGAAGTATAGGGAATTCTATCGCCCGGTTGAAGAGCCGAAGCGGAGTGACCAGGTA
>JBHHYE010000022.1:0-55343 GCA_046757405.1 Acidobacteriota bacterium | reverse complement strand
CGCCGTGCCGGGGCAGGATCTGGGTTACGGACTGGGCCTCCGCCGTTACCAGCGGTACAACCGCCCGTACTACGAGCACGCCGGAGGCGGCTTCGGCTTCAAGTCGCACATGAGCTGGTATCCCGATCTGGGCGTCGGAATCGTCGTCTTGAGCAACTCCATGGATCAAAACATCGTCCACTCCGTTGCGCGTGAGATCATCGACGAGATGGTCGAACGGGCCGGCCTGGAGGCCAGTCCGCCCCGGCCGTTCGCGGATCTCGAGGCAGCATCCATCCCGTTGCCGGCGGCCCGACGGCTGCCCGGCATTTACCTGGGGCGGGGAAGCCGGCGGATCGAGGTCATCCTCAAGGATGACGCCCTCGCTGTGACCTTCCAGGGAGAAACTCTCCCTCTGCATCTGGTGTCCGCCCGGGAGGCGTTCGTGGAGTGGGAGGGCGGCAAGCGCGAGCTCTTCCGCTTCGAGTTCGATGGCACCGGGAGGCCTCTCTACCTGGTGCGTGTCCGGTATGGATGGCATTACGACTTTGATCATGGCCCGGGCGGCCCGCCTCCGGGTCCCGACAAGGAGGCCTGGCGCGCCGACCAGGGGGGCTACGAGATCCGGCTGGCCGGAACGGTCCTGGAGGTGGCCGAGGTACGACTCGACAACGGTTACCTCTTCTTCGATGACAACCGCCTCATCGAGGAGTTCGAGCCCGGCCTGTTTTTCAGCGTGAAAGGAGAGGCGCTGGGCCTGCGCGGGCGGATTCCCACCTGGAGAAACATCCCGCTCCGCAAGGTCGAGCCGGTCGAGTGAGCGGCAGCCTACTTGCCGTCACATCCACCGCCGGCCATTCGGGCCATCCACTCATCGCAAGCTTTCTGGCACTCTTCGGGACTCAGGTCCTTGATGTGTGTCGCCATCGACCAGGAATGTCCATACGGATCCATGACGGAGCTGAAGCGGTCGCCCCAGAACATGTCCGCGGGCGGCATGATTTCGCAGGCGCCTGCCGCCACGGCCTGCTCATGGGAAGCATCGACGTCCTTCACGTAAAGGTGCAAGGTGGAGGTCGTTCCCTCGAGGCTGGCGGGGGACTGCACGTGGTGGCCGGGCCACTCTTCGCCGATCATGATGATCGAGTCGCCGATCTTGATCTCCGCGTGCACCACGCTGTGGTTCGGCCCGGTCAGCCGCAGGACCACCTCGGCACCGAAGGCCTTCTGGTAGAAATCGATGGCGTGGGCGGCATCCTTGATCACCAGGCTCGGACTGATGGTATGAAAACCCTCGGGGATCGGTTTGAGATGGGACATTTCTCAACCTCCTTGAAAAGGTCCCCGGAATCGCCGACCTCGAGCAGGGTCTTCCATGCCTCGGACCACGACGAGTGGTGGGCATGGACCCGGTATCCATGACCCAGCGTGGGGTCGACCTCAAGGTCATCCAGCGCCTGGAGGGCTGCGGCCCGGTCCTCCAGCCAGGGTGTGTGGATGCGCGCCTCGGACTGCCCGCCGAAGCTGGCGAGAAGTACCCGATCGCCGGGCCGGAAGCGTTTCTCGAGCATCTCCCGGACGGCGCGGAATGAGAACTGGAGCGTCCGGATGGGGACCCTGTGCTGGAACAACTCGAACCACATGTTCAGGTGCCACATGTCAAAAACGACCACGTACTGCATGGAGAGGTCCGTGTCGGCCTGGGCCGGGTCTGCCGCACCGGTCAGCACCTGTCCCAGGTCGCCCAGGTGATCCGCCGCCAAGACCTCCCGGGCGCGCCCCATGACCCTCGCCTCGAAGTCGCCCGCCGTCAGTTCCCGGCACCGCTCCACATTGCCGTCCTTGGGCCAGGTTCCATCTGGAGGATCCGGATCTTGACCTCCTCGGCGAGGTCGGCTTGAAGCAATGGAGGCGGACGGTTGTCCTGAGCTTGCGGGCCGGCGGCGGCCACGGCCAGAAGAACACCAACCGCCTTGACCACGACGGCCACCCCCACCCGCTGCGTGCCCGCCAGCGTCTCACTCTCCGCTGTTACCGAAGACCAGGTCGGTGCTGGTGAACGACCCGCCGTAGGTCTTTCTGAGCGTGGCGACCTGGCGCAGAGCGCTGCCGAACTCCCCGCGGGTCAGCGCTCCCAAGGGGTGCACGTAGGTGGACCAGACCGTGTCCCGGTAGATGGCGTACTTCGCGTCCAGCGCCCGGTCGAAGTTGGCCTCCATCAACACGCGCAGCGTCTTCTCCGGCAGGTCACCCGCCTCGACCACCGGCGCGATGATCCTCATCCGGTCGTGAGGCTCGTCGGAGATCATCAGCATCTGGACTCCCTCATACTCGAACGCCCACCGGCCGTCGCCTCCGTCGAACGGGACCTCCAGGCCGCGGAGAAAGATCTCCAGGCGCGCATTGGTCGTCTGCATCGGTCTTTCCTCCGGGAACTCGCGCGGGGCCCGCTCGCCGAGCTCCGGGACGGCCGCCTGGGAAGAACGGGTCTCTGGTTTTTCCACCGAGGCGAGGCGCTGGCCCGGACCGGCCACACTGACTGCCACCATCGCGCTCGCCGCGACAAGCCGCCAACCTGTCATGGTTTCCCTCCTCCTTGCCACCCGTTCGGTCCTCTTCTACCTGAATGCAAGGCAGCTTGTCAAGCAAACCGCGGCCCCGCGACAGGCACGGGCGGTGGGAGACGCGAGCCGCTCCACGGGACCCGGGGACCTCCGTTCCTGTGGCCGGGAGAACGCATCGCATACACTGGAAGGCCACGCGCCAGGGGGCGCGGAAACTGAAAGAGTTTTTCAGGGAGGGACGGCGATGACGGCGCATATTCTGAATATCGAGGACGTTTCGTTGCAGAAATGGTCGCATGGAGATCGCTTCGCTTTCGAGACGGCATGGGTCGGCCTGAAGCTCGGATCGAGAAAGCTCGGGTTCAACGTAACCGTGGTCCCGCCGGGGAAGCGAGCTTTTCCTTACCACGCGCACCACGGGAACGAGGAAATGTTCTTCGTTCTGGAAGGCCGGGGATCCATCCGCATCGGCGGGAGCACGCGCGCCATCCGCCCGGGAGACTTCATCAGCCTGCCCCCGGGACGGGAATCGGCCCACCAGATCATCAACGATTCCAGCTCAACACTCCGTTACCTGGCGGTGAGCACCATGGAGACGCCGGAAGTGGTGGAGTATCCTGATTCCAGAAAGCTCGGGGTGCTGGCCGGGGCTCCGGCGGGACGCTCTCCGACGGAGGACTCCATCAGGCACTTCACACGCATGAGCGACGGGGTGGACTACTGGGAAGGAGAGAAGTGACCCGGGCCTGCGGGGTGAGGACCCCCTGTGGACCGCGCCAGAGGCGGGTCGAACGCCGTGGCGCCGCCGCGGCCCTGCGGACCCCGGGCACCGGGAGGACCGCGTGAGCGGGACGTCGCCGCGGATGCGTGTCGGCGTCTTCGGGGCGGGCGGCGTCGGTGGATACCTGGGCGGGCGTCTGGCCCAATCCGGCCAGGAGGTGGTTTTCATCGCCCGCGGTGCGCATGTGGAGGCGCTGCGCGCACGCGGCCTGGAGGTCCGCAGCGTAAAGGGAGACTTCTCTCTGCCAGCGGTGGCGGCCACCGATGATCTCCGGGAAGCCGGCCCGGTGGATGTGGTCCTGGTGGCGGTGAAGAGCTGGCAACTGGACAGGGCGGCGCGGGACATGCCGCCCCTCCTGGGCCCGGAGACGTTCGTGGTGCCTTTTCTCAACGGGGTCGAGTGCACGGCGCACCTGTCGGTGCAACTCGGCGAGGAACGCGTGCTGAAGGGGACCGCGCGCATCATCAGCCATATCGCCGCGCCGGGGCGCATCGACCATGTGGGAGTCGATCCCTCCGTGGCCTTCGGAGAAGCGGACAACCGGCAGAGCGCCCGCTGCCGCCAGCTCCGCGGCGTCTTCCAGGCGGCCGGCATTCGGGCGGATCTCCCCGATGACATGGATGCCACCCTGTGGAAAAAATTCTTGATGGTGGCCACCCTGGGTGGGCTCGGCGCCGTCACCGGCGTCCCGGTGGGGATGATGCGCTCGGAGCCCGAGACCCGCCGCCTGTTGCGGCAGGCCATGGAGGAGATCGCACGGGTGGGACGGGCCCGGGGCGTGGCCCTGGAAGACGACGTGGCCGAGAGCAGCATGGCCTTCGTGGATGGCCTGCCGGCCGAGGGGATGGCCTCTCTCCACCGGGACATCGTGGCAGGACGCCGCTCCGAGCTGGAGGCATGGAACGGAGCCGTTGTCCGCCTGGGCCGGGAGGCCCGGGTGCCCACACCCTTGCACGATTTCATCTACGGGGCGCTCCTGCCCCGGGAACGTTTGGCCCGCAAGGCGGGGACGGCCCTTCAGAATGGGCCCGGGGCCTGAGGCAGGTGTCCTTCCGGACCCCTTCGGGAACCGTTCAGACGGTGGCCCCCCGGCACGAGGAGCCGTTTCCGGCGGTGCAGCCGTAGCAATGGCGGCCGGTGATGATGCGCCGGCGGGACAGCCTGGCCGCGTCGAAGTCCTTGATGTGCGAGGGCGCATCCGGGCCGGTCTCCAGGTCCAGCATCTGGTTGAAGTCACAGTCATGGAGGCGGCCGTCCCAGCCCACCGAAAGAGTGGCGCGGCACATGAGCCCCTCCACCGCAGCAGGATTGAACGCATCGACCAGGCGCTGCATATACCCCTCGTAGTTTCCGGAGGTGAGAAGATAGTCCAGGAAGCGGCTGATGGGCATGTTGGTGAGCGTGTAGAGATGATTGAAGACGATTCCGTGGCGTCGCTTCAGCTCGCGTTTATAGGCCCGCTCGATGGCATCCTGTGCAGGGGGCAAGTAGGCGCCCACCGCGTTGTAGACCAGGTTCAGAATGAGGCCGGTTCCTTCCTTGCCGTAGCCCAGATCGTTGAGCAGGCGGAGAGCTTCGATCGATTTCTGGAAGACGCCTTCTCCCCGCTGGCGATCCGTCTCGTCTTCCAGGTAATAAGGAAGGGAGGCCACCACTTCCACCTGGTGGCTGGCCAGAAAGCGGCCCAGGTCCTTCTGGCCGCCCAAGAGAAGAACCGAAAGGTTGCAGCGGTCGACGACGGCGCGGCCCAGCCTGCGGCACTCGCCCACCAGCCAGCGGAAATTGGGATTGAGCTCCGGAGCTCCGCCGGTCAGATCCACCCTGGGAATGTCGGTGGCTGACAGGGCAGCCACACACTGCTGCATGGTCTGACGGGTCATGTTCTCCTGGCGGTCGGGACCGGCGTCCACGTGGCAGTGACGGCAGGTCTGGTTGCATAACTTGCCCAGGTTGATCTGGAAGACCTCGATGCCGGCGGCGCGAAGGGGGGCCAGGCCGTGCGCCACAAGACGCTCGTTGAAGGCCGGTATCCGGTGGTTCGACTCGAGCGTGCGAACCTGCTCGGCGCCGGCGGCGAGCGGGAGACGCCGGGCGAAGAGACTCGAGGATGGAGTCGGAGCGGCTGCCATCACATCACATCCTGAGCCGGTCGGCGACGGAACGCATCTGAACACCATGAACCAATGAAGCACCGCCGCGAATCGCGGCGGCGACGTGCACGGCCTCGGTCATCTGATCGAGGTTGGAGCCCTTTTCCAGGCAGGCCTGAGTGTATGCATCAATACAATACGGACACTGGACCGCGTGCGCCACCCCCAGAGCGATGAGCGCCTTTTCCCGCTGGGAGAGCGCACCCTCGGCGAAGACCGCGTTGTACCAGTCGAAGAATTTCTGGGCGAGCTCGGGAGCCTTCTTGCCGATCTCGGAAAACTTGCCCAGGTCGCCAGGGTGATAATAAGTGTCATGAGACATGGTGGCTCTCCAGACAGGATTCATCCTGCCTGAAGAGGATAACATGACCCCTGCGGTGGTTCTTCCCCGGCGGTCCGGAAGGGTGAAATAATCAGCCGCGGCGGCCCGTTGGGATCGCCAGGAGAATGCCATGGGACATCAGAAACCACGGGGGTCGACCCGCTTTGCCATAGGCGAGATCGTTCAGCACCGGCTTTTTGGTTACCGGGGAGTCATCGTCGATGTGGACGCGTCGTTCCAGATGAGTGAGGAATGGTACACCAAGATGGCACAGACCCGTCCTCCCAAGAACCAGCCGTGGTATCGGGTGCTGGTGCACGGGACCGAGCAGGTGACCTATGTCGCGGACCGCAACCTGGAGCCTGATCACACCGGCGAGCCGATCCAGCATCCCCTCCTGGCGCAGTTCTTCAATGAGTTCCAGCAGGGGTACTACAGCGACACCCGCTCGGTGAACTGAATCCTTCCCGGTACCGCGTCAGGCGGAGGCCGTTCCCGGCGGGTGCCACAGCTCCTCCAGACAGCCCAGCCCGCCGGCTCCCAGGTCCGTCCAGGCCGGGATCGCGAGGCGGACGCAGGCCAGGGATGCGGGCGAAAGGCCTCGCCGCCGCCCCGTGAGGAGAAAGAGAAGATCTTCGAGACCGGGGTTGTGCCCGACCACGAGCGCGGTCCCGATCTCAGGGGGCAGACCGCGCAACCGCTCCAGATGGTCTCCGGCCGTCCCCAGGTAGAGCTCAGGGAGGGTGTCCATCTTTCCGGCGAAGGGACCGGCCGCGAGGACGTGCTTGACGGTGGACAGAGCACGTGCAGCGGGAGAGCTGAGGATCTCTTCCGGCCACCGGCCCGTCCTCCGGAGCCACAGGCCGGCTGACCGGGCCTCGGCCTTCCCCCGCGGGGTGAGACCACGCTCGCCGTCGGCCTGATGGATGTCCGGCTGGCCGGCCTGGGCATGGCGGAGCAGGAGCAGCGTCTTCAAGGGGCCGGTCCGGAGTCGAGGACAACGCGCAGACCGATGCTCTCCGGCGGCGGAGCCGGATGGTCGGCTGGTCCGGGTGGACAGAGCGCGCAGGGGCCCATGGCGATCCCTTTTCCCGCATCGTCCACGGCCCACTCGGCCGCATTCCCGTCCAGGTCGAAGACCATGGGGTCGCCGCTTCCAGGCAGACTGCCCACCGGGAGGATCAGGGAGGAAACGATCCCGGCGGCCTTCAGCCCCGCCGTCAAAGCTGCTTGATCCTCGGGGTTGGGAGGGTAGCCGGCCCAGCGTGCCAGGGTGTTTCCCGCCCTGCCTGCGGCCTCCACCAGCCGGCGGGACTCGGCGGAGGTGGGGAGGCGGTAGGCTCGGCCGGTTCGTTCCCGCAGCCAGGCGACGTACTTCCGTGCTTGCTGGAAGGTGATGCCGGTGGCGGGGCGGTTGTCTGGTGCTGCCGCCCGCGCGGACGGGTCGAAGGCGGCGAACTGGGCGCCGGTGATCTCGAAGCGGGAAAGGACCAGGCCGGCGAACGGTACGGTTTCCGGCACCAGGATGACTCCTTCACGCCGGCCCAGAAGAGGACCATCATGGGCGGCCCGGGTCCGGCGGAGGAGGCCGTCCAGGAGCGAGCCTGGCTTGAGGGCGGGGAGGGAGGATGGCGGAGCGGCAAAGAGATACTGGTCGAACCACGCCATCTCCTCATCGAGCTTGCGTCGCTGATGGGCGATGTCGCGCAGGCCGTGAGGCTCTCCCGGGAAGAGGACCAGCCGGACATCGGTGTGGGTGGTTTGCTGCAGGCCGCGGAACAGGGACCACGACTGGTGGGGCGGGACGTTCCGGTCCTCGGTGCCGGTAAAGATGATGGTGGGAGTCGTCACCGACGGCAGGCGGAAGAAAGGCGACTTCTCCAGATAGACATCGGTTTTCTCGAACGGTGTTCCCCCGAAGTAGTAGTTGTCAAAGGCGGCGCCGAAGTCGACATTGGCCCAGTCGCTGATCCATTCCACATCCGCGGCTCCTATGGAGGCGGCCCGGTAACGATGGGTAAGCGTGACCAGCGCCGCTGCCAGGATTCCTCCGTTGCTCCACCCCACGACTCCCAGCTTGAGGGGATCCACCTTGCCCGAGGCGATGAGCTCATCCACGCCGGCTTCCAGATCCGGAAGTTCCAGCTCGTAGTAGTGACCATTGCCGATGGACTCCACCCACTCCAGGCCGTATCCGGCACTGCCGTGATAGTTGGCCTGCAGCACGAAGGCGCCACGCTGGCGGTACAAAATGATGGGACGGCCATAGCTCTGGCTCCATGTGTTGCGGTCGGTGCCTGCAGGTCCGCCATGGATTTGCAGGACCAGGGGCCGGGGTTCGGCCCCTTCCTTCCAGTCCAGGGGATAGTGGAGCAGGCCCTCGACGGTCTCGTTGCGTGCTCCGGCCCAGGTGATGACTTCCACACGGCCGGTCGGCTTCTTGGAAAAGTTCTCGTTCAGCGAAGTGACGCGACGGGGGTTCACGAGACGGATGCCTTCCAGGCGCGCCGTGTACCACTGGGGTGGCTGGTTGGCCAGGGAATGCCGGTAGACCAGCGTGTGGCCATCGCCGGAGACCTGGACCGCATCGATGCCTCCCGCGTGGGCGCCGGTGAGATTCTGGCGCCGCCACCCTCCCGATGCCTTCGGGTGGAGCCGCGCTGGGAGGAAGCGCACTCCATCGGCGAGGAGCACCAGGCATCCCCCGGGAACCGGCGCATAGCCCCCCCCGATGCCGCTCTCCCAGTGGAGATCGACTTTCTCTGCCAGGTGGCGGCGCAGATCGTACTGGTACAGCTCGCCGACCGTGGCCATGCGGTAGGCGGGATGGTGGGTGAAGTCATTGATCAGGTAGAACACGGATCCATCCGGCCGCCAGCGGACCTCCCGGGGCAGGAGATGGCCATCGGTGAAGAGAGCCTGTTCCGCACCGGTGTTCAGGTCGACGAGGGCGGTCCGCGGAGGGACTTTCTGGTCGAACTCGTAGGAGAGACTGCGCTGGGCCGTGATGACCGCCTGCTTGCCGCCAGGGCTCACCGAAAGCGAATCGATCCAATCGGTGTTCCGGGTGAGGCGGACGAGCGAGCCGTTTTCGCGGCCCACGCGGAACAGTCGGATGGGTGGATGGCTGTCCGGGCCCTCCACGACGACCGTGGTGTCCTGGTTTTCCTTGCGCAGGATCTGGCGGGACGTTGGCGCCTCGGGAGCCGCGATGAGAAGGGTGTCGGAGTCGATCCAGTCGAATGCTTTCACTTCCCGGTCCAGGTGGGTCACCGGATAGGCCTCGCCGCCCCCCACCGGGATGGCCCAGAGCTGGAGAGGAGCTTCGCCGTTCTTCTTTTCTTTCCCCGCCCCGGGAACCGGTCGGCTCGAGAGGAATGCCACGGTGCGGCTGTCGGGAGAGAAGCGGGGTGAAGAGACGGTGTCATGGCCGCGGGTCAGGGGAAAGGAGGCCGGGCCATTCAGACGGGTCAGCCACAAGTTCCCGACGCGTGTTTCCTTCTCGTCCACCGTCTCGACGGTTTCCTTAAGCCACACGGCAAGACGTCCCTCGCGGTCCAGGGCAAAGCCCGAGGCACGCTCTGTCCGGACCAGATCACTGACGGTCCACTGCTGGGGGGAGGCGGTGTTGAGGCTGGGATGAATGCCCGGCCCCAGCCAGAGCGTCAGGATCAAGGGCCACAATACGGGAGGGGACGACATGGGCTTTCTCCTGCGGAGTCTTGGGGGGAGAGAGCCTAGCACGGCGGATGCAGCCTGGGGCCCAGGGGCTTGCGCTGGCCAGGAACTCTTCGCTGAACGTGACCATTCTCGATATCATGTTCCCGAAGGTCACGAGTCTGGATATCTGCCAGCGGATAGGTTACACGTTCGTGGGATGAACATGCACTCCGATCTCCCCCCCGGTCCTCGCGTCACCGCCGATGTGATCATCCAGATGGATGGCGATCCGGAATGCGTCGTTCTCGTCCGCCGCAGGAACCCGCCCCATGGCTGGGCCCTGCCAGGAGGATTCGTGGAAGTGGGCGAGACGGTGGAGGAGGCGGCCTCACGGGAAGCCGCGGAAGAGACCGGCCTCGCCGTGGAACTGGTGCGCCAGTTCCATGTCTACTCGGATCCCACCCGGGACCGGCGGGGACACACGGTGAGCGTGGTGTTCATCGGGTGTGCCCGGGGAACACCGGTGGGCGGTGACGACGCCGCAGAGGCTCGTGCCTTCCGGCCGGCGGCGTTTCCCGTGGAGATCGCCTTCGACCACCGGGAGATCCTGAACGACTACCTGAGCGGGCGCTACTGAAGGGACGTCAGGAGACGGATATCACCGCCGTCGGCCTGGAGGCGAAGCAGACTTCCCCCGCCATTCAGAGTTCCTCTCAGCCGGTTGTTCGCCAGACTGCCCTCGAAATGCATGGCGCTGTCCACCTCGACTGTTCCGGTCGAGCCCGCCTGGGCCTCGACCTGCAGGCCGATGCCGTCGGGAAGGATCACCTCGATATCGCCCGAGCCGTGGCTTTCCAGGTCGCCGCCAGCCGTGTTTCCCGCCAGCAGGCTCACGCGGAGATCTCCGCCGGCGGTGCGTGCCTCGACATAGCCAGCCACGCTTTCCAGGTCGATCCGCCCGCCGGAGGTCCGGGCGACGATCTTTCCCCCACATCCCTTCGAGGTGAGGTTCCCGCCGGCCGTCCGTAGTTCCATATCCCCTCCCACCCGGCCGGTCTGGATATGCCCGCCGGCCGTCCGAGCGCGCAGCGCGCCGCCCACGTCGCCCACGGTGATGTGTCCTCCCGCTGTTTGCACATCCAGGTCGGAGTCCGCCCGGTCCACCCGGATATGCCCCCCCGCGGTCTCGAGCTCCGCCGGGCCGCTGGCTCGTTCACCCCGAATATGTCCTCCGGAAGTCTCCACGTGGAGGGGACCGTCGATGGCGCCGAACTGTACATGCCCTCCACGGGTGGCCAGGGCAACCTCGCCTTCCACGTCGCCCACGGTGATGTGCCCGCCGGAGGTCTTGAGCGCCAGATCCATCCGAGAGGGGGCGTCGATGAGGAACTCGATGTGGGAAGAGTCATTCCGCCCGAACCAGCCTGAAAACCATCCTGGCTTCCGTCCATGGCGCAGGGTGCGAGCCTCGACGCGCAGGCCGCGATCGGTGGCGAAGGTGAGGTCCAGAGCGCCGGCCAGATCTTGCTCCTTGCTGCGCACGGTGAGCCGGATCTCGTCGGCGGTTCCGGTGCGCACCTCGATGGAGCCGGTGTCGGTATCAACCTCGAGACGGTCCCCGGACCGGAAGGGGAAGGTCTTGGTGAGTGTGTGCTGGTCCGCCGCTGCGCGGGCCGGCAGAAGGGCGGCGGCCGCCAGGGCAAGGGCCATCAGGGCATGGTGTCGGGATCTCATGGATCAACCTCCTTGTCGGGTGAAGGCGCTTTCCGGGAGCTACGCGCGTCGCTGCGGAAAGGTTGCGCCGGCGCCAAGGGAAGTTTCGTGGAGACCGAGGTGCGTCGCAGATGAATGCCCCGCTCCCGGAGGCCGTCGAGGATCAGCTGGGCAATGCCGTCGTCTCTGCCCAGAACCTCGGGCGGATGGATACCCGGGGAGCGCCAGCGGCCCGAGGCGACCAGGCGGGCGACCTGGGCGCAGGGAAAGGCGGTGGTCCGGGCCATGGAGGATTGACCCTTGGCAAGATCAGTTCGATCGACGACATTCCAGGTGCTGCAGCACTGCTGATGGTTCGCCTCCCCTTCCACGGTCACCCGGAGGAGCGTGATCTCCTCCTCACCGTCTTGAAGGGCCAGCCGTTGCCGCAGGAGTTCCTCCGTCACGGCCCGGGGGGCGACCCGGACCCCGCCTGCTTGCACCGGCTCGAGGGAGAAAAAGCCGGTTTCCCTGAGCAGGCGCATCTTTCGGGCATGGCCCGGGTAGCGCAGGGTTTTCTCCTTGAGAGTGGGTGCCGGCAGACTGGTGAGGAGCGTCCGCAGGCCATCGGTGTTGAAGGCCTCCAGGGTTCCCACCTCGGGGAATTCGACGCGCTCCACGTCGGACAGGGCCGGACGGACGCGCTCCACCCCGTCCTCTCGGAAATGGCATGGGCGGGTGTACTCCTCGATGACGTCCCCGGGAGAAAAGACGAAGCGATACTCGTAGGGCAGAACGCGGCGAATGGGGAGGCCGCCCACCAGGATCTCGATCCGGTGGACCGTTTCCAGCCGGGCGGTCTCATGCCCCGCCAGGAGATTGGACAGCCCCGGGGCCAGGCCGCAGTCGACCACCACGGTGAGACCTCGCTGGCGGGCCATTCCGTCCCAACGGGTGGGATCGTCCGGGGAAAACGAGATGTCCACCAGGGAGAGGCCGGCCGTGAGGACTCCCTCGAGAAGCGCACTCCCCAGGGCCCCCGGCACGGCACCGACCACCAGATCCGCCCGGGCGGCCAGGGCGGTCTCAGCGACTGAGGCCGGGCGGGAGAGATCGGCCTGGCGGACCTCCAGGCGCGGATGGGATCCGAGCTGATCCAGGCCGGTCCGCCGCGCGTCCACGGCGATCACCTGGAGATTGGGGTCCGCCAGGAGATCGTCGACGATCACGCGACCGACCAGGCCGATGCCCAGAACCGCGATGCGAGTCCGGCTCACAGGAGGGCATCATAGCCGGAAACCGTGGAGGAAGCAGAGACAGGTCAACCAGACAGGCCTCAGGGCCCCCCCACCACGCGCTTGATGAGGCGCCCCGCGGGGAGCGGATCGTCTGGATTCAGATGGTTGATGAGGACGAGCTGGTCCATGGGAATCGAGGAGGGGTGCTGGTGCGTGTACCGCGCCAGGGTGGTGGGCGACTGGAGTTCCACCAGATGGATTCTCCGGGGTTCGACGTCCAGGATGTTCGGGTCGGTGAGACGCTGGAAACTGGCGATGGAAAAGGTGATGGCCGCTTCGTAAGTCGGCCACTTGTCGGAGGACACGAAGCCGGCGACGCGGAAGACACGGCCGTTATGGGCGATGAAGGCGATTCGCCCGGTGACGGTCTTCGAGCCACTGCCGGCGGTGAAGCGATTGGACACGGCGGGGAGACCGTGGACTTCTTGCCGCCAGGAGGCGCCGCGGTGCACGCTCTCATCGGCGAAGAAACGTTCCGCGGCCGCGGTGGGCGTTGTCTCGGGAGCCAGCGTGATCAGGACGCCCCCGGATCCGTCCGGGCTCGCCGCGGCCACCTGATTGGCCTGGTTGGATGTTTTCCATCCCGGGGGAAAGACGATCCAGAATTTCAGATCGGGGGCGTAGAAGGCGCCTTCCTTGAAGAATCCATGGCGCGGATCGTCGCCGAAGACCAGCCCTTCCAGATGGCCCAGGTAGGTCCGCGTCCCCACTTTGCCGGTGGTCGCGCCCGCGCCTCGGGCCGCAATCTGGCGCTGGGCGCGTTCCTTGCGGTCGAGGGGGGCGGGATGCGTGGCGAGCCAGTTGGGCACGCTGCTCCCGTTCCCGGCGTGACTGACCCGGTCCAGGAGATCGAAGACCTCCACCATGGGCCGGGCGTCGTAACCGGCGCGCAGCATGTAGCGCAGGCCAAGCTCATCGGCCTGGCTCTCGTCATCGCGGCTGAACTTGAGAAAGAGAAGGCCGAGGCTCGTGTTGGTCAGGTCGCCGAAGCGGGCCAGCCCGGGCTTCACCAGGGTCCCCAGGTTCAGCCCCAGGCCCGCGAGTTTCGCCTTGCTCATCTGATTGACGCTGTGCCGGGCCGTCACGTGGCCGATCTCGTGGCCCACGACGGCTGCCAGCTCCGCTTCCGAACCCAGGTGGGCGAGAATACCGCGGGTCACGTAGACAAAGCCCCCGGGAAGGGCGAAGGCGTTGACCACGGAATCGTCCACGATGCGGAAAGTCCAGGGGAGGTCGGGACGCTCGGAATGCGCCGCCAGTTTCTTGCCCATCTGCTGCACGTAGGCGGCCAGGGAGGTGTCTTGGTAGAGGCCGAGGCTCCGGCCGATCTCGGCGTCGGACTTCCTTCCCATCGAGATCTCCTTGCTCTCACCGATGAGCGAAAGCTGGCGCCGGCCCGTGGCGGGATTGAGGGCGCAGCCGCAGAGGATCCCGATCGTGAGGGAAACCGTGAAGAGGCGAATGTGTCCGGAAACCATGATGGCGACTCCATGCCTGTCCGCAACAACCCGGGATCCTAGCGCATGCATGCGATTCCTGTCCCGTGGATGGGAAGGGTCGCCGTTCTGACCCACGGGCCATGCGCGTCCGCGGGCCGGAATGGCCTGCCGGGAGGGAAAACCAGAGCTAGAGGAGGCTGTCGATGATATCGGCGTACTGCGCCAGGGAGCGCGGCCCGAGGAACTCCTGAACGACCCTCTCTCGGGCACGCCGGGCCAGCCGTGCTCCCAGGTCCACGTCGGCGAGAAGGTGCCCGAGGACCGAGGAAAAGGTGGAAAGATCTTCAGGATGGTCGATCAGGAGGCCGTGAACACCGTCTTGAATCTGCGAGGGAATCCCCCCGACGGCGCTGGCGAGCACAGGACGCATCTTCCACATGGCCTCGGTCACCGTGAGACCGAAGCCCTCCTGCAGGCTCTTCTGCACGACCACGGTGGCGTGGCGCTGAAGCGCGTTCACGATAGCCGCGTTTTCTTCCAGATCGGCCATGGGCAGGCAGGCAAGATGTGTCCGCCGCCGGTGGGCCGCGGGCAGGTCGCGCCACGCTTGCTCTGTCTCGCGGAGGACCTGTGCGCCTTCAGGATCATCGACAACGCCTGTCACTTCCGGACCGGCGAGAATTAGCTCGGCCCCGCCGCAGCGGGAACTCTCCAAGGTGCGGGTGAAGCCACGCAGGACTCCGATGGGATCCTTGAGATGGTCCCAGCGGGAGACCTGCACCACCAGCGGCGCGTCCCATGCAGGAGGGCCATCCATTTCCACCATCCGGGCACGGCGGCGCACCGTGCCTTTGGAATCATCCTGGCGGAGAAAAGTGGCCGCATTCTGTCCGTTTGATCCTTGCACCAGTCCGGCCCGCACCAGAATGGCGCGCACCGCTTCCTCCTCCAGGTTCTGGTTCTTGGCCGAGAAGGGATCGATGCAGGGATGAACCACGCGGGATTGCTCCGGGCGGCATTCCTCCGGCCGGTAGGTCTCGCTGGAGAAGACGAAGATACGGGCCGCCGAAAGATAGGGAGAGAGGAAATTCCATCCCTTCCGCGCCTCGGCCCGGGCTGGATCGCCGCCCACGTGGCAGCGCCAGATGACGTGCACTCCTGCTTGAGCCAGAGAGGGGATCAGGCCGGCAGTCTGGGGATCGTGGAGGATGGCCACGTCCCCCGGGCGCACCCCGGGGCGGAGCGCGCGCGCGTTGGCGTCCGTGACGGATTCGTAAATGGCGCGTTCCGGCTGCCCCAGGGGAGAGTCGTCTCCCTGCCAGCCATGGAGAGCGTTGTGCAATCTCTTGGTGACGCGAAAAAACTCCGGAGTGCCGGGAACCACCAGCCAATGGATGTCGATCTCCAGGTCACGGGCGTAGGAGACTAGAAATCGCAGCATCTCCGCCACGCCTCCGCCTGCGGCGGTGGAGTTGATGGTCCAGACCGTATGGCCGCGCAGCCGCCGGCGAACACGCTCGGCGCGCGCGCGAACTTCTTCCACGGCCCGTCTACCGAGCATGGTCACGAAGCGGTCCAGGGAGCCGGGTATGACAGAGATCTCGGGAAGCTTCATCATGTTCGTTGAATATGACCCCCCGTGCATCCCTTGTCGAGGGTTCAACCGGAGTCGTCGCCTTGTCTCGGGGCGGACGACACGAGCCCGGGAGCTCTCACCGGCTTGGGGGAGAAGAGAGCCTGGGCCGGAGCCAGCCCGCAAGATGCGCCAGGAGGAGAGATCCGGTCACGGTCGTCGCCGGCCGTCGGGATTCCCGGGCCAACGTCTTCTGGAGGTCCCGGCTAGCGAAGAAGAAGAGGATGCCGCCGGCCAGGAGGAGCGACGTGAGGCGAGGCTCCGTTTCCTGCATGCCTCCTTCGGCGATCCCCTCGCGGATGACGTCCTCCAGGGAGGTGAAGAGGGCAACGGCCGGCGAGGACACCTCGGGCCCGCCGTGGGGGTGGTCTCCCCATGCAATGAACTCCCTCAGGAGCAGACCGGCCAGGACGGGCCGGCTGGCAAGAGTGCGAACGAGTGCCGAGAGAATCTCCAGGAGATGCTCTTCCGGCGGCAGGTTCTCCCGGCGAAGGGAATGCAGATGATCCTGGAGCGGGTCCAGGAGAGACTGGAACACCGCCGTGTAAAGGCCGCGCTTGCCCCCGAAGTGGTAACTGACCAGAGCTTTGTTGACACCGGCCCGGCGGGCGATCGCCTCCAGCGTGGCTCCCTCGTAACCAGTGGAGGCGAAGGCGGCCGCCGCCGCCATTCTGAGTGCAGCGGGAGCCGAGAACGGCCGAGCCTTCCAGGTAAGCCCTTTATAATGAGTACTTGGCATCGATCAATTCGAATGGACGAATTAAATAACCATTTAGTTAATATCGAATCGCGTCGATTCTGTCAACCGGCCGGCACGAAGGTCACGCAATCACCAGCGCTGGTAAGCAGGATGGCCCGGCTTCACGGCAACGAAGACACCTCGGCAGGTGGCGCAGACCTCCCCGCCCGCCTCAAGGCTGGCCTCGACCGTCACCCGGTCGTCGGTGGCCGCCACAGCCCGCGCCCGGAGGAAAAGGGGTTCAGCCGTGGGCGCCGGACGGCACAGCTTGACGTGATATTCCGCCGTGACGGTGCAGGGCGGACGCTCGGCGGCGGAGCGGACCATGAGGTGGTGGGCGGCGGTCCAGTTGCTATGGCAATCCAGCAGTGTCCCGATGATGCCGCCGCTGAGCATTCCGGGGAAGGCCTCGTGGTGTGCCTCCGGTGTCCAGTCAGCGACGACTTCATCTCCCGCGACCCGGCTCTTGATGCGCAGCCCCTGCCGGTTGCACGGACCGCACCCGAAGCAGGTCCCCCGCGGGAAGAATTGATCCTGAAGATTCGGGCTCTCCACGGGAAAAGTCTATCACCGGCTCCGGTGAAGGCGGATTACCATTTCGGCTGATCCGCGGGCCGTTGACCCGCGAGATTGAATTTCCATCCGGGGCGGAAGGTGCGGACCTGCCGGGGCCCGGAGCTCCAAATCCAAGCAGGGAGGCGCCTTCCGGCGCCGGGAGGGAAGCGCCGGGCAACTGGCATGAGAATCGCTTCCTGCTCTCTGGAAAATGGACGAAGGCCCCACACCTGGAGAGTGCATCCATGGCAAGTCGAAGCTCCTCGCCCGTCCTTCCCGCCTTGACGCTCGTCTTTCTCGCGCTCTTTCCTCTGAGCGCCGGCGCCGGGACCATCGCCACGGCGTGGGACCCGGTCGCCGATCCCGATGTGACCGGGTACAGAGTTTTCTTCGGAAAGGCGTCAGGGGTCTATGACCAGCAACTGGATGTGGGGCTCAGCACGCAGCAAACCCTCACCGGCTTGACCGATTGCACCACCTATTTCGTGGCCGTCAAGGCATTCGACGGGGCCGGCAACTTCAGTGTGAACTTCTCCAACGAAGTCTCCGGTTGGCCTCGCCCCACCCTGTCCGGCAGCGTGCCGGCCGGTGCCGAGCAAGGGCGCCAGCTAGATGTCGCCTTCACCGGCACCAACTTCCAGAACGGTGCCGCGGTAAGCTTCGACAATCCGGGGATCACGGTCAACTCGGTGGTGGTGAACTCCTGCGGACAACTGGTGGCCAGTATTACCATTGCTCCGGGAGCGGCTGTCGGTACGACCACCGTCGAGATTGCCAACCCGGACCAGACATTCGGAACGGGAGCCGGGTTGTTTCGTGTTGAAGGAACCGTTCCGCCGACCGTCACCGGTGTCAGCCCGGCAGACGGCGCCACGGGGTTGCTGGTCACGGTTCAGCCGAGCGTCACGTTCAGCGAGCCGATGGATCCGCTCTCGGTGACCGCGGCCACCCTGCGGCTTCTGGACAGTGCCGGAAACCCGACAGCCCAGTCCGCAGGGTCGCCCTCGTTGAGCCCGGACGGGCTCACCGCGACCATTGTGCCGGCCACCGATCTCCTGCAGGGAGAGACCTACCGAGTCGAAGTGCAAGGCGGCACGGGCGGTGCGCAGGATCTGGCGGGACACCCTCTGGATGCCACGTTCACCCAGGCCACCGGGTTTGCCACCGTGGCGGACACCATGGCGCCCGTGATCTCCCAGGTGGCATCCGGAGCCACCGGGGCCACGTCGACGGAGATCACCTGGACCACGGACGAAGCCACGGATAGCCAGGTCTTTTACCGGCTCGCCGGACAAACCTTCTATCAGCAGACCGACGTTGACCCGAATCAGGTCACCTCACACACGGGCCTGGTCCAGGGCCTGAGACCGGACAGCCGCTACGAGTATCACGTGCGCAGTGCGGATGGGGCGGGCAACGAGGCGCTCTCCTCTCCGGATCTGACCTTCACCACCATGGCCAACTCCAACGTTTACCTGACCTTCGAGGCCGAGGCGGGTGCCCTGACCGCGCCCGTGCGCGCCGTTGCGGGGCCGGACGCGTTCGCGGGTGCCTGGATCGACACCCCCGCCGGGACGACGGCGGGCACCACAACCAGCCCCTCGGGAACAGCGACTTTCGGCGTCAATCTGCCCAGCGCCGGCACCTGGTACGTGTGGATCCGTTTGTTCGGCGCGACCACCGGCAGTGACGGTTGGTTCCAGTCGGTGGACGGAGCTGCGCGCCAGACTCTTTTCCCATCAGTGACAGGAACCTGGAAATGGACTTCAGGAGGCTCCTTCATCCTGGACGCTGGAGTGCACACGCTGGAGCTGGGAGGTCGCGAGCCGGAGGCGCGCGCAGACCGGGTCCTCGTGACGGACGATCCTGACTTCGTGCCCACCGAGCAGCCCGTGGGCGATACCTCATCTCCCGCAGCGGCCACCGGCTTTGCCGCGTCCGCATCCAGCGGGATGGTGGCCCTCAGCTGGACCAATCCATGGGATCCGGATCTGGAGCGGGTGGTCATTCGCTATTCCACCGATGGCCGGTTCCCGGTGAGTCCGGTGGATGGCCTTCCGCTGGCGGATGGAGCCGCGGCGCCGGGCGATGCAGGCACGTTCACGCACCAGGGCCTGTTGAATGGAACGACTTACAGCTACAGCCTCTTCGCCGTGGATCGTTCGGGGAACGTCTCGCAGGCGGCCCAGACGCAGGCCACTCCCCTGGATAATGTGCCACCAGGCGCGGTGATGAACCTGCGGCGGACCGACGTGGCGGGAGCTCCCTAGAGCCCCAGCGCCAAGGGATGCGACAGGGCCCGGCGCCGGGATTATATACTTGACAAAGCCACCATCCGGTAGTATATTGTCCATATGAGTCATTTTCCCTTTGTTTTGGCGTGTTTCTCGCCCTTGGCGTCCGATTCGGCGGCTTCCTTTTTGATGGCCTCCCGGACCTTCTTGGGGAACAGCCGCTTGGCGGCTTGCTCGGTGGTCAGCTCTGTTGCTGGCTTCTTCTTCGGCATGAGGTGCCCCGATGCGTAAACGGAAAAAGCGGCCATACCGGCCGGAAGTCAAGAAGAACATGAACCTCGGCAAACTGATCAAACGATTCGGTTGCGAAGATCGCTGTAATGACTACCTTGCTGGTCTGCGTTGGCCCGATGGTATTCGCTGTCCACGCTGCAAATCCGAGAAGGTATTTGCCATGCCGAAGCGCCGGATCTACGAATGCAAGGAATGCGAGTACCAGTTCAGTGTCCGGGTTGGAACCATCTTTCACGACTCTAAGCTGCCATTGTGGAAGTGGTTTGCCGCTGTCTACATGATGGCCGAGAGCAAGAAGGGGATCTCCGCAAACCAGCTCAAGCGGATGCTGAACGTGAGCTACAAAACAGCGTGGTATCTCTGCCACCGTATCCGGGCTTCGATGAAGGATGAGGCGCCAGCCTTTCTGCGGGGCATCGTGGAGGTTGATGAGGCGTTCATAGGTGGTAAGCGGAAACGATGGCAGGGCGGCCAGTTCGACAACAAGGCTTGCGTCGTTGGGGCTGTCGAGCGGAAGGAAGGTGGCCGCGTTCGTCTGGCTGTCATCCCGCACCGTGGGAAGAGACCCCTGCACAAGTTCATCGGAGAGAACGTCCATGATGACACGCAAGAGATCCACACGGACGAGTGGGCTGGCTACAAGGGCATCGGAGACCACAACACCGAACACAAGACCGTTAACCATTCGCAGCACGAGTGGGTCCATGCAGACGTCCACACGAATACCTGCGAAGGCGTCTGGAGCCTGTTCAAACGATCTATCGTGGGTTCCTATCATAAGCTGAGCAAGAAGCATTTGCCCTCGTACCTGGACGAAATGGCCTTCCGGTACAACAACTGCGAGAATCCGTATATGTTCCGAGACACGCTATTGAAGCTCATCAGTTCGGATAGAGTGGAATATAAGAAGCTAACCGCTTGAGTCACCTTCTTTCAGGGACCACACGTAAATGGCTCGCCGCTCGCCTATTCTATCGGTGATGAGGGCTTCGATGACCCTACCTAGCCGCACCAACCAGATGATTATGCCCAAGAGGAAGCCAGCCTGAATCCACTCTACTATTTCGCCCACTGTTATCACTCTCCTATCTATCGCGGAGCGGGTGGAGTACAAGGAGCTTACGGCGTAAACTCCTTGGACTGTTCTTTCAGTTTGTTGAATAGAGCTTCTAGATTGCGGAAAGCCTTGCCGTAACTCTTTTTAGCAATAACCACACTTGGACGAGAAGCTGGCTCGGTAAATGGAAGAACTATCTCAATTCTAGCCCACCCGTCATCTTCTTCTGGGTCAACTATCAACAGGGAAATACTCGATAGGGCGGCCATGTCTGGATGAAAGTAGACTCTGACACCAACAGACTTAGCTTTCTTGCTGTTCTTGCGAATGGTCTCCCTAAAGTGAGCAACGCTAACATCAATACCGGAGAAGGTGTGCTTAAAATGTTCTTCAAGTTCTTTATCGGTCGCTGTGGTATCAGGATTAGGAAGGATTAGATGCCTGAGCTTCCTAAGTTGGTTCTCGCTAAGCTGACCAAGGAACTGCCCAGCTGGAAACACACCCAAGGCTTCAACATTGACGGACCCGAGTTGGTCCCCCAATGCACCGAGTCGAGAGCTGTTCATCTCTGAACGGTCCTGATAGAACTCCAATGATTTAATCCGTTTGCGCTTCCTGATATGGGCAATGCCTATACCGATCCAGAGAACGACGGCGACGGCGATCAGCCCAGAGAGAATCTTGAATGGCCACTGAAGATCAGCGAACCAGACCACGACGGTCCCTACAAAGCCCCCCGTCATGACTGCGGCCCAAAATCGCTTACCCCACTCCCAACACCGCTCGATCCAACCGAGAACTGTGTCGAGGCGGCCCAAGAATGTTCTTGCTGCCATGCCGAGCGGGAGATTAGCGGAAGTCGGTACCCTTTGTCAAGTATATAATCCCGCCCGGCGCCGCCATGGCGCCGGGCCTTTTTTTTCAGGTTTCTGGAATGCCCCGGCCGGCCTGGCTCGGAGAGCGTGGGTCAGCGCCGGAGAAACAGGTTCAGCAGCAGAGTCAGGACCAGGGACAGGAGGAGCGAGGTCGCCAGGGGCAGGTAGACCGTGAGCCGGCCGCGGCGCCAAACCAGATCGCCCGGCAGATGGCCCAGCCCATCGGGCAGCCTGCCAAGGGCGAGGAGAAGAGCGCCAAGAAGGATGAAGATCCCCCCGGCGACCAGGAGGATCCAGCCCAGGTGGAAGAAGAGCGGATCACGCGGCATGAGATGATGCTTTCCCCGCGGGTTGACGGGATCAGCGAAGGGGCGGCCTGCCGGCGCCCTTCGCGAGTGCCAGGTCAGAAAGCAAGGAAATCGTGGGAGCGAACGGTTTTCCGGCCGTTGGCGGAAGCCCGCCTGGCGGCTTGCTCGATGTACCAGTGAACGACCTCATTGAGAGCGGTTGCCGCATCGGAGGCCACATTCACCTTGTGCGCGCGGATGGCCTGCTTGACCTTGCTGGCCACCAGCAGCATCTCGCTGGGCTTCTTTTTTCGCTTGCTCTTGGTTGCCTTGCGCGGGTTCACCCTTGCCATGGCTTTTCTCCTCTCGCGTGATCACCCCTTGGGATGACACCAGGTTTGAAGGACCAGAGATGAATAGCACTGAGGCAGGAGCGAATCAAGACGCGGCGGGCCCGCAGAACCCAGGGCTGGTCCGTTCCGGGAAGAGACCCGGCCCGCGGGATGAAGGGATCGATATAATCAACAGAAAGTGATTGCCCTGCGCAGGGTGGTCCTCGCCAACTCATTGTTCAAAGCCGCATGCGGCACGGGAAATGACATGAGTGCCTTTGCCAAGATCTTGATGACCACTGATTTCTCGGAACTTTCCCTGGGTGCCGTGGCGCCCACGCTGACTCTGGCACAACGCTTCGGGTCCACGGTCGTACTGGCATACGTTCAGGAGGAACGCATTCCGCCTTTCCTGGAAGATCTCCTGGACGACCATGGGGACGCCCTGGAACGGCAGGCCCGGCGGGCGACCGAGGAGCTCGATCGGTTGGCCGCCGCCCGCCTGGGAGACCAGGTGAAATGGACGGCCACCGTCCGGACCGGAG
This sequence comes from Acidobacteriota bacterium, assembly GCA_046757405.1. Taxonomy (GTDB): domain Bacteria; phylum Acidobacteriota; class Polarisedimenticolia; order SMYD01; family SMYD01; genus JBHHYE01. The sequence continues at coordinate 32,907 of JBHHYE010000022.1, read as the reverse complement.
CGGCTGCCGCGGAGATCGTGCGGCTGGCTTGCGAGTAGCAAGCCGACTTGATCGTCATGGCCACGCATGGCCGGGGCCCGGTCTCCCAGGTGATCATGGGCTCGACCACCGAGAGGGTGCTGCACCGAGCTCCCTGTCCGGTGCTCGTGGTCCGGGCGACCCGCGGTCCCGACTGATCACCCGGCTCCCGTGGACTCTTTCCCGGTGGGCAACCGGTTTCTCCTGTCTGGCACGAACCTTGCTCTTCCCTAAGAGCAGGAGTATGCCGGAGGGAGATGATATGAAGCCAAGCTGGGAGCAGGCGAGGGGGGAGATCCTGCGCCGCCTCCACCGGGTACGGGAGTTCATCGACCAGAAGGACGAGGATGGCGTCCTGGCGCTCATCAACCAGCAGGACGAGTTCTGCGAGAAAGCGGCCCGCCGGCTCGCCCTGGCTCCCATCGAGAGCCAATCGGTGCCGCCATGCCGGTACTGCGAGGGGTTCATCCAGGCAGGCGGCTGCGAGGGAGCGTTGAGCCGGATCAACCGGTCCGTGACCCGTGGAGACTGGGGGGAGGCACGGCATGCGGTCGAGGAGTACGTCAGCCTGGTCCAGGGACTGAGACTGCGCTCTTGAGATCCGCTGCCGGGAGGGGAATATGAGCCTGCCTTCAGGGTGAAATGACTCAGGATAAGGGGAGGCCGGTAGCCGGGTCACGGCCAGGAAAGCCGCAGCCGCCGGCCAGGGGTATTAGCGGCGCGGGATGAAGCTCAAGGTGACGTGGGGGATCGTCCAGTAGGGAAAGTAGGTGTAGTCGTAGCCCAGCTTCAGGAAGCCGAGCTTGTCGGGGTGCCAGAGGTAAAGAGCGAGGGCGGCCACGGAAAGGATATTGGCCCCGATGATCAAGGCCGCGAACGGCCGCGGCCGGTTCATGACGGCAAGCCATGGCGAAGACCGGAAGGACGCCGGCGCCACGGCCTTTCTCCTCTCGGCCGCTCTTTGCCGGGCCCGGAGCTTCTCGCCGTAGAACAGGTACCACGAGACATAGTGGAACAGGGCGAGGAAGAGAGTTGATTCGCGCAGTTGCGCCGCGAAGCTGACCACCACGAAGAGCGCCAGGAAGTCCCGCACTTCCATGGGGAGGTGAAGCGCCGCGAGACCTTGGCGGGGGAAGAGTGCGAGTCCTCCCAGGAGGAGGATGATGGCTCCACCCAGGATCAGATCGAGGGGAACGGATCCGGTGAGCTGGTTGGAGGGATCGGCGTAGAGTCCCATGGGAAACGATGGACGATGGAGGACACTGACCCGACCGATGATGAAGGATGCCAGTGCCACGATCAGGAAGATGCGGCCCACGACCCAGGCACGCTCCAGATTGCGGGAGACGTTCGCGGCGCCGGAGGAGGCCGTGGCGACCAGCCCGGCGTTGAAATCTGCGCGACGGTTCAGCGACATGAAAACCTCGTCGCGAAACATGTGAATGACGAAATAGGCGCCGACCAGGTCAAAGAGCGGGAAGCGCGCATAAAGCAAACATGCCGCCAGCGAGATCAGGCCGAGCCAGGCCAGGATGACCCGGCGGCGAGGGCGGCCGTGCAGGATGGAAACCACGGAAAAGAAGAATCCGAGAATAAAATGGGGGAGGCCGGCGGCTGCCACCAGATAGTAGCTTCCGGTCGTTCCGAACAGAGCCGCTGTCAGGAACATGATCAGGAACGTCAAGGTGAGGGTGGCGAAAATCGAATTCATGATCGAGCCGCGCGGGAGTCTTCGGCTTCCATGGGTCCCGAAACGATCCAGAGGAGCCACCCGTCTCCCGGCAGGCCAAGGTCGGCCCGTCGCCTGAAGATGGCGGTCCGCCAGGGGCCCGGTCCGCCGCGGGTCGCCTCCCGGACCGGTCCGGGCCCCTGCGCCACGACCTCACCAGCGTGGTAGATGGTGATCCAGGTACCGGATAACCCCCTGACCGAGGCCCGGGCGGTGCCGTCCTCCCGCGCCTCGAAGGAGACGGTTCCTGCGTCTCCCCAGGCGTCAACCACGGCCCGCGTCCGGCCGGAGGACAGCGCCTCCAGGACCGCCCGGCGGTCATCCTGATAAGTGGCTGGTGTCCGTCCCAGCGGGCGGCGGAGCCCGAGACGAGTGCTCACCCAGCGGAAGGACTGACGCGGATCCGGCCCACCGTGCCCGATTCCATCCCCGCGAGTGATTCCGACGCCCGCCACGGGCGCAGCGGCCCCATTCCAGCCGGACAGGGCTGGGGAAGGCGTCGGGTCGGGTGTTCGAGGCGCCAGCAGGGCCAGCGCTCCATCAGGATTGATCAGGGACACCACGCTGGAGGTAGCCAGTGGATAGTAGTGCCCACCGGAGAAATCGGCGGCAAGGCTGATGACTTCCGAGGTCGTGGCCCCGGCGGGGGGATCGCCGGCGAACGGTATGAGAGCACGGTCCGAGGCAGCCTCGGTCTGGCAAGGGCGCAGGGAGAGGGCCAGCCCGCGGTACTGCACCACGGCTTCGATCAACTCCGACGAGTGCCGTGTCAGAGGCAGGCGTGCGCCGCGAGGCATTCCGGTGATCAGCAGGTTCCCGCGGTCTGTGGCCAGCTCCACTCCCACCAGAACCAGCAACGGCTTGCCTGGAAAAGCGTCCGTGCCCGGTTCCACACCCGTGACGGGCTGCCGAACCGTGTAGTATCCCTCCCGTCCCTCGGAGGCGACATCCAGCACCTTCATGGATGAGAACAGGATGAAGTCAAGGCCGCTCTCGCGGGCGGCGATGATGGTCTTCCTGAAGGCCATCTCGTCAGAGGGGAGGTGAACATGCACGGCCCCGCGGATTCGGAGAGCCTGGTGGGTCTCGACCGGGGAGCGCACCCGGAACCTGGTGTACGGGACGGTCTGGGCCAGGAGAATGGCCAGGCTGGCTCCGGCCAGGAGAGTTGCAAGAACCGGCGCTTTCACCTGTGGGGTTCCTTTAGGGTGTGTCCGGGAGGCTGGGCCACGCTGGCGCTTCTGGCGGTGATCGTGACCTTCTCCTGTGGCCCGGAGGAGGGAGAGACGATCTCGGTGGACCGGTCCATGATGCTGCTTCCCGAGCTGGAGAAGGCCTCATGGACACCCCGGGTGATCAATCTCAACCATCCACTGATTGCTCCCGCCTCCGTCGACCTGGGCGACGGACCTGTTCCGGCCCTTTTCGCGCATCCCGACGCCACCGTCTCCTGGAGCCTGCGCCTAGAGCGCCGGGTTCGCCTGGTCACAGCGGTCGGACTGCGATCCGGGGCATGGAATCTCAGCGGCGATGGCGCCGGTTTCACGGTTCGCATAGGCACCAACGAGCCGCGAGTCTTGTACCATCGGGTCCTTGACCCACGGCACCGCCCTGAAGATCGCGGCTGGAAGAAGGTGGAGATCGATCTGACGCCCTGGACTGGACAGGTCATCCGCCTCACGCTTGTCACCGATACGGGTGGTGCCAACGACCCGTCTTATGATTGGGCGGTCTGGAGAAACCCGACCCTGGAGGTAGTGCCGTGAACCTCGCGAGACTGCCGGAGCCGCACATCCAACCGGCGGCCGCCAACGGGTTCTCATTCTGACCGCTCCCTCCCACGGTTGCAAGCCGGCCAGCCGAATGGATCGGCTGGCCGGCGAGAAACGCCCGGCTTCGCCGCCCTGGCCGGCTGGCGTTCTATCGTCCCGGAAATTAACATAAGGTAGGCAATTCCGATGCGTCCGGCCACCAAGTTCGCTTGTGCCGCTTTTCTCTCCGCCGTTCCCCTGGTGCCGCGTGCACAGCAGGCCCCGGCCCCGACGGCCGTGGAGACGCCGGTCAACGGGATGGGGATCTCGCTTCCTGGCGACTGGCTGAAAAAGATGGAGGACCCGGGCGCACTCTTGTCTCCCGAGATGCACTCGCCCATGCCCGAGGCCCCGATTTACGTGCGGGTGGTTCTCGGGGAGGAGGCGTTTTCTCGAGCCGATCAGGTGGCCCGGCTGATGCAAGACTTGAACGGCCGGGACCTGATTCCGGTCCTGGCCCTGGCACTCCCGCGAGACGATGGCCTGGGTATCCAGCCGGGAGGATTGGATTTCGACCTGGATGCCTGGCTGGAACAGGTTGACGCGTTGCTCAGCCGCCTCGATCTCCGTCCTCTCCTGGTGGAGGTGGGGAATGATCCCTCCCGACGGGTCTCCGCGGAGGTCTACTCGATGATACTCAAGCGGACGGCTGTGCTGGTCAAGGCGGTGAACCCGGAGGCGGTGGTTGCCACGGGACCTCTTTCCGAAATCGCGGACCTGCACACGCTCGCCGAGCAGAAGGTGGGCCCTTATGTGGATGTGGTCTGTCTGGATGCCGGGTTGGCGGTGAGTGAGGCGATCGCTGAAGTACGGAAAATCATGCCGGCAGCCGCACTCTGGCTGGATCAGGTGGATCAGCCCGGCCAAGCCGGCTTCCTGGGCGTGGCCGCACGGGCGTTCTCGCACTCGGTTTCGCTCGTCCTGGCCGGCGCGGGTCACGCGCTCCCCCCGCTGGCTCTCCAGGCCTGGCGCCGCCTGCTCCGGCCATCGACCCACATCATTCCCCACGATTTCCTGCGTGTGCATGTTCGCGATGCGGCGGGCGCCTTCTGGCCCGAGGACCAGATCTTGGAGTTCGAGACCGCGGATCCCCCGAGGCGGTACGTGGCGCTCCTGGCGAATCAGTCCCGGGGAATCATCACCCTCCTGGCGCGCGGACCACGGGTCGGCATTGCCTGGCTGGTCGATCCGGTCACCGGGAAGGAAACGGTGGGCGGCAGCTCCACCTGGGTCACTTCCAGAGGGGAGCGGCTCGGAGAGCAATCGGGCCGCCTGAGCCGGGTGAAACTGGACCCGGGTCCTCTGCCCGCCCTGGTGAGGCTCGGACGCTTCGGGCGTTCTCCAGTGGCACGGGAGGAAGACCGGGTGCACACAGCGCGCCGCCTGACGCTGGAAGAGATCCTGGCCCGGCACCGAAAGTTCCAGGCCCGCCAGGACCGGATACTGGATCAACTGGTGGCGGACGCGCGGATCGAGTACCACTTCAGTGTCGCCAATCTCCAGCAGACCTTCGACGTCACCACCGTGAACCGCTATTTCAACGACGGGACCTCGGCCATCTACGAGGAGCGGCGGATGTACATCAATGGTGCGCTCTGGACCGGCCGCAAGCCGCCGGACCTTCCCTTCGTTCTGCCGGAACGAGTCTCGGAGGTTCCCCTGAACCTGAGTCTTGATCAGCACTATGAGTATCACCTGGAAGGGCAAGAGAAGGTGAATGGCCGTGCCGCCTACGTGGTGAGCTTCGCACCCCTGGCTCCGGCCAAGGGCACGTATCGTGGGAAGGCCTGGATCGACGCCGAGGTTTTTTCCAAGCTGAAGATGGAGGCCGTCGAGCTCGGGCAGGAATTGCCGGTGATCAGCAACGAGTTCTCCCAGGTTTATGGAAGCGTGGAGTCCGGAGGCCGCCAGTGGAATCTGCTGACATCCGTGAAAGGACAGATGGTGTTCACGGCCTTGGGGCGCAACGTGGTCTTGCAGCGCGAGATTCACTACGAACGTTACGATGTCAATCCCCCCCAGTTTTCCCAGGACCTGGAAGAAGCCTACCGTTCGAATCACCAGATTCTTCAGGCGTCCGGCGCCGGTTTTCATCGGCTGGAGAAGGTTCCGGGACGTGAGGGGGGGATGGCTGTGCGAGAGACGCGTCCGGGAGTCAGCCGGTTGGTGGGAGGAGGCTTTGGCATCGACAACAACGGCACGCCGGGCCTGCCGTTTGCAGGTGTTAACTATTTTAATTTTGATTACCGTGGCACTGGAAACCAGCTGGATGTGATCTGGGCCGGCCCGTTTGTGGATGCATTCTGGTCGGATCCAAGCCTGGGCGGAACGCGCACCATCCTGGCGCTGGAGGCGCGGGTCAATCCCTTGACATCGCGGGATCGACGCATTGACGAGAACGACGGCATCGACGACGACATCAAGACCGAGCGCCTGCAGGTCTCACACCAGAACCTGGTGGCCATCCTGGGATACCCGTTGGCGACCTTTCACAAGGTGGAGGTGCAGGCGGACGTGGACGTGGCCGCTTTCCGGGGAGACGACGAAACAGCGGATGATTTCACTGTGCCCGCTGACAGCTTCATTACCTCCCTGGCATTGCGCTGGGTTTACAACCGGGCCGGCTGGCGGCTGGAGTGGACCGCCAGCGGGTCCCGGCGTTCCGGCTGGCGGTTCTGGGGGCGTCCGGACGGCTCGGACTTCACGCCGGGCGACGAGGGGTATGTTCGCTCGTCACTGGTTCTCAACAAGACTTTCTTCTTGCGCCGCTTTGACCGGCTCGGGTTTCGTCTTTCGCTTTACGATGGAAACGGCTTGGACCGATTCTCCAAGTTCGGTTTCGGTGACTTCGGGGTGTCCGGAATCAGCGGCTTCAGCCGCTCGGGTATCCGCTTCGATCGGGGCGGAGTACTGAACCTGAATTACTCGATCAACTTGGGGCAAAGAGCCCGGATGGACCTTGCCGTGAGCCATGCGCGATTCCGCAACCGCGAAGACTTCGGGCCCGAGGTTCAGTGGGCGACCGGAGGCGAGGTGGCGGTGAATTTCTCAGGCCCGTTCAGCTCTTTCATCCGTGTCCGGTTGGGCGGGGGACTGGATACCTCCCTGGAAGACCCCGATGGGAGCTTCGGCATCCGGACGACATTCTTCAGGACCTTCAACCACTGGTTCTGGCAGCGGCAGCACTCCGGAGCCAAGAAAAAGCCCCGGTCCCCTTGAGAGGGGAGCCGGGGCACATGTTCTCCAGGTCGAGGCAGAGGATCAGTACATGTCGCCCATGCCGCCGGGCATGCCGCCCGGTCCGCCTTTGGCGGGCTTCTCCTCCTCGGGGATCTCGTTGATCATGGCCTCGGTGGTCAGCATCAATCCGGCGATGGAGGCGGCGTTCTGCAGGGCCGTCCGGGCTACTTTCGTCGGATCGATGATGCCGGCCTTGAGCAGGTCCGTCCACTTCTCGGGCCCGGCATCCCAGCCCTCGTTTTCCTTGTGATCGAGAGCCTGGTTGACGATGACCGAACCCTCGGCGCCCGCGTTATTGGCGATCTGCCGCAACGGTTCCTGCAGGGCCCGCTTGACGATGTTGATGCCGGTCTGGATGTCCTCGTTCTTTTCCTTGAGCCGGGCCAACGTGGGAATGGCGCGAATGAAGGCGATGCCGCCGCCGGGAACAATGCCCTCTTCCACCGCTGCCTTGGTGGCATGCATGGCATCCTCGACACGGGCCTTCTTCTCCTTCATTTCACTCTCGGTGGCTGCTCCGACCCGGATGACGGCCACGCCTCCGACCAGCTTGGCCAGGCGCTCCTGGAGCTTCTCCCGATCATAGTCCGAGGTCGTCTCCTCGATCTGGGTGCGGATCTGCTTGACGCGGCCCTCGATGTCCCGTGTCTTGCCGGCACCCTCGACCAGGGTCGTGTTCTCCTTGTCGATGGTGACCTTCTTGACGCGGCCCAGGTCGGCCAGGGCCACGTTCTCGAGCTTGATTCCCAGGTCCTCGGTGATGCACTTGCCGCCGGTGAGGATTGCGATGTCCTCGAGCATGGCCTTGCGGCGGTCGCCGAATCCGGGGGCCTTCACGGCAGCGACCTGCAAGGTGCCGCGCAGCTTGTTGACCACAAGGGTGGCAAGAGCCTCTCCTTCGATATCCTCGGCGATGATGAGCAGAGGCTTGCCCTGCTTTGCGATCTGCTCCAGCAAGGGCAGCAGATCTTTCATGTTGGAAATCTTCTTCTCGTGGATGAGAACCAGAGGAGAGTCGAGGACCGCCTCCATCCGCTCCGAGTCGGTGACAAAGTAGGGAGAGAGGTAGCCGCGATCGAATTGCATGCCCTCGACCACGTCCAGTTCGGTCTTCATGGACTTGGCTTCCTCGACCGTGATGACGCCATCTTTCCCGACCTGGTCCATGGCTTCTGCGATGATCTTGCCGATGGCGGGATCGTTGTTGGCCGAGATCGTTCCGATCTGGGCGATGGCCTTTCCGGAAATCGGCTTGGAGAGGCGCTTCACGCTCCCGATGGTGCTCTGGACAGCCTGCTCGATACCACGCTTGATGTCCATCGGGTTGGCGCCGGCCGTCACGGCCTTGATGCCTTCTTGCAGGATGGTCTGCGCGAGCACCGTTGCGGTCGTGGTGCCGTCACCGGCCACATCGGATGTCTTCGAAGCGACTTCCCGGACGATCTGGGCGCCGATGTTCTCCCGCGGATCTTCCAGATCGATTTCCTTGGCGACGGTGACGCCATCCTTGGTGGAGAGCGGCGATCCGAATTTCTTCTCGATGACGACATTCCGCCCCTTGGGGCCGAGCGTCACCTTGACGGCGTTTGCCAGCTTGTTGACCCCTCTCAGGATCGAGCGCCGGCAATCCTCAGCATAAGTGATGTCCTTAGCTGCCATGCGACGTAAACCTCCTTAGTTGCTGGTGAAATAACAGTCGTTCGCGCGGACGGGAGCCCTTACTGGATGAGGCCCAGGATTTCATCTTCCCGGACAATCACATGCTCCACGTTGTCGATCTTGATCTCGTTACCGGCATACTTCCCGATGAGAACCCGGTCGCCCGCCTTGACCTGGAGCGGAATCCGCTTGCCATTCTCGTCGACCTTGCCTGTGCCGATGGCGATCACCTTGCCTTCCAGGGGCTTCTCCTTGGCGGTGTCCGGGATGATGATTCCACCCTTCTTTTTTTCTGATGGCTCCTGACGCTTGACCAGAACGCGATCATAGAGCGGCTTCACCTTCATCGTTGATCCTCCTTAAGTGTTTGAAAAAAAAACAAGTTACTGAAATAAACTTGTTGTCTTGTTAGCACTCACATCTAGCGAGTGCCAGGATATCATCGTTCCGAAGTTTCTGTCAAGATAGAGGTGTCGGCCGGTGGTGGGTCCATGGGCTTGAAGATCCGCAGCCGTTTCCGCGGCCCGTTGCTCCTACCCGGTGAGGTCGTATATTAGATTGAGACAGGGAATGAAGGAGTATTGACTGCTTGAGTCTGCCAGGTCCGATCGAGATTGAAACCATCACCCGCACCCGGCTTGGAAAGCGCCTCCGCGGCATTGCCCGCCAGCACTTTCCAGATGAGATCCTCAATCGCCGGGAGCTGGCGCACCTGGTGCAGGTGGTCACCAATGACGCCCTTCTCCTGACGGATCTGTACGCCGGCGTTTCCCTGGGCGAGATTCTGGCCCGGCGTATACCGCGGCGCGGGTCCGTCCTCCGATCCGTGGCGGAAAAACAGCACGTTCGGGATGCGACCCGGATGCTTTTTGAGGTCAGACGCCTTCCAGAACAGATCAAGGCAGTAGGAGACAAGTGCCTTTTCGATGTAGGTCTCAGCGGCCAGAGCGACTACCGCGGGATCCCGCTTTTCGAACTGGGGAAGCGCTCCTACGAGGCGGCATCCGAGATCCTGGCACAACTGGCCGATGATCGCCTTCTCGGCCGTTACTTCCTTGAGAACAGGCTGCGCAACATGCCCATTGAAGAGGAGGTGATTTTTCTCCAGCAATGCGCCCGGCGATTCGCCCTTTATGCGGATCTTCTCGGATGGCTGCGATCGGACGATGAAGAGCCCGACGACGACGAGAAGGAGGCGGCACCGCCACGGGATGCCTCCCCTCATTCCGTCCAGGTGTCTGGACTGGCTTCGAGCAGCGCAGCGGAGGCGATTCAGGCCGGTTTCCATGAGGAATGGGGTGCGCACGAGGAGCCGTCAGCCGTTCGTTTTTCCTCCGCCCGGCCTCGGTTTCCGGGCGGCCGCTTCTTGCTGGCCAAGGAAGAACTGCTCGCAGCCTACGAACGGATCCTGCTGTTCTCAGGCCTGGATATCAACACGCTGGGCAAGCGGCTGGAGCGGATCGTGGTGGGCCAGGAAGAAGCTATCAAGTCGCTGTGCGACGAATTCGCGCTCCATGCCGCGGGAACCCACAATCTCACCCGGCCTCCCTCCTATCTCTTCGTGGGGCCCACGGGGGTCGGCAAGAATTACCTGGTGGAGACCCTCATCGAGCTTCTGGGAACATCCTGGAACATCGAGATTCCGCTCCTGACCCTGGAAGGCCCCAACTACACCTATCCTTCTGATATCAACGAACTTCGTGGCGCTACACGAGGATTCATTCGCAGCGATGAGGATGGGATCCTGACCGATTTTCACCGCAAGTCGTCGATGGTGCCTCTCTCCATCATTCTTATCGACGAGGTCGAGAAGGCACACCCGCAACTGAGGAAATTCTTCCTCTCCATCATGGACCGGGGCACCGTCACGGACAACAGGGGACAGGTTCTCCACCTGGCCAACTCCATGATCATCTACACATCGAACATCGGCTACTCGGACCTGGCCCGGCGAGCGGATCCCATCGGTTATTCCGACCGGGAATTCCAGGAGAGGCGCGTGGCCCGGGACGTGAGCCGTGAGCTCCGCCGGAGCCTGTCGCCGGAGTTCGTGAATCGGCTCCGTATTGTCCATTTCAATCATCTGGACCAGGAGGCTATCGATAAGGTCTTCGATCTGGAGTTTGCCCGGATCGCCCGCCGGTTCCAGGAGGTCCACGGTCTCCACATCGAGGTGACCGCGGCAGCGCGCCGGGAGATTCTCCATCGCGGGTACAGCCACGTGCACGGTGCGCGTCACCTCCGTGCGCGCATGGAAAGTCTCATCAACGTGGAAATCAGCCGCAAGATCAAGGCGGAGGACAAGCGGCGCCGCCCGGGCATCAAGCGCGTGGTCCGCTATTTGCGGGATCTGAAAACGGGCCGGCGGGCGTTCGATCTGGAGGACGTGCAGTTCCGGGTCATCCGCGAGACCCGCGCGCGGGTCCCGTACTCCCATGTGCGTGTGGAGTTTCGCGACGGGGAATTCCTCTACCGGGGAGTCCGGGACTGACCGTGTCTCTTCTGGCCACGACCCAGGGTCTCATCGAGCGGACGTACCGGACGGCAACCGGTATCGAGGACATGGGACGGTTTGTTGTGGGCGATCAGGGTTACCGTCTCCTGGTTCATCGGGATCGGCCAGAGGGTGGTGCCTCCGGGGGGGAAGGGAAGGACAGGGAGCCGCTCCCCGGAGCCCGTGTGCTGGTGCGCCGCATGGAGGAAGGGCTGGCACTGGCCATTTACTATCCGGACGTTCTCATCCAACAGCTAGAACGCTGGCCGCCCACCCGGCAATTCGACGACAGAAACGTGGATGCCTTCGCGCATTTCGTCGAGGAGATCGACCATTTTATCTCGCTTTACCACGCTCGTTCCCACGGCCGGGATCTGACTCTCCTGGAGTTGGAGATGCGCGCGAATGTGAGCAAGGCTCTGGTGTTTGCCCATTTCATCGGCAGGCTGGCGGGACGGAGCTGGTTGCTTGCCGAAGAGCGCCTGTGGATGCGGTACCACCTCTTCGAGAAGCAGGTTTACACCGACGCGGATGCTGCTGTCCGCCAGCGGTACGAGGACGCCCGACGTTTCGCCGTGCGCCTGCTCAACCGACTGGAAAAACTCCCGCGGTCCCGCCGGATCTGGGAACTCCGGCGGTGGAATGATCTTCCGGCGTCCTGGAAGGTGCACGAACTTTCGGTGGCTTAGGGTCGCCGCCGCGAGCCCGCTTCCAGAGGCGGGCCGTCCAGATCCACGCGGGGCTCCGCTGTGGTCTTGGCGCCATGATCGGACAGCAAGGCGAGCTCCTGGGCCTGGGAGAAGAGGGTGAGGGCCTTTTGAATCTGCGTGTCCTCGTGGTTCCGGGTTCGTTCGCCATAGACCAGTCCGAACCGGGCGGAGAGAATTTCCGCCTTGAGAAGTGTGCCGACCATTTCTTTATGAGCGGTGATCTCCTTCGGTTCGAAGGGGATCTCCTTGTCCTCGAGAAAGCGCTGGAACTGGCCGAGGATCTCGTCATTCATTTCGAAATCCGGGCTGATATCCGGATGCGCCTGGAGGTAGGTCACGGCAAAGCGGAAAAAAGCGGATGTCCGGTACATGCGCGTGATGAGCTTGGATGGCTCCTGCATCTTGACTTCCACATCCGGCTGGATCCCTCCGCCTCCATAGACCGTCCTTCCGGCGTCCGTGAACTTCTTCGCCGAATGATCAAAAGCTGGATGGTAGTTCTCATCTGTCCGGTAGGCGACGTAGTTCTCCAGGGAGCGGTAATCCCTCTGGATCAGGCGGCCAGAGGGGGTGTAATACTTGGCCGTCGTCAGGGCAAGGGCATTGCTGTGGGAGAGGGGGAAGACCGATTGGACCAGGCCCTTACCCCACGTGGTTTCACCGACGATGAGCCCGCGATCGTGATCCTGGATGGCGCCGGCGACAATCTCCGATGCCGATGCCGAGCCACGGTTGACCAGAACAACTAGGGGCAGATCGGGATAGGTCGCATCGTCGCTGGCGTAATAGTCTTTGTTAGAGCCCCGGATGCGGCCCCGGGTGTAGACAAGCTTCTTTCCACGCTCGAGAAAGGTATCGGCCACCGCCACCGCCTGATCCAGAAGGCCGCCCGGATTGGCTCGTAAATCGAGGGTCAGGCGTTTCATTCCCTTCTGTTCCAGCTTTTTCAGGGCGTCACGAAGTTCATGGTTCGTGGTCTGGGTGAAATTCCGGATCTTCACGTAGCCGGTGTCCGGTTCGATCATGTACGCGTTCACGATGCTGTCGGTGGGAATCGTATCCCGGACAATGGTGAACTCGAGATCTTCCTCGAGACCGGGGCGCACCACCGTGATGTGGACCTCGGTCCCCTTAGCGCCGCGCAGGCGTTCCACGGCTTCTGACGAGGAGATGTGGTCTGTCGGTTCGCCGTTGATCCGCGCGATGATATCGCCGGCCCGGATGCCGAGACGGGCCGCAGGGGTGCCGCCAATAGGACTGATGACCGTGAGCGGTCGATCACGTCCGAGCTTCTGGATGACGATGCCCAGACCGGAAAAAGAGCCTTGCTGCTCCTCACGCATGGCACGGTACGCCTTCATATTGAGATAGTGTGAATGCGGGTCCAGGGTGCGCAGCATGCCGTTGATGGCCCCCTCCACCAGCTGATCCGGGTTGACCTGGCCTTCGTAACGATCCTCGACAATCTGGAGAATATTGGCGAAGGAGTGAATGAGGTTTTCGTTCTGCCAGGTCGTTGCCAGGGCTCGATCCGAGAGCAGACCACCGGAAAGAGCTCCCGCGACCAGGGCAGCGGCCAGGATGGTGAGGAATGGTTTGTTACGCATTCACCCTCCGCACTGAAGACTCCTCGGGGAAACCGCGGCAGAAAGCCCTCAATTGAATATACCGTGGCTCGCAGCCAGAGTAAAGGAGGAATCCACCTTGACGGATGGGGTTTTGCGCGGATAGGGCCGTTCTTGACCTGCCTGCAGGGCTGACGTACCCTCTCGGGTGGAAACGTCGGCCGTTCCGGTGGAGGCGCCAGTGTTCGGTCCGATTGGCGGCCCCGAGATGGTCGTCATTTTCATCATCGCCCTCTTGGTCTTCGGTCCCCGCAAGCTTCCGGATCTGGCGCGCGGTCTGGGCAAGGGTCTTGCAGAGTTGCGACGGACCTCCAACGAGCTCAAGGACACCCTGGACCGCGAGATCCGGATGGAGAACCGGGATTTGCCAGCCAGGTCCGCGGCTGAGCCGGCGGCTCCGGACGCCACGGTCGCCGCCTCTCCGGCGAGCTCGCCGGACAGTCGTGTCGCCAAGGAAACGAGGGTTGCCAGACCGGGTGCGAGGGATGAAGAACCATCCCCGAACTCCCGGTCCTGAAGACCTCATCCCGGATGTCTCCCAGACGGCCTGATCCCAACCGGATGACCTTCCTGGAGCACCTGGACGAACTCCGCTCCCGCCTTCTTTTCATCGTTCTGGCCTTGGCCGTGTTCTTCGCCGTGGGCTGGATGCTTCACGCGCCTGCTCTCGACTTGCTCATGCAGCCCGTGCGGGACAATTTGCCGGAGGGCATCAAGCCGGTTTTCACCACCCTGACAGAGCCGTTCCTCCTGGCCTTCAAGGTGGCTTTTTTTGTCGGACTGTTGCTCGCTTTTCCTTTCGTGGTTCTCCAGATCTGGCTCTTTGTATCCCCGGGGCTTTACCGGCGGGAACGACGTTATGCCGTGCCGTTTATCATCTTTGGCTCGACTTTCTTTTTCATCGGGGCGTGGTTCGGCTATACGGTGGTCTTCCCCTTCGCCGCTCGGTTTCTCATCGAGTTCTCCGGCGAACGATTCAGCCCCATGCTGACGATCTCGCGGGTCTTCGGCTTCGAGATGCACATGATTCTTGCCATGGGCATCGTCTTTCAGCTTCCGGTCCTGATCCTCCTCCTTTCCCGGCTGGGCTTGATCACGCCCCGCTTTCTCCTGCGTCATTTCAAGTATGCCATCCTGGCCATTTTCATCATTGCCGCCATTCTGACTCCCACCCCGGACGCCATCACCATGACCCTGGTGGCAGGGCCCATGGTCGGTCTCTATCTGCTGGGGATCCTGGTCTCCGTGCTGTTCGCCCGCCGGCCTCAGGATGAGGACGGCAATGACGGGGACGAGGATGGCACTGCCGGGGACGAGGACGGCAACGCCGGAGATGGCTCATGAGCGAAGCTGGAACCGGCCAGAGGGTCCGGCTGACGGCCATCATCACCACTTTCAACGAGGAAAGGAACATCGTTGCCTGCTTGCGATCCGCGAGCTGGGCGGACGAAATCCTGGTGGTCGATTCGTACAGCACCGACGCGACCGTCTCCCTGGCCCGGCCGCTCGCACATCGCCTGCTCCAGCATCCATACGAAACGCCGGCTCGCCAGAAGAACTGGGCCATGGAGCAGGCGCGCCATCGATGGGTGTTGATTCTCGATGCGGACGAGCGGGTGACTGGGACACTGAAGGATGAGATCCGCGAGCTGCTGCGCAGCCGCCCGGCCTGTGCCGGCTACTGGATCTTTCGGCGGAACCGCTTCCTGGACCGCGAGATGCGCTGGGGCGGCTGGGGAACCGATCGGGTCATCCGGCTGGTGGACCGCCGATCCGCCAGGTATCCGGATGTCCGGGTTCACGAAGAGATGGATGTGAAGGGGCGCGTCGGGGTGCTCAGCGGCCGCCTGGAGCACCGCACCTTTGATTCCTTTGTCTCCTATGCGGAAAAAATGGAAAGGTATTCGACCTGGTGGGCCCTCGATCGCCTCGATGCGGGGCGCCGTGCCTCGCCGTGGACCGTTTTCACCCACACGCTGGGCCGTTTTGTCCGCATGTACCTTCTCAAGGGGGGCGTCCTCGATGGTGGGTACGGATTGATCCTGGCGCTTCTGGCCAGCTATTCCGTGTTCCTGAAATATGCCAAGCTCTGGGAGGGAAGTCGGAAAACCGGAGGAGAGGCGAGGCCTGACCCCCCTCCGGGCGGGCCGGAGACCCCGGTCCGGACCGGCGTGCGCGTCTGGGGAGCGGATGATGGTGTGCGCGCCGACCTCCTGAAGAGGGCTCTCCAGGGCCGGGGACTGCCGCTGCCTGCGAGTTCCATGGCCCGCGGGCCCGGACAACCGGGCCCGACAGGTCGAGGCCAGGTGGTGATCGGGCGCCTCGGGGGGCATGACGCCGTCCTGAAGATGCACCGGCACGGGGGATGGTTCGGGAAGGCTCTGGGCCTGCTGCCAGGCGATGGGGCGAGTCTCTACCTGACCCTGCGTCGTCTCCATCGCGGCGCGCGCATGGTGCGCGCCTTGCGGCGGCGGGGGTGCCACACGCCTGCCACCGTGGGATGGATGGCGGTGCGCCGGGGAGTGTTCTGGCGACTGTACTCGGCGACCGTCTTGGTGCCGGACGCCAGGACCCTGGATCGGCCCATGATCGCAGGAGAGATCCGGCGGGACCGGTTGATGGCCGCCGCAGGTAGAGCCTTGGCGCGGTGGCATCATGCTGGACTGGTCCACCCGGACCTGAATCTGGGAAACATCCTGCTGGCCTGTCCCGGGGCGGGCGCCCCGCGTCCGGAGGACCTGATTGTCCTTGACCTGGATGGCGCGCGAGTGGTGTCATCCGTTCGCCGCAGGGTCCGGGTGGCCTCCCTGGCGCGATTGGAGAGGTCTGCGCTCAAGAGACTGGGACCGGGCGGGCTGAAAGCGGCGAATCGACTCCGTTTCCTGGCCGCCTACGGCCGGGAGGCCGCCGTCCTGGAAGGCCGGCCCGCGGCCGATTCGCTGCATCTGGTCCGGGCCTTCCTGCCGGCCCTCATGCGCCGTCGTCTTTTCTTTCCGTTGCATGGGGTGCGGCCATGAGCCGGCTGCGGGAGTCCTCAAGCGCCATGCGGACCGCGGCGAGGACCTCTTCCACCGGGATATCTGCCATGAGAGCCGGATCCCGCGGCCACTGCCGGCGAACTCCAGCAGGCAAGGTGACGATGGTGTGCCCTTCTCCCCAGGGGGCATTGATCACCGGGTCGGTCGTGCCGTAGATCGCCACCACCCGGGTGCCCACGAGCCAGGCCACGTGCATGGGGCCGGAGTCGTTCCCGATGAACAGATCGGCGGCCCGCGCCATCTCGGCCAGGAGGGACAGGGAAGTGGAAGGGAGCACCATGTCCGGTGCGCCTGCCGTTACAGCGACGCGCCTGGCGAGCTCCGATTCACCAGGTCCCCATGCCACGCGCACAGTCGCGCCCGACGCCCTCAAGGCAGCAGCCAGCTGCCCGAACTGTTCCGCGGGCCAGCGCTTGTAGGCCTGGCGTGGGCTGGTACCGGGACTCATCAGGAGCCAGGGACGGGGACCGGCCGCACGCCAGAGTTCGCGGGCCTGGGCGGCCGTGGCGGGCGAAATCGGGAGAGAGGCCGCGGCCAGTTCCGGCCGGGCCCCCAGAGGCACGAGCAGGCGCAGGGCCTTGTCCACACGCGAGATGGGTGGGCCGGGCACCCGCACCCTGATGGTCGCGGCCCCAGGTAGAAATTCGCGGGCCGCGCCCCGGCTGAACCCCACACGAACGGGAGCCCGGCTGAGAAGGCACAGTAAGCCGGACTTGAGGGTGCCCTGGGCGTCCAGAACCAGATCGAACCGCGGCGAGGAGAGATGGCGGCAGGTCTGCCGGAGCAGCCGGGTGAACGGCCCCAGGCGCCCCCCCGCCAGGGCGCTCCGCAAACCGGAGCGCGGGAAGACGAGCACCTGGTCCAGGAGAGGCTGCGGCTCCAGGATCTCCTGGCTCGGGGATTCGCACAACCAGGCGAGAGAGGCGGACGGAAACCGAGCCTTGAGAGGTGGAAGGAGCGGCAAGGTCCGGACCACGTCTCCCAGGGCCGACAGCCGAACAACCAGAATGCGGGAAGGATGAAAGGAGGCAGGCGGGACGGATGGCACAAGGCGCATCGTATCATTGGCGCCCAGGCCCGTCCGGGCCGCCGGGCAGGCCGTTGACACTCACTGGAGAGCAACGTAGCATGGCGGCCACCGTCAGATGGATGCCTGGGCGCCTGGTCCCTCATGGTGGTCGGCCGGTGTGGCCAATCTGCTGCTGACCTTCAGCAGAAATGAGGGGCCGGGAGCCCTGATCGGTTGTGGCAGCGGGATCCGGTCGCTAGCATGGGTCGCTTCCGCGTGCGCCGTCGGCTCTGGGCGGGGGGAGAGGATCGTGATTCGTAAGAGAGCCGTCACGGCCGTGGCGATCGTGGTCTGTCTGAGCGCGCCGGCCCAGACCCGGGCAGAGGACCGGCAGGGATCCTGGGACGTGAGTCCTTATTTCGGCGTCCTGGCCGGCTCGGATGCCCTGGGCAATGACACGGATCCGGTCGCGGGGATCCGTATCGGTTATCACCTGAACCGCTGGTGGGGAGTTGAGGTGTCTTACGGGTTGACCAACGACCTGGATGTGCGGCAGTCGGTTGGCAACAGAGTGTTCTCCGCCCAGGATCAATTCGGCGTCAGCAAGTTCCAGTTCGATGACGTTCAAGGACGGGGAGAGACGGACATTGATTTTACCAATCTGAACATTCTCCTCTCGACGCCCCGTCTCAAGCGGCGATGGGTCGCCTACGTCACCGGGGGCCTGGGCATCGCCAGCTTCGACGGGACTCTGACACAGCGGCAGGTGGATGAGGCTTTTCCCCAGGGCCCGGCGCCCATTCCGGATGCCCTCGATCTTGACAACGACGGAGACCTGAGCGAGTTGATCGATCAGTTTCGCTGTCCCACGTGCGACAAGGTGCTTCTAGACCCCAACGATCCGAAGATGACCTCGTCCTTCGCGGCCTCCGGGCGCAGCCTCGACAGCTTTGACACGACCCAGTTCAACATCGGCGCCGGTGTGCGCATTCAGTTAACCGACGCGATAGGGGTGCGTCTTGACTTGCGGAACCTGAGCGGGATCAGTCGAACTTACAATGCTCTCATTTTCTCCTCCGGTCTGGTTTTTCGCTTTGGCGGTGAAGCGCCTATCGACGATGATGAAGACGGCATCCCCACTTTCCGCGATCACTGCGAAGAAACCCCGTCGGGAGCGACGGTCGATCACGTGGGGTGCCCGTCGGACACCGATGGGGACGACATCCTGGATGGCCTGGATGCGTGTCCTTCCACGCCGGCGGGCTGGCCGGTGGATGACAAGGGCTGTCCTCTCGACACCGACGGCGATGGTGTCCCCGATGGACGCGACACGTGTAAAACAACGCCGACCGGCGCCGTGGTGGACTTCGAGGGATGCGCGGTGGACGCGGACGGCGATGGCGTCCCGGACGGAATCGATCAGTGCGCTCTGACCCCCAAGGGGGCTGTGGTGGATGAAACCGGGTGTCCCGTTGATTCCGACAAGGACGGAGTCGCCGATGGTATCGATCAATGCGCCAAGACTCCCTCGGACATTCCGGTCGATGCCATGGGATGCCCGGTGGACTCGGATGGAGATGGGCTGAAGGATGATGTGGATGCTTGCCGCCAGTTTGGCGGCCCGGGCGGAGTCGATGAAGAAGGCTGCCCGCGCTTCAGGCTGGACAAGCTAACCCGTCTCTCGCTTCCGGCGGTTCGCTTTGCGCCGGGAGCATCGACCCTGGCCGAGGAGGCGCGCGGAGATCTTGATGCGCTCGTGGCGGCGCTGCAGTACTACTCCACGGTCACCATCGAGATCCAGGGGCACACCGACAGCGTGGGATCCGAGAGAGACAACTTCCTGGTCTCCATGGAACGGGCCGGTTCGGTCCGCCGGTGGTTGACCGATGCCGGTATCAGTGCGGATCGTATCCGGGTGAAAGGGTATGGAGAGGTCCGGCCGATTGCGGATAACTCCACCGAGGAGGGCCGGGCGAAGAACCGTCGCATCGAGATCCTGGTCACAGGTACTCTTGACGAGTCGGACGCCGGCACCGGAAACCAAGACTCTGAAAATGCGGATCAGACGCCGTAAGGCGGTGTGTCGTCCTTTTCGGAATCCCGGTCAGCCGTGGGAATCACCGGCCGATCGGATGGATGGGGACCGGGATCCCGAAAGGGACCTCCCCGGGGCGTGCCTCCCATCCCGTGGCCTTGGCCTTCTGCCGTCTGCTGGACATCGGGCGGCCCGCCGTCCTCCCGCCGGGAAGGACCTGGGTCCTCCAGATGCTCCCCCAGCCGCCGCCGGAGACGGCGGTTGGCGAATCTCAAGCGGATTCCGTCAATGACCGAGAGCAAGCCGACAAACACGACTCCGGCCAGAAGCGATCCCAGGACCAGGTAGATCTGCGGCTGGTCGTGGAAGCTGGCCCAGGGCAGGTTGATATCCACCCGTTCATCAATGTTCAGAACGGTGTAGGTGGCAAGGCACGCCAGGAGAATCACCGTCAGGATGAGGACCAGGATTCGCATATCACTCTCCCAGTAGAGGGCCCACGACGGCGTTCCATTTCTCCTGCGCCACCAGCAGCATGTCGATGATTTCCCGGACCGCCCCTCGGCCGCCCGCTCTTGTGCTGACCACGAGCGCGCTGCGCAGAGCCTCGGGATGGGCGTCGGAGACCGTGGCCGGGAAGACGACCCTCCGGAGAATCGGGACGTCGGCGATATCATCGCCCACATAGCAGATCTCGTCGTCGGAGATTCCTTTTCCCTGTTGCCACCGGAGGTAGGCCGGGAGCTTCGGCCAGGCTCCCTGGATCACTTCGGCAATCCCCATTTCCCCGGCGCGGCGCGCCACCGGGGAGGAGGATCGTCCGGTCAGCAACCCCACCCCCAGGCCAGCCTCCTGGGCCAGGCGGATGCCGACCCCGTCCTTGCTGTCGAAGGCTTTCGCCTCGTCGGTTTCGTGCTCCGGTAGGTACCAGATGCGTCCGTCTGTGAGCACGCCGTCCACGTCGAGGAGCAAGAAACGAACCCTCCGGGCCCGCTCGCGGGCGGTCGTGGAAAGGGGCATCAGATCAGCTCCATGCGCCAGAGATCGTGCAGGTGGATGATTCCCACCGGACGCCGGTCCTGGTCTGGAACGACCAGGGATGTGATCTTGTGTGATTCCATGAGGCGCAGGGCTTCGGATGCCAGGGCGCCGGGGGCGATGGTGATGGGATGATGGCTCATGAACTCCGAGGCGCAGAGCCGAGGGTTGGATGTGATCCTGGATCCGGCCGGCCCTTGGCCCTGGAGCAGGCGGCGCAGGTCACCGTCGGTGATGATGCCGGCCAGATGTCCGGCGTCGTTCACCACTGCGGTCATCCCCAGGCATCCCGCCGAGATGGTGCGGATCACCTGGTCGAGACCACTGTCCAGGGCGACCAGGGGAATGGAAGTTCCCGTGTGCATGAGATCAGAAACTCGGCGAAGGCGGGCCCCGAGACGACCTCCTGGATGGATGGCGGCGAAATCCTCTTCCTGGAAGCCTTTTCGGCTGAGAACACTCATCGCCAGGGCGTCTCCCATGGCAAGGCTGGCCGTGGTGCTGGCCGTGGGCGCCAGTCCCAGCGGACAGGCTTCAGCGCGGACGCCGACGTCAAGAGCCACGTCGGCTTGTCGGGCCAGGGTCGAATCGAGGCTCCCGGTCAGGGCGATGAGGGGAATCCCGAGCCGTTTGATGGTTTCCAGGAGGCGGGCGATTTCCTCTGTTTCGCCTGAATGGCTGAGGGCAACCAGGACATCGCCTTCCACGACGCTCCCCAGGTCGCCATGCGCAGCTTCGGCTGGATGCAGGAACAGGGAAGGAGTTCCGGTGGACGAGAGTGTTGCTGCCAGTTTGCGGGCGATGAGTCCTGACTTTCCCATCCCGGTGGTGACGACCCGTCCGCGGCAGGTGGCCAGGGCTTCCACGGCCTGCTGGAACGCTGCATCGAGGCGCGTGCCCAGATCCAGGATCGCCTGGGCCTCGACCTGGAAGACCCGCCGCGCCTGGCGCAGTTCCTCTCCGTCGGCTGGCGGAGCGGGATCAGCGATACATGGCTTCACGGGTTGCTCCGCTCCCGGCTCCGGGCGAGCCGGGACAGGTCGCTGACCTTGGCCATGAGAGGGGCCAGACGGGGAAGAGGCAGGGCGTTGGGACCGTCGGAGAGGGCGTGATTGGGGTCGTCATGCACCTCGGCGAACAGCCCATCAATGCCTGCGGCGGCGGCGGCACGTGCCAGGACCTCGATGAACCGCGGCTGCCCCCCGCTGCGGCCATCCAGGCCGCCCGGAAGCTGGAGAGAGTGCGTGGCATCGAAGATCACCGGGCAGCCTGTCTCACGGAGGATGGCCAGCGCACGCATGTCGACGACCAAGTTGTTATAGCCGAAGGTGACGCCGCGCTCCGTGACGAGGATTCGCTCATTTCCCGTGGAGGCGATCTTTTCCACCGCGTGACCGAGATCCCACGGCGCCAGGAACTGGCCTTTCTTGAGATTGATGGGAGCGCCGGTGCGGCCCGCTTCCAGGAGAAGGTCGGTTTGCCTGCAGAGGAAAGCTGGGATCTGCAGGATATCCAGAACCTTGGCCGATGGCGCCGCCTCGGAGGGCTGATGAATGTCGGCGAGGACCGGCAGCCCGGTTTCGGCCTTCACCTGGCGCAGAATATCCAGGCCTTCCCCCAGGCCCGGTCCCCGATAACCGCTGAGAGAGGAGCGGTTCGCTTTGTCATACGAAGCCTTGAAGATGACCGGTACCCGTGCCTGGCGGGCGGCTTCAAGCACATGCCGTGCCATGGCAAGGCAGTGCTCCGCACTTTCGATGACGCAGGGGCCGGCGATGAAGACCGGCGGATTCCCGGCGCCCAGGCTGATGCCATCCCCGATGGTCACTTCGCGGGTGGGAGCGATCAGGGCCTCAGGGGGCGTTGGCGTCATGACACCTTGGCCTGGCGTCGGGACCGCGCCCGGAGATGCGCGGCGGCGATGAATTCCCGGAAGAGGGGGTGAACCGCCATCGGCTTGGATTTGAACTCGGGATGAAACTGGCACGCCAGGAACCACGGATGATCCGCCAGCTCCACGATCTCCACGAACTTCTCATCGGGGGAGAGCCCTGTGAACCTCAGACCGCGTTCCTCCATGCGCTCGCGGAATTCCAGGTTGAACTCGTACCTGTGCCGGTGGCGCTCACTCACGTTGGTGGTTCCGTAGGCGCGGGCGGCAAGGCTGTCCGGTTTCAACTGGCAGGGAAACCGCCCGAGGCGCATGGTGCCGCCCAGGTCCTGGACATCTTCCAGCTCCTTGAGCTTGAGGAAAATCTTGTGATCTGTATCATGAGCAAACTCGGTGGAGTCAGCCTCGGACCAGCCGCAGACATTCCGGGCGAATTCGATCACGGCCGTTTGCATGCCCAGGCAGATCCCGAAGAACGGGACTTTGTTCTGCCGGGCGTATCGGGCGGCCCGGATCATTCCCTCGGTGCCTCGGATACCGAAACCACCGGGGATCAAGATTCCATCCACCTGTTCCAGGCGGTTTTCAAGCTCCTGGTTGGAGACCTCGTCCGCCTCCACCCAGTCGAACTGAACCTGGAGATGATTCGCCAGGCCGCCATGTTTCAGGGCTTCGTTGAGGGACTTGTAGGAATCTTCGTAGGCGACGTATTTCCCGACCAGGCCGATGGTCACGCGCCCCTTGATGATCTTGGCCTCTTCCACGACCGCCTGCCAGTCGTCCAGTTGCCGCTTGGAGAAGGGCAGATCCAGGAGCTTGACGACGATCTCGTCGAATCCTTCTTGCGACAGGACCAGGGGGACCTCGTAGATGTTGGAGACATCCTTCGCGGTGATGACGGCGTCCTCGGTCACATTGGTGAAGAGCGCGATCTTGCGCTTGATGTCCGGCGGGAGGAATCGATCGGTGCGGCACAGAAGGATGTCGGGCTGGATGCCGATGGCCCGCAGTTCTTTCACCGAATGCTGGGTCGGCTTGGTCTTCAACTCGCCGGAAGCGGCGATGTAAGGGACCAGCGTCAGGTGGACGTTGAGGGCATTCCGGGGCCCCACTTCTTGCCTGAACTGGCGGATGGCCTCCAGGAACGGTTGGCTCTCGATGTCCCCTACCGTGCCGCCGACCTCCACGATCAGCACATCAACGTTCTTGGAGATCTTGCGAATGCCTTCCTTGATCTCATCGGTGACATGAGGGATGACCTGGACCGTCGCGCCGAGGTACTCCCCGCGCCGTTCCTTGCGCAGGACAGATTCGTAGATACGGCCTGAGGTGAGGTTATGATCCCGGGTGGTGATGGTGGAGCAAAAACGCTCATAGTGGCCCAGGTCGAGATCCGTTTCCGTGCCGTCCTCGGTGACGTAGACCTCGCCGTGCTGGAAGGGGCTCATGGTTCCAGGGTCGACGTTGAGATAGGGATCCAGCTTCATCAGGGTGACGCGAAACCCACGGGCTTCCAGGAGACGTCCGATGGATGCGGAAGCCAACCCCTTTCCCAGGGAGGAGACCACTCCTCCGGTCACGAAGATGTATTTCATCTGGTCCCTGCCGTTCGGATATTGATAGGTCATAGGTCTCCAAGTGTTCTGGAAACTGGGATTCAGAAGTGGGTCGCGGAGCTCTTGCCCGGTGCGGTTCCGATGCGGTGGCCCCCCTCAACCGAGGGTGCCCCCTGGAAGGTTGGAAGAGTTGGCTGTCGAGAGAGGCTCCCGGGACGCTGAAGAATCCTGGATATCCCGGAATGACCCATTCAGGCTCCGGAGCGTTGGCACCCGCTCCCTATCGGCCTTCATCCTACCGAAGGCCCAAGATCCCGTCAAGCAGAACCGTTCCGCAGGAGCTGCTTGACATGTTGCAGATCTTCGGGGGTGTCCACCCCGGGTGACGCAACGGGAATCTCGATCACCTTCAGTACTCTGGAGTGCTCGAGGATGCGCATCTGCTCCAGGCCTTCCGTTTGTTCCAGGGGCGTGGGCTTCCAGGATGCGAACTCCAGGAGAAAGGCGCGTCGGTAGGCGAACAACCCTATGTGGTGCCGGGCCCGCGCGGGGGACGGGCGGCCGGCCTGGCGCTGGAACGGAATGTTCGAGCGGCTGAAATAAAGGGCCCGGCCCGAGAGATCGGTCACCACCTTCACCACGTTGGGATTTTCCAGTTCCGCGGTGGAGGTGATGGGAGCCGCCAGGGTGGTGGCGTCTGCCGCAGGATCCTGGCGAAGAGCCTGGACGCTGGCATCCATGGCATCGGGTCCCAGGAGGGGTTCATCCCCCTGGATATTCACGACCACGTCACAAGCCAGACCGGCGGCAACCTGGGCCACCCGGTCACTGCCAGACGGGTGGTCGGGGGCCGTCAGGATCGATTCGCCGCCGAACGCGGCAACCGCCTGGCGGATCCGGTCATCGTCGGTGGCGACCACGATTCTCTCCAGCAACCGTGCGCGCGAGGCGTTGCGGTAGACATGCTCCACGAGAGGACGGCCCGCCAGATCGGCCAGAGCCTTGCCCGGAAACCGGGTCGAGCCCCAGCGGGCCGGGATGATTCCCACCGCGCTGATGGACGGCATAGATCTACCTCCGGAGCCTGCCGTGGCGGCGGCTCCGAGTCGTGCCGATGCTAGGGGAGGCGGGTAGAGGAATCAACGCCCAGCGCGGAAAGAAGGGTTATGATGGCTCCATGTTTCGCTGGACACGAGGCGGAAGCGAGGATCGCTGGCATTTTCCCTCAAGAAGGGGCGCCCATGAGTGGTGGGGATTCGAGGCCCTGGACCGGGATGCGGAGCTCTCCTTCGCGCTGCGCATCGCCGCCGGAGATCCGATGGATCCGCGCTATTCCGCCAGCCTGGCCCGGGAGTCTCAGCCATCCGCCTCGCGCCCCGATCGGCACATCCTGGTGCGTGTCGTGGCTTACCACAAGGGTCGGCGCCTCTTGGCCCAGTCCTTCCGTCCCGCCCCGGACCGGTTCGCAGCGTCCGCCACTTCCGGCGCGGTCCGAGCGGGCTCGGCCCGGGTCACCATCGAGGAGACGGCCGCGGGGCGTTCCTACCATCTGGAGATCGAACCCGGCACCCGCCTGCGGTTCGACGGGCCGCCGGGCCAGTCCGCTGCCTCCGGCCCCCTGCAGAAGCCGGTGTGGGACCTGGCTCCCCTGGGCTTGAAGGTGTCCGGTATCCTCCGGATACGGGACGGAGGCCGCTCGCGGGATCTCCCGTTCTACGGACGGGGAGTCCACGATCACGGTTTCAGCCCGACCTCCCCGGACCCGGACATCCGCGCGTGGGCGTGGGGTTGGGCCCATGCCCAGGAGTTCGCCGTGGCCTGGCGCCAGGTCATCGGCACCAACGGGAAGACCGAGACGCTGCTCCTGGTCGACCGGGGCAACGAGCCGTTCATCGGTGAAACGGTTCGATCCCGCCCTTTTCGCACCCGGTACAGCCTCCTGGGGATTCCGTATCGCCGGCACTGGAGGCTGGACGCGTCCCCGGGTGCCGGGCTCGCCGTGGAAAAAAAATGGACGCTGGCTTCCAGCCCCCTGGGGATGCGCTTTTTCACCAACGTTCGTTTCTCGGTTCAGGATCCCGCCGGCCGGCTCCGGCTGGTGGAAGGCGTCGGGCTGTCCTCCGTGGCCCGCCCCCAGCGACTGCGGGTGCCGCCTCTGCGCTGGATGACCTTGGCCCGGGAGTTCTGGACCTCTCACCACTCCTGAGAATCCAGCCATTCCCGCACCGCTGCCGGTTGCGCCGTTCTTCAGTAATGAATCAGGGTTCCCTCGAGGCGGGCCCGGCGCAACGCCAAGTGAAACAGGCCGAGCCCCAGTGGCAGAATGATCACGGTGAACACAGCCAGGTACTGCAGGTGGCCCCAGATGGGGTCGAAACCACTCTGCCGGACCACCAGTTCCCGGAATCCCTCCACGGCATGGGTGATGGGAATGATCCGCGAGAAGGAGTTCAGCGGTGCGGGAAGCGCAGACGGCGGAAAGAAGACTCCACCGAGGACGGCAGACCCGGAAGAGACGAGCCATGTCAGAGGGTCGCCTCGTTTGAAGTAGATGATCATGCCGGCGGACAGAACGCCCACGCTGGCAAAGGAAGCCATGACCAGGACCAAGAGCACCAGGGCGGGAAGCGCCGCCGGGAGATGGAACGAGGCGCCGAAGAGACGTCCCAGGATCAGCCAGGCCAGGATCCAGAAGGACGCAGACAGAACCTCGTACGCCGAGGACATGAGGATAAGGGGCGCGGTCCGGTTCGGGGTGACCAGCATGGCCTCCAGTGTCCCGGTGAGCTGTTCCTTGCGGACCTTTCTGGAGAAGGTGGAGTTAAGGGTGGTGAGATAGCGCAGGAAGGCGATCCCGATGACCGAGTAGGAGAAGTAATCCATTCCGCCAAGGCGCGCCTGGAGCTGGGGAAACTGGGTAAAGAAGCTCCCCAGGAAGTACCAGATGGTCAGGGAGCCCAGAACACCGATGATATGCATCATGAAGTTTGTCCGATAGGAGTATTCCTGGAGAAAATCCCGCACCAGAAAGCCCCAGAGGCGGGAGGTGCTCATGCAGGACACTCAGCGTCCCGGAAGATCTGCTCGAAGAGGTCTTCCAATGATCTCTCCTGGCGTGCGAGCTCCAGGACCCGTGTCCCGGAGGCAGCCAGGCGCGCGACCAGCGCCGAGAGACTGCCATCCTCTTTCTGCGTTAGTTCCAGGAGGACGGACACCGACCCGGCCCCGGAAGCCCCCCTGGATGCGTTCTTTTCGCCGTTCTCCTCGATCACGCGCGCGATTCCGGACAGATCAACAGGGCGGTCGGTGATCAGGCGGTAGCGCCGTCCGGCGGAGAAGAGACTCCGGAACTCCTCCAGGCGCCCGATACGGTGGACCCGGGCCCTGGAGAGAATGGCCATCCGGTGGCAAAGATCGGCTGCCTCGTGAAGATTGTGGGTGGCCAGGAAGACGGTTTTCTTTTCAACTCGAGCCAGGTGATCGCGGATGAAGAGACGGATGTGGCGGGCCGTGACCGGGTCCAGGCTCCGTGTGGGCTCGTCGAGGTAGAGAATCGGTGGATCGTGAAGCAAGGCCCGCGCCATGGAGAGACGCTGTTTCATGCCTGATGAATAGGAGGAGAAAGGCGCATCGGCCTTCTCAACGAGCTCGACGCGCGCCAGAAGACGGCGTACCAGGGATGAAATCTCCCCGCTCGGGATATGGAACAAGCGGGCGAAGAAAGCGAGATTCTGGGCGCCGGTCAGGCGCCAGTAGAAGGAGCGTTCGTCGGAGGTGACGTAGCCGATGGATCGTTTCACAGCCATCTCGTTCCCGGTGATGCTGTACCCATTGATCATGGCGCTTCCCGAGTCGGGAAGAACGAGGCACGCCAAGATCTTGAGGAGGGTCGTCTTTCCGGCCCCGTTGGGTCCCAGGAGGCCAAAGACCTCGCCCCTGCGGACCTCGAGGTTGATCTGGTCGAGGGCTGTCACACGCTGGGGAGATCTCCGGGGATGAAGAAGGAGGCTGGCCAGGTCTCTGGGGCGCGTGAATCGTTTGCAGAGATCATTCGTGATGATGGCAGGCTCTCCGTGGTGAAGGGTCATGGTTTCCAGGCGTACCCTGAATGGGGAATGGGTCCTCTGCCCTGGGGATGGGCCGCGCGAGACCGTTCCATGCGGCCGCGGCCGTTCATTGAAGTCTTTATCATACCGGAGACCGTTGAAGCCGCCAATCGGCGGGACGGTCCGTGGAAGGCAGCGGTAGCCAACGCCCCCGCCGGGCACAGGGCATCCCGGTTGACGCAGCAAATGGGCCTCACTATGATGACGCGATATGAGTGTTCCCCGCTCGTCGCCGCCACCCGGTGGCGAGATGATTCTATCTCACGCCGGTGGCCTCGAGGTTCCCGATCACCCCATCATCCCATTCATCGAAGGAGATGGGATCGGTCCCGATATCTGGGCCGCGACCAGGCCCGTTCTCGATGCGGCCGTGAAGGCAGCCTATGGGCTGCGGCGCTCCATCCAATGGATGCAGATCCTGGCGGGCGAGCAGGCCCGGGAAGCGACGGACTCCTATCTTCCCGATGAGACCGTCGAGGCCATTGGCCGTTACCGGGTTGCCATCAAGGGGCCTCTGACGACGCCCGTCGGAGGCGGATTCCGCAGTCTCAACGTTGCCATGAGGCGTCGCCTGGACCTTTACGCGTGCCTGCGACCGGTGCGCTACATCCAGGGAGCTCCCTCCCCTGTGCGGCACCCTGAAAAACTCGATGTGGTCATCTGCCGGGAGAACACCGAAGATGTCTACGCCGGGATCGAATGGCAGGAAGGCACCGCGGATAATAACCGGATGGTTTCTTTTCTGAACGATGAGATGGGCGTTTCCGTACCGAGGGATGCGGGTATCGGCGTCAAGCCGATCTCGCGGGCCAGGTCCAAGCGCCTGGTGGGGAAGGCGATTCGTTATGCTCTCGAGAATCGGCGCCGGAGTGTCACTCTGGTGCACAAGGGAAACATCATGAAGTTCACCGAAGGAGCCTTCCGGGATTGGGGTTACCAGGTGGCCGCTGAGGAGTTCCCGGATCAGGTGGTGACCGAGGAAGAAGTGGCGGCCTCTCCCGGAAAAAGGATTCCCGAGGGCAAGATTCTCATCCAGGACCGAATTGCCGATGCCATGTTTCAGCAAGTGCTGCTCCGGCCGGATGAGTATGACGTTCTGGCGACGCCGAATCTCAATGGAGATTACCTGTCCGACGCTTGCGCCGCACAGGTCGGCGGCCTGGGGATGGCACCGGGTGCCAACATGAGCGATTCAGTTGCGCTGTTCGAGGCGACCCACGGCTCGGCTCCCAAGTACGCCGGGCAAGACAAGGTCAATCCTAGTTCCTTGATCCTCTCGGGCGTCATGATGCTCGAGCATCTCGGCTGGGACGAAGCGGTCGCCAAGGTGAACCGCGCGCTGGCGGCGACCATCCAGTCCGGAACGGTCACATATGATCTGGCCCGAAACATGAACGGCGCCACCAGGGTCAAGTGCAGTGAGTTTGCCAGGGCCATCGTCCGGAACATGGGATGAGGCGGCCAAGGAGAGTTCATGCCCCGGATCACCTGCGTTTACACACGAGGAGGGGACGACGGCACGACGTCGCTGGGCGGCGGACAGAGGGTCTCGAAGGATTCCCTGCGTATCCGCGCCTGCGGTGCCGTGGATGAGCTCAACACATCAGTGGGCGCGGCGTTGGCTGGAGATCTCTCACCTGAACTCATCGAGCCGCTGAAAACCATTCAGAATGAGCTTTTTCATCTGGGAGCTGACCTCTGCATCCAGGAGAACGCAAAGGATCGCCGTGCCGTGCCCGGGATCGAGAAGCGGCATGTACGGGGCCTGGAGGCTTTGATGGATGATCTCATGCAATTCTTGCCGCCGCTGGAGAATTTCGTACTCCCAGGAGGAAGCCCTGTGGCGGCTTCTCTTCATCAGGCGAGAGCCGTCTGCCGCCGGGCTGAGAGGGATGTCATCTCCCTGTCGCGGCGGGAGTCCGTCGGACCTCATGTCAAGCAATACCTGAACCGTCTCTCGGACGCCCTGTTCGTCATGGCTCGTTTCGAGAACCTGAAGAAGGATGTGCCCGATGTGACCTGGGACAGCCGGGCTTAACCAGGGAGGTGCGAGTCGATGACCATCTCACGATCCACGAAGAGTTCCGGGGGATCCACCTCGAAGGCCCGTAAAGCATCCAAGGCCAAGGCGACCAAGACCAAGGCGAGCAAGACCAAGGCCGCCAAGACCAAAGTGAGCAAGACCAAGGCCGCCAAGACCAAAGTGAGCAAGACCAAGACGGCCAAGGCCAAGACGAGCAAGGCCAAGGCGGCCAAGACCAAAGTGCCCAGGGCGAAGAGAGGCGATCCCTCCCTGGCGTTCGAGAAAGCCGTTCGCACGGCCTCCAAGGAACCTCCGGTGCCCTACAAGGTGTCCAGCCAGTTCGGTCAGGGGCAGCGCCTGCAGCACAAGACCTTCGGTGAGGGTGTGGTCTCCCGGGTTGTCCGCCAGCACCTGGTGGAGGTGATCTTCCGGGACGGAACCCGTCGCCTGGCCATGAATCGCTGAGGATTGTTGTCCCGCGATGGTCCGGGAACTCAGGGGCTGTTTTCATGCCGGGATAGGTGTTCCCGTACCGCCTTGAGTTCGTGATCCGCCCGGTGCGAGAGCCAGCGGATACCGGTCACCACGAGCAGGAGAACCCATCCCATGAGGGCGCCGGGGAGCGTGCTCTTCCAGAGAGATGGCGGGGGTGGGAAGGCGATGGAATGGGTCTGCAGCGCCAGAAAGAACCCCAAGTGAAAGGCGATGAGGACAGCGGCCGCGGAAAGAGATGCCACCACGAGGACGGCCGGGAGCCGTCTGAAGGAACGCGTCAGGCGTCCTGATGCTCTCCAGGCGAAGATAAACGAGAGAAGAGGCGGGGCAATGGAAAAGAAGCGGGCCCTGAGATCCCCCCGGGCCATGGCCTCCATCAGAAGGGTGCCCGCGGCGGGCCGCTGGGTCCCACCGGGCACGAATGAGGCTCCCACGGCCACCAGCAGGAGCAGCCCCACGGCTTCCCACCGCCGGAAAAGGGGAGGATCCTGCCCCGTTCCTCGAGCAGCTGTTCGGTACTTCTCAAGCCCGGAGAAAGAGAACCGGAAAGCGTGACCGGCAGGCGTGGGGTCGCGCTTGAAGTCCATGGCTGGAGGATACGCCGTACCGGCCGTCCCCGCTAGTTCTTCAGGCTGGCCACCAGTTGGCGGACGTGGAGGACCGACCTGTCGAAGGCCTCCCGTTCCTCCGGGTTCAGTTCAAGAACGTGGATCTTCTCGACGCCTCCGGCTCCCAGCGTGACGGGAACGCCCACGAAGAGCCCGTCCACACCGTATTCTCCCTCCAGGAGGACGGCACAAGGCACGATCCACTTGCGGTCCCGAAGGATCGATTCGGCCATGTGCACCGCGCAGGCTGCCGGAGAGTAAAAAGCGCTGCCGGTTTTCAGGTGCTTGACGATTTCTCCCCCGGCCATCCTGGTCCGGCTGCAAATCGCCTCGATGCGTTCCGGCGTGAGAAGCTTCTGCAGAGGGATGCCGGCCACGGAACAGTAGCGGGGGAGAGGAACCATGTCGTCCCCGTGGCCGCCGAGAACAACCGCCACGACATTCTCCACCGAGGCGCTCATCTCCTCGGCCACAAAGTGGCGGAACCGGGCCGTGTCCAGGGCGCCGGCCATTCCCATGACACGCGCTTTGGGGAAACCGGTTACCTGCTTGCACAGGGTCACCATGGCATCCAGCGGGTTGCTGATCACGATGATGAACGCGGCGGGGGCGACCTCGCGTATGTGCGTGGCCACGTCGTTCATGATCCGCGTATTGGTGGCGAGAAGATCATCACGGCTCATACCCGGCTTGCGGGCGATTCCCGCGGTGACAATGAAGAGATCGGTGTTCTTGCAATCGGGCCAGTCGTTGGTTCCGGTCACCCGCACGTCATGGTTGCCGACCGGCCGCATTTCCATGAGGTCGAGCGCCTTCCCCTGGGGGATTCCTTCCACCACATCAAAGAGGACCACGTCGCCGAGTTCCTTCTCCACAACCAGGTGCGCCATGGTGCCACCGATGTTCCCTGCGCCGATCAGGGAGATTTTTCTTCTGGCAGGGTCCGGCATGAGTTGTTCTCCTGGAGAGGACCGATGCTACCACAGGGATGAGAAGACGGTCTGGCCGAGGCGCGTGCCGATGCGATGCCCGACGGTCCGGGTGGAGGGGGATCATCGGGGAGGCGGAGTGAAACCGGGCCAGGGTCCTCCGGTGGCCGAGACGTCCAGCCCCATGGGCGTGACACTGATGAAGCCGTCGAAGACCACGTCCACATCGCTCCCGTGGGGCCGGGGTCGTTCCTGGTACCTCCCCCGGTAGTGGAAGACGCTGACCTGGTCGGGTGCATCGTGGCGCTGGTACGCGAGCTCATGGGGTTCGATCGCCAGCGGGACGAGGCGGATTCCCGCGGGAGGTTGACCGCCATCCGGTTGGGGGAGATTGATATTCCAGAACAGGGACGGCCGGGGAGTCGTCTGCAGGATCTGCCGGATGACATGGGCTGCCCAGCCTGCCGACCGGTCCCAGTCGAGCCGGGCCGGGTCGCGGATATACTGGGAGACCGCGACGGCGGGCCGGCCCAGAATGGCGGCCTCGCGCACCGCTCCGACGGTGCCGCTGTAGTAAACATCGACTCCCAGGTTTCCGCCGGCATTGATCCCCGAGAGTACCCAGTCAGCTCCCGGTAGGTAGTGACAGAGCCCGATGCGGACACAGTCTGCAGGGCGTCCGTCCACAGCATAAGCTTCATGAGCTCCCGCGGCGCTCTGGCAGGTCACCCGCAGCGGCGTACGGTCGGACATGGCGTGGCTGGCGCCGCTCTGGGGCGTGGTGGGAGCCACCACACAGGCCGTTCCCAGCCCAGCAACCGCTTGCACTAACCCGCATTCATAGGTAAGATCTTATAAACCGTTGAAAATAAGATCACTTATCGACGAAGGAG